>CAWHUD010000003.1:0-68579 GCA_963832505.1 uncultured Pseudomonadota bacterium | reverse complement strand
CCCTCACCGGCGCATCGGCCGCGAGTCTTGCCGCGGAAGCGGAAGATACGCCCCCTGCCCCATCGGTATTCGTCCAGAAGGCAGCGCTCGATGGAATGGCAGAGGTCGAGCTCGGCAGGCTCGCGCTGAACAAGTCCGAGAACCTGCAAATTCGCCAATTCGCGCAACGCATGGTTGCCGACCACGTCAAGGCCAACGAAGAGCTGGCGGCTCTCGCGAAGAGCAAGGGTATCGAGGCTCCAACCAGCCTGAACGCGGAGCATCGCACGATGATCGCGAATCTGGACCGCGAGACCGGTGCCGCGTTCGACCGGGCGTTTTGTTAGCACATGGTCATGGATCACAACAAGGCGATCGCCTTGTTCGAGAGTGCTACCAAGACTTTGGATCCAGAACTGGCAGGTTTTGCGAAAAAGACCTTGCCGACACTCCAGAAGCACCGGCAACTGGCGGAGAAACTGCCGGACTGATCAGGTTCAGCGCTGCAGCGTGACGATCTCGGCTTCGCCGTCGCGGTTGAGGATGTTCACCGAGACGTCGCTGCCGTGCCGGCGCAGCAGCAGGTCCACGCGCGCATCACCGATCGGCATGCCCCGCGACGTGCAGCGTATGCATTGACTCGGGCAGTCGCGGATATTGCAAGCGTGCGATGCGCTGGCTGGCGTCCACTTCCAGTCCCAGGCAGGCCTGCAGCATTCCGAAAGGCGCCGCTGCGGCCCAAGCCTGCGGCGAGCATGCCACGGGATAGGGAATCGGCCCCTTCTCGCGCTGCTTGCGCATGCCACAAAACAACTCTGGCAGCCGCCGCAAGTGCATGTGCACGGCCGCGTCGAGAATGGTGCGGTCAGTCGCGCCGCGAGCTCCGCATGGCCGTAGCGCGCGAAGCCGAGTGCGATCAGTGCGTTGTCATGCGGCCAGATCGAGCCGTTGTGATACGAGGTCGGATTGTAGCGGCGCTCGCGGGAGCTCACGGTTCGGATTCCCCACCCGGTGAGAAAGTCTCGCGGACGAAAGGTCTCCGCCATTCGCGCGGCGCGCGCCGGAGACGCAATGCCCGTGAACAGCACCTGCGCCGCATTGGAGGTGCGCACCCGGCAGGGGCGTTTCTCGCCGTCCAGCGCGAGCACATACAGACCAAGCTCCTCGTCCCAGAACTGCGCTTCGAACTGATCGCGTAACTGACGGGCCTGCTCGCTCAGACGATTGGCCAGCGCAGTCTCACCGCGCGCTTCGGCCATGCGCGCCGCCAACGTGCGTGCCATGTACACGTAGGCCTGCACCTCACACAGTGCGATGGGCGCATCGGCCAGTCGCCCATCTTCGTGAAACACCGCGTCGCCGGAGTCTTTCCAGCCCTGGTTCACCAGCCCGCTGTCGCGCCGGCGCCGATATTCGACGAAGCCATCGCGGTCAGCATCGCCGTGCTCGTCGATCCAGATGAGCGCGGCTTTCACATTTGGCCAGATGGCCTCGAGCGTCGCCGTGTCCGCGGTGTACTGCCAATACAGGCCCGCGAGCGCCACGAATAGCGGAGTGGCATCGATGGAACCGTAGTAACGAGCGAACGGCACCTCTCCAAGCAGCGCCAGCTCGCATTTGCGCATCTCGTGCAGAATTTTTCCGGGCTCGGCATCGCGCGCTGGATCTTCCACCTGTGACTGGGTGTCGGCGAGGTACCGCAGTACGCCGCGAGCCATGCCGGGGTACATCCAAAGCAATTGAATGGCGGTGATGATCCCATCGCGACCGAAAGCGGTGGAGAACCACGGTACGCCGGCATAAGGATAGGCACCGTGCGGAGTATCGGTCACCAGCATGCTGATGTCGGCCATGGACCGGCACAGCACCTCGTTGGTGAGGCCGCTGGAGGTCTTGATCGCGGCCGCACGTTTGGTCGCCTGGCGCAGTTCACGGCGCGCGCGCGCATCGCGCGCAACACCCCTCGTTCCGACCGGCGTATCGCCGACGCGGCAGTGCACGCTCATGGCGACGGAGCGGCGCTGTTTTGGCGGCACGTCGATCTCGAAACGCGCATGTTGTGGCCGCAACTCTCGCGGCACCGGCTCGAAGAAGATATCCGTGCAACGCGGCAGTGCGTCCTGCGATGCGTACGCGAAGCGCACCGCATCGGCGCCTCGTACTCGATGCGCTCACCTTGCCGCGCGTGGCGCGCTGGAATCCACGTACTTCGAACAGATCGGCGAAGTCGGCGTCGAACTCGAAATCGATGCGAACGCGGCGTGGCTGCTCATCGAAATTCCTCAATAGCAGCATCTCGTAGCAGGCGCCGTTCCACAGGAACTTCATGCGCGTGAGATGGATGGTGTCCTTGACGAGCACCAGAGTGTCGCCCTGCACGACGTCGGGATTGGTGAGATCGACATCGAGTACCGCGTTGTTGGCACGCACCATGGAACTCAGCAGCAGCGGACTGCGCTGCTCTATGGTCAGCTTCAGGCGCGACAGGAACCGAGTGTCGTGATGATAAAGCCCTAGCGTGTTTCCGCGACGGCTGGCGAGATCGCCATGCTGATCGAACAGCGCGAAGGTATCGCCATGCTTGAGTATCTGCGGCGGCTCATCGACCAGCGAGTCGTGGGCCGCGATGTAGAACGGTTGCGCGCCGTCCTCCACCTCGAGGCGTTGGGGATCCGCGGCCATAAATCAGGCTGCGACGCGACCCGACTTGCGCGAGCCATGCGCCGATAGATATCCAGATAGTCTCGCGTCATGCGTTCCGCCGAGAAGCGCTGCTGGAAGCAGGCCCGAACGCCGCGCCGATCCAGCGCATCGCGTGGTGCACCGCGGCACCGCGCAGTCGATCGAATCCACGATGTAGCCATTCGCCCCTCCTGGATGATTTCCGGTACCGAACCCGCGTTCCACGCCACGCAAGGCGTGCCACAGGACATCGCTTCGATCATCACCAGTCCGAACGGTTCCGGCCAGTCGATGGGAAACAGCAGTGCGCGCGCATTGCCGAGGAAATCGCACTTCTCGCTCTCGCCGATTTCTCCTACATACTCGACGTGGGGCTGGAGAGCAACGGCTCGATCTGCTCGCGGAAATAGTCGCCGATCCGCAGTGTCGACTTTGGCGGCGATCACGATGCTTCATCCCGGCCCGGCGCGCTATCTCGATGGCGCGGTCCGGGCGCTTCTCGGGTGAGATACGCCCGAGGAACGCGACGTAGTCGCCACGCGGCCGCGGCATCGAAACGGCAGACGTTGCGGCGGCAGCCCGTGATGCACCGTGCCAACCCAGTTGCATCCGCGGCAGCGGTTGGCGTTGCTGATCGGAAATCGACACCAACGGCATGTCGCGGAATTCCGCGAACAGCGGCCGGTACTCCGGCAAGATCGAGACGGCCGTGCATGGTCGTGACGCACGTTGCCAGACCCAGCGCGCGCACCACCGGCAGATGCAGGAAGTCGCCGTGGAAATGAATCACGTCGAACTCTTCGGCGCGGCGCCGCACGTTCCTCGAGCTGCAAGCGTGGCGTAGCGCCAGAGGTTCCCTGATCGTCCGCATTCAGGCGCAGCGCTGTCGGAACGACCGCGTGCAACTCGGCGGCGGTGGTCGAATCGCCGCTCGCGAACAGCGTGACGCGTGACCCTGCCGCACCAGTTCCTCGGTCAGATACGAAACGATTCGCTCGGTGCCACCGTAGAACTTCGGCGGAACGCTTTCAACGAGCGGCGCAACTTGTGCGATTTTCATGCGACTCCCTTCGCAACGATGCTTCAGTGAAGTGTATGACGCGGCTTAAGCACCCCCTTGGCGTACTCCTCACCCTAGGTACCCGTGACGATGGCAAAAGGTCGCGTGTTCATGGAAACCTCCGTGTTTCATGAATTGAAATTCCCTGCTGTTAGGCTGCGCGCCAGCCTGTTTGTGGCCCCATCGGTAAATCCCACCTCTCCGCGTGGGAGAGATTCATGTTGCGCCGTCAGGCGAGCTGGGTTTTCGAAGGCTCGCGCTGCAGGGCCTCGCGTATCTGCGACGCGTTGCGCGTACCCTCGTCGAGCGCTTTCTCGAGATTCTTTGCGTATTTTTCGATGCGCTTGGGCGGCAGCAACGGTTCATAGGGATCGACGGTGGCTTCGACCAGCGCGGGTCCGTCGTGCGCCAGGGCCGCATCGAGTGCCGCCCCGCAGTTCGCTGGCGAATCGCAGCGCATTCCGGCAATGCCGAATGCCTGCGCCGCCTGGGCAAAATCCACCGGTGTCAGGTCGCACTGATACTCCGGGTTGCCCAGGAACATGAGCTGCTCCCACTTGATCTGTCCCAGCGAGTTGTTCTTCATCACGACGATCTTGATGGGCAGGCCGTAGCGGACGATTGTTGCGAGCTCGCCTAATAGCATTGTCAGCCCGCCATCACCCGTGAATGCGACCACCTGCCGGCCGGGATACGCCAACGCAGCAGCGATGGCATACGGAATCGAGCATGCCATGGTGGCTAACATGCCGGATCCCGCGTACATCTGTGTACCGCGCGCGTCGACGTAACGCGCCAGCACGCCGGTGTTGTGGCCGGAGTCCCAGGCAATCAGCGCATCGTCGTGCAGGCGCCGGCTGAGCTCCCGCGCCAGCTGCCCGGGCGCGAGTCGCCCGGTGCTATTGTCGGCCGATCGCTCCAGCAGTGATCGCCAGTCGCGCATGCGTTCTTGGCACTTCTCGAGGAAGCTCCGGTCGCCGTGTGCCTTGAGGCGTGCGATCAGGATTTTCAGCGTCTTGCGCGCATCGCCCACCAGGCCCACTTCGACGGGAAAACGCAAGCCGATGCGCGTCGGGTCGCGATCGATCTGAACGCCGCGCGCCTGTCCAGGCTTGGGGTAGTACTCCACGTACGGAAAGGTCGAACCGACGATGAGCAGGGTGTCGCATTCCTCGAACGCCTGTTGCGAGGCGCGCGTACCCAAGAGCCCGATGCCGCCGGTCGTGAGCGGATGGGCGTCTGGCACCAGGCCCTTGCCGAGCAGTGCCTTGATGATGGGTGCGCCCACCAACTCGGCAAGTTCGAGCAGTTCCTCGCGAGCGCCGAGCGCTCCCTGCCCGGCCAGGATGGCAACACGCTTTCCCCGGTTCAGGATCTCGAGGGCGCGCGCGATCTCGTCTTCCTCCGGCACCCGTTCGCTCTCCTGGCGCGCGAACGATACATGGTGCTGTACGTTGCGAGTCGAGCGTTCCACTTCTTCCAGCGTTTCCTCTTGGACGTCGACGGGGACGGCGACGTGGGCAACGGTGTGTTGCGCACAGGCGATGCGACAGGCAAGCGAGACGGTGTTCTCCACGTGCGCCGCGCTCATGATTCGCGTGCTGTATGCCGCAACGTCGGAGAACAACCTCGGCAGGTCGACATCCTGCTGCGTGAACGTGTCGATGAGATCGTGAAAAGGCAGGCCCGTGATTGCGATGACCGACGCCTTGTCGAACTTCGCGTCGTACAACCCATTCAACAAGTGCACACCGCCCGGCCCAGTGGTCGCCAGGCAACAGCCGATTCGTCCGGTCCATTTCGAATGCGCGCACGCCATGAGTGCCGCGGATTCCTCGTGCCGCACTTGGATGAAGCGAAGTTTTCCTTCGCGCTTCCGGATCGCCTCCATCAACCCATTGATGCCATCCCCGGGCATGCCAAAGATGGTATCGACGCCCCAGGCCATGAGGCACTCGATGAGGATGTCAGACCCGTTACGCACTCCGTTTCCTTCTTGAGAGCTACTCGGATGGCGCCGCGTCTTGCTGGAAAGTGCCGACCAGTTCCCCGGCAGCGAGCACGTGGCCGTTCATGGCATCCAGCACTTCATCGCGCTCCGCCCCGGCGGGCACATCGAGCTCGGTGTCTAGCGCGAACACCTGGAAGTGGTAGTGATGCGGCGGATCACCCGGCGGCGGACGCGGGCCGAAATAGCCTACTGACCCGCGGCTGGTTTTTCCCTGCAGAATCCCCTCGGGCTCCGTCAGACGCGGTAGCTCCTGCAATCCTTCCGGCAGCGTCGTCACGCTCCCGGGAATGTTCCAAGCCACCCAGTGAACGAAGGGCCGCACGGACTTTGCGTCCGTGTCTTCGAGGATGAGTGCGTAGGATTTCGCTTCGGCGAGGCTGCTCCACGAGATTTCGGGCGACAAACCCTCGGCGTACTCGGAGTGCCTTGCCGGAATCCCGCCGCTGATGCTCGGTGACCGCACTGCCAGCGGGCGCCTGCCGCGCGCCTGCACGCGCGCCAGTGCCAACGGCACAGCATCGCCAGGACCGGCCTGCTTTCGCATCGCCTCCGCAGGCGGTTCTACTGGTTTGTTAGCCATGGCCTTCTCCTGGTATGAGACGCGATAAATCACGCGGCGTCGGCGCATTTCTTGCCGCGCCTGGTTACTACATACGCCACCTTGTCGGTTGTCGGTCCGTTTATTCATCATTCAATGTAGGCGCGGTGCTGTAGGACCCTTCGTTGCGCCCGAATTGAGAAAGGTTCGCATTGGATGTGAGCGCTTGCCCACGCAGATTCACCTCCTCGTCCATTTTCAGCGTCTCCGCCTCTCTCCAATCATGTGCGCCCCAAACATGGAGGAATCGCAAATGGCACGGGCAAAGTCGAAAAGTGAACGAAGCGGCGACTCGCAGGACGCGATCGCCCTTCTGAAAGCCGATCATCGACAGGTTGAGGAATGGTTTGAGGAGTTCTGCGAAGCGTCGGATGACGACCGCAAGCTGGAACTCGCCACACAGATCTGCAATGCACTCAAGATTCACACCACGATCGAGGAAGAGATCTTTTATCCGGCGTTCCTGCAGGCGACCGATGACCTGAAGCTCCATCATGAGGCCGAGATCGAGCACGACGGTGCAAAGAAGTTGATTGCCGAGATCGAGAGTTCGTCACCGGACGACGAATATTTCGATGCGAAAGTCACCGTGCTTTTCGAAATGATCAAGCATCACGTCAAGGAAGAGGAACAGCCCGGCGGCATGTTCGCCGAGGCTCGCAAATCGGAAATGGACCTCGATTCGCTGGGTGCACAACTCGCGGCGCGCAAGGTCGAGCTGGAGGGTGAAGTCGACGACGATGACATGCCGCCGTCCGGCGGAAAGAACGAGCGCGGCGAGGTCGAGCGGATGATGAAAGAAACGCGCTGACAACTCGGCTGGCGCGCGCGCCGTTTGGCGCGCGTCGGGCTCGCTTCCGGCCGCAAATTCCTGCCGGCGGCCGGAAGCGAGACGCGAGACTTCAGGGTCGGAGTGGCGCATAGTCTCGCGCCAGAACAACAACTGCCTCACTTCCCCCTGGACCCACATGTACCTTCAAATTCTCAAGTCCGGTGCCATCGCACTGGCTGCCGCATTGCTCATCACCGGCACGGCAGCGGCAACCGACGCGCCCGCTCCAAACAGCAAATGGCACGTGGACTTCAGCGGCAGGGCCACCAGCGACGGCGAGATGCAATTTCGCATCACGCCGCACGACGGCGATCCCATCCTGGTGACGGCGAAGATCCACCAGGGTCGCGCGCACATGTTCATTGCGCAGGACGTCCGCGATACCTTCAAAGTTCAGGCGCCGAAGGGCCGCTTCCGCGCTGAGGTCGTCGCGGGAGAAACCCTCCTCGTAAAGGCGCTCTCCGGCGAGCAGCCTTTCGTGCTCGAACTGGTGACGTCCAGCGTTGGCGGGACCCAGATTCACATTTCGCCGAGTTGAGGGTTTGTAATTTAGAGATTCCCTACTGCATCGTGAACTGCCACTTCACGATCAGCGTTCCGCCCTCGCCCCCGGCGCCATCCATCTTGAAGGTCTGCGTGCCGGATGCGGTGCGCAGCTCGCCGGGAATCACTGCGGTGATCGACTTCTGCTGGCCGAACATCGCGGGCAGTATCCCGGTGGACGTGCCGCTCTTTTCTTCCGGATGGTCTGAAGTGACCTGGCTCGTGTAAGTGAGTGCGCTCAGCGGAATCGGCAACTTGATGAGTACGTCCTTCTTCTGGCTGTCGACCTCGAGCATGGCCGCCGACGTGTCCTTGGCACCCGGCGGCGCGGGAATGTCGCCGCCGCCCTTGCGGGTCTCTTCACGTGAACAGATCTGCTTCGGCTTGCTCATGCACAGCGGATCCGAAGTCTGCGAACGGTAGGTTTCATCGATCAGGTACGTGCCCTTTTGTGACACGGGCTGCCAGAGCTGATAGCGCGGTGCGCCCATCTTGCTCGCCGTCGCGGCGTCTGCCTTGGCAGAGTCGATGGTCGCCATGTCCATGGTCTGGCTGTACTCCCGGATGGCCTTTTCGACGCAGGCTTCGTCCTCGTCGCACTTCTCGGCGATCTTCATCATGTCGGCCATGGTCGGCGCCATCGTAGTGTGCAGGTTCTTGACCGCGGCCTGCTTCTTCGCGAGATCAGCGGTTTGCTCGGCGTCCATGGGACGCAGGGTGGGCCCTGGCAAAGGCTGCTCCGCCCTCATGGGCACGACAAGGCTGATGGTGCGCACTACCCGCCATTCGGCGGGTTCGTATTTGTCGGCCTTCTTGCCGGTCGCCGAATATTCGTACTGAACGCTCAAGGTGCCCTTTGCACCCTTGGACGCCAGCAAGTCAGCGTGTGCGGCGCCACACGCAGCCATTCCTGACAAAAAGACGATGAGAGTTTTCATGGTTCCTCCGCATCTGGTAAATGCGGAATCCGCAACAAAACCGGCTCAAAGTTTTTTCAGGCAGCCTTATAGCGGCTGGAGCTTGGCAAGCGTGGTCTCGACGCGGGCCAGCGATGACACACCATCATTGACCACGATCATGTCTATGGCCTGGAGCGTGGCGCTGGCGGTGACTTTCTTCAGGGATGTGACACCCTGCTGCAGGTAATCGCGTGCCTTCTTCCAGAGGTCGAGCTGCGCGTCACGGCCGCCGCGGGAATTCGCCGCGAGATGCGACATAGAGCTCGCCGAGGCGCACGGCGTTGTGGCCGAGGGCGTACTCGGTGCGCAAAGAGCCGTCGCGCGCCAGGAGTGCCTCGAGAACCTTCTCGCACTTGAGGAACAGCACCCGCGCCTCTTCCACTTTTCCCAGCTTGAACAAGGTTTGCGCGAGTTTGGTTTCGAACAGTGCCAATGTGTACTGCGCGTGGGCATCGTCTGAGTCTCGCGCAGCATCCAGTGCCGTAGCCGTTCCCAACTGGTAGAGCTCCAGCGCTTCGGCGTACTGACCGAGCGCAAGGCGATAGTTGCCGATGTTGAAGCGTCCCGATGCCTGGCGTAGCTGATACTCACGTTCATTGGGCTTGAACGTGAGCAACATTTCGTCAGCCCACAGCGACTTCTCGAGCAGCGCCAGGGATCGATCGTAATTTTCCGATAGCGACAGCCGCGGGTCATCGGTCAGGGCCGCGATGTTGTATGCCCGACTCAACGCAACGAATGCGCGTTCATCCTCTGGGTGCGCATGCCAGTACGTTTCGACAACGGCGATCAACTTGTCGAGGGAAGCGATGGCCTCGAGCGAAAGTCCCATGAAGCCCAGGATTTGCGCCTGCACCGTGTAAGTGGCTCGAAGCCGGTGCATACGCTCTGCTTCGTCGGCAATCGAGGGCGCGAAGGTCTCGGTGAGCGCGGCACCACGATCCGCAGCCTCGCGTGCGAATTTTGGGCCGCGAGCCACCATCAGTAGCGACGCTTGTTCTGTGTACGCGCCAGCGAGGGCCAGTCCTGCTCGGTGATTCGCGGGGTCTGCCGCCATCAACGGCGTCAGGAGAGCAATGGCGCGTTCATAACTTCGCAGCGCGCCCTGGTAGTCACCCGTGTTGGACGCGGTCGCGTCATTCCCCAGGATTGCGGCCACCTTGATATATGCCGTCGCAAGTTCCTCCTGCAGCAGCGGATCGGAGCCCGACTCCTTGTACAGCGCATCGAGATATTCCAGCGACGTCTTCACCATCAATTCGCGGGTCTTGATCGAACCCGAGTCGCGCGCCATCTCGTCGTGAAGCTGGAGCAACATGGTGTTCGCGAGCTTGCGGACGCTGTCGAAGTGCTGTTGCGCGACCACGCGCTCGCGCTCTGCGATACGCGCCTCGCGCATCGAGAACACCAGCGCACCAAACAATGCGCACACCACCAGGACGGTCGCAGCGAGCTCGACCTTGCGCCGCCGTACGAACTTGCCAGCGCGGTAACGCCAGCGAGTTGCCGCGGGCTTTCACCGGCATGCCGGCGAGGTAATTGCGCAGATCGTTGGCGAACTGCTCCACGCTCGAGTAGCGCAGCGCCGGCTCCTTGCGCAGCGCCATCAACAGGATGTTGTCGAGGTCCGCGTCCACCTTGCGCTCGACCTGGCTGGGCCGCGTCGGCATGGCATCGCTCAGGATCTCCGCCATGCGCGCCGCGTCGGTGGCGCCCTCGCGGTACGGGCTCTTGCCCGTCAGGAGCCGATAGAGCACCACGCCCAGCGAGTAGACGTCGCTGACCGTGGTCACCTGCGCCCCGCTCACCTGCTCCGGGCTCGCGTACTCGAGCGTCATGGCGCGCAGCTGGGTGCGGGTCTTTTCCGTGGCCGTGGCTCGTCGTTGATTCGGGCTCGAGCAGCTTGGCGATGCCGAAGTCGAGCAGCTTCACCGAACCATCGGCGGTCACCAGGATGTTGTTGGGCTTCAGGTCACGATGCACGACCAGGTGCTGATGCGCGTAACTCACCGCAGCACACACTTGCAGGAAAAGCTGCACACGCTCGCGCACCGCCAGGCTTCGAGCATCGCAATAGCCATCGATGGGCTCGCCGGTGACGAGTTCCATCACCACGTAGGGCACGCCGCCGACAGTCGTGCCGCCATCCAGCAGGCGCGCGATGTTGCGATGGTCGAGGCCGGCGAGGATCTGCCGCTCGGTTCTGAAGCGCTGCTCGGTCAGGCTGGTACGCACGTCGGCGCGCATGAGCTTGATGGCGACTTCGGCGCGATATTGATCGTCATCGCGCACCGCGTTGAATACATCACCCATGCCGCCGGTGCCCAGCACGCCGACGATCCGGTACGCGCCAATGCGTTCACCAATGCGGCTGCGCGTGGCACTCGAGGCGGCAAACGCCTCGGAGCGGAAGTCGGGCGAAACCCTGTCGGGAAACCCGCCCGGCTTCTCATGCGAGTCGAGCAACGATTGCACCTCGGTGAACAGCCGCGTGTTGTCGCCGGCTGCGAGCATGAGAAACGCCGTCCTGTCGTCGGGCGGCAACTCCAGCGCAGCCGAGAATAGCGCCTTCACCTCGTCACGACTCAGGTTCGTCACGGCGTCGCACCTGCTTCGTACGCCGCGAGCTCGCGGCGCAACCAGGCACGCGCCATCGCCCATTCGCGCTTGACGCTGGCGAGCGAGATGCCGGCGGCCAGCGCCGTTTCCTCGAGCGTCAGGCCGCCGAAGTAGCGCAATTCGACGATGCGACTCTGGGGCTCGTCGACTTGCTGAAGCCTGGTGAGCGCAGAGTCGATGGCCAGCACGTCCACGCTCTCGTCATGGAAGGCGTCCAGTGCCTGGATCTGATCGACTTCGTCGGCGGCCCAGGTGTCGTGAATGCTCACGCGCTTAGCGCCGTCGCCACGCCGCTGCGCGCCGCGCTGCCTCGCGTAATCCACCAGCACGCGCCGCATGATCTGCGCGGCCAGCGCCAGGAATTGCTCGCGCCGCTGCCATTCGAAGGCGCGTTCGCCGGCGAGCCGGATGAAGGCCTCGTTCACCAGCGCGGTGGCTTGCAGCGTGTGACCGCCGCGTTCGCCGGCAATCTGCCGACCCGCCATGCGCCGGATGTCGTCGTAGACCAGCGGCCAGAGCGCATCGATTGCCGAGGCGTCGCCATCGGACCAGCGCTGCAGGAGACGCGTGACCTCGCCGGGGGACTGTTTGTCGTTCTTGTTATCCAAGTCCACGCAGCATTGTCGCGCGAGCCCCATCCGCGTCAATGACATAAGTCGCTCGTGACAAGAAATGGGCGTTGAGTCACACGCCGTCCCCGGAAAGCTTGAGCCGGTTTGCCGGTTTCTTACGCATTGACTCGCTGACCGGCGTGTTTGCCGGCCAAAAAGGGTGGGCGTCATGCGTTCTCAAGTTGCTGTCGCGATTTGTTTGTTGGCGCTCGTGGGTTGCGGAGGTGGTGGCGACTCGCCGCCTCCGGTAGCACCTTCACCCCCTCCAGTGGTCCCGCCTCCGCCCCCACCGCCACCAGTTATCGGAACGACAGGCGGCACGATCACCGAGGCCAGTGGAGCTACGGTGATATTCCCGGCGGGCGCTGTCGACAGTGACACGACGTTTCGAATCGCCATGGATTCCACCGGCGCGCCGCCTGTCCCGGCGGAACTGGGCGCAACGGGCAACATGTATGTGATCACGCCGCACGGTGGAAACTTCTTGCAGCCGGTTGAAGTGAGCATCCCTGCGCCCACCCTCACATTGCTTCCCACTCAAGAACTCAAGCTCGCCAAGGCTGAGCCCAATGGCGTATGGCAGATCCTTACTGACTCGACGGTCGTCGACGGCAAGCTCAAAGCGAATGTGGACAGCTTTTCTTTCTTCATGACCGTGGTCATCACCTACCCGCTGCCCGTCTTCCAGGCCGTGCCATTCCAATTCGTGGCCACGCTGAACTGTGGTGAACAGGACTGCAACGCGCTGGTCGGACCCTCGACGGTCACTTACACCGTCGCCGGGAACGGCGGCCAGCTACCGCCGAACTGCACCAACCCATCCGCGTCCTGGGAAGAAGCGAAACTATCGTAACGGCTCAATATCTCTCACCCGGATTTGCCCCTATCCGGCTTTACGCTGACCAAAGAGCTTCCGCAGTCCTCGTCCGCTGTGTACAGCTTTAATGCCTTCCTGAACTGCTCGGAAGGATTCCTTGCTGCCTCGAGTTTTACAAGAGCCATCTGGACGGGTGGAGCCAACGTATCCCGCCGTCGCCATCGCACGCGCACCCGCGCAGCTCGACGTCGTCGAAGGCCGGCAGGCGAATCTCGATGTCATCGTTTTTGGCGGTGCTTTCGACACGGGCTTGAGCCAGCTCGCGCCCACCGCGACAACCGCGCCATCGTCGACTGGCAGCGCAGCGACGACGGCGGTGCCTCCTGGCGCGAAATTGCGCGTTCCTTTCAGGATGAGGCAGACCCTCTGCCATTTGTCACCGGCTGGGGTGGCGTCCGTGGGGCGTCCGGCATGCATTCGTCGCAACTGCCGCAGATCAGGGCGCACTCATCCGCGCATACGCTTGCTACACCCCAACGCCGCCCACGCCGCGCTTCCCTGCGACACCGGGCCTGCAACCCGTATCAATGTGCTGCAGCAGAGCGCATCTGCCCACGATCGTCGAGCAGCCGCGCTCCGTGCTGATTCGCACTGCGGAGACGGCAAACTTTTCGGTAACAGTCTCCGGCCAGCCCGCGCCGACGCTGCGTTGGCAAACACGTCCAGCCAACTCTACGGGTGAATGGACCGATGTGACTGTCGGCAAGGGCGCCACTACCGCGAGCTACACCACCGCACCGCGAGTGCCTTCAGACAACGGCGAGCAGTACCGCGTCGTCGCAACCAATGCTGTTGGCAGCACTGCGAGCACGCCTGTCACGGTGTCAGTGAGCGATCTCGATGTCGCGCCGAGCATCACGACGCAGCCAGCCTCACTCAACGTGACCTCGGGCAATGACGCTGTGTTCGCCGTCGTGGCCTATGGCACAGAAGCACTGAGTTATCAGTGGCGCTTCAACGGCACGAACATCGCGGGCGCCAACAGCCCGGTGCTGCGCCTCACGGGCGTCACCAGCGCGAATGCTGGCAACTATGCCGTCACCGTCACCAACAATGCTGGCAATGCAGCCAGCAATACCGCGGTGCTCAGCGTCACGCCGGTACTCCGGCAGCCGTCGCCCCCAGCATCGTCACCCAGCCAGTCTCGGTCACGGTGAATGTAGGCAACACCGCCACCTTCGCCGTGGGCGTGGATGGCAGCGGACCGCTGAGTTTTCAGTGGCGCCGCGACGGCGTGAACATCGCCGGCGCCACCAGCGCCTCGCTGACATTCCACTCCGTCGCACTGCCGAATGCCGGTATCTATTCGGTGGTCGTGACCAACAGTGCCGGTGCGGTGGTCAGCGGTACTGTCACCCTCGACGTGTTGCCCGCCGTCGGCAACGTGCCGCCCACGATCACCTCACAACCCGCGACCGTCGTCGTGCCGGCCGGCGGTTCGGCAATGCTGGCCGTGGGAGCCACGGGCAGCGGTCCGCTCGCGTACCAGTGGAGTTTCAACGGCACAATATTGCCCGGCGCCACGCTGCCGGTGCTGAGCCTCACCAATGTAAGCAGTGCCAACGTCGGTGATTACACCGTCTTCATCAGCAACAGCCTCGCGTCGACCGCGAGCCAGGCGGCGCGGATCATCCTGTTAGGTGCACCGGAAATCCAGCAGGACCCGTCGTCTACCACCGCAATCCAGGGGCAGACGGCCACATTCACCGTGCAGGCGGGCGGTTCGGGCTTACGTTACCAGTGGCTGCTCAACGGCAACCCAATCCCGGGCGCCACCGAAGCGAGCTACACTACTCCCATGCTGGTCGAAGCCAATACCGGCGCGCTGTACAGCGTGATGGTTTACAACGGCGCCGGACTCTTCTTCAGCCAGCCCGCCGTGCTCAGCGTGCAGATAGTTGACGCGCCCAGCGTGGTGCAGCACCCCGCGAACTCGACCATCCAGCCCGGCCAGACGGCCTCGCTGTGTGGCGCGTTCATCGGCACGTTTCCGATGACCCTGCACATGCAACGGTGGGATGGAACGTCCTGGCCGGATGTTCTCTACACAACAATCACCGACAACAGCGTGTTCTGCTACTCCTCGCCCACGCTCACGCTGGCCGAAAGTGGCGCGCGGTTCCGGTTCCTCGCTGAAAATGCGGCGGGCCTGAATGTCAGCTATGAGGCGACCATCACTGTGACGGCGCCGGGCGGAACCGGCATCACCACCACGACACTAGCGAGCCGCGCGACCAGCGGCGCAACGGCTAACAACCGCAGCGGCCTGCCGAGTCTCTCGGCCGATGGCAATATCGTCGCGTTCATCAGCGACGGCACCAATCTCGTCCCGAATTTCGGCGGCTACCCCTTGGCGTCCAACAACGCGTATGTGCGGAACATGGCCACTGGAGTTACCACGCTCATCAATCAGACACCGGCAGGCACCCAATCCCAATCGCCGTACGGCGTCAACGGCCTGAAACTCGCTGCGGGCGGACGCCACGTCATCTTCAGCTCGCTCGCGGGGGATCTCGTGGCCGACGATGACAATGGATCGCAGGACGTGTTCGTGCGCGACTCTGCAGGCCGGCACCACCACGCGTGTCAGCCTGAAAGCGGATGGTTCGCAGATCACCAATGCGGGTAACGGCCAAAGCGACATGCAGCTGAATATTTCTGCAGACGGCCGTTTCGTGAGCTTTGTGTCGAACCAGGACCTCATCGGCGACGATCCGTCAGGGGCGTACTCGCTGTACTTCCGCAGCCTGCAGTCCGGCTTCCTGCGGCGCGTCTACAGCAGCACGACGTCTCTCGTCGCCTATTCGGCGATGTCGGACGATGGCGAACACCTGGCATATCTCTATGCCACCTTCGTTCCCGGCGACACGCGCAACATCATTGTTCACTATGACGCCGAAGCAAATGTCTCGACTGAGGCGTTCAGCATCGACAGCACAAACAATGCGTCTTACGTGGGACAGGGCATTGGCATCTCGGGCAACGGCCGCTACATCACATTTGCCTTGCGTTCTCCCACCACGTTGAACGGATCGAATTTCACGCAGGTCCTGGCGATCGACGGGAACAATCCAGGCAACATCACCGTTGCGAGTGGCGGCTCCTTTGGTTTCGGCAATGGCAACAGCAGTTGGCCAAAGGTGTCGGATGACGGGCATGTGCTCTTCATGACCAATGCCGGAAATCTCACGGCCAACTTCCCGAGTACTGCGCTGGTCGTGCGCGATCTGCAGAGCACGGCATTGGCCGTGGCCTCGCGACGCCCCGACGGCGCCAGCATTGCGGTCTCATCTGCGTATGCCTATCACGCGATTTCGCGCGACGGCACCGCAGTGGCATTCGCCGCCGATGAATTCGATATGTCGGGCGGCACGCGCGAAAACCAGGTTTACGTCGCACCGCGCCCGTGAGCCGCCACCCGCTCGAGGCGCCAACTAGAAAAGCGTCACGACACGTGCGAGTACGCGCAGAAAGCCTGAAACCGCCTCCAGAATCTTTGCCGTGGATTCGAGCTTTGCCAGCGTTGACTTCATCTTCTGGGTCGACTTCGTGATTTCTGTTTCATTGGCCTGCAACTCATCTCGAAAGGCCGCAAGTGCCTGGTTCTCGAGATCCAGGATCGCCAGTTGCACCTTCATCAGGTTATCTCCCGCCGCCTGTTTCTGGGGCTTCGGCGCATCCCTGATCTTCGTGAGCCAGGCAGGCGACATGAGTTGCGTGCGCGTCGCGCGCAAATCGCGGAGAAGTTGGTCGCGGATTTCACCCGGGGTTGCCATGTTTCGTCCTCCTTCTACTTCTTCGTGCTCTTGATGTTCTCGAGGATTTCAGTGAGCGCACTGAGGTCCGTAACCAACAACTGCAATTGACCCGGCGCGAGATGACCCTCCGCTGCAGCGATCAGCGCGGTGCGGAGTTTGCGGGCAGCGTCCTGAGCACTGTTGACTGCGGCCATGTCGACGCTGTGCTGGAGGAATGCCGCGCGTTCCTCGGGCCAGTTCCCCGGCAGTGCACCCGCGCCCACGTAGGGAGCGTAGACAGCATCGGCTTCCTTCGGTCCTTGAACAGCCGCATCGTCGGCCGCGATCTTTTCCGCAAGGAATGCCATCAATCGCTCGGAGATCTCCAATTCGCGATTGATCGCCGCGCCGTTTGTTCGTAGTTCCTTTTCCAGCGCACGCGATCGAAGGGCCGCAACCACCAGGGGAACGGCCTGCGACGTAAACTCGGTGATGGGCTGCTCTCCAACCTTCAGATCCGCGAAGCCCGAGCTCAAGGTCCCGAGTGCACTCACCACGCCCGTCGCCGCGGTACCAATGGCGGAATCCGCATCACCGGCATCCGCCAGCGCGCCCAACGCCACAAAATATTCCTTGATCAGGGACTGGTGACGCCGGATGTCCGCGAAAATCGCGAGCTGCGTCCGCAATGCCTTGGACTGCGCGTCGATTGCCTGGAGTCGAGCATCCTTGTCTTCCTGCAATTCACGCGCTACCAGCAGCACGGCGGTGTCGGCATCGATACTGGTCGCGGCAGCGGTGTCGATGAGCGCGTCAGTCGCCTCCGAGTACGCAATCCCCACCTTGCTGAGCTCTGCGAAGTTGTTGAGCTTGGCGGTCGTCGTGCAGCCGATCGCGCAAAGGCAGAGCAGGCCAAGTGCCGGAACGAGTTTGAGCGTGGAGAGTTTTCCAATTGGCATGTTGAGTCTCGCTTTTTCGAGTGGCTGAATTGGAGCGCACCCGTACTTACCGATTCCTTACCGACGGCAAGAACCGGCCACCGCGACCACGACCGCGTCAGGGTTTTTCGGCCGTAAGTCGCTGATCCTCAAGGATTGCTTGACGTCTGACGGTCTCGCCGCCAGAATGCGCGCCCTTCAAAGGTTCTCGGTTCCCTGGTAGCTCAGTTGGTAGAGCGTCGGACTGTTAATCCGTTGGTCGTTGGTTCGAGTCCAACCCAGGGAGCCATCTAGTTTCGGTCCGTTCTGGACACATCGGTAACGTCATTTACCGATGACATGGGTAACACCCCAGCACTCAAAGTGATTTCCCTCGTGGTTGGCGCGATGATTTCCGTGCGCGGGAAGGTATTACTCGTTGGCAAAAGAACACGATTTTTGTAATGGAGAGTTCGAAATGAATGCTGACCAGACCATGACAGCGTCGGCTGACCCAATTGCGCTAGCTGGCGCCGTTCGAGCGGGCGACGAGGCGGCTTTCAATACAGTTGCGGAGCGCCACCGCCGTGAGCTGCTGATCCATTGCTATCGCATGCTCGGCTCGCTCCAGGACGCCGAAGATGCCCCGAGTGGAGGATGCCCTGCTGCGCGCCTGGAAGTATCGCGAGAGCCTCAAGGAGGGAGCTCCGGTCCGCCCGTGGTTATACCGGGTCGCGACCAACGTCTGCCTCGATGCCATCGGCCACGATGCGCGGAGATCGGCACTCGCCGCGAAGTCCTCTGCCGAACCTCCGGGCGCGCCATTGGTGCCCGCCGAAGTGACTTGGCTCCAGCCGATCCCGGATGCCATCCTCGAGCCGACGACGCCGCGCGACTCCGAACCGGAGACCGCCGTACTGACCCAGGAAACGATCGGGCTCGCGTTCCTGACCGTCATCCAGCTCCTCTCGCCTCAGCAAAGGGCCGTGCTGATTCTATGTGATGTGCTGGGTTGGTCCGCGAAGGAGACCGCCGAACTGCTCGACGTAAGCGTCGCCGCGGCGAACAGTGCGTTGCAGCGGGCACGTGCCACTCTGAGTGCGAAGCTGCCCTCACGCAGACCGGAGTGGCCGGCCGGGGTCGTACGCCAGTGCGGCCGAACGCGAGCTGCTCCGGAAGTACATCGAAGCCTGCGAAAAGGCCGACATCGGCGCGTTCGTACCGCTGCTCCGCGAGGACGCAGTCTGCCGTATGCCACCGCAGCCGGAGGTTAGCCTGGGCCGCGAGGCCATCTTGAAGCTCTTTACGGACGCTGGTTTTGGCACCGAGGCTTTCGGCCAACTGCGGTGCGTCACCACACGCGCCAATCGGCATCCGGCGGTGGCGGTGTATGTGCTCCAGTCGGGCGACACGACTTACCGTCCGGTGGCTGTCGATGTGCTGCGAGTTGAGGAAGGCATCATTGCCGAGATCCTCACCTTCGGCCCCGAGGTCTTTCCGACTTTCGCGCTCCCGCTCACGATGGACTCGGTAGATGGACGCCACGCACATCCGTGATACTTTGGGGGCACTTTCTGGAGGCGAGAGATGACACACGGCGAACAGAAGTTTCTCTCACGTGGAATAGCCGCCGGCACAATCATGGGCTTGGCCATCGGCCTCATGATCGCGTTGGTCGTTGCGATGAAGCCGCATCTTTTCGCGGGCCTGCTTCAGTAGTAAAGCGCCCCCGGAGGATCCTGCCGCTGGAAGTTGTTAGACGCGGGCTAGACCACCTAAGGGTTGAAAGAATACATCCGCGCATTACAACCCGGCGTGCAATTTACTCCGCCGAAACTTGCAAAACACACAAGCGAGCCTTGGGGCACCGCTGGCGCGATTGTTGCTGCCTCATCTGATGGCGCGTGAACGAGCAGACAGCTCGGGGAGGCTCCGCCATGCGTGCTCCAGACATCGGCTTTGCGCTGGTTCTCGTTCTGTTCGCCATCAGTGCGCAAGCGGCGAGGACAACGCCACAATTGTCATCAATGGCAATCGGGAGAACGAGTGCGCGGCGCTCGCAGGCGCGGCCTGCCTCTATTGAGGGATAACGCAAGGAGTTTCATCATGCGCATTCCAAGGATCGGATTCACACTGGCACTTGCGGTGTTTGCCGCTAACGTGGCGATCGCCGCGCCTCCCGGCGCCCCGCAAGTCACCATGGGTGCGGATATCAAACTACTGCGCCTCGACTGGGAACCCGTCGCGGGCGCAGCTTACTACCCATAGAGGCGATTCAGGCCAAGCGCTGGCGCGGCGTATCAGCCATTGGGCGAGCACCTCCGCCACGATCACCCAGACTGAGCAAGCCCTCACCGTGCACTTACAGGACTGGACGGGCATGCGCTTCATCGTCGCCGCCTGCAACGGCGACGGCTGCACCAACTCCGCGGCGCTCAGCCCGCGCGGTCTGATGCTCGACACCATCGGCTATCTCAAGGGCTCGAACACCGAGCTCGGGGATGCCTTCGGCCAGGGCGTGGCTTTGAGTGCCGACGGTTACACGCTGGCCGTAACCGCCAGCTCGAGTCGAGCAACGCCAGTGGCGTCAACGGCGATCAGGCAAACAACCTTTCGCACCCTCCGGCGCCGTTTACGTGTTTCGTCGCCGCGGTAACGCATGGCAGCAGGAGGCCTACCTCAAGGCCGGCAAGAATCAGTCCCCAGCGACTTTGGTATCGCCTTCGATTCGACTTTCGAGGCACGGCCTTGAGCGCTGATGGCTCGATACTCGCCGTGGCTGCTCCACGTGAGGACGTCCATGGAGTCCAAGATGCGGGCATCGTGTATGTGTTTCGCAGGGCCCGGAATGCCTGGGGGCTGGTGGCCACGTTGCACGCTCCCGAGCCTCTGTTCCGGGACTTCTTCGGCAGCTCTCTGGACATGAGCCACGACGGACGTACGCTCAAGGTGATCTCCGCCCGGCCCCGGACGACAGGGGACCTCCCGTGATGCAGACGCACATTTTCGTGCGGCCCGCAGACGCCTGGCAGCACGCCGTCACGCTTGCACCCTCCCGCCCGGGGACTGGTGCCAAACCACGCGACTGAGCGGCGATGGCCGGACGCTGGTGTCGAGTTGTACAACACTCGGCACCAGCGCAGGTCGCATCATCACGATGAAGCGCGCGGGAAATGCCTGGGTACACGCCACCGATTTGCCGACCCGTTCTATGATCCGACACCCATCGGCCTCAACGCCGGCGCGACGGTCATGTCGCTCTCGATGGCCGCGCCACCTCGTGGGCATCTATCGCTGGAACGGCGCGAACTGGGCCCGTGAAGCCAGTCTCGCCGGGCCCGTGTCGACTGATCCCTTCTTTATTGGCAACTGGGGCTACGACCTGGCGTTCAACGGCACTGGCCAGCTGCTTGCCGTTAGCGAGCCCGATGCTCGCGAAGCAAACGCTGGGGTCTCACCGACCATCATGCCGGGCCCCGTGGATCTTGGCGCGGTCTATCTATATCGCTTTGACGGCCCGGCGAACTCCTGGTCCCTGCGCAATGTCGTGAAGTCGCCGAAGCCCGGGTGCCCGGTCTTCTTCGGTTTGTCGATCGCACTCAGCAACAGCGGCCGCACGCTCGCGGTTGGCGGACCGGGCGAAACAGCAACGCCACCGGCATCGATGGAGATCGTAACAACGAGGACGCCCGGGACGCCGGGGCAGCCTATCTCTACTGACCGGAGTTCAAGCATGCTCGGGCGATACAACTCTTTCTACGGACCCCGACTTATCACCTTATCGCATAGCGCAACCGCCCTTTCCGCGAAGCGAGCGGCTTGGGCATCAAGCCGAAAATCCGCTATCGGCCCAAGCTTGCTTTTCACGGTGCGCGGATCGCGCGGTTTTTCCTCTTCCATTTCCATCAGCGCCAGGGTGACACGGCCGTTCAATTCGAACGTCGTCGTGTGTTTGGGATCGCCCTGCCTGAACGACTGAGCCGCCACATTCAGGCTGTCCTCAATTTTCTTGAGCAGCCCGCCGTAGCGAATGCCGTTCTCTACGGGCCCGGCGAGTTCATTAGCCTCGTCATCCGTAAAGCCACTCATGGCTCATTTCTCCGGGTTTCCGACAGATTCAAGCCTGCTCTCCGTGGGCCTCGAGGCGTATTTAAGTCGCGGTTGCAAGCCTACTCCGACAGAAAGCATTCGTTGGACACATAAGAATTGCGGCGTGCCGTCAAAGACTTACATCGGGACCGCAGGATGGAGTATCCCTCGCGCGGAGAAGTCCGCTTTCCCCCTGGCGAATCGCTACTCGCGCGCTATGCGCAGGTGCTTCCCGCTGTCGAAATCAATTCCACTTTCTATCGCCCACATCGCGCCTCGACGTTCGAACGATGGGCGGCGAGCGTACCGCGCACGTTCCGGTTCTCCGTCAAGATTCCGAACTCGATCACACATGATCAACGGCTCGCGAACAGCGCGAAGCTTCTCAAAACATTCCTCGCGGACCTCGCACCTCTGGGCCCGCGCCTGGGCTGCCTGCTCGTGCAACTTCCGCCGAGCCTTGCATTCGACGTCCGGGTCGCCCGCGCGTTTTTTACCGTGCTGCGAAAACACTTCGATCGCGGCATCGCACTCGAGCCGAGGCATGCGAGCTGGTTCGGGTCCTCCGCTGATCGCCTTCTGAATAGATTCGAAGTCGCACGCGTGGCTGCGGATCCGCCACGAGCCGAAGCCGACGGCGAGCCGGGCGGTTGGCCGGGGCTCGTGTATTTTCGTCTCCACGGCTCGCCGCGCATGTATTACTCGTCCTATGAAGACGATTCCTCGATGCCCTCGCGGACAAGCTGCAGAGCTTGCAACGCGCCGCATTCCCACGTGGTGCATCTTGGACAATACGACGCTCGGTGCGCAACTGGTAACGCGTTGTCTTTGATCAAACGTCTCGAGTAGGCTCGCTTCAGGCGCGCAAACCGCGTACCTTCGCCGCCCATGTACAGCGAAACCTTTTCCCAGTTCAAGAAGCAGCTCGGTCAACTCGACAAGTGGCTCGGCATGGCCGCCGACCACGCCAAGTCGAAAAATTTCGACCCGGATGTCTTCCCACCCTGCGCCTCGCCCCGGACCAATTCCCGCTCGCGCGGCAGGTGCAGATCGCCTGTGACACTGTGAAGCTGTCCGCGGGCTTCCTCACCGGCAAGCCGGTGCAGCCGCAGGAAGACAACGAGAAAACCCTCGCGGAACTCCAGGCGCGGGTGCGGTCGACCATCACGCTGCTCGACGGACTTACGCCGAAAGACTTCGAAGGCGCCGCCACGCGCGTCGTGAGCCAGCCTCGCTGGAAAGGCGAATGGATGACGGGCGCCGACTACTTCCTCGAGCACACGATTCCGAACGTCTATTTCCACCTCACGACGGCATACTCGATCCTGCGTCACAACGGCGTGCCGGTCGGCAAGCGAGACTATCTGGGCGTGCAGTCGAAACGGCCAGCCGCCACCTGATTTGGCGCGCGCTCCGCTACGCCAGCTTTTTGATCTCGATCGCCGCGGCCGGTAATCGCAACACGAACCGCGCGCCCTGTCCCGGGCCCTCACTGAATGCCGCGAGCTCACCGCCGAGTTCCTTCGCCAGGATGGCGCTCGTGTGCAGGCCGAAGCCGTGCCCGTCCTTCTTCGTCGTGAAGCCGAACTCGAACAGCCGCCCCAGCACTTCGGGCTGGATTCCCACGCCGGAGTCCTGCACCTCGATGACAACCGAGTCGGCATCCTGCCGGCGCACCCGCAGCGTGAGCTGCCGCCGCACGTCGCGCGCGGTCCTTCAACGCGTGGCGCGCGTTGCTCAGCAGGTTGCCGAGGATCTGGATCAGCTTGTGCCGATCGAGTGTCAGCGGTCGGCAGCGGCTCGTATTCGCGCCGCACCGATGACGTCGGTCATGTCCGCGAAATGGATCGCGACGGCGTTGTCCAGCAGCTCCGCGATGTCGACCGCCTCGGTGACGCCGCCGCGGCGCGCGTAGGTCTGCTGCGCGGCGACGATGTTGCGGATGTGGCCGACGTGCGCCGCGATCGCCGCGGCTTCGGCCTGCAGGCGCTGGTTCTCGGCGCTCAGATTCTCGCCGAGCTGCGCGAGGTAGGCCGGCATCTGCCGTGCCACGTTCATCGTTCTCGAGGAACTGCCCGAGGCTGTCGCCCTGCTCGCCAGCAAGGCTGGCGACGCGCTGCACGTTGCCGACGCGCGAGTCGCGCAATTGCGGTCTGCAGAGCGACGCGGAAACACCGAGGCTGTTCAGCACGTTGCCCACGCTGTGCAGCACGCCGGTGGCGACCTCCGCCATGCCGGCATCGCGCGAGGCATCGCGCAGCTGCGACTGCAGCTCGCGCTTGCGTTCCTCCTGCAACACCTGGTTGGTGACATCCCAGGACACACCCAGGATGCGTTCGGGCTTGCCGGCCGCGTCGCAGAAAATTCGCGCGTGCGCCTCGAGGTGAACCGCATCGCCCGCGGGCGTCACCACGCGAAAACGGAACGCGCAGTCTCCTTGTTTCGGCCACGGCCCGCTTGATCGCATCGAACATCATCGACTTGTCTTCCGGATGCGTCATCGCGATCACGGCATTCGGGCTGCAGCCGGTTGTCCACGCCCGCCGCGCGCAGCGATTCGATCTCGTTCTCGGTCCACAGCGTCTTGCGGTTCGTGATGTCGAGTTCCCAGGACGAAATGCCGGCGGCGCGCGTTGCCAGCGCCAGCAGATTCTTGCCGTGTTGCAAGGCGGCGTTGACGCTCTCGAGGCGCACCGCGTCCTGGCGCGTCTGCGACACGAGATGCGCGTCGTAGACCGCGGTGATCAGTGTGAGCGCCAGGATGCCGAGCGTGACCAGGCCGATGGTGCCCGCGAGCCAGTCGTTGTCGAACGACGCGCCGCCGAGGCAATACGAGCCCACCGCGAGCTTCGACGCCGCCATCGCCGTGTAGTGCATGCCGCTGATCGCAAGACCCATGATCACGGCCGCGCCGGCGCGCGCCAGGCCGATGTAGCGGGATTGGCCGCTGCGCAGTTTGAACGCCAGCCACAGCGCGGCGAACGACGCGCCGACCGCGATGCCGATCGACGCCAGCACCAGCATGGGTTGATAGGTGATGATCGGCACGATCTGGATCGCGGACATGCCGGAGTAGTGCATGGCGCAGATGCCGGCGCCCATGACGATGGAACCGACCGCGAGGCGCTTCAGGCTCAGCTGCGGCACGGCTGGCGATCGCCAGCGCGAATCCCGAGGTGATCATCGCGATCACGAGCGAGAGCAGCGTCTTGAAGATTCCGTAGCGCAGCGGTATCGCCACGGAGAACGCCAGCATGCCGATGAAGTGCATCGACCAGATGCCCATGCCCATCGCGGCCGCGCCGCCGAGCAGCCACCAGCGCCCGCGACGATGGCCCCGCATCGGCGACGCGCGCCGCGAGCTTCAGCGCCGTGTACGCCACGACCATGGCCACGAGGATGGACAGGCCGACGAGCCAGGAGTTGTAACTTGCTTCCATGGGCGGGACAGTGCCGAATTGCCAAGGGCTTAACAGTAGCGCTTCAGGGAAACCGCTAGTGTTAAGCGGCTAGCAATTCTCGGTTTCGCGGGACTGTCGGAATGCACCGTTTACATAACGGGAGACAGGCACTGCGATGAACGACACCCGCTCGAGCACAGTCAACAGCCGCATCCTGATCATCGACGACAACCCGGCGATCCATCAGGACTTCGAAAAGATCCTCGCCCGGGACGACGCGAGCGCGAGTCCGGCATGACGCAAGTCGAACGCATCCTGTTCGGCGAAGCGACCGCGCCGCTGGCTGCAGCCCACGTTCGAGTTGCAGTTCGCGCAGCAGGGCAAGCAGGGCGTGACGCTCGCCGAGCGCGCGCTCGCGAACGGCCGGCCGTTCGCGCTGGCCTTCATCGACATGCGCATGCCGCCGGGCTGGGACGGGCTCGAGACCATCGAGCATCTGTGGGCGGCCGATCCGGACGTGCAGGTCGTCATCTGCTCGGCGCACTCGGACTACGACTGGGCCGATTTCATCGAGCGGCTCGGCCATACCGACAAGCTGCTGGTGCTGAAGAAGCCCTTCGAGCCCATCGAAGTCCTGCAGTGCGCGAGCGCGCTGACGCGCAAGTGGCAGGACCGAGCAGGTGGTGCGGCGCCAGGTCAGTCCCTCGAACACATGGTGGCGGTCCGCACCATGGGACTCGAAGCCGCCAACCATCAGCTTCGTCACCTCGCCACTCACGATGCGCTGACCGGCCTGCCCAACCGCGTGCTGCTCGACGATCGGCTGGACCAGGCCATCGCGCATGCCGAACGCGACGCGCAGCAGTTCGCCGTGCTGGTGCTCGATCTCGATCGCTTCAAGTTCATCAACGATTCGCTCGGCCATCGCGCCGGCGATGAACTGCTGAACGAGGTCGCGCAGCGGCTGCGCGGCGTCGTCAGCAACATCGACACCGTGGCGCGCATCGGTGGCGACGAATTCGTGCTGGTGCTCGGCTCCGCCTCGCGAACGCGCGGACGCCGAGAGCGTCGCGCAGCGCGCGATCGAGGCGTTGAAGGCCCGGTCACGGATCTGCCGGCGTCGACCTGCACATCTCCACCGAGCATCGGCATCGCGTTCTACCCGGCCGACGGCACGTCCGCCGGAGAACCTGCATCGCGCACGCCGACGCCGCGATGTACTGCGCCAAGCAGCGCGGCCGCAACAACCTGCAGTTCTTCGAGCCGGGCATGGACACCGCCACGCGCGAGCGCGTCAAGCTCGAAAGCGACCTGCACGACGGCGCTCGCGCAGGAGCAGTTCGAGCTGCACTACCAGCCCAAGGTCGACACCGCCACGGACGATTTCCACAGCGCGGAAGCGCTGATCCGCTGGCACCATCCGGAGCGCGGCATGATCATGCCGGACGACTTCATCCCGCTGGCCGAGGAATGCGGCCTGATCAACGCCATCGGCGAGTGGGTGCTGCGCGAAGCCTGCCGGCAGTGCAAGGCCTGGCAGCGCGAAGGCCTGCCGCCGCATGCGCGTCGCGGTCAACGTCTCGGCATCGCAGTTCCGCCAGGGCAACCTGCTCGACGTCATTCGCCAGCGCCGTCAACGACGCCGGGCCTCGACCCGCGCTGCCTGGAGCTGGAGCTCACCGAGAGCGCCGTCATGACCAATCCGGAAGAGTCGGCGCGCATTCTCGAGAAGCTGAGCGACATGGGCGTGCTCGTGTCGGTCGACGACTTCGGCACCGGCTACTCGAGCATGAGCTACCTGCGGCGTTTCCCGATCGACAAGCTGAAGATCGACCGCGGCTTCGTCAAAGACCTGATGACGCGCGCCGACGACGCCTCGATCGTCCAGGCCATCATTTCGCTGGCGCACAGCCTGCGGCTCAAGGTGGTCGCCGAGGGCGTCGAGACGCCCGAGCAGCTCGATTCCTGAAGTCCATGGGCTGCGATCAGTACCAGGGATTTCATTTCAGCCCGCCGCTGTCGGCCGCCGACCTGGCGGCCCTCATGCGCCGCCGGGAGAATCCTGAGGTCGAGCGCCGCGCTGTGAAGTGAGTCTTGGCGGTCCCGCACCTTTCTCGCGACACATCTGTCGCACTCCGGCGCGATGTGACAATTCCTGCCCTAACTATTTCGAACAGGTCACAGTTCCCCGCCCGGTGCCGGCACGGCCTTGGCACTCAGCCGCCTTACGGTAGCGCTAGCATTTGGCGTAGTAGTTTTTCTGACCGTGGCGACATAAGAGGGGGTATCCAATGGTTAGTCTCAAGAGAGCGATGGCACTCGCGTGCCTCGCGGGCCTGGGCATATCGGCGGCGCATGCGCAAAGCTGCCTGACCTCGAATCAAACTGGCACCAACAACGGCAATTACTTTTCGTTCTGGAAGGACACACCCGGAACGGTGAATTTCTGCATGTATCCCAACGGCCGATACACGTCCAACTGGAGCGGTATCAACAACTGGGTGGGCGGCAAGGGTTGGGCGACCGGCTCACGCCGAGTGGTGAGCTACTCGGGCACCTTCAATTCACCTGGCAATGGGTACCTGACCCTGTACGGCTGGACGCAGAATCCGCTGGTCGAGTACTACATCGTCGACAACTGGGGTACCTATCGCCCGCCGGGCGGAACCGGCTTCATGGGCACGGTCACCAGCGATGGCGGCACGTACGACGTTTATCGTACACAGCGCATCGACCAGCCTTCCATCGAAGGCAACAAGACCTTCTACCAGTACTGGAGCGTGCGTCAGTCGAAGCGAACCGGTGGCACCATCACCACGGGCAATCATTTCGACGCCTGGGCCGCGTATGGCATGAACCTGGGAACGCATAACTACCAGGTGATGGCGACCGAGGGCTACCAGAGCAGCGGTAGCTCCGACATCACCGTGAGCGAAGGCAGCAACCCGCCGCCCGCCCCGCCCCCAAGCGGCAGCAAGAGCTTCACGGTGCGCGCGCGTGGCGTTGCCGGCGGCGAGTCCATCACGTTGCGGGTCAACAACCAGAACGTGCAGACCTGGACGCTGGGCACCGGCATGCAAAACTACACGGCGTCGACGACCCTGAGTGGCGGCATCACGGTGGCTTACACCAACGACGGCGGAAGCCGCGACGTGCAGGTGGACTACATCATCGTGAACGGCCAGACCCGCCAGTCCGAAGCGCAGAGTTCCAACACGGGCCTCTACGCCAACGGCAGATGCGGCGGCGGTTCCAACAGCGAATGGATGCATTGCAACGGCGCCATCGGCTACGGCAATACTCCGTAATCCAGTTCGCGTCGTTCAGTACTCGAGGGGTGAACTCTGGTTCACCCCTTTTTTTTTGCGGCTCTCAGGTTTCCATGAAAGCCGGCACCGGCCGACCTGCGGCTTTCAGCCACGCCGCCATCGCGTAAACCACGGTCTGCACCGGTTTGCGCCGTGACATGCGGTCACGCCAGGCGAGCAATCGTGGAGTCTCGTTGCCGAGCGACGCACCCTGCCGCTCGCCAAACAGCGCGGCCATGTAGAACGCGATGTCGGCAAATGAAAATGTACCTGCGAGCCACTCACTCGACTCCAGGCGCCGCTCCATCTCCACATAGAAGCGATTGGCCGCGCCAATCGCAGCCGAGCGGCCTCGCCTTTCAGATCCTGCTGCAGGCTCATCAAGCGAATGATGTGCGGGAAATACACTTCGTCGGATTGATGTTCCAGACCGCGTGCGCGTGCCCGCGCCTTCGGGTCCACGGGCCACAGCGCCGGAATGGGCTTGAGATCTTCGAGATATTCAAGATCTGCGACGAATCGAAGATCTCGAGATCGCCGTCAACCAGCACGGGCACCTGGCGCTTCGGGTTGATGCGCAGCACCTCGGGATGTTTTGGTTCGTAGCCGCGCACGGAGTCGAACGGGACCATGACCAGCTCGAAGTCGAGACCCTTTTCGAGCGCCGCGATCTGCACCTTGGCGCCGAACATGCTGAGCGGGCCGGAATACAAGGTTGGTCGACTCACTTGCGCTTCTCCTGAGACACCAGCCATTCATAGTAGATCAAGGGCACCGCAGGCTAGACCTCTAAGGGGTAGAACGAAGACATCCGCGAACATCATTACAAGCAGGGGGTGTAATTTGCTCCGCCAAGACTTCCAAATCCCACAAGTGACGGCCGGGCATCGCTGGCTCGATTGTTGCTGCCTCATCTGATAGCGCGCGAACGGCACGCAGGTCAGGGAGGCTCCATCATGCGTGCTCAAGGCATCGGCTTCTCGCTGGCTCTCGTTTTGTTCGCCGCCAGCGTGGCGAACGCCCAGACTTCCAACCCGCAGGTCACAATGGGCGCGGATATCAAGCTGCTGCGGCTCGATTGGGAGCCCGTCACAGATGCGTCGTACTACCTGCTGCGGCACAGGCCGAGCGCCGGTTCGGCGTATCTGCCGCTGGGGGATCTCATCCCGGCCTCCACCACGCAGGTCGAAGTCCCTATTCCGGTTCATCTGCACAATTGGTGGGGGGCGCGCTATATCGTCTCCGCCTGTTTCGATGGGGGTTGCTCGCACTCCTCACCGCTCAATCCACGCTGGCTGATGCTCGACACGATCGGGTATCTCAAGGCCTCGAACAGCGAACGTGAGGACGGCTTCGGCCGGGGCATCGCATTGAGTGCCGACGGTTACACGCTGGCCGTGAGCGCCCGGAACGAGTCCAGCAACGCAACGCTCGTCAACGGCGATCAGACCAACAACCTTTCGCCGCAGTCGGGCGCGGTGTACGTGTTTCGCCGCCGCGGCAACGCCTGGCATCAGGAAGCCTATCTCAAGGCCGGCACGAACCAGTCAGGACAGTCTTTCGGCACCGACTCCCAACAGAACTTTCATGCGGTGGCCTTGAGCGCAGATGGCTCGATGCTCGCCGCGGCGGCATCGAGCCAGGGCGCCGTATTCATCTTTCGCAGAATCCAGAATGTCTGGAGCCTCATGACCACGCTGCAGGCTCCCCTGCCGGTGGTCCCGGACTTCTTCGCAACGTCGGTGGACATGAGCCATGACGGACGCACGCTCAAGGTGATTTCTTTTCCCACGGGACGCACGCACATATTCGTGCGTCCCGCAAATACCTGGCAGTTCGCCACGACGATTGCCCCGTTCGACGTTCGCGAAATCTGCCAAAACTCGCGGCTGAGCGGCGACGGCAAGACGCTGGTGTTTACCTGTACCTTGCCATTTCTTAGTGGCTCTTTTCGACTATATACGGTGAAACGCGTCGGCGATGCCTGGCTGAAAGTCGCGACGCTGGGAATTAACTCCTACATGCCCCGGCAATCGATTGCGCTCAATGCGGATGCCTCGGTCATGGCGCTCAGCACAGGCCTCGCAACACAGGGCAATGTGCAGACGTTTCGTTGGATCGGAACAGGCTGGATAAACGACGTCTCGATGGATATCGACGCGCCGCTGGAGATGCCTGTTTCCACCTTCGGCTATGAGCTGGCACTCAACGACACCGGCCAGCTGCTCGCCATCGGTGACCCGGAAGCACGCGAACAAGGCGCCGGTATTTGGCCAGTTGTCATACCGGGCACCGCGACGCTGGGTGCTGTCTATCTCTATCAGCGCAATAACGACACGGGCACGTGGGTGCTGCGCAATGTCGTCAAGTCGCCGCGGTCCGGTTTCCGCGATCAGTTTGGCATGTCGATCTCGCTCAGCAGCAGCGGCCGCACGCTCGCCGTGGGCGCACCGGGCGAAAACAGCAATGCCACCGGCATTGATGGAGTTCGCAACAACGAGGACGCCCCGAACGCCGGGGCGGCCTACCTGTATTGACTCACCCGGGTTCACTCACGAGCCACTCGAAGTAGATCAAGGGCACCTCGCGGTACTGCGTGCGCCCGACCTTGCGAAAGCCGCACTTCATGTAGAACGGCCCGGCACCGGCGCTGTGATCGTAGGCATCCAGCCATAACGCTTCTGCGGACCGCGACCGGGCCGCATCCTTCGCGGCTTCCATGAGATCACGCCCGACATCCTGTCCCCGGGCCTCCGGCGCCACTGCGAGACCGAGAACGTAGAGGACTGAGGTGACGGGGGTGAACGAGCTCGAGTCGATTGCCCAAGGTTTTGCGGCAGTCAGGCGCACGGTGCCGATGATCTCCCCGGCGCGACGGGCGACGAGTACATGCGAAGCGCGCAGCTGTCGCACGACGTCCGCCTTGCTGGGGCATGCCGACCAGTGCCCTTCGCCGAACTTTTGCGTCAAGTCTTGCGCCACCGCTGTGCGCAGCGCCACGAGTGCCCGCGCATCGCGCGGGGTGGCGACGGAAATTGAGGCCTTCGATGGCACCCGCGCACTCTCTCACATCCGCCGTCAACCCAGTGTATCCCTCAGCGACGTGACCAACACGCAGGTACACCCGGTCTCGCTCCACACGAGCTGATCGGAGGTGCCGGGCTCTGCACGGTTGAAATCGCCGGCAAAGAGTTTTCGATCGTCTATCCAGAGTTCGCCATCGAGCAGATGCAGCTCTTCGACTCCGGCATGCGTGTGCGGTGGATAGACGACACCCGGCGCGAGCCGAACGAGCATGCTCACTCGTTCCCGCTCCTCGTCCCTCGCCAGCAGCTGGCACCAGATACCCGGCGACACCTGCTCCCATTCCGGTACGTCGGAACTGCGCGTGGCGGGTAACCGGATCTCACGACCTGCCTCACTCGAGATGCGACGCGCCACGGCCTCGCGCGCGCTCGCAGAGGGTTTGATGTCGTCACTTGGCCAATCGACCAGGCAATCCACAATGGGACTGAACCGTTCGAGCTCGTTGCGGCATTCGTTGCATGTCGGCAGATGTGCTTCCATCTGCGACGTCGACTTTGCGGACAAGGCGCCCAACGCATAGATGGCGACGTGATCGCTCTGGGCGCAATGCTTTTTGGTCAAAGTCGCGCTCATCGCCTGGCGTATCCGATCGTCAGCAATGCTCTCAACCGCTCAAGGCCGGAACGCACGCGCGACTTGATGGTCGCCGTGAGTATTCCCTCTCGCGCGGCTACTTCGGCACACGTCTGCCCAGCAAAGAAAGTGTCCTCGATAGCTTGACGCTCACCCGTGGTGAGCTTCTCCACTGCGGCACGCATCGCCGCGGCACGCGTGCCGCGATCAATGCCCTCGCATTGAAGTGCGCGCGAGCGCGCGAGGTTCATGACCCACCCCACCACCGTGTCGCTTGCCGGGTCGTAGGCGGACGCGCCGCGCCAGACATCTTGAAATACTTCGACCGTGAGCTCTTCCGCGATCGTGCGGTTGCCAGTGATTCTCAGGATTGAGGTGAAAACGATGCCATGCGTCCACATGTACAACGTACCAAACGCACTCGTCTCGCCAGCAGCGATGGCACGCACCAAAGCCACCCACTCCTTTTCGGAGGTGCGTGGTTTGCCGTCGCCGCAATAAAGAAGCCCCCCAAGAGTCGGAGGCGACTCAACAGGGGTTGCCGTTCCGGCTTGCAATTTTGCGTTCATCCCGGTGCGCAGGATGCACTTAGGGCGTCCGAGGTCAATCAGACAACAAGCGGGGCGATGCCAAACTGCGACTCACATCTGCCGAAACAGGTGCAAATAGCTTCGGCTCACCGGCAGCGTCTCCTGCCGGCCCTTCAAATGAATGTCCGCAGTTTCGTTCGCGCCGCGCGTGACATGACTGATCGCACTCAGGTTGACCACCACCGAGCGATGCACCTGCGCAAATTGTGAGGCATCGAGCTGGGGAATGAGCTCCTTGAGCGCGGTGCGTATTACCGCTTCCCTCGGCTCGCCTGTGTCATCGCGCCAGGCGATCTGCGTGTACTTCTCCTCGGCGCGCAGGAAATCGATGTCCTGAACGGCGATCAACCTTACCGTGGTCCCGACCGAGGCACGCAGCCAGCGCAGTGTTTGCGGAGCGTTTGGGATCAACGCCCGCGCCAGTTGCTGCAGCAGCGCCTCGGTATCGAGCGCGGGCTGTGCCGCACGCAGTCTTTCCTGGAGGCGCAGCACGGTTTCGGCGAGGCGTGCCGGCTCGACCGGTTTGACAAGGTAATCGAGCGCGCCCTGGGCAAAGGCCTGGACCGCGTACTCATCGAACGCGGTTACAAACACAAGGTGTGCGCGGCGCCCGATGTGCTGGGCGGCTTCGACGCCCGTCTTGCCCGGCATCTGCACGTCCAGAAAACAGACATTCGGTCGATGCGCCTCGAACTGATCGATGGCCTCGCGGCCGTTGCGCGCCTGCGCGACGATCTCGAGCTCGGGCCAGGCGCTCGCGAGCAGACGTACCAGCGCCTCGCGCAGCAGCGGCTCGTCGTCGGCGATGAGCGCGGTCACGTTCATGAACCCGCCTCGCGGCCCGGAATGCTGACTTCGGCGCACACACCGCGCGGCGCGATCTCGGTCAACGAAAAATGCGCATTAGCACCGAACGCGAGCTTCAATCGCTCGCGCAGCGTCGAGAGCCCCGTGCCCAGCCCGCGAGTGACGTTCTTCAACCCTACGCCCGTGTCCTTGACGCGCATGACACAGCGATCATCGCGGATCCAGATATCGACGTCGATGCGACCCCCGGTCTCGCTCGGATCAATTCCGTGGCGAACCGCATTTTCGACCAGCGTCAGCAGCGTCATCGGCGGACAGTGCAGTCCGCGCTGCGGCCGGATCGAGATGGATAGCGTACTGCAGCCGATCCGGCATGCGCATCTGCATGAGATCGAGGTAGGCACGCGCCAACTCCACTTCGGTTTCCAGCGTGGTGGTCTGCGAATGCATGCGCGGCACCGCCGCGCGTAGATAGGCAATGAGACTGTTGAGTACTTTCGAGGCCTGGGGGATCCCGAGTCCACCAGGGCCTGGACGTTTGCCAGCGTATTGAACAGGAAGTGTGGCTCGACCTGCGCCTGTAGCAGTCGCAGGCGCGCATCCGACTCGCGGCGCTCGAACTCGCTGCGCTGGAGCTCGAACTCCAGCGCCTGCTCGCGCGCGAATGCATCGCGCTGCCGCAGGATGGTGCCGATGGCAATCCACGGCGCGAACAGCAGCGCCACGACCGTGAGGAAACCCATAGTCGTGTTCGCTGCCTCCACCGGTGATGCCAAACGCGAATGCGGCTGACCATCGGGTATTGACCAGTGCAATGCCGATGAGTCTGAGCACGGTGCGCGGCAGCCACCTTGGCAAACGCCGCGGCCACTGCTCGAGCCATCCGAACATGAACAGAATGGCGCAACCGATCACCACGGCCCGCAACACATCGGCGGGCAAGGCTGCCTCGCTGTGCAAACCAGTCAGCAAGCCGAAACGACGCGGAGACCAATCAAGGTGAAACGCAGCCGCGGCCACGCGAAGATGCGCCTGAAGCCGCTGGGGACGGATGCCGCCGTGGTTGCCATGGCCTGACTATAGAACAAGGAGACGTTGCCGGCGGCGCGCGGGCGCCGGCGCACACTCACCCCCGCCGCCGTTCGTCGCTGCCGGTCGTCAATCGCTCCGCTTTCGCGGCGGCCCGTCGCAAGATCCAGCATTCGCACGGATACCGAATCATAGTTTCGATCGTCAGGGTGTCATTGCAGGAGGTCGTCATGAGACTCAGAAACAAGATACTCGTCGGAATCGCCGCCGTGTTCGGAGTCGCCTTTGCCGCTCTGGCCATCACGGTGAGTTACGACTCGCCCTGCCCGCCCGTCGCCGCTGTTGCATCGGACGCGGAGTCGATGCGCGCCATCATGAACCGATGTTATGGCGTGCCGGAGGGGGTTCGACTGGAAAGGATTGCCAAACCCACACCTGCCGAAGGCAAGGTGCTCATCAAGGTGCACGCCACACAGCGTCAATCCCGCCGAGTGGTATCGGCATCAGTGGCCGTCCCAAGCTGATTCGCCTGGAGAACGGCATCGGTGCGCCCGAGGGAGATGGGCGCGCGGGATACGATGTCGCGGGCGTCGTGGAGGCCGTGGGCGCCGAACGTCACGCTCTTCAAGCCAGGCGATGAAGTGTTCGGCGGCGTACACGGAGCATTGGCCGAATACGTCGTCGCGCGCGAGCAGGGAGCTATTGTCCTCAAGCCGCAGAACATGTCGTTCGAAGAAGCCGCCGGCATTCCGATCGCCGCCATCACCGCGCTACAGGGCCTGCGCGATCACGGTGGCATCAAGGCCGGGCAGAAGGTGCTCGTCAACGGCGCCTCCGGCGGGGTGGGCACCTATGCCGTGCAGATCGCCAAGTCCTTCGGCGCAGAAGTCACCGCCGTGTGCAGCACGCGAAACGTGGAGATGGTGCGTTCACTCGGTGCGGACCACGTCATCGACTACACGAAAGAGAACTTCACCGAAGGCAAGGAACGCTACGACCTGATCCTGGACAACGTTGGCAATCACGGCTTCTTCGACCTGGAGGACGTCATGAAGCCGGACGGCATCATTGTCGTGGTCGGCGGCTCGAAGAGCGGCCCCCTGCTCGGCCCGATCAAGCGAATTGTCTGGATGAACACTCGTGGGGCACTTCATCGAGCCGCGGACCACCTTCTTCATCGCGAATGTGAACAAGGCGGACCTGGAATTGCTCGCGGGTCTTGTGCGCGAAGGCAAGTTGAAATCGGTGATCGACCGGCGCTTTCCGCTCGAAGATGCCGGCGCCGCGCTCGAATACCTTGGCGCCGGTCATGCGCGAGGCAAGGTCGTTGTCACCGTCAACTGAACGCCCGTCCATCGAACGGATTGGGCATCTGGTCGCCGCGGTGAGCCGCGCGCCGGACGACGCTAGTTGGCGCTTCGCCTTCCGCCACGGATTCCGTGAGTTGCGCGCCGAGCTGAACCTGCATCCGGCGGAGTCCACGGCGGCGGCGACTTTCGCAGCCGCGGCGCAGACCGCACGCAGCGTCGCCGTGGATTGTTTGCCGCTGGGCCTCGGCACTCGTCATGCACCTCTATCCGCTGTGCGCGTTGCGGTGCGTGCCGCTTCCGCGGTGGAGCGCGTGCGAATTTCAGGCGCAGCCTGCTGCTGCACGCCATCGACAGTCGCTCGCTGATCCTCGCCAATGCCGGCAGCGAGCGCGCGGCGGGTGCGCATGCGCCGGTCGAGCTTGACGCGCACTCGCGACGGGATTCGCGTCAATGGCACCTATGACTACGTGTCGCTCGCCAACGTCGCCGATGTCGTCCTGTTCAGCGCGCCGCTTGCCGGCAGCCCTTGCACCGTCTTCTGCGCCGCCGACCTGCGCAACGATTCGGTGCGAATCGGTGACTCGCGCTTCAGCGGCAGCATGCGACTGTCCAACACCTGCTCAGTGACCTTCGACAACCATCGCGTCCCGGCCGATCGCTATGTCGTGGTGCCGAACGAGTCGGCCTTGAACTGCATGGCGCAGTACCAGCGCAGCTGGTTCCAGCTCCTGCTGGGCGAAAGTTATCTCGCGCGAATCGAGCGCCTGCAGCACCAATGGGAATTGCGTCGTTCGGCCGCGGATATCGTGAGCCTCAACGAGGTGGCGCCTGTTGAAGGAGTATGCGCTGCGTCTCCTCGACGAGGCCACCTCGCCCAGTGCCGTGGAATCGCTTTCCCGGGTCACAGCGGCGATGAAGCTGCGCATCTCGTGGATTGCACAGTCCACCGCCGCAACGTTGCGCGGTCTCGACGCGACGGCGGCGAACGAGCTCGGCTATTTCAAGTTGCAGCCGACCTCCGACGCGAGAATCCTCCGAAGCATTGGGGCAATGGCGGCCTGATCGGGAAGTGATTCCGCGTCTAACGCGACCCACGGCTGTCGGCGTTGCCGCGACGCGCATTTCGCGCAACTGCGTAAGCTCTTTCAGGTCGCGATCGGCATCCTGCCAATACTTTTGCGCAATGGCCGCTTCCTGTTGCGCGAGTTCGGACTCACCTCGTTGCGCGCCACCAGCGCAAGGGCAAGGTGGCTGCCCCCATAAGCGGCATCGTGCTCGATCATCTGTCGCGCGGTGTGCTCCGCGAGGTCCCAGTCACCGACGTCGCGCGCAATCGCGCGCGAAAGCTTCGAGTCGAAAGAGCGCCTGCGTCCAGGCGTCAGGCCCGGGCAAGGCGCGTAGTCGTGCCTCCACGTCCTTCATGAGCGCCCGGCCCTCCTCCGTCTTGCCATCGCGCAGCAGGAGCTCGGCGCGCAACGCATCGACATACGGCACGACGAAGCCGCGGGCCACCTTGATGCCCGCGACGAGTGTGGGGACATTGTTCATTTCCGCCTGCGCCGCCTCGAGCTCACGCTGCGCGGCAGGCGCATTGCGCAACCCCAGATAGGCGTGTCCTGCGAACGCGTGCCCAACCACTCGTGTCCCCGCGCTCTTGGCCTTGATCAATACCTGCGCTGCCGCCAGCGCATCGCGCCAGCGCTGCCGGCCCAGCAGAAAGACCGTCAGCGATTTCTGGTTGTATTCCTGGTATTCGGTGATCGGCTTCACCGCCGCCGCTTCGCGCAACAGCGACTCGGCCTTGCGCATCTGCCCCTTGTGCTCGTATGACGTCGCGAGCAAGTCGAGGTTGTGCACGTGATGCCAGTCGAGCTCGGCGGGTATCTTCTCCGCCGCGTAATACGCCTTCTCCATATCATTGGTGCGATTGAATGCCGCGATGGCCTCATCGAGTCGGCCGACGCGCCGCAGATCGTGTCCCCACATGTGATGCGCGTGCGGAATGTCGGCGGCGAGCCGGGCATACACTTCGCCGTGCTCGAGTGCGGGCCCGATCTGGTTCAGATTTTCGTACGAGTGAGTGAGATAGTGATGCGCAGCGCCGTTGTCTGGCGCAACCCGCAGCGCCTCCTGATAGAAGGCCGTCGATGCCGCACCGCCGCGCTGGCCACGGCCGGCCGCCGTTGGTTCCTCGGCATTGCCGCGAATCAGCCACAGTTCTGCGTCACCGATATCGGCCGCGAGCGCCCTGTCGATCGCCTGCTTGTACTCGGCAAACAGGGCGGCGTTGCCGAGATCCGCAATGGCGTCGAGCTGCTGCAGTCGCAAAGCGATGCGTCGCTGTTCGCGGGCACTCGCGCCTGACCCGAGCTCACGGGCGAGCTTCGCTTCCCTGACAGCGTTGTCGTGATCGTCCAGCCCCGAATAGATGCGGCTGAGTCCCCAGTGCGCCATCGCCAGCCTGGGATCCAGGCGCAATGCCTGATGGAAGGAACGCGCGCCTTCGATCCACGCATAGCCATGCAGGTAGTTGAGCCCCTGTAGATAGTAGGCTCGCGCCTCGCTGGATGTGGTCGTCACCACATCGGTGGAATTGCCGGTGGCCAGGACGCAACGGCAGCGGACGTTCGAGGATGCCGTTCGGCACCCATCCGATGGTCAGCGCAATTCGCGTGCGGATCTTCCTGCGCGATGGCTTGCATCGACAGCGTCACTAACGCGACGACAATTGCATGGAATTGAATGCGCATCGCCTGCTCCCTCGTTTCGAGGGAAAGGCTACACCTCTCGAGTCCGCAGTACACTCGTGGCTTACGACTTTGAGATTTTCCAACGTTGGCGCAACGCATCAAGCGCGCGTTCGGCTGCGCTTCGCAGCTCCGGGCTTTCGAGCTTGGGAGAAGTTCGCTCCAGCCACGCGATGGAGGTATTCGTGCCGACGGTGGCGATACCGTCGAGAGCCGAGAGCCTGTAGCTCAGGATGGTCAGGTCGATTCCTTTGTTTACGTAGGATTCCTCGGAAATCGCCTTGACCTGCTTCATGAGCTCTTCATCGAACATTTCCCGATCTTCACCGGCGAGCCGTTCCTGGATCGCGGCGAAATCATTGCGACGCGAGGCGGCGAGTTCCGCGAGAAACGCAACCGGCGGGCCCATACCAAACGCTTCGATCAGCGCCAGCTCGCCGAAACTGCCGAGCTTGACCAGCTCCAGTGCGGCGGGTGTCAGCGTCGACGGCGCAGTTGGCGAGCAGCCAGACATAGCACCTGCGATTGCTCGTAGGGTTTGAGTGAGCTGAATTCAGGCCGCGTCTCGCTCATCTCGAACAGCACCGCGTTGCTGGCAAAGGTCTGGCTCTCGGCCAGAACTGCCCGGGACGTAATACACGCCGCGGCGACAACCAAGGTAAGAAGAACATTGTGTACGGAACATGGCAGTACTCACTGGTTGTCAGTTGGGTGGCAGTGTGCCGTCGATCCAGAGACGACGGTTGTTTGCCGGACATTCGTCGGTCATGGGCTCGCCGCAGACCAGCACACGTTGAGTTGGGCGCAGACCAAGCACGTTCAATTGCGATGACGGATGGAAGTGCATGCGGAAGACCTGGCCCTCCGTCAGGAAGTGTGCGGAGATCGTGGGCCACATGACATTCTCGAAATTGAAGCCAGGCAGTCCGGCGACATGCCAGAGCACGAACGCATGTCCGATTTCGTGTTCGAGCAGCTGCGGAAACGACAGCGCGTCCTGACCGAGCAGGATGACCGGCGTGCCATCGAAGCTGGCTCCCGCATTGGGGCTGCCAATCACGGTGTCCAGCACGTAGACGTTGATCTCACCCGGATTGAAACCGATCTGCGACTGGAAACTCTGCATCCCGCTCGTACTGGTCAATGTAGCTGCCGCCGGATCGGCAGTCGCATCGATGACGGTTGAGAAAGCGATGCGCACGCCCGCCTTTTCCACCGTGTAGGCATTGTTGACCGCCAGAACGGCGGCCGCCGCATTCGTCTGCTGTGTGGCGAAGTTGCCTGTCAGGATCCAGAAGGTCACGTTGAACCGCAGGCTGTTGTCGAGCGGGACCGCCACCGTATTCGCGCTGCTGGTCCATGTGGCCGGCCAGATGCGCGGCTGCCGGCTCTGCGCAAATGCGATGACCGAATTGCCAAAGCCAGGCGCCTGGATGTTGGGAAACGATGTGACTACGGCCGTGGATGTCGCCGCCATGACCTTGCTGCGGTCATTGAAGGGCACCTGCCCATCGAGTCCGTCGTAGAGCACACCGACTTGGGTGCCCGGTACGACCGGATTGACCTGGATCTTGTCCGAGATTGGCGGGTTCATGCACTGATTGGGAACTTCACAGCCCAGGAGTCTTCCGCCCACACATTCGCGCACGCCTTTGCAGCCGTTTCGAATACACGCGGCCACCTGGCCATCCAGGCAGGACGCCCATGCGTCGCTCGGACAAAACATCCCCGAGGCAGCGAGCACGATCAGCAAGAATCGGTACGGTGTTTTCATTTTTCCGACCTCCTGCTCACCAGAGCGGGAAATCGGGTGCATGCGGATCACGCCGTCGTCAAGAAAGACCGGGCTCGGCTAGTATTCACCCATGTGTTACTCCGCCCAGATCCAGGCCGCCTACCTGCGCTACCTGCGCGAGACCGGCGCCGAGATGGACATCGATCAGTTCGTGGAAATCTTCGGCGCGCGTGTGTCCGACAACAGCATCCGCATCCCGCGAGCCGTCGAACGCTGGTTCGATGAACCGAAAAACGACGGCGAACGCCGCATCAAGGCTTTCATCGACCAATACCGCGCCGCCGAGACCACCAAGCTCGAGCGCGAAGTGTTCGCGCAGAAGAAGCGCCTGGCCGATGCCGATCGCACGTTGGCTTCGAAGCCGACCAAGGCCGCCGCCGAGAGCAAACGCATCGCCACCGACAAGATCGAGAAGGCGGTCACCCGGCTCGATCGTCTCAAGGCCACCAAGCCTCACCCCGCCGAGGCACGGATCTTCCCCCTTCACTACGCGCCCATTGTCATGCAGGTCGGCGACCAACGCCTTATGCGACTCGCCCGCTACCACTGCCGCAAGCCCGGCGAAGTGGCATTCATCGACCGCAAGCTGCCTGGCCTCTACAACGCGCGGCGCGACAGCCTGGGGAAGTACTGGAAAGAGTTGTTTGGGGTGTCGCACGCCGTGATGCTGGTCGAATCATTCTTCGAGAACGTCGACCGTGACGGCAAGAACCAGGTGCTGCACTTCGTGCCACGTCCGGCGGGCACGATGCTGATCGCCTGCCTGGTTGCGGAGTGGAAAGATCCCAAAGGCGGCGCGCCCCTGCTCTCCTTTGCCGCGATCACGGATGATCCCCCGATCGAGGTAGCGGCAGCCGGTCATGACCGGATGATCATCAACCTCAAGCCCGAGCACCTGGAGGCGTGGCTGCAGCCGGAGGGACGGTCGCTGGAAGCACTGCAGCAGATCCTCGGTGATCGGCAGATGCCGTATTACGAGCATGAAGTGATGGCGGCCTGACTACTGCTCGAGCCGCTTATTCCAATTCTGCATTCGCTCATATTCTTGTCACCGCCGGATCCCGCAAATCCGCAATCCGGGCGCGCAGTACAAGAAGTAGTAAGTCCTCGCGCCCGAAACGGCGCAATCCTGTGACCGTCGCGTAACTCATACGCGACTGCTCCGTTATCGTCGGATGAATAAGTTCTCCCTCGCGCGAATCGCGCAGGGAGATCGACGACGTGAATGCAGTTTCGCTGCCGCTGGAGGCGCGTGAGGCGCCGGCCGGGACACATCTATCTATATGGCGCCGCTGGGCGCGCGAGCCGCTGCTGCATTTCGCGCTCATCGGGGCGGCGATTTTCGCCCTCGCGCACGTCGTCGAGCAGGTCCGGCAGGCATCGCAGACCAGCATCGTCGTGGACACGGGCCTGCGTGAGCGCCTGGCCACGCTCTACCGCACACAGTTCGGTGCGGCGCCCAGCAGCGCACAGCTGCAGATCATCGTCGATGACTACCTCGATGATGAAGTGCTGTATCGCGAAGCACTGAACCTTGGCCTGGCCGAAGACGACGAAATCATTCGCCGCCGGCTGATTCAAAAGCTCGAGTTCCTGCGGCACGACTCGATCGCGAATTCAAATCCGGCTCCTGACGAGCTGCGCGCTTACTACGACGCACACCCGGCGCAGTTTTCCGTGGCCGAACGAGTGTCGTTCACGCATGCGTATTTCAGTCCCGACCGGGGCGGCGACGCGCAGGCGCTGGCGCGCGCGTGGGCGGCGCGCACCCAGGCGAGTGATGACCTGCCGGACGGCGACACCTTTCCGCTCGAGGACGAATACGCCGCGCTGACACGGGAGGAAATCGCGCGGATTTTCGGCGCTTCCGCCTTCGTCGAGGGTGTTTTCCCAGCAACCCGGAAGCTGGTCGGAGCCGCTGCGTTCGGGCTTCGGCTGGCACCTGGTGAAGGTGACCGCCGCCGAGCCGACGAAGGTCCTGCCATTCGAACAGGTGCTGCCCGACGTGCGCGCGGCGTGGCTGCAGGAGGCGACGGCCAAGGCGCGCCGCAAGCAACTCGATGCGCTGCGCTCTGGCTACCAGGTCGTGTCGCGAGGATCGAATCCGTGATGCGCCGGCTGCTGGCAATCGCCTGCCTGATGCTCAGCGCAGCGGCCGCGCAGGCGCATGACGTGCGCCCGGCCTATCTTGAAATCGTCGAACGGCCGGCGGGCGATCTCAGCATCACCTGGAAGCGCGCCGCAACGAACAACAGCACGGCTCTCACGCCGCGATTTTCGACAGGTTGGACAGACTCGCCACCGACGTCCACCCGGCAAGCGGGAGATGCCGTCGAACGGACCTGGATCGTCGCCAAACCGACCGCGCCGCTGGCGGGCGCCACGCTGCAGGTCGAGGGGCTCGAAACCACCATCACCGATGTGTTGCTGCGCGTGGTCTACGCCGACGGCAGCGAGCTCACGCGGCTGCTCAAACCCTCGGCCGCCACTGTCACGCTTCCAGGCGCGGAGAAGACCGGCGCGCCGGTGCGCGAATACCTGCAGCTCGGCTTCACGCATATCTGGAGCGGCATCGATCACCTGCTCTACGTCCTGGGACTGGTGCTGCTGGTGCGCACGCCGCGCCTGCTGATCAAGACCATCACCGGCTTCACGCTGGCGCACTCGGTTTCGCTGGCCGCGGCATCGCTGGGCTACGTCAACAATTCGCCAGCGCCAGTAGAGGCCGTCATCGCGCTGAGCATCGTGTACATCGCGATCGAGCTGCTGCGAGCCCGCGAGGCGCAGCCGAGCCTGGCTTCGCGCGCGCCGTGGCTGGTGTCCATGAGCATCGGCTTGCTGCACGGCCTCGGATTCGCGGGCGCGCTCGCCGAGGTGGGATTACCGGCCGACGCCATCCCGCAGGCGCTGCTGCTCTTCAACATCGGCATCGAGATCGGCCAGCTGACTTTCGTCGCGCTGGTGCTGGCGCTGGGTCACGCGCTGATCCGCTACGTCCCTCTTACCACCTCTCTGCGTTGGGTGCCGCCCTATGCCATCGGCTCGTTCGCGAGCTTCTGGGTCATCGAACGCATTCACGCCTTCTTCTGATGGAGCACTGACAAGCATGAAGCCCCGATTGATCACCGCTGCCCTTGCCATCACCTTGTTCGCCGGCCATGCCGCCGCCGCGGACGCGCCGGCCAAAGTCGCCGCCAACCCGTTGCGGAATGCGTATTACGGTGAGTTGCACTTGCACACCGGCATGTCCTTCGATGCCTTCCTGATCGGCACGCGCGTTTATCCCGAAACTGGCTACCAGTACGCGCGCGGTGAGGAAGTGGAAGTGAACGGCAAGAAGTTCCGTCGCAAGGTGCCGCTGGATTTCTGCGCGGTCACCGATCACTCGGAATACCTCGGGCAGATGTACGTGGCGTCGCTGCCGAATAGTTCGTTGGCGAACACGTCGTGGGCAAAAACGATCGCCAGTGAACCCGCGGGCACGCGCCTGCTGCGCATGTTTGCACTCTCGGAGACCTTTGGCACTGGCGGCGAGGAGCCGCCGGAGTTGCTCGAGCCGGCGCAGCTCAAGACCAACTGGCAGCGCCAGATCGACGCCGCCGAAAAGGCCTATCAACCCGGCAAGTTCACCACCTTTGTCGGTTACGAATGGTCGTCTCTTCCCAATGGCGCCAACCTGCATCGCAACATCATCTTCAAGGGACCGAAGTATCCCGAGCTGCCGTTCTCCTCGGTCGACTCGGCGATTCCCGAGCAGCTCTGGCGTTATCTCAATCATCAACGCCAGTCGGGCGTCGAGGCATTGGCCATTCCGCACAACTCGAACGTCAGCGACGGGCTCATGTTCTCGTACGCGGATTCGAATCGCGATCCCATCAACAGCGAGTACGCCTCGACTCGCCAAAGCTTTGAGCGCCTGGTCGAAATCACGCAGCAGAAAGGCACCAGCGAAACGCGTCCGGAACTTTCACCGGATGACGAGTTCGCAAACTTCGAGCTGGTCAACACTCTGCTCACCGTGCCACGCCCAAGCAGCGTGAAGGGCGGCTATGTGCGCGAGGCCCTGGGCCGCGGCCTCGAAATAGAGAAGCGAGTGGGCGTGAATCCCTTCGAGTTCGGGCTGGTGGGATCCTCCGATGTGCACACCGGGCTCGTGAACAGCGACGAGAAGTTGGCGCCGGGCAATCTCGACAATCCGCCAGACGTGCAGAAGCTGCTGGAAGCGAACCCGAGCTTCCATGGCGTCAATGGCAGCACGGCCGGGCTCGCGGGCGTCTGGGCCGAATCCAACACGCGCGAGTCCATCTACGACGCGCTCTATCGGCGCGAAACCTTCGCCACCTCGGGCACGCGCCTGCGCGTGCGCCTGTTCGCGGGATTCGACTATCCCAGCGGTCTCACGAAGCAGCGCAACTGGGTCAAGACTGCCTATGAGTCGGGCGTTGCCATGGGCAGCAACCTGTCGGGCGCCAAGGCCAGCGGCAAGCCGATCCGAATCCTGGTTCAGGCGGTCAAGGATCCGGATGCCGGCAATCTCGATCGCATCCAGATCGTCAAGGTCTGGCTCGAAAACGGCAAGGCCAGGGAACGAGTCTTCGACGTGGCGTGGGCCGGTAATCGTTCGCCCGACGCCAAGGGGCGCGTTCCTCCGATTGGCTCGTCTGTCGATGTTCTGACGGCCACCTACACCAACGACATCGGCGCTAATGAGCTGAGTGTCGAGTGGCAGGACCCGACGTTCAGCGCGGACCAGACCGCGGTGTACTACGCGCGCGTGCTCGAAATTCCGACACCGCGCTGGTCCACCTACCTCGCGGTGCAGAACAACCTCCCCATTCCGACCAGCGTGCCCTCCACCATCCAGGAGCGCGCCTGGACGTCTCCTATCTATTACCGCCCTTGAAGAATGGGCCCTGAAGATTTGAAGAGGAATTTATGAACAGGACGTTGCATTCAATCATTCTCGCGGCGCTCGCCGGCGCCGGCGTTTCCACCGCCCAGGCCCAGGACGCTGCGGGCGCCGCCGCCAGCGGCGGCCTCGAGGGCGCGGAGGAAGGCCTGGCCATCGTCACGGTGACCGCCCGCCGGCGCGAGGAAGACGCGCAGGACGTGCCCATTCCCATCTCGGCCATCGATGGCAAGTCGCTGGAGAGCGTGGGCCAGTTCCGCCTCGAGGACCTGAACCAGCGGCTGCCCAGCACCAACGTGTTGATCTCGAATCCGCGGCAGATGAGCTTCGCGGTCCGCGGCCTCGGCAACAACGTGGCCAACGATGCGCTCGAAGCCAGTGTCGGCACTTACCTCGACAACGTGTACCTGGGCCGCCCGGGCATGGCGAACTTCGATCTCATCGACATCGACCAGATCGCGTTGCTGCGCGGCCCGCAGGGCACGTTGTTCGGCAAGAACACCACGGCCGGCGTCCTGAACATCGCGACGCGTGCGCCCAGCTTTGAACCCGGCGCCGCCTTCGAGAGCACCGCGGGAAATGATTCGTACTGGCAGGTGCGCGGCGCCGTGACTGGCCCGCTCACCGAAAACCTGGCCGGTCGACTGTCGGCTTCGAAAACCTATCGCGATGGCTACATTGCCCAGCCGGTGCGCGACAACGAGCTCAACGAGTCGAATCGCACCGGCGTGCGCGGACAACTGCTCTGGGATGCCACCGAGGAGCTGCGCCTGCGTTTCATCGCCGACTACAACAAGGAGGAATCCGACTGCTGCGCCGGGGTGATCAAGTCGCTGGGCGCCAATGACGGCGCCTTGTACCTCGCCAAGATCGAGGCGACGGGTGCGACCTACGAGTTCGATCCCGACTACCTCACGGTGTGGACCAACGGCTGGCAGCACATGAGCGTCGAACAGGGTGGCACGTCCGTCGAGGCCAACTGGAAGTTCGGCGATTCGACGCTGACCTCCATCTCCGCGTATCGCTTCTGGGACTTCAAGCCCTACAACGATGCCGACGGCGTCTCGCTGAGCGCCATCATCAATGCCGCGCAGCAGGTGAACGACGAGCAACTCAGCCAGGAAATCCGCTGGGCCTCGCCCAGCGACCGGGAGGTCGAGTACGTCGCAGGGTTGTATTACTTCTACCAGTCGCAGGACAACAAGCTGTTCACGCAGTATGGTCCTGACGCCGGCATCTGGTTCAATCGTCCGCAGTTCATCGACGGCTACACGCAGACCGACCAGGACCTGCACACGCGCAGCTACTCACTGTTTGCGCAGGCCACCTGGCATGTCACCGAGGATTTCAGCCTGACCGGCGGCATCCGCGGTACGCGTGAGCAGAAGAACACCGTCGTCAATCGACTTCCACCCACCGGGCCGGATCCCGGTATCGCCGCATTGCTGCCGCCCTACTACTCCGGTGATCTCGAGCGCACCGACACGAATTACTCCGGACTGTTGAGCGCCTCGTACAAGCTCACGGACGACGCACAGCTTTATGCCTCGATTGCACGCGGCGCCAAATCCGGCGGCATCAATCCTTCGGTACCGCCCAGCGTGGCGGGTGGATTGCCGGCGAACGAGACCCTGTTCATCGAACCGGAGATCGCGCTCGACTACGAGCTGGGTGTGAAGACCAATCTGCTCGGACACCGTATTCAGCTCAACGGCAACCTGTTCTGGACCGACGTGGATGACTACCAGGCCACAAGGCTGGGACTCTTCTCGGGCACCGGCGTGTCCACGCAGATCCTCAGCAACATCGGCTCGGTGCGCACCCGCGGCGTCGAGGTGGAGTTTGCGGCGGTACCCATCGACAGCTTGTCGTTGTCGCTGACGACTTCGTACAACGATGCCACCTACACCGACTACAAGAACGCTCCCTGCGCCGCCGAAAAGCCGCCCGCGCCCTTCTGCGATCTCACCGGCGAACGTTTGTATCTCACTCCCAAGTGGATCGTGAATCCGAGCGTGAGCTTTGATCACACCTTCGACCGGATCACGGTGTACACGAACGTGGCGTATTCCTGGCGCTCAGAGTTTTACGGATCGGCCGATAGCTCGGAGCTGGCCAAGCTCGACGCCTACGGAATACTCAATGCGCGGATCGGTGTACGCGGCGAACTGCGGAATGCCGACTGGTCGGCATCGCTGTGGGCCAACAACGCGCTCGACGACACCTACTTCCTGTCGCTCAGCCGGGGCGCCTATGGGGAGTACGCCGGCCAGCGTGGGCTGCCGCGGACTTACGGTGTCACGCTGCGCGTCGACTTCTAGACCGCTGGATGGGGAGGCGCCACGGACGGCGCCTCTGCCTTGTTTGCTTCACCGACTGTGATTCAGGTTTATCAGGGACAGGAATTCCTTCCTCAACGCGCCATTTTCCAGGAACACGCCGCGCATCACGCTGTTGGTCATCTTCGAGGCGTTGTCCTTCACGCCGCGCCAGTGCATGCAGAAGTGATCGGCCTCCATGACGACGGCCAGCCCATCGGGCTTCACCATTCCGACCAGCTGATCCGCCAGCTGGATGATGGCCTCCTCCTGGATCTGCGGTCGCGACATGATCCATTCGGCGATGCGTGAATACTTGGAAAGCCCGATGAGGTCGGAATCCTTGTTGGGCATCACGCCAATCCACAGCCTTCCCATGATGGGACACAGGTGGTGGCTGCAGGCACTGCGCACGGTGACCGGGCCCATGATCATGAGCTCGTTGAGATGCTCGGCGTTCGGAAACTCGGTGAGTTTGGGCAGCGGCACGTAACGGCCGCGAAATACCTCGTTCACGTACATCTTGGCGACGCGCCGCGCAGTTTCCTGGGTGTTGTGATCGTTCTCGATGTCGATGACCAGGCTCTCGAGCACGCCCGTCATCTTTTCGCATACCTCCCGGGTCAGTGCATCGAGCTCGCCGGGCTCGATGAACGCGGAGATGTTGTCGTTGGCGTGAAAGCGCTGTTGCTTCGCCTTCAGCCGCGCACGAATGCGCTGCGAGACGGCCGTGGTTCCTTGGACATGGGGGACCCACCTCGTGGGGTATTGGGTGCCCCGAACAGTAACAGTCGCCCGGTACGGCAGCTAGGGCGACTGCTACTTCCAGTTGTCAGCCAAGTTCAGCTACCGGCGTACCACTGCAGCGAAACGACGGTCCAGGAGATCGCGAGCGCGGCGATGGAGAAGCGGATGGTGTATTGCACGACGCACGCCAGGAACTCACGTACGTGAGTCAACCGGGCGGCGCCGCCACCCGCGGGTTCGACATTGAAGGCGAATTCGTGCACCAGCATCGCTCCGGCGACCAGCGCAGTGGCAAACGCCAGCGAAGCTGCAGTGGAAAACGAGGTGGCGACAGACACGCCCAGCACGACGATGGTAATGGCGACGATTGCAGCGAAGCGGTTCATGACATGTACTCCCTTTGGGTTGCGGTGAATCCGTTGATCCAGTGGGCACAGTATTTCGAACCGCATCGCGCGATTTAAGTGTGAGCTGTCAGCGTCTCCTCTATGAGAATTGTCATGTCGGGTTCGGGGCCGGCGCGGGACTGCTCCGCGCCGGCGACCGGTTAAAGGGTCTTCAGGTACTCCACCAGGTCCGTCTTTTCCTTGGTCGTCAGCTTGAGCGTGCGCTCCTTGTCGTAGTGGTCGACCACGTCATTGAGCGTCTTGGCGCTGCCGTCGTGGAAATACGGCGGATGCTGCCACAGGCCTCGCAGCGGTGTGGTGCGGTAAGAGCTGTTCTTGGTGCGCTTGGCATAAGCGCCATCCATGCCCGTCTCGTCGGGTTGATGCAGCTTGCCGGCGTTGTTGTCGGTGCCGTTGCCGCCGACGTGGCAGCTCGCACACGCCTTGTTGAACACGGTGCGTCCCTGCGCCGCGGCCGCCTCATCCATGCTTCCCGCGGGTGGCTTCGGCGCCTGCAGGCTGTGCTGGTACGCGCGCAGTGCCGGTAGTTTGGGCGTCACCAGGTCCGGCGAGTGCTTCACGTTGATCTTGAGTTGCGGGTCGGAGAAGTTGCCCTGCCCGCCCATCTGGGTCACCGCCACGTAGGCATTCCAATAGGAGATCGGGCCTTCGGCGGTGTACGTCTCGTTCTTGATGTTTGCCAGCCCATACGCCGGCGGCAGCACCAGAGGCGTGTTCTTGCCGTCCTGGTTGTAACGCGGGTCGTATTTGCCCGGACCCCAGGAGGTGTACACCTTCTTCTGATCCTCGGTGAGCGCGGGCGACAACGAAATGATCTTGCCCACGTCGAGGTCGCGATTCGGCCAGCCGTCCATGCGCTTGCCGATTCCGGGCATGCACGGAGTCATCCACCGTCGAATGGCACAAGGCGCAGGTGACGCCCAGCTTCGTAATCTTGTTGTTTGCGTCGACCTCGGCCTTCAGGCCCACCACCGCGTTGAGTTTTAGCAGCGCGACCGTGGTCGCGGGACTCTTGAGATCGGCCTTCTCCAGCGTTCCCGGCGGCAGCGCTTCGGCGTCGACCTTGAGGCCGACCTTGAGCGCGGTCGTCGGATCGACCTTCTGCTCGACGACTTTGTGCAGACCCGAGCTTGTCGGTCCACAGTTGCTCATCGCCGAAGGTATCGAACCGAAAGATCTTCTGCCCTTCGCTCGAGGTCGGCATCCGCCGCCGGTACGATGGCGGGCAACCCGACAAGTGCAATGGCTCCCACGACCAAACGGAATTCTGGTACTCACAGGACCCCCTAACTTCATGCAGCCAACGATGCACACAAGTTAGGCGGCCAGTAGGTAGGCATCTGTAGGGGCCCGCGGCATGTCGATGCAGGGTGGCGCCGTGCGCCGGCGTACGACCGTCGCGCTTTACCGACCCTGGAGCCGACGTCGGAAATGAACTCATTCCAAATCGTGGCGGCCGGCAATGCAGCCGGCCCAAGATTTGTTCCCGCGCGATATGTTCCCGGCGCCCGATTTGCTAGCATGGCGCCGCCATCAGGGAGGGACTCCGCGATGAAGAACAATGCAGCGACCAAACCGGTCAAACCCGTCAAGATCACCCGGCCCGCCGACAGGGAAATCTTCGGCACCTGGATCAGGGGCTACGATGCAGGCGACGTGACTCAACTCATGTCGATCTTCAGCGATGACCTGCGTTACATCACGCCGTGCGAACCCGAGCAGACCTTCGAGTCGCTCTCGAACTGGTACAAGTTCGACTTCGCGCGCAAGGGACCTCGTCCGACCTGGACATTTCGCACCGAGTCCATCGACGTGGGCGGCGATCTCGCGGTGATCGTGTCGCGCTGGATGGCGATCACGAACTATCCGGGATTTCAGGCCGACGTGTACCAACTGCGTAGCATCGATTTCCTGCGCTTCGGTGAAACCGGTTGGAAAATTTTCCGCACGATCAACGACCCGTTGCCCTGCTGCGACGCGCCGAAAGTCCCGCGAGTGAAAAGTCCGCGCAAGAAAAAATAGCGTCGCGCCATAGATCGTTGGATCTAGGACGCAGCGCTGTCGCCAATTACCTGCACTCGTTCTATAAGCAGTTTCGACCTTCTCTCATTGACAAGGTCGGCCGCTCGGTCGATTGTCTTTGCGCACCATCAGGGGGCAAGCGCGGCCTTAGGGCATGGAGAGCGCCATGGTGATTAGGGTGTTGGTTGCGACTGGAATTCGCGCCTATCGCGACGGACTGCAGCGCGTATTGCAAGGTGCGGAAGGAATCGCGCTGGTGGGGATCGCTGCGACGGCCGAACAGGTCGTGGAGCAGTCCTGCAAGCTATTGCCTTCCGTCATCCTGCTGGATAACGCCATGGCCAAGAGCCTGGCGCTGTGCAAGCCATTTGCCGGCACACCTAAGGTGAGCGGCATGGTGATGCTCGGCACTCCCGAGGCCTATGCGGACATGCTGGTCTGTCTACCCGCGGAGACACTGGCCTTCGTCGCGCGGGACGCCACGGTCGCGGACCTGCTCAAGGCAATTCGCGCCGCCGGGGTGCGAAGATGCCACTGCTCCGCGACTCGCGACTCCCGCACCGCGTCATCCCTCCGCGATCGCGCACCTCACCGAGCGCGAAATGGAAATCCTCCGGCTCATGCAGCAGGGCCTGCCTAACAAGATGATCTCGCGCGAGCTGGGCATCGAGCTCTCCACCGTCAAGAACCACGTGCACAGCATCCTGGCGAAGCTCGGCGCACACAATCGTGGCGAGGCCATCTCGTTGCTGTATCGCTACGAAGGTTTGGGGCGCGCGGCGCATCCGTCGCAGTCGGAGCCAGAGCCGGAGAGCACCGAGATACCGCTGGAACAGCCCGCGGTCGCTTGAGGGGCGCATCCCTCTGGTAGGATCGGCCGTCATTTCGACGGACGGTCCCATGCGCCTCACTATCTCCCATGTCTCGATGGCCCAATCTCGACGGCCTGCGTCTCGATGGCCCTGCTGCTCACTGCGAACGCGGCCGATCGCCCCACCCCGCCGACCCGGCGCGCCGGATGCGGAGGGTGCGCCGAAATTCACGCAGGTGGCCAGCGGTGCCAATGCGCCCACCGACGCCAACGGCGACTTCCTGATCGGGCCAGTCTACCTACCGGCGAACGAGCTCATCGCCGTCGATGGAGTACCGAAAGGCACCGTGCAGCAGTTCGTCATGAAATCCGGGGACAGCAAGTTCTACCCGGGCATCGCGCGCGAGGTCTTCGGCACCGTCGACCCGAACAATCCCAAGGCCCTGATCGTGGAGACCCATGCCCAGCCCTGGGAGCGCGCCATCACGGTGTATGTGCCCGCGCAATACCAGCACGGCAAACGCGCGCCGTTCATCGTTACGCACGATGGCCCGAAACTCGGCGAACCGGACACGACGCTGCCGCGCGTGCTCGACAATCTCATCGCCCAGGGACGCGTGCCCGCGATGATCGCCATCATGATCCAGAACGGCGGCGGCGATGCCCAGGGCAGCGAACGCGGTCTCGAATACGACACGCTGTCCGGCAAGTTCGCCGAGTTCATCGAAGCCGAAGTGCTGCCGCGCGTGGAAAAGAACTACGGCGTCAAGCTCACGCGCGATCCGGATGGACGCGCCGCCATGGGCTGCAGTTCCGGCGCGGCCGCGGCGTTCTCCATGGCCTGGTTCCATCCCGAGTGGTACCGGCGCATCGTGAGTTACTCCGGCACCTACGTGAACCAGCAGTGGCCGTTCAACCCTGCGAATCCCGGCGGCGCCTGGGACTATCACCAATCCATCATTGCCGGCAGCGCGAAGCAGCCCATTCGCATCTGGATGCACGTGGGCGATCGGGATCTCTTCAATCCAAACGTGATGCGCGATGACATGCACGACTGGGTCGTGGCCAATCACCGCATGGCAGCGGTACTCAGGAACAAGGGCTACGACTACCAGTACGTCTACGCGCTCGACTCCGCGCACTGCGACCGCAAGGTGCGCGAACACACCCTGCCGCAGGCGCTGGAGTGGGTGTGGCGCGGGTACAAGCCCTCGCGGCGCTAGGGCCTCACGGCACGGTAATCGTCGTATTCAGCGCTCATGCCGTAAGTGACCAGTCCCGATCTGGCACCGCTGGTGGAACTGACGGTGGCTTCGATCATGAGCCGGCCATTCACATAGGCGCGAAGGCGCGTGCCGACGGCTTCGAGTCGCAACCGGTACCAGGCGCCCGGCGTCACCTTGAACGGCACCGCGCCCAGTTGCTCGATTTGCGTACCGGATACGCGGCGCAACGTCAGGACATTCGAGCGACGCAGTGATAGATAGGTGTAGCCGGTCGGCCCGCCATAACGCGTCATGATGCCGAACCAGGGATCGGGCACCGTGCCAAAGGCACGCGTACGCGCGCGTACCTCGACGATGTGATCGCCATTCGTGGTGGAAGGACCTATGGCGGCGCGTCCATCCCCGGTCAGCGAGCTCTGCACGAAGATGGGCTGCGTGGCGGAACCGTCGTTCTCCCAGGCCCAGCTCCCGCCCGTGAACTCCCACGGCGGGCTGAAGAACTGGCTGTCGCTCGCCAGGAACTCCGTCGTCGTGCCCGATGGGCTCACCACGACATTGTCGAAGTCCGCGGCCGCGCGGGACGTCAGCAGTGCCGCCCGTCCGTGCTTGAGATCCGAGTTCCGCGCCTCGAGCACCAGGTTACCGTCGATATACACACGATGCAGCGTGCCGAAGGACTCCAGCCGCAAGCGGTACGTCGCGTTCAACGCGAATGGATACGTGGCCGTGTCGAGACTCACGAACTGACCCCGGTACAAGACCTTCAGGGCGATGATTCCCGAGCTGCGCAGCGTGACGTAATAGTAGTTGGACGGGTCGGTGCGACGGGTGGCCAGACCCACCCATCGGTCGCTGCCATTCACCGCCGTGGGTTTCACATCCGCCTGGATGGATTGCTGGGTCCAGTCGGCGGCATCGAGCACCGAGGCCGCATCTCCTGCCGTGCTCGACTGCCGGTACACACGCGTATTGCCGCTCTGTACCACGCCGAACTGGCTGCCCGCGGTCGGCGTCCAGCCGGTCGCCGTGGTCGTCGCAAAGGTGTCCTGAATCACTGCCGGCGACGCCGCAAGTGTCTCGGGCAGCGTGAAGTAGTAGGCGCCATCACTGCCACTCACCAGCACGCGCCGCCCGCTGATCGCTACTCTCTGGCCCAGCGAGCCGCCGTCACCCGCGACCAGTGTCGCCAGGTGCTCGTAGCCCCCGGACGAATTTCGCTGGAACACCTGCACTACGGATTTTTGCAGGTCGTAATCAAACACTTGGCGCAAAAAATGGGCGTTGGTCGCGACCATGCCACCCGCAACGGGGCCGGAAACAAAGCCGGACAAGGTCATGTAGTCGCCGCTCGAGGTGAGATGACCCTGCTCGCGCCAGACGTCGTCCGTGCCGCGCCTGAACAACCAGGTACCGTGATACGAAATGTCGGCAACGTACATCTCGTCGTTGTTCATGAACGTGCCGCCATAACTGTGCCCCGCCGGCGGAATCATGACGGGCTGCTTTACCCAGCCATTGGGCGGGCCGGTATTGCGGAACATCGACAAGGTCTCATCCGGCAGGTCTTCATCATCGCTGAAGAGATTGGATACCACCGCCCAGTGATTCCACAGCCCCACGGGTCCGCCACTCGCGCCGTCGTTGAAACCGCAGAAGTCGCCAAACAGATTATGCTTGCCGCGCCACACCGTATCCGCATCGCGCTCGATGATCGTGCCACCCCAGCAATGATCGCCGAAAAAGATGCGATAACCCTGGATCCACACTTCGTCACCGCGATCGCCAAAGATCGGGCTGCCCGCACCCGCCACCCATTCGCCGTTCCGGCGTTCAAAGATGTACGTCGGTTGCATCGCCAGCGCGGCAACTCCGTTGCGCATGTGAATGCCCTTGGAATTGACGCCGTCACCTTCGTTGCCATCTCTCACGGTCGCGAGTTGCCGCACGAGATCCCAGTTCGAACCGTTGCGCTTGAACAGCCATGACGTCGCCTGGCTGTCGGGGTAGCTGCCGGGGTCGGGAACCTCCTTCGATCCCATGATCACGGCGTCATCGGTATCGATGGCCACCGCCCAGACGAAGGGGTAGTAGCTGGCGTCCGGTATCGCGATCTTGGAGGTGTGTTCGATGACGACGGGACGCGCGTGAGCGACGCTTGCCGCGATCACGGCAAACGCAAGACCGATCAAGGTTTTCATGGGGAGACCCGCGGAGAGCTGGTCCCCAGGATGGTGCAAGCGCCGGGCCAGCGCTGCGTGGCTCCGGCGCGACGTATCGGGGTTCGACTGAGTAAAACTTGCTGCCGCGAGCCGGCAAATATTTCAGCGCTTCTTGTGCCGCGCACTTTCCTTTTCGGCTTCAGCGGTGAGCGCGCGGATCTGATCCACCTCGGCCTGGCGATACGGTTTGCCGTCGCCGTGGAACACATCGTGATGCCAGGCTGTGGGCTGACTCTGCGTGTATGGCTTCTGCCAGGAATCCCACGGATAACGCGTCTGCGTTTTGCCGTCGACGAAACCCCAGTTGATCATGCCGACGTCGTACCTGCGCGCCAGCGGCAGTGAGGTGTCGAACGTCGAACCGGCGCCGCGCGCCAGGTATTCGGTGCAGATCAACGGCCGGCCATAGGCCTGGAGCTGCTTCACGCGACGCTCGAACACTTCCGGCCAGTCGTACACGTGAAACGTGACGATGTCGGACTGCCCGAGCTGCACCTGCTCGATGGCATTGAGCTTGTCCTTCGTGCCCCAGTCGTCGTGCGTCCAAACGCCCGAGGTCAGCGGCTGGGAAGGATTCGCCTCGCGCGCCCACGCAAACACCTGCGGCAACAGCGTCGATACGTGGGTGAACTTCTCGCGTGCGGCGGCGGAGTCGCCCTCCGCGCCATTGTCGGGCTCGTTCCACAGGTCCCAGGCCAGGATGCGCTCGTCCCCGGCGAAGCTGCGTACGATGTCCTGCACGTAGGCCTTGAGACGCGGGTAGTTAGCGGTGTCCGCGAGCCCTGCGCGGCCGGGACTCTGCACCCAGCCCGAGTTGTGCACGCCGGGAATCGGCGGACGCTGCGGTCCGAGCTTCGGATCCGGATCCCAGCAGGAGTCGAAGAACACCAGCATGGGCCGGATGCCGTGCTTCTCGGCGATGGCAAGGAACTGGTCGATGCGCTTCTTGAATCCTTCCGCGTCCTGCTCCCAGAGCTTGTCGTGCAGGAAGACACGCATGGTGTTCATGCCAATGCCCTGCGCCCAGCCGAGCTCCTTGTCGATCTGCGCGGGATTGAATGTGTCCGCCTGCCACATCTCGAGCTGGTTGATGGCGTCGGCGGGGATGTAGTTGCTGCCCACCAGCCAGCGTTGCGACGCATACCAGGTGTTGGCCTTCTGCGCCGTCCACTGCTGCGTCTCGGCGAATGCCGGGCCGACTAACAGCATGGCGAACGCCAGCGCGTGTTTGAGTTGCAGCACGAGACCTCCTCGAAAACCCTGCGCCAAGACTACCTGCGCAAGCGTAGTATTGTCGCGCGGCTCAGGGCACGGAGGACGGATGCTTCGCTGGATGACGATGATGGCGCTCGCGCTTTGCGGGCGCGGCGCACCCGGCCACCCTCTACGAATCTCCATCCGGCGTCGACGAGTTCAACGGCAAGCCGCGCCTCGTGGTGCTCACCGACATCGGCAACGAACCCGACGACCAGATGTCGCTGGTGCGCCTGCTGCTCTATTCGAACGAGCTCGATATCGAAGGCCTCATTGCCACCACGTCCACCTGGCTCAAGGACTACCCGCAACCCGAGTACCTGCTCGCGGTGCTCGATGCATACGGCGCGGTGCAGGCAAATCTCGGCAAACACGCGCCGGGCTGGCCTGCGGGCGCGGCGTTGCGGGCGCTGGTGACGCAGGGACCTGAAGGCTACGGCATGGCCGCCATCCGCAAGGACGAGCTGTCGACCGGCGCCGCGGCGCTGCTCACCGCAGCACAACGCAGTGATTCGCGGCCGCTGTGGATCTCGGTCTGGGGTGGCGCGAACACGCTGGCCGAGGCATTGATGCATGCGCGCGCCACGCTGCCGCCCGAGGCACTCGAAACGCTCATCGCAAAACTGCGCGTTTACTCGATCTCGGACCAGGACGATGCCGGCCCCTGGATCCGGCGCGAATTCCCGCGACTCTTCTATATCGTCAAACCCAGCGGCCCCAATGGCGAAGAATATGCCTCGGCCACCTGGACGGGAATCAGCGGCGATGTCTACTACCGCAACTGTGCGGGCGCCGACGGTTCGACGGTGACGAACCAGTGGTTAGAGACGCATATCCGCAAGAAGGGCGAGTTCGGCGCCCACTACCCGCGCTTCGCATTCATCATGGAAGGCGACACGCCCGCCTTCCTCGGACTCACGGACAACGGTCTCACGAGTTATCGCAATCCGAGCTGGGGCGGCTGGGGTGGGCGCTATGTTTATCGCCAGCCCTACGGCGAGGCGCACCCCATCTGGACCCAGGGAGGCGATGCCTTCGCGCGCGTGACCTCCCAGGATGCGGTGTTCGGCAGCGACGGCAAACTGTACGTCTCGGACCAGGCGACGATCTGGCGCTGGCGCACGGCCTTTCAGCACGACTTCGCGGCACGCATGGACTGGACGGTGAAGGAATTTGCGGACGCCAACCACGCACCCAGCGTGGTGGTGAATGGCATCGCCGGTACCGCGCCCATCCTGATCAATGCGCAGGTCGGAAGTTCTGTGGTCCTCGATGCCGCCGGTACCGTCGACCGCGACGGCCAGAAGCTCAACTATCGCTGGTTTCATTACGCGGAAGCCGGCTTCGTCCCCGGCCATGCGCTCGCCAAGGTCAACATCAGCGACGGCAATACCCCGCGCGCCACGATCACCATCACCGAGGCGTGTCGCCCCGCGTGGCTGCCGTCGAAGGAAGCCTGCCCGCGAGAGCCGCGCGCACATCATCCTGGAAGTAACCGACGCGGGTTCGCCCGCGCTCACGTCCTATCGACGCGTGATCCTGAGTGTTCGTCCGGCGGATCGCGGCTGACTAACGGTACCGGCCCGGAGATGCCGGGATACCGCCCCGGCATCAGCTTGCGGAGCAGGCCCAGTAACACGCCTTCGATGCGTTCACCCAGCATACGTGGGTAGGCGAGCGCGGTCTCGGCCTGGAAGCTGCGGCTCACGCCATGCAGGCACCACTCGACGAAGTGTTCGCAGTTGTTGGTGAACAGGCGATAACTCTTTTCGCCGAGCCGCGTGCGAGCGCGGCGGATGATCTCATCAGGCACATGACAGGCCTCGCCGTGTTCGACGACGAAGACGGGGCGGCCGCCGGCGAATTCCGTCGAGCGATACCTCTTCCACCGGCTTGCGCACGATGTCGTACATCAGCGCGCCGTAGTGAATCACCCGGCCTTCGCCGCAGTAGATGCCATGATGCGTAAAGCTCAGGAATGGCGTCACCAGGTGCGCCCCCAGCGCTGGAATCTGCCCTGACGCGAGTTCAATCACGACGCGGCGCGGTACGCGCGGATTGATGTAGTTGGATCCGAACTCCAGGCGAGGGAGCCGGGTGATCTTGCTGTTGTCAGTCTGGTCGGAAGGCATGAACTTCGCTGAAAGCTTTTGAGTTGTGATGAGTACACCTCACCCGCGCCGGACCGGCCATCAGGGTCATCGGAACGATCGAAGGAAATCGGTCCGCCCGGAAAATCGGCAAGCGCTGACGAGCGGCCGCGACTGCTGCGGTACGTGTCGGAGAACCTGAAAGCAAAGTTGCTAGATGTCGAAAGCTTGCGACACTGCCCACGCGAGCGCCGCGGCAAGCAGCACGCCGATGACGAATCGCACGGCGGATGCCGCCTTTACCGGTGGCAGCTGCACCGGATAGGTGCGCGTGCCATGGAACATGGCCTCGAGCAGCTTCTCCTTCCTGACGAAGCGGTACCAGACGATTGCCAGGATGTGCAGGACGATGAACCCCATCAGCACGTTGAACACCGCTTCATGCCATTCCGCGGCTGCGCGGCCGGCCTCGAAGCTCACGTACAACGACAGCGGACCGGATTCGATGCCGTCGACGTCCACGGCAAACAACCCGAGCGCGACCTGCAGAAGCAGCAACATGATGAGCGCGAGAACGCTGAGCGCGCCGAGCGGGTTGTGTCCGGGAGCCGGCGGCCACGTGCCGCGCAGGTAACTCGCGATGGTGCGCGGTCCGCGCAGGAACGCTGTGAAGCGTGCGGTTGAACTGCCGAAGAATCCCCAGTAGATGCGGAACACGACGAGCCCGAGCAGCAGGTAACCGCTCCAGCGATGCCACTCGAGACGGCCGGTCTCGCCAGTCCACCACGAGATGGCGACGGCAAGCACGATGCACCAGTGCACCAGCCGCGTGGGAAGGTCCCAGACCCGCACGCGAGCCTGGGACGTTGTCTCTTCCGTCATCGGGAGCGGTGCTGGATCATTTGTCTTCGGGCGCGCGGAAATTGTCGTGGCAATTCTTGCAGGCGCCGCCGACTTCCTTGAATGCAGCCTGCACGCCAGCGGCGTCCTTGGCCTTGACCGCCGCTAACAACTTGGGCGCGCGCTCGGTGAGCATCTTTTGCGCCGCGGTGAAGTCATCGGGCTTGCTCCAGATCTCCGGCAGCGCACGGGTCTTGCCGGATTCGGGGCCGGTCCCCTTCGCGAACCATTGCTGCTGATCGATCGAGGCCGCGACCACCGTCTGCGCGGCCTTCTCGAGCGCCGCCCAATCCGGGTTGTCACCGCGCGAGTTGTCGCGCACCGCCTTGAAGGCGTCGCCCAATTCTTCGTAGTGCTCGTGGCGCGCGATCTGCGCCTCGGTTTTACCTTCGTTCGAATGTGCGGCGAGGGCCACGCCGCCGGTGATCAAGGCGGGAACGAATATGGCCAAAAGGACTCTCAAAGAGGGCTTCCGTGGCATGTGTGTTTCCTGCAAGTGTGAGACGCGGGCAACATATAAACGATTTTGGGCAATCCTGGCGAGAGGCGGCCACCGGCAGTCCCTAAGACTTTCGTAGGACACGGGAAAATGCCCGTGACCCCGCCGGCCAAAACCCGCAAAATGCGCAGCGTTTTCTTCGGACCATCGAGGGGCAAGAGCTGGTGTATTCGACAATTCGCGCGATCAACGGAGCACCATCGCCCAAGGCCCGGTTTGCCATCGCGCTCGGACTCATGACCGCGGCATTGCTTTCGGCCGCAGGGTCATCCGGCGCCGTAACGGAAACGTCTCCGGTGGGCGTCTACCAGGCTTCCGTCCTGCCGATCCTCGAGAGCCACTGCTACGAGTGTCATGGCGACGGCTACGACAAAGGCAAAGTCGCGTTCGACCGTCTCGAGACCGACGAGCAGATCCTCAAACCTGACCTGTGGCTCCGGGTGCTGCTCAACACGCGTGCCGGCCTCATGCCCGCCGAGCGCAAGCCGCGCCTCGCCGGACAAAGAGCAGGCCACGCTCGAGCGCTGGATCAAGTACGACGTCTTCAGGATCGATCCGGCCAACCCCGACCCGGGCCGTGTCACGGTGCGACGCCTCAATCGCGTCGAGTACCGCAACACCGTCCAGGATCTGCTCGGCGTCGACTACAACACCGACCACGAATTCCCGCCGGATGACTCGGGATTCGGCTTCGACAACATCGGCGACGCCCTCACCGTCTCGCCCATGCTCATGGAGAAGTATGTCGCGGCTGCGCAGGCCGTGATCGCGCAGGCCGTGCCGACCCAGCCGCGCAAGCCCGCGCAGAACATCGTGCCTGGCGTCAACTTCAATGGCACCAATGCACGCTCGAAGTGGGAGCGCCGCCAGCTGCTGTTCAGCGAACCGGCCAACGTGGCGGCGAAATACCGCAACGAGCTGCCGGGCACCTATCGCGTGACGCTCGAACTCGAGGTCAACGGCAGCTACACCCCGGATCCCGGCCGCGCGCGCGTGATCTCGCGAGTCGATGGCAAGGAATTCCTGAACAGGGAATTCGGCTACTTCGACGAGAAAATCTTCACCTTCGAGACCACGCAGAAGTGGACGCCCGGCGAGCACACTTTCTCCGTCGAGCTCGAGCCCACGGCGCCGGGCGGCGGCGACAAGAAAACCATCATCGACCTGTTCGTGAAGAACGTCGCCGTCGAAGGTCCGCTCGAAAAGGAACACTGGGTCGCCACGAAGAACTACGACCGTTCTTCCCGCGTGCCTACCCAAAGGTCGCAAGGAGCAGCGTGCCTATGCCACGGAGTTGCTGACCGCGTTCGCCGAGAAGGCCTATCGCCATCCATTGCGCGACGAGGACACCGGCGCGCGCCTGGCGGCGCTGGCCGAGGCCACGTACACGCAGAGGGCAAGACCTTCGAACAGGGTGTCGCGCACGCCATGTCCGCCGTGCTGGCCTCGCCGCGTTTCCTGTTCCGGCTGGAAGCACCGGCGTCAAACGCGCTCAATGCTCGCTTTGCCGACGTCGACGAGTATTCGCTCGCCTCGCGACTTTCCTATTTCCTCTGGTCGACCATGCCGGACGCGGAGCTGATGGACCTGGCCTCACGCGGCCAGCTACGCGCCAATCTCGACGCACAGGTGAAACGCATGCTGGCTGACCCGCGCGCCGACAATCTCGCGCGCAACTTCACCGGCCAGTGGGTGCAGGCCCGGGACGTCGAGGGTATCGCCAGCAATCCGCGCGACATCATCCTGCGCGATGCCGGTGAAGAAGCGGTCCTCGCGGAGCTTTTCGCAGCCTGGTAGAGCCTGGAGAGCAGCGCCGTCGGACGGCCATCGGCGACGATGTAGTACGCGACGGAGTCAAACGAGGGCCGCTTCTCGCGGACGGCGAGGGTCGCCGTACCGGCGGTCATGAATTCCGACCACGAGACGTCGAAGGTGAGCGTCTCGCCGGCGCGAACGGCACCGGCCGTTCGGTCGGAGCCGCCACTCCAGGCCAGCGCCGCCAGCGCGGCTGGCAGCCACCAGCCTTTCACCCGATGTACTCCGATGGCGGCGTAGTCCATGTAGGTGAACAGCAGCGCGTTGAGCCGCTCAGTGTTGCCGTTGACGGTGTCGGTCAGGTCGGCCTGCTGCGGATCCAGCGCCGGCGCCACCTTCTGCAGCTTGTCCGCGTCGGGGTACGGCGAGCGGTACTCGGCGCGGACACGCGTGAAACCGCTTGCCGTGAGCAGATAGTGAGCGTCTCCGGGTGCAGCGGCCGCACGTGGGTGAGGTCACGCACGTAGCTGGCGAAGAACGCGAACCAGCACGCGGGGTTGATGGTCTCGAGCACGATGCGCGCGCCTGGGCGCAGCTTGTGGTACGCGACGTCGAGGGCGCGCATCAGGTAGTCGGGGTCGAGGTGCTCGACCACCTGGATCGCAATCAGGCCGCCAAGGGCACCGTCGGGCAGCGCCTGCAGATACGAGAGCAGGTCGCCCTCGGCCACCTCGAGACCCCGCGCCGGCACGTCTCGGCCATCTCGTGGTTCAGTTCGAGGCCGCGTGCCGGCACCCGGCCCTGCGCAGCAGGTCCAGCAGCTCGCCGCGTCCGCAGCCGACGTCGAGCACGTCGGAGGCGCCGGCAAACAGCGGCACGTAGGACTCGAGGCGGGCGCTGATGTCGGCCTGCGATCCGCGGAAGCGGTCCTCGAAGCCGACGTACTTGTAGCTGTCCAACGTGGGCGCGGCCACACCGGCCGTCGCGGGCGTCGCGCCGGTCAACACGCGTTCGAGCTCGCGCTTGATCGTCAGCGTGCTCTGCTGCACCGTCGCCAGCGTGGCGCGTAGATCGTCGTAGGCGGCGGTCGTCGCACCGACCTTGCCGTCGAACCGCGCCTCCCGGGCCGACATCGACTCCCAGCGTTTCAACAACTCGTCGGTCAGGCCGTTGAGCGCGGCGTCGTACACCGACATCAGGCTTCCGGCGACCAGCCGATCCTTGGTGTCGACGTAGGCGGTGACCTGCTGGAGGTAGAGGATCAGGTGCGACTGAAAGGTCGCCAGCGCCGACGCATGCGCGGCCAGCACCTGCGCGGTGGCGTCGGCCACCTGCTGCGGCGCCCTGGCCGAGGCCACGTTGCGGTTCACGTGGTCGACCAGCGCCGCGTTGAACGCCTGTTGACGTTCGAAGATCGGGCCGACCAGCGCCCAGACGAAGTGAGCCAGGCGCGACCGCAGGCCGCGCACCGGCGGTAGCGCCGTCTGGTCCAGCACCTTCCAGCGCTCGTTGATCGGCGTGACCTGGCTGTCGTCGAACGGAGCGACGGCCGCACTGGCGGGTGCCAGCTGCGGCAGGGCCCGGTCCAGGGCCGTCGAGCGCCTCGTTGTATCGGCGATCGGCCTGGTCGCGCTCGTCGCGCAGCCGGGCGAGGTCTTCGGAGGTGACCGGGCGCTTCAGCATCGCGCTTAGCGGCCCACCACGCCTTCGAGCGGGCTGCTGGCGTTCGCGTACATGCGGCGCTGGATGCGTCCGGCCAGATACGCCAGCCGGCCGGCTTCCACGGCCAGCCGCATCGCGCGCGCCATCTGCACCGGGTCCTTCGCGCCGGCAATCGCCGTGTTCATCAACACCGCGTCGGCGCCCAGCTCCATGGCCAGCGCGGCGTCGCTGGCCGTGCCGACGCCGGCGTCGACCATGACGGGCACGCGCGCGAACTCGCGGATGATCCGCAGGTTGTTCTGGTTCTGGATCCCAGGCCCGAGCCGATGGGCGCGCCCAGCGGCATCACCGCCGCGGCGCCGGCGTCTTCCAGCTTGCGGCAGACCACCGGGTCATCGGTCGTGTAGGGCAACACGATGAAGTCTTCCTTCACGAGAATCCGCGTGGCTTCGATCAGCGCCTCGTTGTCGGGAAAGAGCGTCTTCTCGTCGCCGATCACTTCCAGCTTCACCCAGTTGGAGAGGCCCGCTTCACGCCCCAGGCGCGCGGTCCGCACGGCCTCGTCGGCCGTGTAGCAGCCGGCCGTGTTGGGCAGGATGAAGTACCGGTCCGTGTCGATGAAGTCCAGCATCGACTCGCTGGAGCGATCGCTGATGTTCACGCGCCGCACGGCCACGGTCACCATGTCGGCGCCCGAGGCGTCGTGCGCCGCCACCATCACGGCGTTGGACGGGTACTTGCCGGTGCCGACGATGAGCCGCGACGCGAACGTGCGGCCGGCAATGGTGAGTGCGTCCATGCGCCTACCCGCCACCGACGAAGTTGACGATCTCCACTTCGTCGCCGTCGCCGACGATCTCGGTGTCGTACAGGGCGCGACGGACGACGGTGAGGTTGCGTTCGACGGCGACGCGGCGCCCGTCGATCCCGAGCGACTCGAGCAGCAGCTGGACGGTCACCGGCGCGGGCAGTTCGTGCGGCTGGCCGTTGAGAGTGATGCGCATGGACACGTACGCGTCGAGCGTACCTGCCGCGCCGTGCGAAAGTCAAGGTTAAGTCCTTCCGATTCTGTAGCTTGTCCATTGCGCCAGCATGTAGAATGCGCCTCATGATTGCCGGAGTCCTCGCCGAGACCTTGCCGGGTGAACGCCGCGTCGCGCTGACGCCGGCGGTCGTGCCCGCGCTCGTCAAGTCTGGCCTGACCGTGATCGTGCAGTCGGGCGCCGGCGCATCGGCCGGCTATCCGGATCAAGCCTTCGCCGAGAAGGGCGCGGAGATTGTCGCCCTCGGCCGCCGACGTGGTGGCGCGCGCGGACCTGCTGCTGCGCGTGCGCATCTCGCCGCCGGGTACGCCATCGGGCGACGCCGACCTCGCGTTGACGCGATCGGGACAGACGGTGATCGCGTTTCTCGATCCGCTGGGAGAGCCGGCGCTGGCCGCCGCGCTGGCGGCGCGTGGCGTGACGGCGTTGTCGATGGAGTTGATGCCGCGCATCACGCGCGCGCAGAGCATGGACGCGCTCTCGTCGATGGCGACGGTCGCCGGCTACAAGGCCGTGCTGCTCGCCGCCGGCCACCTGCCGCGGATGTTCCCGATGCTCACCACGGCGGCCGGGCACCATCAAGCCCGCGCGGGTCTTCGTCATCGGCGCCGGCGTCGCGGGGCTGCAGGCGATCGCGACGGCGCGGCGCCTTGGCGCGCCCGTCGAGGCCTACGACGTGCGGCCGGCCGTTAAGGAGCAGGTGCAGAGCGTCGGCGCGAAGTTCGTCGAGCTGCCGCTCGAGGCGGCTGACGCCGAGGACAAGGGCGGCTACGCCAAGGCGCAGGACGAGTCGTTCTACCGCCGCCAGCGCGAGATGATGGCCAAGGTCGTCGCCGGAAGCGACGTGGTGATCACGACCGCCGCGATTCCCGGCAAGCGCTCGCCGGTGCTGGTCACCGCGGAGATGGTGAAGGGCATGCCGCCGGGCTCGGTGATCGTCGATCTCGCCGCCGAGCGCGGCGGCAACTGCGAGCTGACGCAGGCCGACGAGATTGTCGTCGCACACGGCGTCACGATCCTCGGCCCGACCAACCTGCCCTCGACCGTGCCGTACCACGCCAGCCAGATGTACGGCCGGAACATCACGACGTTTGTGACGCACCTGGTGAAGGACGGCGTGATGACCCTGAGCGCGGACGACGAGATCGCGCGCGAGACGCTGGTGACGCGCGACGGCCAGGTCGTGCACGAACGCGTAAAAGGGCTGGTGAACCCTTAAGAGTTACGAGTTACGAGTTACGGGTTACGGGTACGACGGAGCCGCCGCGCTACGACATCACGAGCGCGCAGCCCGAAGTGCCGCAGCGCCCGCCAGGATTGCGGCCGCCCCATGGCAGGCAGCGACGCGGCCGGCGTCGAGGAGTGCCGTGCTCCTCGTCGGATGTGCGGCTGAGCCATCCGAGAATCAGCGCCAGCACGGCCGGGCCGCCCCAGACGATCGAGTTCACGACGGCGCTCGCCGGCAGAATCCCGATCTGGCGGCCGAGGCTGCCGGGCACGGCGGCGCGGTGCTCCACGGCCTGCAGCGCCAGCACGCACATCGCCGGCAACAGCGCGACCCATCCGCGCAGGAACCCGCGCGCGATGACCGCGGCCGTGCCGCCACGTCGCGTTTCGGATGGCGTAGCGGCCGGTCCGACTCCCACAGGCCGAGGCCCAGCGGGCCCCACAGCAGCGCGAGAACGCGGCAAACATCGGTTTGCGCGCATGCCGGGCGCGCGCGTCGTGGAGCACCCAGAGCGCGATCGACGAGGTTGAAGACCAGCGACGTGAGGAGGCGCGTCCGGAGCATCGCGCGGCGATCATAGTGCAACGCCCGGGGTACACTGGGGCCGTGCTTGCCGAAGGCACGCTCCTCGACGGGAAGTACGAGATCCGCGGCCAGCTCGCCAGCGGCGGGATGGGCGAGGTCTACCTCGCGCACCGCACGCTGCTGGGCGACGAGGTCGCCGTCAAAGTCATACGACGGACCGGGACCCGACCCTTCGATCTGGCGCGAGCGCTTCCTGCGCGAGAGCCGCGCCTGCGCGCAGCTGCGCCACCCGCACATCGTCACGATTCTCGACTTCAACATCGATCCCCAGGGGCAGCCCTACCTCGTGATGGAGTACCTGAACGGGCCGAGCCTGTACGAGGAGCTGAAGGTGCGGGATCGGTTCGACCTGGCCTCGGTGCAGCATCTGCTGGCCACGGTCGGCTCCGCGCTGTACCTGGCGCACAGCGCCGGGATCGTCCATCGCGATCTGAAGCCGCAGAACATCGTCTCGCACCGGTTCGAGACCGGCGAGGTGGTGCACAAAGTGATCGACTTTGGGCTGGTCACGCTCAAGGCCGACGCCGAGAGTCACGAGGTTCACCCAGGCGCACGAGTTCCTCGGCACCGTGGCGTACTCGGCGCCGGAGCAGTTCATGGAGGCCGCGCCAGACCCCAAGGCCGATCAGTACAGCCTGGGTGTCATCATCTACGAGTTGCTGGCCGGCGTGCGCCCGATTGAGGGCGACGGCTTCATGGTGCTCGTGGACCGGCACATCAACGCCACACCGGTGCCGCTTGCGGATCGTCGGCCGGACCTGCCCGCCAAGATATGCGAGGCGGTGATGCGCGCGCTGGCCAAGAAGCCTGGCGAACGATGGCCGACCGTGATGGACTTTGCCCGGGCGTTCGACGATGCCGATTCAACGGCGAGGCGGATGCTGCCGCAGCCGGTGTCGGCGCTGCTTGGCACGTTCGAGCTTGGTCCGGTCATCGCGCAGGGGCGGTTCGGGTCGAGATTCACGCGGGCACGCACCGGGCGCTGGGGCACCCGGTGGCGATTCGCACCTTCCGTCACGCGGGACGACCCGATCGCGAGGCCGTGCGAGCGCGCTTCCTCCGAGAGGCGCGCACGCTGCAGGTGCCGCATCCCAATCTCATCCAGGTACGCGACTTCGGCGAAGACGCCGAGATGGTCTACGTCGTCACGGATCTGCTGCACGGCTGCAGCCTGGCGGAGCTGGTGGCGCGCGGCCCACTGCCGCTCGAGCGGGTGACCGCGTTTGTCGCTCAAGTGCTTGACGCCACCGAGGCGCTCCACCGGCGCGACGGCCGCATCTGCGGCTTGCACCCTGCGATCATCCGCGTGGTCGAAGACGGCGAACGCGCCTCCATCGCCATTTCGTCGGCCGGAGTGCTCGAGATCAAGGACGTGCTTGCGACGCTGAGCGAAGAGGCGCTGCGGGCCCAGGCGACCGACGAGACCGAGTTGTTGCACGTGGCGCCAGAACTGCTGACGGGCAAGACCGCGAGCGAGCGCTCGGATATCTACACGATTGGCGTGCTCGGCTATCAGATGGCCACCGGCCAGACACCCTACAACGCGCCGACGCTGCCGGTGCTGCTTGGCGCGATGTTCGAGGGCCCCCCGGCCGATCCGCGAACGCTGCGGCCGGACCTGCCGGCACATCAAGCCGAGGCGTTGCTGCGGGCGCTGTCGCGCGACCCGGAGGCACGGTTTGCCACGCCGGCCGACATGCGCGCGGCATGGCTGGCACCCGTCGCGGGCTGAGTACTACAATAGGGAGATGTCCCGAACACCCATGACACTCGGGCTCCGATCGCTGCTCGTCGTCGTCGCGCTGCTGTCCTCGCTGGCCAGCCGTCGGCCCAGGCGCCGCTTTTCACCGATGCCCTGCCTGCCGAGGAATTCGCAGCGCGTCGTGCGAAGGTCTTCGACGCCATCGGCGACGGCGTCGCGGTGCTGCAGGGCGCGGCGGATACCCGGCGTACGTGCGCTTTCGGCAGAACAGCCAGTTCTTCTACCTGACAGGCGTGGAGGTGCCCCGCGCGCTGGTGCTGCTCGACGGCCGGACGAAGACGGCGACGCTCTTTGTGGCGCCGCGCAACGAACGGATGGAGCGCTCCGAAGGGCCCGTGCTCGTGCCCGGCGACGAGGCGGCCAGGCTCACCGGGATCGCGCAGGTCCGCGAACGCGACGCCTTCGCCGATGCCCTGAAGGCAGCCGCCACTGCCGGACGCACACTCTACATCCCGCACCGCGCCGAAAGCCTTGGCGCTGCGACGCCACAGGCTGCCGCTTCTCACGCCGCCGCGACGACGAAAGACCCGTGGGACGGGCGGCCGTCGCGCGCCGCGCAGTTCATCCAGAAAATTACCGAGGCCGCCCCCGCCGCGAAGGTGGCTGACCTCGATCCGATTCTCGACGGGTTGCGCCTCATCAAGAGCCCGCGAGATCGCGCTTGTCCGCGAGGCCACGCGGCTGGCCGGCGTGGCCATTGCCGAGGCGATCCGCAGTGCGCGCCCCGGCCAGCGCGAAAACGATTTGGAAGCGATCGCCGACTACGTGTTCAAGCAGGGCGGCGCGCAAGGCTTTCGTACTTCGCACTCGCTGCGGCGGCAGGATGCGCACTACCCGCACTATCACGGCGGCGAAGCGGAGCTGAAGGCCGGCGACCTGGTGCTGTTCGACTACGCGCCCGACTACCGGTACTACTCCTCAGACGTCACTCGTATGTTCCCGGTGACCGGCCACTTCTCGCCCGAGCAGAAGGAACGATAC
>CAWHUD010000002.1:0-162002 GCA_963832505.1 uncultured Pseudomonadota bacterium | reverse complement strand
TGAGGTTACCCAGATTGGAAGAGAAATACTCGCGAACCGGCTCCGGCGTCGTCGCGAGGTCGCGCATCCGCGTACCCCAGACCTGCGCATCTGGCGCAAACAGGCCGACGACGCTATCGACATCGGCCGCACTGAACGCGGTCAGGAACTTGTCGAACAGGGCCTGCGCGTCCTCCTTCGGTCCGGCAACGGCACTGACCGGAAATGCGGCGCACACGACGATGAGGATCAGGCGGCGAATCATGGTGATGGGTCTCCGTCGGTGTTTGCTACTCAAGCGTCAGGACGACGTTGCCCTTTTTGCGCCCCGTGTCGACATAGCCGTGAGCATCGACGATGCGCGCGAATTCGTAGGTCCGGTCAATGACGGGCTTGAACGCACCTGACTCGGCGAGCGCCCGCAGGAAGAGTAAGTCAGCAGAGCGTACGGGGTTGACTCCACTGAGTACCTTGCGGCCCGCTCGCGACGACCACAGTAGTGCTCCGACCAATTGGCCCAGACTGGCGACGACGAGCAGCAGCCGGCCACCGGGCGCGAGCACGGGCTTGCAACGAGCGAACGAGCAGTTGCCGACCGCGTCGAGGATGATGTCGTAGGTCTCGCGGGTCTGGGTGAAGTCCTCTTTGGCGTAGTCGACCACACGGTCGGCCCCCAGCGACCTCACCAGCTGCGCATTGGCCGCACTGCAGACCCCTGTCACCGCCGCCCCGAAGTGCTTCGCCAGCTGCACCGCCGCCGAACCCACTGCGCCCGATGCTCCATTGATCAAGCACCCGTTCGCCCGGTTGAATCCGCGCCTTGTCTCGTAGATAGAAGAGGCTCGTCAAGCCGCCGAACGTAAGCGCGGCGGCATCCTCGAACGGCAGGTTGCCTGGCATCGGAGCCGCGCTTGTCCTCGGGGACGGCCACGTACTCCGCATGGCACCCCATGCGCGCCGCGAACACCTTGTCGCCCGGCGCAAAACGACTGACGGATTGACCCACCGCTACGACTTCGCCCGCGAGCTCCCACCCGAGAATGGGTTTGCGTGGGCCGAAGATGCCGAACCCAAGGCGCATCAGGAGCCCAAATCCCCGCGGCACGCGGGCGCTCCGCAAGCGGGAGTCGCCCGCGGTGACCGTGGTCGCGCGGACTTTGACGAGCATCTCCGTGGTCTTGAAGTCGGGCCTGGGCACATCGGCGATCTGGACCACGTTGGGCGGGCCGTAACGACGATAGATAGCGGCTTTCATGAGCAGCGATCAGCGTCCTGATTGGCTTCTTCCTAGGCACCGAATTGACGAAGATGATGATCCGCATGACGGTAGCTGAATCTGCCCCATTCCGTTGCCGACAGAGCGCCAAACAACGGATGGCTTCCTGAGAGCTGCGCTTCCGGGCCACTAAACCGCTCAATCAGACCTCGCAAGTCATCGACGTCGCGCGCAAACTCGATTGGACGAGTACCCCCGATTTCCTGATCGGCCTCTGGCACGGTCCTGACGCCCTGCGGCCATTTGACGTTCGTGTGTATTGCCAACCACCTGATCACGATACGCTCCCAGAGCGTGCCAACGACTGGAACCCGCCGTTCGCCCAAGGCCGCGCGACACGCATCGCACAGATGACACACCATCTGATGCGGAGTCATCCTGCCCCACCTGCGTTCGCTCCGCGGCGTGAGTGCCGCAATCCGTCGCAGGATTTCCGCCCGTGCTTCCGGATGCAACAGAGTCCTGTTCTTCATCGCAGCCACGTCACCCATCACGGCCTCCTCGATGAGTCCTGACTTAACGCGGACTCGCATCCAGGACACTGCGAGTAGGCGTTGGTTATTTCGCCGGCCTGAGCCGGAACGCCGACCACGTGTCGTCCACGCTGACGAGGCCAAGGGGTCTCATTCCCAGCGTCGCCGCAATGGCCCAGACATCGTTCCGGTTCATCGTCAGGCCGGCTGCCTTCGAACCCTTGCGAAAGAAGACCCACAGTGCGGCACCTGGCGCGAGCGCAGCGACTACGGACGGCATCCGCGATGCCAGCTGTGCGTGCGATTTCGCGAAGAGAAACACGAGTTGAGCCTTGCGGGGACCAACGAAGGTGACGTCCTCCGGCAGACCCAGCGTCTCGACCACGGCCGGCACTGAATTCAACACGGCCACCGTGGTACCGGGCTTCACACGAGCCTTCTCAGCGACCGACTTGGCCATCAGGACACTCCTCTGGCCGTCCGTGGTCGTGGCATGTCAGTCGCTTTTCGAAAGCCGGAGGAGGACCTCCGCTTCAGAGAGGCCAACGATTTCGACAACCTTACGCGCCGAACCGTGACCTGTGACAATCCGTATGTTCTCGCTGGATATGCCGAGAGCTTCGGCAATGACCTTTGCGACGGCTGCGTTGGCCCTGCCGCGCTCCGCTGGCTCGGTGACTCGTATCTTGAGTGCTTCATCCAGCCACCCGGCGATGCCATTTCTGGACGATCCCGGGACGACCTTGATCGTCAGCTTGATCGTCTATCTCCATCGATGGTGGTGCTCGCGAGCGCCACGCATGAGCATCCACGATGCGCGCGAATTCATAGGTGCGGTCAATGACCGGCTTGAGCTCACCTGACTCGGCGAGTCCTCGCAGGAAAAGCAAATCCGCAGGACGTACGGAGTTGACTCCACTGAGTACCCTGCGGCCCCCCCTCGCGACGACCACAGTAGTCCAGGGCGCCGGAGCGCGGGCGTCTGGCCAAGTTCGGAGCCAAGCAACTGGATGTTTCGTTCAGCAGCGGCTCACCTGCGGCGGCCGACCGCTGACGATTCTACACAGGTGGCTCTCGCCCGGCCGCAGTCAGGTGCAGCCGGAGCTAGACGGCCTGGTTCAGCGGCCCGCCGTCTCACGAGCCGCATTCGCACTTGCCTCGGCATCGACGTCCGCTTCCCACGCGTCTATTAGCGGTCGCAGCCTGCGCGCGATGTCCTGGCGCTGACGGGCGAGATCGTTGCGTTCTCCGATATCTTTCGACAGGTCAAACACGTACCTCTTCGCGCCGTCCACGAGCAGCTTCCACGAACCTTGGCGCACTGCAACCTGCTTGGTCGTGCCGATCGTGAATCGGAAGAACAGCGTTCGCTCCGAGGCGTCGGTGCGGCCTTCGAGGATCGGCATCAGGTTGATACCGTCGGGCTTGGCCTGCGAAGGCACGGACGTGCCCGTCGCCGCCAGGATCGACGCCGTGACGTCCTGGACGATGCCGACCTGATTCGATACGCGACCCGCCGGAAGATGCCCGGGCCATTTGAAGATCGCGGGCACGCGGATGCCGCCTTCCCAGACCGTCCCCTTGCGATTGAAGAGCGGTGCATTCCGCGACAGCCATTCACCGCCGTTGTCCTGCATGTAGATCACGAGTGTATTGCGCTCCAGACCGCGGCGCCTGAGCGCCTGCAGAATCCGGCCGATTCCCTGGTCCGCGCGTTCGAGCATCGCGATGTAATCCTGGCGCGTCGCCGTAGACGACTCCTCCGGCTGAACGAAACGACCGTGGTCAGCTGCGACCGAGGGGTGATCCGGAACCTGAAACGGCCAGTGCGCGGCGTTGTAGGTCACCTCAAGAAAGAACGCACCGCCGGCGTGCTCGTCTATGAACTTTACGGAACGCTCGGTGATGAGATCCGTCATGTATCCGTCGACGTGCACAGGCGTGGCGTTCTCGAACAGGTCCGAATCACCGTCGCCGTTAGTGTGCTGGTAGTAATCGATGTAGCCGCTCTTGAACCCGAAGAAGTACTCGAACCCGTGCGCGTTCGGGCTGAACTCGGGCGTGTAGCCCAGGTGCCATTTGCCGATCAGCCCGGTCGCGTACCCGTTGTTCTTCAGCAGCTGCGGAAGGGAGTAGCCTCTTGCCGGAAGCCCGGTCTGGCCCGCCGGCGTTTTCGGGCCGCCGATCGCGGCCTCGAGTCGAAAGCGCTGCTGATAGCGACCGGAGATCAGCGCCGCTCGCGTCGGCGTGCACTGCGGCGCCGCATAGAAATCAGTCAGCCTGACGCCGTCCTTGGCGAGACTGTCGATGTTCGGCGTCTTGACATCCGGCGCACCGTAGCTCCCGATGTCCCCATATCCCACGTCATCGGTGACGATCAGAACGACGTTCGGTTTCGACGGCGTCTTGCGCACCGGCGGGCGCCGCACACACGGCGAGCATCGCGATGACAACGAGAACGGTCCGAGACATCGTCTGCGTCATGGATAGTGGCCTCCGTAGTCTGTTTGCCGATCGTCTTGGTTATTCGGCTGCCGCGAGACATGTATTCCCGATTCTCTAACGGGATTGGCCGTCTCACGACCGGCGCTCAGCCACCGCGTTTCCCTCGTGCCGCAGATGCCGTCGGCTGCAGCGCCTTGTTAGACCGCGTAGCTTGAGCGGCCTCGTACAGCGTTTCCGGCGCGATGTCGGCGCCATTTGGCTAGACTACCGTCCCACCCTCGACAAAGAACCGTCGAAAATAGCTGACGGATTTCAACGGCTCGAACACCGGACCATCGAGCCACGGTTCGAAATCGAGCGTCGACGCAGACTGGTCGTTGAACACCAGATGAATGCGGAACCCGCGGCGATGTTCGGCTCGGACGACGGCTGGAAGAGCTCATGGAACCCTATTCTAGCGGCGCAATTTTGTCGAGCGGCTCGCCGGCCTTCGTCCTGGCCCAGTTCGCCTCGAGTTCAGGACGGTGAAGGACGTTGTGCTTGATGATGGATTCCGATCCGTCCATCGGGAAAGGCAGCAAAGGAAATCCGCGGCTGTTCGAACGAATGATCCCGAGCCCCTAGCCCCCAGCCCCTGAGCAGGGACTAGAGTCCAGAGTCCCGGGTCGTGTTCACGAGTCAGGCAGAGGTCTGCTACGGGACTATTGGGCTGCTGCGATCCACGCCTTCCTCGTTGCCGATCATCAACGCTCCCGCCCGGTTGTTCGCCTGGCAGACGTATTCGATCGTTTCCGATTCCTTGCCCGGCGTCCAGCGCAGGAAAAACCCGGTCGTCCAGGTGCGCGTGTAGGCGCCAGGATCGTCGATGGTCAGCTCGATCTTCATGTTGTCGAGATCGATCCGGGTGAAGCGCTCGATGAGATGGAGCTGCGCGGTATGCGGCGCGCCCTGCCGCTCGAACCAGAAGCGCTCGTTGAAGCCGACCGAGTCGACGACCAGCGAGTCACCTTCCCAGTGGCCGACGGAGTGCCCGTAGTAGCTTGGCGTCACCTGCTTGGGATGCGCCCGGCCGTCCACGTAGATGGTCCGGAAGGTGTAGGGACCGGCCTGATCGATGATGTAAATCGTCGAGAGATCGGGGCTGTCCACGAACTCGACGCCGCCCGGCGTGATGAACTGCCTCGGACCGCCCGACGGCTTGCAGCGCGTGTGCGGCTCGAACAGGTTGGCTTCGCGGTACCTGATACACCGCTCTTGCCCACGGCTGATAGGGAACTTCGCTTTCCTTGGGCTTGCCGGGAAACGGCGGCCCCGAGAATGCGCCGCGGCCCTGTCCGTCCTTGATCGCGGGATCCGTTTCAGGCTCGGCGAGGATCGGCCGGCCGTTCGGCTGCCAGATCCCTTGTTGTCCCGTCGGGGCGCCGAGCTTGACCTTGCCGTTCGGCCAGCGCGGCGCTGGCGGGCTGACCTTCGGTACCGGAGGCGCGGTGTCGGTGATCTTGCTGCGCCGACACTGTCGTCGCCAATGACGCGAGAAGCAGCGTACCCGTTGTGACTAACGCAGCGGTCAGATGACGGCGCATGGCACACCTCTGGACGGTTCCCACGTTGCTCCGATCAAGGCGTTATGGCGGCGGCGCGAAGCCTGGCGATCAGGGCAGCTCGTTGGCCGTCTTGCCCTGGCTCGAGGCCGCACCGAGCTTCTGCCCGGTCTTGGCCACGGTAACGACCTTCGAGTTGACGTTCTTGCTGCCGTTGCGAGCCAAAAAGCCGTCGACGATCAACTCCGATCCGATCACGATCGTGTTCCGCGTCCAGCCCTCTCGCTGAAGGCCGTTCGGACCGCCCATTTCGAAGCCCCAGTTCTCGACTTCGCCCTTTTCGTTCTTGACGTTGAGGTAGAACCAAACGTGCGGGTTGGTCCACTCGACCTTCGTGACGATGCCCCGTTAGGTCACCGGCTTCTTGGCATCGAACTCGGTGTCGAAGGCGTGATGAGCGACGATCGACGCTGTTCCGAGAAGGACAAAGGAAGCCATAACCAACCAACCGGTTATACGCTGTCTCATCGGACTCTCCTCAGCGGACTCGGTCCGCCCTGCGTGTGCTCTGTAGCTCAGCGGTCTCAGCTTCTCCCTCTAGGGAACGATCGGCTCGGACCGATCGACCTTTTCGAACGTGCCCACCATCAGCTCGTGGGCGTAGTTCGACTGCTGGCAGACGTATTCGAACAGCTCCCGGTCCGGTCCCCACGTCATCGTGAACGGCGTCGTCGACCAGGGTGCGGTATAAGCGCCGGGGTCGTCGATCGTGACCTCGTATTTCATCGTGTCGTGATCGGTGCGGGTGAAGCGCTCGACGAACTTCAGATCGACGGTGTGCGGCGTGCCGGCGCGGTCGATCCAGGCGCGTTCGTTGAAGCCGACCGTCTCGACGACCAGCGTGTCGCCTTCCCAGCGGCCGATCGAGTGCCCGTAGTAACTCGGCTGCAGATTCTTCGGGTGCGGCCGGCCATCCAGATAGATCGTCCGCCAGGTGTGCGGTCCGCCGATGTCGAACACCGCGATCTGTTTCAGCTCCCGGAACTCGACGATCTCGACGCCGTAGGGCGTGACGAATTGACGCACACCGCCCGATGGCTTGCACCGGGTGTGCGGCTCGAGCAGGTTTTCGCGGCGATCGGCCAGCACTGCCTGGGCCCACGGCTGAAACGGTACCTTGCTTGTTCACGGCGGCGGCTGTGAGGTTGCCGCAGCAGGATCCCCAGGTGCCGATCTTTTCACCGGGCGTCGCCCCCATCACCGGTTTGCCGTCCGGCCACCGCGGCGTCGGCAGTGAAGGCTTCTTCGGCGCGGCGGCCGCGGCCGGCGTCGGATTCCTGCCCTGCGGCACACCCACCTGCACCGACGGCAGCTGCTCGTCCTGTGCGTCCTGCGCCGCGGAGGGAGCGGGTGTGACCGACGCCAGCACGAATACGGCAATGACGGTGGTGAACACGTTTCGCATGTGGTCCTCTTACTTTTTTCGTTCGATGCGTATCAGTTTCAGCTTCTCCGCCTCGTTGTCCAGCTCGCCGGTCCCGGCGGGAAACTTGTTCTCGCGGAACACATAGGCGATAACGTCCAGATACTCTTTCGGCTCCAGGCTGCCCGGATTGTCCTGGGGCATCGACTTCTGAACCAGCGTGAACAGATCGAGCGCGCTGCTTCCCTCCCAGCTGCCCAGAAACGTGTCACTCGTAAAGTCCGACACGTTGTGGCAGCGCGAACAGGCGCGTCCGAACGCCTCCTGTCCGCGCCCCGCCTGACCCTCTGTGTAAACACCCTCCCAGACCGAGCGGTCAGACTGCAGGCGCGCAGTCGATCCGCCCAGCAGGACGATCACGATGACGAGCCCAATGGCTCCACCACGAAACACCTGGTCTCTGGCCTTCTACTCGGCCGGCGGCCCCGCCGTCTTCGGCGGATCCGGAATCGCAAACGCCACGAGCTGCGCGGCGGTTCGGGTCGCGGCATTGCCTTCGACCGCGATCACGACGTACTGCTTGCCTCTGTGCATGTAGGTCATCGGCACGCCGGTCGCGCTGGCCGGGCGTCTGCGCCTCCCACACGATCGCGCCGGTCTTCTTGTCGAAGGCGCGGAAGCACGGCTGTCCTTCGTAGCCCTCGCCGGCGAACAGCAGCGTCTTGGTCACCATCAGCAGCGCCGCGCGGCCCGGGCTGCCGGTCCGCGGAATCGTGACGCCCTTGAGCAGCGGATGATTCTTGACCCACTTCGGCGTGTCACCGTTCGTGACCTGCCAGGCGATGATCGCCGGTATTCAGGTTGATGGCGGTGATCTTGCCCCATGGCGGTTTCACGATCGGCAGCCGCTGGATCGTCGGCGCCACGCTGGCCGTGCCGACCATCTCGAGGTCGGTCGCACCCGGCTTCGGCTTCGTCACGCCGTATACCGCGGTGTCGGTCCGCGTCGCGGATCCGACGTACAGATATCCGGTCTCTGGATCGAACGCTCCGCCTTCCCAGTTGGCGCCGCCGGAACCCGGGAACGTCAACGTGCCCTTCGTGCCTTTCGCCGCATCGACGACAGAAGGCGGCGTGAACACCGGTCCGATCCGGATAGCCCTTCGATCGCCTCGAGCGCCATCTGTCGCAGCTGCGGCGTGAAGTCGATCAGGTCGTCTTCGGTCATCCCCTGCCTGTCGAAGGCCGGCGGCTTCGTCGGGAACGGCTGCGTCGGCGACGTCCTCTCGCCTGGCGCATCGCTCTGCGGGACCGGCGCGTTCCTCGATCGGCCATACCGGCTGGCCGTTGGTGCGATCGAAGACGAAGGCGTACGCCTGCTTCGTCAGCTGCACGACCGCCTTGATCGCGCCGGCCGTTCACCGTGATGTTCGCGAGGATCGGCGAGGTCGGCGGGTCGTAGTCCCAGATGTCGTGATGCACGAGCTGCTGATGCCAGATCCGCTTGCCGGTCTTGACATCAACCGCAGACCAGCGACGAGGAGAACAGGTTGTTCCCGTGACGCTGGCCGCCGTACTGGTCGCCGGTGGCGCCCTCGACGGGCAGATAGACGTATCCCGAGCTCTTCATCCACGGTGAACGGCGCCCACGCGCCGGTGTGGCCGCTGTAGATGTTCGAGTTGTTCTCCCACGTGTCCGCGCCGAACTCGCCCGGCCGCGGGATGGTGTGGAAGACCCAGACGCGCTTCCCGGTCTTGACGTCGAACGCCATGATGTCGCCCTTGGGGTACTTCTGCGATTTGGGCAGCCGGCCGTTCTCGAGCGACGTCGGGACGATGATGATGTTGCCCGAAGACGAGCGGCGGCGACGTGTTCATCAGGTGGCCGATCGCCGGGTTGAAGTTCGCGTCTTTCTCGACTTCCTTCGTCATGTCGACGATGCCGTCCTTGCCGAACGCCAGATCGCGTGACCGGTCTTCGGCGTCGAGCGCGATCAGCTGGTAGCCCGGCGTCACCGTGATGATCTTGGCTTCGCGTCCGTCGGTCCAGTACGACACGCCGCGGCTGTTCTTGCGAACACCGGTGGTCCGTTCGACCGGTTCCTCGAACCGCAACGTCCAGATCGTCTCGCCGGTGCCCGGGTCGGCGGCGATGACCGACCGCCGATCGCCGGCCGTGAAGTAGAGAACGCCGTCCGACGTAGAGCGGCGTGGTTTCGTTCTTGACCTCCGGGACAGTGCCGAAGTTGTCGCCGCGCCAGGTCCAGGCGACCTTCAGGTTCTTCACGTTCTCGGCGGTGATCTGATCGAGCGGCGAATACCTGGTCGCACCGGCATCACCACCGGTACGGAGCCACTGGCCCGTCTTCGGAGCACCTTGCTGTCCGGAGACGCCCACCGCCAGCAGCAGCGTGCCGGCGAGCGCCACTGCCGGCTTTATTCGAAACAGCTGTCCCGCCATGTCTCTTCTCCTTCGCACACCGAGATGAAGATCCTGCATGCAGCGAATCACTACTGATTGCCAGCCGGGGCCGGCTTGCTCAGATACTCCTTCGACTGTGCCTCGCTCTTGAGCGGCGCCACCTTGTCGGGATCGATGCGCACCATGAAGTAGGAAATGTGGTCCTCGATCTTCGTGAACCAGTGGCCGGTGCCAGCCGGGATGACGACCATGTCGCCTGCCTTGATGTTGAGCGTCTGCGCCGTTCCGGATATCCGTGCCGTTGTTGCCGGGGCCGTTGAACTCGACCACCGTCCGCATCGTGGCGGGACGACGCTCTCGATTGACGATATCGGGGCCGAGAACGAGCGTCGCCGAGCCGCTCGAGGATTCGATAGACCTCGCTGACGTGATCGTGCTCGGCGACCGATGCGGCGCCGGGCTTGTCCAGCTTCTTGCGATACTCAATCCCGATCGCGACGTTCGACTTGCCGATGTCGATCGATCGCGCACCTGCTGATCGACGAGATTCTCGTCAATCGCCTTCTTCGTATAGGCCTCGAGCTCGGCGGCCGGAATGTAGTAGCCGGGACACATGTTGCAGGTCGGCTGCGGATCGGTGGGATTGATCTTCGTTTGCGCCATCAGCACGCCGACCAGCGCCGGTCGCGACGGCCATTCCCAACAGAAAGTTTTTCATATGCGTCTCCGTTAACGTCGCTTACTTGTTCCACAGCACGCCCTGCGACGCCTTGGTCACCGGGCCGACACCTTTGTAGAGGAACCGTTGAACGCGCGCACCGGTGTAGGTCTCGGTGGCGTAGAGGTTGCCCTTCGAATCCGTATCGAGGTTGTGGACGCCGAAGAACTGGCCGGGCTGCCGCCCGCCGTCGCCGAAGCAGGTCAGCGTCTCGAGCGTGTCGCGCATGACGATGCAGATCTTCTCGTCGACGCCGTTGGCGTATATACAGGTACGCCTGCTGCGGGTCGCGCGACAAGGTCATGTCCCACACCGATCCGGACCGCAGCGTGTTCTTGTCGAAGAACGCTTCCTTGACGAACGTGCCGTCCTTCCGGAACACCTGGATCCGGTCGTTGACGCGGTCGCAGACGTAGACGAACCCGTCCTTCGACACTCTGCGCGCAGTGCACGGTGTTGAAGTGCTTCGACGGCGCCGCCTTCGGGTCGTACGGCGGGACCATCGCATCGTCCGGCTTGCTTGCCGTACGCGCCCCAGTGCCGCTTGTACTTCCCAGTGTCGCGATCGAGCACGATGATGCGGCGGTTGCCGTAGCCGTCGGCGATGTAGACCTCGTTCGCATCCGGATCTTCGACGATCTTCGCGGGACGCCAGAAGTTATCGAGATCGTTGCTGCCCTTGTGCACGCCCTGCTTCCCGAGCTGGAGCAGGAATTTCCCGGTCTTGTCGAACTTCAGAATCTGCGTGTCGGTATTGCCGTTGCCGCCAATCCAGACGCTGCCCTTCGAATCGACGGTGATGCCGTGGTTGCTCTCCGGCCATTCGTAGCCGGTGCCCTTTCCGCCCCAGCTGCCGACCAGGTTGCGCCGTTGGCGTCGAAATGCAGGACATCCGGAGCGACCTTGCAGCAGACGCCGATCGGGGGGTTGAAGTCGGCGGCCTTGAAGTTGTCTTCGACCGTCCCCGGCCGATGCACGATCCAGACATGGTCCTGGGCGTCGACGGAGAGGCCAATGGTGGAGCCGAGGACCCAGTGGTTCGGCAACGGCTTCGGCCAGTACGGATCGACCTCGAAGATCGGCGCCTCCGCCTTGGCGCCGTTCTGCGCCGCGAAAATTGCCAGCGGTACGTGAAGTGCGTACAGAGCGCCGGCGAACGCGATCAGAGCTAGGCCAGCATAGGACGCCGTCCTGCGTTTCATCGTTGCCTCCGCGCGAAGGTGAGCTGAGTCACACGACTGGAAAGGCCGCTGCGAAATGCAGCGGCCCCCCAAGTGCCCTGATTATCGTTCGGTCCGGGCGGTTGTCAAGGGCGAACGACGCGGCCCGAACCGAGCTCCGCCTCAGTTGGCGGCGGCCTTGAAACGCGCCTCCTGACCGACGACTCTTGCGGGGTCGGCGTTCGGTCTGGGCCGGAATTTCGCGATCCGGCCGTTGAAGACCTCGGCGACGTACAGGTTGCCGTCCTGGTCGGTCGACATCTGGTGCGGCCCGTTGAACTGGCCGGGCTGGCCGCCCCGGATGCCCCACCCATACAGGTACTTCCCATTCAGGTCGTACTTGAGGATCCGGCCGGTCCCCCCGTCAGCCACCCAGAGGTCCTGCTCGGGCGAGATGAAGTGGTAGTAGGGCAGGGAATTGACGCCGGTTGTGAACATGTTGAGGAACTTGCCGTTCTCGTCGAACACCTGGAAGCGGTGGTGGCCGCGATCGACGACGAACAGCCGGCGGTCCTTGCTGATCGCGAGGCTGTGCACCGTGTTCCATTCGTTGGGGCCGGGGTTATTCGGATCCTTGGGCTTCTCGCCCCAGTCCATCAGGAACTTCCCGTCCTTGTCGAACTTCGCCACGCGGGTCCCGCCGTAGCCGTCGCTGATGAAGAACGTCCCGTCGGGCAGCCAGTCGACGTCGGTCGGCCGGTCGAAGAGCCGGCCGCCGTCACGTCCGCGCTGTCCCTTCGTGCCGAGCGTCATCACCAGGTTGCCGTCGTAGGTGAACTTGTAGATCACGTGCAGCTGATCGTCGATGACCCAGACGTGCTTGTCGGGATCGTACGGGTTCATCTTGATCTTGTGCGGTCCGCGCCCGCACTCCATGTCGAACAGCTTGTCGTGCTGCCCCCAGTGCTGGACCTGGTTGCCGTCGCGATCGACGACGAACAGCACGTGGTGATACCGCCGCTCCCATCCCCGCTTGGCCTCGGGCTGGCACGTCGCGCTCAACCCGTCGTCGTTGCCGGTCGCATTTCCGAGCGAGGGAGTGAGCATGCCGTACGGCGTCCACGGCTTGGCGCCCTTCGGCAGCGGCAGCTCGCCGCGCATGGCGATCCAGACGCGGTCCGGCGTCTCCGCCCACACCGCGCCGGTTGAACCCCACGTCCATCCGTCGTGCTTGACCCCGTCAGGGCCGTCGGGAAGCGGCTTCGGCCAGTTGGCAACGACTTCGTACGGTCCGAATTCGTCCTGGCCGCCTATTTCCTGCGACGCCGCGTCCGCAGCCGGCGCCGCGGCGGGGGCGGCGCTCTCGGGTGTGCTCGTTGTCGATCCGCAACCGAGAAGAAGCGCCGGCGCGAGGACGACAACCGCTATCAGAACGATGAGAGACCATTTCCGTGCACGCATCGCGTATCTCCTTTTCACTAACAGCATTTCGCCCGTGCGTATTTCGATCGCATTCGATGTTCAGAGAATCGCCGCCATTCCGCCGCCGAGTGACTGACGCCGTGGTGGGCCAGATGGCGCGCGTACGCATTCTCGTCGGAGATTTCGCGCAGAATGCCAACCACAATGATGAAAAACCCGCGCCCGAACTGTCCGAGCCTCCTCATATTTCCTCCGGCCTGAGCGTGCGTCATCACGAACGGCGTCTCGCCGACGCCGGCTGCTGGCGCCGCCGAAGAGGATCTTCGACCAGATGCGAAGCGAGTCGACGAGGATCAGCGTCACCAGGACGACGAAGATGCCGCAGACGACCGCATCGAGCTGGTTGTTGAAAATCTGCGCCCGCGTGGCGGCAGATCTGCGCCGCGGGGACGGTGCCGGCATCAAGCGCCGCCTGCAGCTCGTTCGCCTGCGCCAGAAAGCCGAGATACGGGTCGCGGCGAAAAGATCTTGTGATAGCTCGCCGTGTAGGTGACCATGACCAGCCACACCAGCGGCAGCGCCGTGACCCACATGTACTTCCACCGGTGCATCTTGATCAGGATGGTCGTGGCGACGCACAGCGCGATCGGCGGCCAGCAGCTGATTCGCGATGCCGAACAGCGGCCACAGCGAATTGATGCCGCCCAGCGGATCGACGCACGCCCTGATATCAGGAAGTATCCCCACGCGAGCACGATGGCGGCGCTGGTGCCGATGACGCCCGGCATCCAGCTCGGTGCGCCCGAGCGGCTTGTAGACGCTGCCCGAGCAGGTCCTGCAGCATGAAGCGCCCGACGCGCGTGCCGGCGTCGAGAATCGTCAGGATGAACAGCGCCTCGAACATGATCGCGAAGTGATACCAGAAGCCGATGAACGCGCTCGACCGCCGCCGATCTGCGCGAAGATGTGCGCCATGCCGAGGGCGAGCGACGGCGCGCCGCCGGTGCGATACGAACAGCGTCTTCTCGCCGACCTGCGTCGCGCGAGCGTCTCCATCTCGGCGACCGTCACCGGATATCCCCAGCCGGTGATGGTCGCGACGGCCGCCTGCGGGCGTCGCGCCGACGATGCCGGCCGGCGAGTTGACGGCGAAGAACACGCCGGGCTGCAGCGCGCACGCGGCGATCAGCGCCATGATCGCCGACGAAGCTTTCGAGCGCCATCGACGCCGTAGCCGACCGGCCGCGCGTGCCATTCGCGGGCGATCAGCTTCGGCGTCGTGCCGGAAGAAATCAGCGAGTGGAAGCCGCTGATCGCGCCGCACGCGATCGTGATGAAGCAGAACGGAAAGATCTTGCCGGCGAAGATCGGCCCGGTGCCGTCGACGAAGCGCGTCAGCGCGCGGCAGCTGAGCTCGCGGCCGGACGAACAGAATGCCGACGCCGAGCAGGATCACGACGCCGAGCTTGACGAACGTGCTCAGGTAGTCGCGCGGCGCCAGCAGCAGCCACACCGGCAGCGCGCTGGCCAGGAATCCATAGACGATGATCGCGATGGCCAGCGTCATCGCGCTGATAGTGAACCATCGGCGCCAGCGTCGGGATCTGCGACACCGCACTGGCCGCCGAAGATGCTCAGCAAGCACGAGCACGAAGCCGATCACCGGACACTTCCAGCACCTTGCCCGGGCCGCCAGTAAGCGCAGATACAGGCCCATGAAGACCGCGATCGGCATCGTCGCCGCGATCGTGAACGTCCCCCACGGGCTGCCCTGCAGCGCGTTGACGACGACCAGCGCGATGACGGCCAGCAGGATGATCATGATCAGCAGCACGGTGACCAGCGCGGTGAAGCCGCCGATCTGGCCGATCTCCTCGCGCGCCATCTGCGCCGAGCGACTTGCCGTCGCGGCGCATCGACGCAGAACAGGATGACGAAGTCCTGAACGCAGCCGCCGAGCACCGCGCCGAAGATGATCCACAGCGTCCCCGGGCAGGTAGCCGAACTGCGCCGCCAGCGTCGGCCCGACCAGCGGTCCGGGCCCGGCGATGGCCGCGAAATGGTGGCCGAAGACGATCCACTTGTTGGTCGGCTCGAAGTCGTGGCCGTTGCGCAGGCGCTCGGCCGGCGTCGCGCGCCGATCGTCGAGCGCCATGACCTTCGCGGCGATGAACTTGGCGTAGAAGCGGTAGCCGAGCGCGTAGATGCAGACGGCTGCCGTCACCAGCCAGATGCTGTTGACCGGCTCGCCGCGCTGCAGCGCGACCACGCCCAGGGCGAGCGCCGCCAGCACTGACACGCCCACCCACATGCCGTAACCGAGAACTTTCTTCATGTATCGACTCTCCGCTGGTAACAGAACGCCGCCCGATTGCGGCGATGATACACCTGCGCGTCTCCGACGCAATTGGTAACATCGAATCCATGACCAGAACGGATACGGCGCTCGACCGGGCGTCCCGCCTCGATACGACCGCCCTCAGCGACGCCATGGACCGCCTCGGCATTGCCGGCCAATGCCTCGGCATCAAGCCGCTCGACCACGCCATGCGGCTGACCGGCCGCGCGTTTACGATTCTGTACGGGCCTTCGGGCAAGCCGTCCGGGACCGTGGGCGACTATATAGATGATGTCCCCGCCGGGGACATCGTGGTCCTCGACAATGGCGGCCGCGAGAACGCGACCGTCTGGGGCGACATCCTCACCTGGGTCGCCAACCAGCGGAAGGTCGGGGGGACGGTCATCGACGGGGCCTGCCGCGACACGCACCTCGCCCTCGAGTTGCGCTATCCGATCTTCAGCCGCAGCTACTCGATGCGCACCGGAAAGGACCGCATCCAGGTCGAAGCGATGGGCGGGCCCGTCAACATCGGCGACGCGCGCTGCGAGGCCGGCGATCTCCTCCGCGGCGATTCCGACGGGGTCGTGGTCATTCCCAGAGCTCACGAGGAAGAAATCCTGACCGTCGCGGAAGAAATCGACGGCGTCGAACAGCGCATCCGCGACGCCGTCAGAAGCGGCCTCACGCTGGTCGACGCGCGGAAACAACACGGCTACCACTCGTTGCAAACGCGGCAGAAGTAGCCGGCTCCAATCCGGTCCTACTTGCCGACCATGTGCACCGCGTCCCTCTCGTTCTCGCAGATGTTCTCGATGAGCTCGGTGTCCGCCATCAGATCGAAACGCGCGGTGACCGTCCAGGGCCTCGTATAGGCCTTGGGATCGTCGATCGTGATGTCGATTTCCAGGTGCCCGAAGTCGCGACGCCGGAATCGTTCGGTGACGCGCATCGCGTCGCTGTGCGGGTGCCCGGGATCATCGAGCCACGTCTGATCGTTGAATCCCATCGTCTCGACGACGAAGGCGTCACCGTCCCACTTGCCGATCGAATATCCGAACCACGTCGGCTGCGGGTCTCCCTTTGGAAATCCGCGGCCGTCGGTGAACACCTGACGGTAGTGATTGAACTCCTCGAACAGGATCAGCGTGACGGCCGGAGTCTGGACGATCTTCCACGGCCCTGAGCGCACCATCATGGCGTCCGGTATGCCGTGCGGAAGACAGCGCTCCGTCGGCCGTCCCTTGGCGAGGTTATCGACGCGCTCGTTGTAGAGGGCGGCTGCCCACGGCTGGAACGGGACCTCGGCGAGGTCTGCCGCGATGTTCTGCAGCCATTTCCCTTCAGCGGCCACCCAGATCCCGGACAGGTCCAGCTTGCCGTCCGAAGTCTTCGGGGCGGGAGCCAGAAGATTGGGCTTTCCCTCGGGCGTGCGCGGTATGCCCGGAAGGGGCAGGTTGATCCACTGCGCCGAGGCGGGCGCAGCGATCGCCATGAGAATCGCCATCGTGACTGCCAGGATCATCGGTGCCCTCCTGTTATCGCGGTTGTCACTGTTGCCGGCGGGCGAGTGCGTCTGCCGCTCGCCGGAAGTGTAGCGCCAGAAGAACCGCCGCTGACGGCAAAACGCGAGGAGAAGTGACGTATGCTGAGCCCGCGATTTTCTTCTCGAGGAGGAACGATGGAACAGCGATTCGCGCCTGCCGCGCCATTCCTGGGAGTGCTTCTTGCCTTGGCTGTCATGGCTGCCGGGCGCAGCGTCGAGGCCGGGCAAGCGGGACGAGGCGCTCCGCCGGCGCCGACTCCGCCGTGCGGCCCCAACCTGCCACCCACCGTCAAGAACGTCACCAGGGATTCCCGCTGCTTCGAGTTGCGGACCTACAACGTGCAGGAAGGCGGCTCGATCGACCTGCTGCATTCACGATTCCGCGATCACACCACCGCGCTGTTCAAGAAGCACGGCATGACGATCGTCGGCTACTGGCAGCCGGTGACCAAGCCGAACACGCTCATCTATCTGCTGGCGTACAAGGACGGCGCGGCGAGAGACGCCGCCTGGGCGGCCTTTGGGGCCGATCCGGAATGGGTGAAGACACGGACCGCGATGCAGGTGCCCCTGCAGGTCGAAAGCGTCTTCATGAGCGCGACCGACTACTCGCCCCTGAAATGAACGTGGGCGGCGGCTACTGCTTCGGCTTCGGCTTGATGATCGTCTGCAGGTTGTTCTGGACCTGCAGAACCCCGCTCGTATAGCGCGCAAACGTCTCGAGCTGCCGCCGTTCGACCTCGCCCTGCACGCGCCCGTACAACGTCACATTGCCGTTCTGCACCACGATGCGGAACGGCGGGTTCTTCGACGTTCGCAAACTGGTCGAAATAGTCGCTCGTCGCTATGCGATCGAGAAGGTCCTCGCGAATCGACTCGTCGTTCTGTGACGGCGGCAACGTCACGATCTGGTTGTGGATTTCCTGGACGCCCCGCACCTTCGCCACCGCTTCCTCTAGATCTTCGGTCTTCCTGCCCTCCGGCGTGACCCAGCCGGTCAGCGTCACGACGCCGTTGCGGATGACCGCGTCGATGTAGTCGAACATCGTGTAGTACGGATACCGATCGATGGCCGGACCGATGAACAGCGCCAGATCGGCGTCGCTTTCCTGCCTCGGCAACTCGACGTCCAGACGAACGGTCTTGATGCCGTCCACCTTGAGCGCGCGCTTGACGGCGTCCATCTTGTGATACAGGTTCGGGAGTCGTCCCGTCAGCGTGACCTCGCTGCCCTCCACCGAGACCTTGAGCCGGCGAAGCTCGCCGTTGCCGTTGAGGGCGCGCGTGACCGCGGCGATCGCTCCCGCATCCCCGCCCTGCCCGGCGATCAGCTGGACGCGGCGCGATTAACAGCATCGCGAACCACGAGAGCAGGACCGCAAACGCGACGGCCGATCGTTTCAGGTGCATGACAGGACCTCCTTACCGCAGGGGCGAGACGCTGATGACCTGAGCTTCCATGTAACTCTTCAGGCCAAGCGCCGAATACTCCCGGCCGAGTCCCGATTCCTTGGCACCGCCGAAGGGAATCGTCGCATCCGGGATGTTGTGCTGGTTGACCGAGGCGGTGCCGACTTCGAGACGCGCGGCGATCTCCGCCCCGCGCACGAGATCGTTCGTCCAGACCGACCCGCTCAACCCGTAGCGGCTGTCATTCGCCCGCCTCACCGCGTCGTCCAGATCATGATATTTGATTACGGGGAGCACCGGGCCGAACGGTTCTTCGTCCACCAGCCGGGTCCCTTCCTTGATGTCGGCGACGATCGTCGGCGCGATGAAATAGCCGGGGCGCTCGAGCGCCTGGCCGCCGCAGAGGATCCGCGCGCCCGCCGCCCTGGTGTCGTCGAGAATGCCGAGAACCTTGTCGAACTGCATCTTGTTCTGGAGCGGCCCCATCTGCGTGTCGGGATCGAGGCCGTCGCCAACCTTGACCGCCCGGGCGATCTCGGCGAGCGCCTCGCACATCGCCTCGTAGAGCGCTGCCGGCACGTAGAGACGCTTGATGGCGACGCAGACCTGGCCGCAGTTGGCGAAGGCGGCCCGGAAGAGCTGCGGCGCGATCGCTTTCGGATCGACGTCGTCCAGGACGATGGCCGCATCGTTACCCCCGAGCTCGAGGGTGACCCGCTTGAGATTCGGACGAGGCGCTGGCCAGAACTTTCTTGCCGGTGGGAACCGACCCGGTGAACGAAATCTTGTCGATGCCCGGATGCGCGGTCATCCACGATCCGAGATCGTTGCCGCCGGCGAGGATGTTCAGGACACCGGGCGGCAAGCGTCGCCCGGGCGGTCTCGCCCATCCGCAGCGTCGCCAGCGGCGTGTATGGTGACGGCTTTTGAACGACCGTGTTGCCGGTGTAGAGAGCCTGGACGATTCGGCCAATCGCAATCCCGACCGGCACGTTCCATGGAGTGATGATGCCGACAACGCCGAGCGGCCGGTAGCGCAGCTCGATCCGGCCGTTCTCATCGTCTCGAAGAATCTCCGCCGCCACCTCGATCGACGACAGCCGCTCGATCTGCGTCGGAACGAACGAGAGCTCCTTGCGGCATTCCCCGAGCGTCTTCCCCTGTTCGCGCACCAGCAGCTGCGCGAGCGGTTCGACCTGATCCCGCATCGTCGCGGCAAATTCGAGCAGCGCCGATCGTCGCTTGTCGAACGACAGCCGGCTCCAGGGTTCGAACGCACGTCGCGCCGCCTGCGACGGCCGCGTCGAGCTGTGGGCGCGACGCATCCGGGCACTGCGCGAGCACGCCGCCGGTCGCGGGGTTGATGACGTCGAAGGACGAGGGACTGTCCGCGCCGCGCCCGTCGATCGTGTGGGTAAAGGCGTCGAGGGCAATCACGCCGTGCTTCGGTGCCGCGCGTCCCTAGGGTGTCTGCGGCGCGGCGGTGTTGGACGTGCCGGCGAACAGGCGTCGGCCATCGGTGAACGTGATGCTCGACGCGTTGGCGGTCGGCTTTCCACTGCGCGCCGCCCAGCCTTCGACGACGAGCACCGTTCCGGCCGGGAGGTCTTCCTTCTTCCACCCGCGCCGAATCAGCGAGTTCGCCCCGCCGGTCTCGAACGCCCAGTTGACGACCTTCCCGTCGGTGCCCTTGATGTCGAGATAAATCCAGGCGTGCGGATTGGCCCATTTCATCTGGGTGACCGTGCCCGACATCTTGATCGGCTTCTCCGGGTCGATACTCGGCCGTGAACGAATGGTGCGCGACGACGGGCACCGCCACCAGAACCGACAGGATCGCCACGACTCCACCGAGAGTTCTTCCGCTCATCGCGCTGCCTCTCCTTTTTTTGCGGCACGGTACGCGTCCTGGACCTCTTTCAGGTGCTGCAGGTCGCCGTTGTCCTCGTGACACGCGACTTCGATCAGCTCCTCGTCCTGCCGCCGCAACGGAATCTCCATCGTCCACGGCTGCGTGTATACGAGCGGATCCGTCACCGTGGCGCGGTAGGTCACGAGGTCGGCGTTGACGGGAATGAAACGCTCGACGACCGTCTGGGCGTGGCTGACGACGTCGCCCACTTTCGTTCAGCCAGGTCTTGCCGTTCAGGTTCTTCGTCTCGACGACGAGCGTGTCGCCTTCCCAGCGCCCGACCGAGTCGCCCTGCCACAGACGCACGTTGTCGGGAAGGTGCGGGCGGCCATCGAGCGGAATCTGCCGCCACGACATCCGCTCGAACAGAATCACGACGTAGTTCGGAAACTGAAGAATCTGATACGGCGACGGCGTGTACATCGACCGCGGGACGCCGGCGACGAAGCAGTGAGCGGTCGGGTCGTCGTAGCCGCGATGCGGCAGCTCGCGCTCGATCCGCTCGGCGCGCGCCCACGGCATCGATGGGCAGGATTCCATCGGGCGGGATCGATCAGCACGCCTCTGGTGGCCGGCGTCAGGAAATCGCGCTCGTGCTTTTCGAGGCCGTAGTTGGAGCCGCCGGCGTCGGATTGAAAGAACCCGGTCAGATCGGGTTTGCCGTCCGGCGTGCGGCGAATCGGCCCCGGCGGCGGCGCGGGTGTCGCTGCCGCCGGGCCGGCTCCGCGCTGGGCCATGACCACGGCCGCGTCCGGGGCAAGACATCGTGGTCCCCAGGACCACAAGCGCGCCGCGGGCGAGAACACCGAGATGCTTGTTCATCTGCTCTCCGCTTCGAAATCGTAACGTTTAATTCGGATACCAGGTCCGCGGGTCGCGCTCGAACAACCCCTTGGCTTCCTCCGCCTCGGCCTGACACTGATATTCAAGGATGCGATCCATGCCCTTCTGCCGGACTAGCGGCATGCTGATTTTCCAGGGCCTGGTGAAGACCTTCGGATCGGTCATCGTGACTTCGTACTGAATCGTATCGGCGTCGAGCATCGTGTAGCGCTCGACGAGCCGCATCGCTTCGCTGTGAAAATTCCCGGCCATGTCGAACCACGTTTTCTCGTTGTTGTTGACGACGTCGACGACGAACGTATCGCCTTCCCATCGCCCGCGCGAGTCGCCCATCCAGAAATCGAAACCTTCGCGCGGCTTGCTGCCGTTCGTGTAAATCAGCCGGTACACCTGCGACCACTCGAACGTAATTGCGACGTGGTCACGGCTCTGAAAAATGTGAAACGGAAACTCCATGTACATGATGCGTGGCACGCCGGGCAGGAAACAGTTCGCGAGCGGATCGGCGGTCGCGCGGTTCGCAAAGTTTTCCGCCTTCTTCGTGAGCGCCCATGGCTGGTAGGGAATCTCCTTGCCTTCGACCACGCCCATACCCGCCGGCATGCCGTGTTTCGCGGCGTGATCCTGGAGATCGTAGGCGGCCCGGCTCCGGACCTGCCAGATCCCCTGCAGGTTCGGCTTACCGTCCGGCATCCGTGGGATGGCCGCGCGCGGGGCCTGGCCGAGGGCGCGAACTGGAAGGAGGATCGGCGTGGCCAGCGCCAGCGCCAGAGCTACCCACTGAGTCGTGCGAATGAGCATGGGCATACGCTAACGCAATTCGAGCATAAGCCCATAGTCAAATCAAGCTGCGGTTCGCCGCCAGACCAGCTGACCCGGCGGACGGGCAACGAGCGGTGCGGTCGCGGGTTACGGTTTCTTTTCGTCGGGATACCAGAACTGGACGTGGCAGCTTTCACACGCCGCGTCGATGTCGCCGCCTGCGTCGGAGAGCGCCATCGGATCCTTCGCATCAATGGCTTTCAGCGCCGTCAGGCCCGCCGCGACAATACCCTGCGCGGCCTGGGTCCACTTCGTGCGGTTCTTCGCGACGAGCGCGTCCATCTGCGCGGGCTCCAGCTCGACACCGGGATGCTCGGACTTCGCCGACGCCGGCGCGACGTGACGTCCCTCGATGAGCAGCAGATTCCCCGCTTCGACGATGAGGCGCGCGTTCTTCCTGACCTCGGCCCAGTCGGCGTCGGTCGTTGGTACCTTTTCCTCGGTGCCGTTCGGCCCAGCTGAGGACGACACGGAATTGAACACATTCTCGGATGCCGGAATCATGATGTCGTCCATGATGTCCTTCACCGTCGAGGTTGGCTGGAACAGGCTGCGCGGCGCTGCTGCGCGCGCGGCCGCCGCTGGTTTGGCTGGCGCCTGCGCGAGCGGCGCGGCGACGAACGCCAGAACCGCCATGGGGAAAAGCACGAGAAATGATCGCATCAACTGCCTCCGAAGAAATCGTAGCACCCGCCCGCGCAGCGGCATCCTGAAGACTTCCTGAATATCGGAGACGGTTTTTCGAGTGGATGACGCGTAACGGAAGGATGTGCTGACGGCGCCGCCCGGCGCCTGAGGCTGCCGGGCGGCACGTCTGAGAAACGTCCTAGTTCCCTGCTGCAGCCGCCGCCGGCATCGGCTTGCCGGCGAACTTGTACAGGTCGGCGATCGTCGCGGCACCTGGACCGTGCAACGGCAGGATTCTCTGCACGTCGAGCTTGAGCCGTTCGATGTTGGTAATCAGGTTCGTCGTATTCGGGCTGACGTTGGTGGGCGGCGCGGCATTTGGCGCCGGCGGTGTGTAGAGATCCACCTCGACGAGGATTTTCTCGGCCGGCAGATAGGCCATCAGAATTCCATCGTTGTGCGGATTGCCTGCGACCAGGTGCAACTCGAGAGTCCGCGCCTTGTCCATCATCACCTTCTTGTCGGTGAAGGTCTCGATCTTGAGCATCGGCGGCTTCTTGGACATCGCGAGGCGATCGGGATTGAGCGTGCGGGGAGCGGTCGGCGCCAACACACGTTCGTAGAACGCCTTGTTGACTTCGTTGGTCACGATCGTCGCGCCCGCCTCGACATACGTCCGAAGCCCGCCCGAATGATCGAAATGATGATGCGTGTTGATCAGGTAGCGAATCGGCTTGCCGGTGACCCTCTTGACTTCCCGAATCACCGCCAGCGAACGCTCCTCGCTCTGTGGCGCCTCGATGACGGCGACGTGATCGGCGAACTCCACGAGCACGCTGTGATGGCTGCCGCCCATCAGATAGGTCACGCCGGACGCGATCCTCTGCGCAGTGACGGTCACGGCCGCCGGAGCCGCCGGCGGGAGCTGCCGCCGGCTGCGGAGCCGGAATGTTCACGGCGGCGTTCGGCTTCACGTCACTCACGATCAGCAGCAGCGTGTTCCGGCCGTCCTGCTTCTGAATGATCGTCGTCGGAAACTTCACGCCGCCGAAATCCTTGTAGTCGGTGTAGTAGGTTTCAACGAGCAGGTCGCCGAAGACCTGGTTGTCAATCGACGTCTCGACTTTGTGCAGGGTGTTCTGGGCGTCGATGTACCCGCTGACCTTGTACTTGTTCTGAACCATGAACGACGCGACGGTGTAGGGCACACCGAGCTGGGTCTTCGACTCGATGGTGGCGCTGTTGGCCATGGCGCCCTTGAGGAACGCAATCGGGGACACCCAGATGTCGTACTGCTGCCCCCACGGCGACGACGCCTGAATCGTCTGATCCTGCTTCTGTTCGGCGCCGTTCTGCACCCGTACCATCTGGACGCGGGAAGCGGGCGCGCCGAAGTCGATTTCGCGCGTGTACGACTGCACGCGCACGAGCGGCCAGTCGGCGCCCGGGTTCCGGTTCTGTCCGATACCGGCATTCGAACCGGCGCCCGAGTAGACAATGGTCTTGACGCTCGCCGCGCCCATCGCTTTTTCAAGGTTGGCCAGCACCGTTTTCGCGTCCTGCGGCGCGGCGGGGGCTGCCGCCGGCGCGGGCGCCGGCGCCGGCTTGTCCTGCGCAACAAGCACCAGGGGAAGTGAAACGGAGGTTATCGTCAGCACGAATGCGGCAATATATTTTGGGAACATAAGTGGCTCCACGTCTCCAGCGTTGTGGCGGAAATTCCGGACAATTATTAATGCAAATCGATTCGCCCGTCCAGCTGCCTTCGGGCCGCTGCCCTTCTCGCCCTAGAATCCCTCCGTGCCACGCTTCAAGCTGACCATCGAATACGCCGGCACCCGCTACAGCGGCTGGCAGATCCAGAAGAACGCGCGGACGATTGCGGGAGAAATCGACCGCGCGGTGCGGACCGTCACCGGCCGGAAGGACTTCGAGCTGTACGGATCCGGCCGCACCGATGCCGGGGTCCACGCGCTGGCGCAGGTCGCCCACCTCGATGTCAGCACCTCGCTGCCGCCGGACACCCTCGTCCGCCGCGTCAACGAGGAACTGCCGGCCGATATTCATATCCTGTCCGCACTCGTCGTGCCGCATCGCTTCCACGCACGCCACGCGGCGATCTCACGCCGCTACATGTACCAGATCGCCCGCCGGCGCACCGCCTTCGCCAAGGCGTATGTCTGGTGGGTCAAGGATCCGCTCGACGTCGGCCGGATCCGGACCGCGGCCCAGGCCTTCGTGGGCATGCAGGACTTCCGGTCGTTTACACCCGACCGCGACGCCGACGACGACGATGCCGGCCCCGGCCGATCGACTGTCGTCCTCGTCGACCGTTTCGAGGTCGTGGAAGACGGCGATCTCATCCTGATCGGGATTGAAGGGTCGCACTTCCTCTGGAAGATGGTGCGCCGCCTCGTCGGCGTGCTCGTCGAGATCGGCCGCGGGGGACTGGAGCCGGCGGCGGCGGCGCAGCTGCTGACATCGAAGTCCGACGCTCCCGCCCGGCTGACCGCGCCGCCGTCCGGATTGTTTCTCGAACGTGTTCTTTATGAGGGAGAGCCACGAGCTACCGCAGAAATGCCTCTCCGAGCCGTGACATCCGTCAAATCGCGCTAGGGTCGCGGATTCCACGCCGAGTCGAATCGACTGCCGAGAATGAGCTGGACCACGTGCCCGTAGCTCTGAACTCCTGATTCGACGCGGTTCGCTTTCAGATATCGATCGTAGAGAAGGCGGCTGACCGCGGCCAGCTGCGGGCTGATCTGCTGTTCGAGGCGCGCGCGGATCGCCACGAGATCGGCACGCGGGCCCGGGCCGAGCTTTGCTCCGACGGCAGCGCGGGTACGGGCATCGAGCGCCCCCGCCACCTCGGAGAACAGAAACAGCCAGCCGCTGTACTGCGCGGGCGGCGTCGCATGCACGCAGGCCAGCCACGCCAGGAAGTTGGCGTCGCCTTCGTCGGCGACACCCGCCAGGTGACTCCATTCGTGCGCCATGACGAACGGCCGCTCGAATGGCAACAGCGTGCTCGACACGAGCGTTTCGAGAAAGTACGGATCGGTCATGCCGTCGGTCGCGGTGCGCCGGAAGTACCAATCGAGCGCGGTGGCTTTGGGACGGCCGACGACCACCGCCCCCGCGCCCCCGAGTTGCTGGTCAGCGCCCGCGAGCGCCCGGGCCAGTGCGGGGTCCACATCGCGCGGACCCGGCCAGCCACCGGCGTGCGCGACCGGATGCAGCGCGTTCAGTTGTTCGACGCTGATCTCCGCGAGCCTGCGCGCCGCATCAGTGGTGACTGCCTGGGAGTCGACGCGCAGTTTCGCGGCAAGCGGCATGCGCCTGTAGTTCATCCCCCAGATAAGCAGGAAGGTCAGATAAAGGGCTGCGGCCCATACGATTGTGCGTCCTCCGATGCGGATCGCAGCAGACACCACTCCGCCGCTGCCGCGCCTGGTACGACGGAGATCACGGACGGCGCACCCAACCCAGGCGCCGAGGACCACCACGATTAGTACGTCGAACAGCGCGAACGGGACGAGGTTCGACAGCGCAGTCGTCGCGCGCTGCATCCAGGGGTACGCACCAGTTGAGTAAAAGCGTTCGACAGCGGCCGACGGTGTCGGCACGATCGCCGCGGCGACAGCCATCGCGACGATCGCTATCCGCCCGAGTTTCATCGTCAGGACCGAAGTTCGCTTCGCAAGAACGCGAGCGTCTTCTGCCACGCGTCGCGGGCGGCCGCGGCGTCGTACGCGTCGGCGCGGTCCTCGTTGAAGAACGCGTGCGCCGCGTCCGGATACACGTGAAACGCATGCGGCTTGCCGAGCTCGGTCAGCTTGCGATCAAGAGCCGCCACCGCTTCGGGCGTCACCATGGGGTCTCTGGCGCCGAAGATGCCGAGGACCGGCGCGGCGAGCGACGGCAGATCGGGCTTGATGCTTGGATGGATGCCGTAGAACACCACGCAGGCACCGACTTCGGGATTCTTCGACGCGGCAAAGAGCGACAACGCACCGCCCATACAGAATCCGATCGTGCGCGACCCGGGAGCCTGTCACCTCGGGAAGAGCCGCCAGGTGGTCGATGGCCGCGGCCAGATCCCGCTCAGCTTCCTCGACCTTCAAGCTCATCATCAGCTTCCCCGCTTCGTCGGGCGATTTCGTCGTCTTGCCGTGATAAACGTCCGGCGCCAGAGCGACAAATCCCTCGCTCGCAAGACGGTCGGCAATACGCTCGATCTGCGGCACGAGCCCCCACCACTCCTGGATCACGATGATGCCCGGACCCGGTTTCTCCGGCCGCGCCAGATAGGCCTCGAGGCTCGTACCGTCTGCATTGAAAATCGTCCGTTCACCCACGGAATCCCCCTGTCAGCGAAGTCGAGGCCGGTCAAAGAAATACAGGCAACCAGCCATCCCGCAACCAGTTAGCGTCTATCAGCGATCCCGCCATCCGAGCCGTGGCTTCCCCCACCCGACTTGTTACTGTTGAGATGATGTGGCATATTAATGTATATATAGTCCTATATTGTCATGTTGACTAACTGTAGCCGCCGCGGAACTCGTCCGATACAGTTGGGAAGGACGGACTTGTACATGTCGCGAATCTCTTTCGGGGTAACGGCCCTGCTGATTGCGGGGACGATGCCGGTAACGGCTCAGCAGGCGAACGGCACCGGACCGCGTGGGGCGACGCCGCGGGCCACTGTTGCGCCGCGCCACTCCTGCGCGAATCGACGGACCGAGGCTCCTGCCTGGCACGCGCCCGGATGTTTTCAGCGTCATCCAGGGCAACGCGCTCACGTCGTCCAACGGCGCGCTTGCCAACGCGTCGGTGCGGCTGCGCGACGCGCGGTTCGGCCAGATCGTCGGGACTCAAGTGACCGACCAGGCTGGGCTGTTTGCGTTCCGCGCCATCGATCCCGGCAGTTACATCGTCGAAATCATCGACACCAATCAGGCGTCAGTGCTCGCCGCGAGTCAGGTGCTCAACGCCGGCCCAGGCCAGGCAATCTCGGCGGTCGTCAAGCTGCCCTTCCGCCTTCCGCCGTTTGCGGGGGTGCTCGGAACCAGGCCCGCGACCCTCGGCGCTGTGACCAGCCAGGCGTCATCCGCCGGAGTCCTTGCCACGCAAGTCGCCGGTTCGCCGACCTGCGAGCAGGTCCAGTAGCCGCCGATGCGAGACGCGTCCACGCCTTCGTCACGGCCGACAGGTTCGGCCACCACCGGTCAGTCCTCCGGCTCCATGTACCCGGCGGCGAACGACGAAATCCACATTCTCGATCGCCTCGCGGTCATCTATCGATACCGGCAAATCGCGATCGCCGTGTTCGTGCTGGCGTCCGCGGCGATGATGATCCAGGGCTATTCGAACGTTCAGCTCTATCAGGCCAGGGCCCAGATTCTGATCGAGGACGAGCGCTCGACGCCGATCCCCGGCACTGGCCAACGACAACACCTACTACGAAGATCCCGAGCCGTACTACAAGACGCAGTACCGGATCCTGACGGGCCGCGATCTGACGCGCCGCGTCATCAAGAAGCTGAACCTCGAGAACGTGCCCGAGTACAACGGCACGGCCGCCGCGCCGGCCGGTGGTGCCGTTCCTGAGCAGCGTCAAGCAAGCGTCTCTCAGAAGATGCTCAACCGCACGCCGGCCGCGTCGGTCGAGGAGCCGAAGATCGACGAAACGCCGGACGAATCGGCGCTCGTCAGCCGCGTTCATCGGCCACGTCGACGTGATCCCGGTCGCCGGCAGCCGGCTCGTGGACATCACGTTCACCGCGCTCGACGCCGACGTTCGCCGCGCTTGCCGTCAACACGCTGGTGGACGAGTACGTCGAGCAGAACCTTGCCGTCAAGCTCCAGGGCACGCAGAACATGATCGACTGGCTGGAGCAGGAAGTGAGCAAGCAGCAGGCGCAAGGTCCAGGAGAGCGAGCGCGGCGCTCGCCGACTACCGCGACAAGCAGAACGCCCTGTCGCTCGACGACAAGCAGAACATCGTCCTCTCCCGGCTCAACAAGCTGAACGACGACGTGATGGTCTCGAAGACGAAGAAGGCGCAGAAAGAAGTCCTCTACAACCAGATCCGGGCGATGACCGCCGGCCAGTCGCCGGAGACCATTCCCGCGGTCGCGCAGTCGGCGGCGGTGCAGACGCGCGAAGGGCCGGGTCCTCGACGCGCAGCGGATCGCGGACCGCGCTGGCCGAAAAGTACGGCGAGCGACACCCGAACCTGGTCAGAAGGCCAACGGCGACCTCCAGGAAGCGCAGCGGCAGTACGAGCTCGAGGTCAGCCGCGCCGTTCAGCAGATCAAGAACGATACGACACGGCCGTTCTCGAAGAGCAGACGATGGCGCGGGCGCTCGACGCGGCGAAGGCCGACGCGCAGGACTTGAGCAAGAAGAGCGTCAACTACAACGTGATGGAGCGCGAAGCCAACAGCAACCGCCAGGTCTACGAGTCGCTGCTCCAGCGCGCGAACGAGCTGCGCGTCTCGAGCAACAGCCGCTCGAACAACGTGCGCGTCATCGATCACGCCGAGGTACCGAAGGGCCCGATGGCGCCGGCCGGCCGCCGGACCTGGCTGCTGTCGCTCGGCGTCGGGCCTCGTGCTGGCGGTCGGCGTCGCGTACGGCCTCGACTACATGAACGACACGATCAAGACCCCCGAGGACGTGACGCGGCGGCTGAAGCTGCCCTTCCTCGGCCTGGTGCCGTCGGTGCGCGGCGACAAGCACCCGATGCTCGCCTCGTCGCACGTGCCGCACGATTTCGGCGAATCGTTCCGGGCGCTGCGGACGTCGCTCATCTCCAAGTACCCGGGCGAAGGCACCAAGATCGTCCTCGTGACCAGCGCGCAGCCGCTCGAAGGCAAGACGACGACGGCGGCGAACATCGCCATGGCGCTGGCCTACGGCGGTTCGCGCGTGCTGCTGATCGACGCCGACATGCGCCGGCCCGGCCTGCATCGCCCGCTGCGGCTCACCAACGAGCGCGGGCTGTCGCAGGTGCTGACCGGCCAGGCGCGCGTGCGCGACGTCATCCAGCGCACGGTCGATCCGAACCTGCTGGCGATCACGGCCGGCAAGACGCCGCCGAACCCGTCCGAGCTGCTGGCGTCGGAGCGCATGAAGACGCTGCTGACGAACCTGTCGCACGGGCCGTTCGACTGGATCATCATCGACACGCCGCCGGTGCTCGCGGTCACCGACGCCGTCATCCTGGCGCCCGCGGTGTCGGGCGTCACCATCGTGATCGGCGCGGAGATGACCAGGCGGCGCCTGGCCGAGCGCGCGATCGAGACGATCATGCAGACGCGGCCGAAGTACGCGGCGGTCGTGCTGAACAAGGTCGATTTCGCGCGGAACAAGTACTACTATTCGCGCTACTACGGCCACCAGTACAAGAACTACTACGCCGAAGCGGCAGTCTGACCGGCCACGGCCTTCGCGCCGGCGCTCCGCCGCGCCGCTTCGCGCCTGCTCGTCCTGCTCGTCGGCTGGACGCTCTTCGCGTTCGCCCATTCCTATCGCCTGACCCTGGTGCCGCTCGCGTGCGGCATCGTGCTGCTCGCCGCTGCTCCGGCCGCCCGGCGATCGGCCGCCGGCCTCGAGCGCGATGTTCTCGATCTCGCGCTGGTCCTCGCGCTCGGCGCGATCGCGCTCCAGCTGGTGCCGCTGCCGGCCGGCCTCCGCGGCCGCCTGGCGCCGGCGGCGGTCGCCTACGATCGCGCGATGCGCTTCGGACGCCGACGCTGCTGCGGCGAGCGGCCGCTCTCGATCGACCCGGCGGCCACGCTGCTGGCGCTCGTCGGCCGTCGCGGCCATCGTGCTGCTGTTCTGGTGCGGCCCGGACGATGTTTCGGCGCGGCGGCGTCCGCGCCACGATCCGCGGCCGTCGCCTGGATCGGCCTGTTCGTCAGCCCGCTGGCCATCGTTCAGCACCTCATGCCGCTTCCGATCGTCGACGCGATGTGGGGCGTCACCTCTCGCGGGCTCCGGCCGTACGGCCCGTTCGTCAACCGCAACGACTTTGCCGGCTGGCTGATCATGGCGATTCCGCTGACGCTCGGGTACGCGGTCGCGCGGATGCAGTCGCGACACCGTGCGGGCGAGACCCTTCGATCCGGAGACTGCGCCGTTGACACCAAGTCGATCTGGCTCGGGATGGCCGTGTGCCTGATGCTGGCAGGCCTGCTATTCTCGCTGTCGCGATCGGGACTGCTCGGCGCTTGCGCCGGCCTGGTGTGTTTTGCGTGGCTGGTCCGCGCCGGCGCCTAACGCCAAGCGGGCGGCGTGGGCGATCGTCGGCCTCGTCGTGATGCTGGCGGTCGCCGCGACGTACGCCGACGTCGGCGCGCTGACGTCGCGTTTCGAAAGCTCGTTCACTGACGGGCTCGTCGGGACGGTTCGCAATCTGGCGTCAGACGCTGCCGGTGGTTCGCGACTTCTGGCCGCTCGGCAGCGGGCGCGGGCACGTATCAGTCGGTGATGGTGCTCTATCAGACGATGTCGCGCTATTTCTACATCAGCCACGCGGACAACGAGCTTCTTCAGATTCTGGCCGAAGGGCGGCCTGCTGCTCGGCCGCGCCGATCGCGCTGGCGCTCGTCGCGGGTGTCGCGCTCGTGCGCGAAGCGGCTGCGCGAAGATCGCACGGCGATCTTCTGGCTGCGGGCAGGCGCGGCGAGCGGCATGGTCGCGCTCGGCGCGCAGAACATGGTCGAGATGACGCTGCGCGTGCCCGCCAACGCCGTGCTCCTGGCCGTGGCCGCCGCGATCGCGATGCACGACGGAGACAGCTGAGAATGGCCGCTTCGGAAGGCGCACGCGCCGCCGACTTGATTTGGTGGCGCGAATCGGCCGCGTGTCACACCGCGGTCACTCTGTGGACTGGAATTGACGACCTCGGCCGGCTCGGACCGAACGTGTCCGGGGAAACCATGCTGAGATTCGAGTTGCGCAATCCTGCCGGCGAGCTCCAGCACACCTGGACGCAATCAACAGCAGCCGGGCATGCCGGTCGTCGTCGATTCGGCCAGGCATGCAGGCATCGTCGAGGACGGCGTCCTGGTCGTTTCGTCGGCGGCCGGCCGGTCGGGATTGCGTTTGCTCAGCATGGTCGACTGGTACTCGACCGAGCGCGACCTGGTGTCGCTGCACAGCGACCATTCCATTTCACCTGCTTCGCTCGAGATCGAATACACCGAGGTGGTGTTTCTCGAAACGTCTGAGGCGCGCAACTCCCTCGTCGTGATCAACGGGCCCGAGGAGCAACGGGCGGACAGCGTCGTCCTCGCGGTCCGCAATCATCGAGGGAACGTCCGCCGCGCTATCTATCAGCTGCCGATGGCGCCCTTCTCGCTGCACAAACTGGTGTTGCGGGATCTCTTTCCCGACCTGAGCGGGTTCTGCGAAGGACGTCACGCAACACTCGAAGGCACCTTCGAGGCGAAAGGTGTGTTCAGCCGCCCTTACGTGATTACCGAGGGCTCGCACCTTTCGGGTTACCACGGCGGCGATCGCTATCGCTTTCCGGCAATTCCGAGCTTCGTCTACAAGGCGCTGGGCCGGGGCGAGGTGAATCCGATGGTCGCGCTTCACTCCGCCGAGCTCACGACGACCGTCAACCTTCTGAACAGCCACGGCGATCTCGAAGACGATTTCTGGGTCGACGCCCGCCTGTACGACGAATCGGGCCACGAGGTCGCACGCCGCGACCGGTGGCTGGTGGCGCGACGCGGCGGGCTTTCGCGCGGCGACATCACCGACCTGCTGGGCGGCCCTCGTCCGTTCACGGGACACATCGCCCTCAATTTTTCAGACGATGACAAGCGCTTTTACCCGCGTCGGCTCCAGGCGCTGCTTGAATACCGGACGCCGGTGAGCACCGCCCGCGTGATGGCGTGGAGCGACATCTGGAACGGCCGCGATCACGTGCGGAACGTACGCGACCAGCTCGCCGGCGCATACGATGTCGGTGCCCTTTACGCCGACGAATATCTCGGCCACTCGGGCGTCGACTTACCGATGCCACTATCGTGTCTGGTGCCGTGCCCCGATGCTGTCGTACATCGCCGTCACCAACTGCGGCGTCCGCGAGCACTACGACGAGGCCGTGTCGTACACGATCCGTCTGTTCAACGAACGCGGTGAAGCGCTGACCTGCGAGGGGCGTCTCGGACCGAACGCGACCGATTACCAGAGGATCGACTCGCTGTTTCCATCGGCTGACGCGTTCCTCGGGCCATCCGGCATCGGCATCGCGTCGATCGACAGCAATGCGGATCTGGCCGTCATGCATCTCAGCCACCACCAGGCATCCGGGGTGTTCAGCGCCGAGCATTTCCTGCCGTCGCTGAATTATCAGGACGGGAAACATTACGCGTGCTGCGGAAGCTGAATGGCGTCAGGATGCACGGTCTGGCATCCGGACGAGCGGACGAGACGAGCGCGGGCCGATGGTAAAATTGTTCCGAGGTTCCTCCTCCACAAATGACGCAGTGGTCATTCTGAAAACAGTCGCACGCGGAGTGCTCGACGGTCGCCTGACTGCCGCCGATTGCCGGCTGCTGCTCTGTGTCCGCGCCACGCTGGCGCTCGCGACCACACTCATCGCACGCACGACTCTGCCAGCGGCCAGAACATTTCTCTCCACCGTGCGACCGGTGATTCACGCCTGTCGCGGCGCCATTCCGGAGCAACGAATCCTCTGGGCGTTGAAGGCCGCCGAGCGTCTGGATGTCGGCAGCGGTCGATGCCTCGCCAGGGCGCTGGCCGCGGAGGTGCTGCTCGACGGAAGCGCACGTCCGCACGTGATCGTCATCGGCGTGGCGTCATCCGGGTCCGGTTTCCTGAAGTCACATGCCTGGATCGAGCGGGATGGACAGGTGCTAGTCGGCGGGGGCGAATCAATTGGCCAGTACTCCCGCCTGGTGGCATGGCCGGACGGCGCGAGATGATGACGAGTCACGCCTACTCGGTGTACGGCGTCGACATCAGAAGCGCCTGGCCGCTGGCGTTTCCGCCATCGACCGATGGTCCGGCCACCGGCGCGCGGGTTGATTTCGTCGCCGGCAGCGACGCTGACTTTCTCGACATCCGAGCCCGCTCGCGATCCCATCGACTCGTGGTTTGAGTCGCATTTCCTCGCCGGATGGGTCGACCTACTTCCGATGGTCGGACCTCTACGAATTTCTAATTCCGGCTGACGGGTCTCGTGTGGTGTGCCGCCCGTTGAACGGGACCGACCCACTCGTCCTGCAGAACTTTCTCTTCGGTCCGGCGATCTCTTTCGCGCTGGTCCACCAGGGGCTCGAACCGCTCCACGCAACCGCCGTGGAAATGGACGGCACCGCGGTCGGATTTCTCGGCGACTGCACCTTCGGCAAGTCGACGATGCTGGCGTCGTTTCTTCAGGCCGGTCACCGGCTGCTGACCGACGACCTGCTGATGCTGGTGCAACGCGACCGGCAGTGGCTGGCGTGTCCAGGCTCCGGACGCATCAAGCTTCACCCCGACAGCGCGCACGCCTTTCTGGACGACGTGAGTCATAGCGAGCCGTTGCACGCGTTTGCGTCGAAGCGCTCTTTTCCCGTCGACGCGAGCCCGTTCGTGGCTGACGGCGCTGCCGCTGACGCGGTTGTTCGTCCTCCCGACGCCGGACGAGCGCGCCCGCGCAACGTCCGTCAGCATCGAGCCGCTGTCGCGCGCGGCCCTCTTTCACGAACTGCTCAAGAACAGCTTCAACGTCGACGTGGTGACACGCGATCGTTTCGAACGGCAGTTCGGATTCGCGGCGCGACTGGCCGGTGATATCGACGGGTTTCGACTACAATACCCCGAGGGATCTTCCCATCTCCCCCTGGTACGCCACTGCATCGTCGATCACATGCGTCGCACCGGGACGCCACCCTGAGGCAGCAGATGAACGAGACCAAGACATCACGCGCGAATTCGGCGGGTCCTCGCAAGCCCTATACGCCGCCCCGACTTGTTTCGTACGGTCATGTAAAGGACGTCATCCAGACCGGCGGCGGCGGCATGAACGATGGGACGGATACGTCGAAGACGATGTGCTGGGTGGCTGAAGCGCTCTACGGCGCGAGCGATGCGCGAACTCTCGCACTGCGGTCATGGCTGACCGGTATTCATGCCGCCAGACGGCGGGGATGGGTGTTCGTCGAGCTGTACCCGTCGGTTCGGCCAGCGTGTCGCCGCGTTGATCGTCGCCGGGCTGATTCCGCGCGCCGTGCTGCTGCCGTTGTTCGATGTCCTCGCCGACCGGGCGTTCGACGAGTCGGCACGGACGATTGTCCATGGGCGGCATCGTCGGGCTGTTTAATCTGGACGGCAGGCCTGCCGATCTCCACGACCTGCAGCGTCTTGTCGCAGCCGCCAGTAGACCGGCGGAGGGCGGCGCCCGTTTCTGGACCTCGTCGTCCATGGGCCTCGGACATCGCCACGGCTGGGCGGCAACGGCGACGCAGCCGTTCGTCTCCACGCGCGGCGTCGCCGTCTCTTTCGATGGCCGGCTCGACAACCGGGAGGAGCTGGCGCCCCCCATACCCACCGGTGGATCGCCATCGCCGCAGCTCTCCTCCGATGCCGCCTACGTAGCGGCCCTTCATGAACGGACCGACGAGGCGTTCGCATCGCATCTGGGCGGTGACTTCGCCGTCGCGGTATGCGATCGCCGAACGGCATCGGCTGGTGCTCGCGCGAGACCTCATGGGCGCCCGCCCGCTCTACTACACACAGTTCGGCCGAACGCTGCTCTTCGGCTCGGAAATCAAGTCGCTCCTGGCTATCCCCGGGGTGAAGCGTGCGCCCGACGAGGACGCGATTGCCGATCTCGTCCTCGACCGCTGGATCGATCCGCACCGCACCTGTTTCCGCGACATCTACGCCGTGCCTCCCGGACACGCGCTGCATGCCACCCCCGACCGCCTGATCGTTCGGCGCCACCAGGATTTCGATCCGTGCCGTGAGATCCGCTATCGGAGCCTCGATGAGTACGCCGAAGCCTTTCGTGACGTCTTCAAACAGTCGATCCGGCGACGGATAAGAAGCCCGCGACCGGTCGCGGTATCGGTCAGCGGCGGCGTCGATTCGTCGTCGATCTTCTGCCAGGCGGCCGCGCTGGCGCGTCAGGATTCAGCACATCAGGGCATCAGGGGGATCTCCATGACCTTCCCGGCCGGCAGCCCGGCCGACGAGGAGGCATTCGTCAGCACGCTCGACGCCGTTGCGGAACATCCGGTGGAGCGCATGCCTGTCTCGGAGATACGCGTGCTGCGGGATGCGAGGCGAATCATCGGCCATCTCGAACGGCCGGAATTGGTCTGGAGTACGTTTCCCGAGGTGCTGGGCCGGGCACGTCGTGCCGGGTGTTCCGTCATCCTCGATGGCTACTACGGCGACGAAGCGCTGTTCCCGCGCCGTTACCTGGTCGACCTTGCGTATCGCGGTTCGTGGTCGAAGATTCGTCGCGACCTGCGTGAATTTGGCGTCTGGATGAACGACGACTCGCGGTCCTTCGAGATCGAGTTCTGGAACGCGCTTGGACGATCGGTCCTGCCGCGCCAGCTGTTCCACGCTGTGAAGCGAAGTGCCGGGCGGCGGCGCGCGGCGCGCTATCCCGGCTGGTACTCGAAGGCGTTTGTCGGACGTCTGCTCGATCGCCAGATGAGCCGGTTCGAGTCGACGCATCGGTTCGGGAGCTCGCACGCCGAGGAGTGCTTTCGGAACGCGACGGCCGGCCACTACCACTATCACGTGCAGCGCCTGAACGCGGTCGCGGACGCGCACGGGATGGAGCTCGCGTCTCCGTTCAGAGACCGGGAGCTCGTCGCTTTCCTCATGGCGATTCCCGGAGACGTCGTCAACTGGCGCGGGGTGCCGAAAGGGCTCTTTCGTGAGGCAACGATCGGGCTCCTGCCGGAGCCGATTCGGACCAGGCGATGGAAAGCGGATTTCACGTTCATGTTCAAACGTGGCGTGCTCGCGGATTACGACTGCATCAGCGAGTTGCTGACGCCCGATTCCATGGCCGTCGCTGCCGGATTCGTCGATGGCCATGGGCTCGAAGACAGAATCGCGCGATACAGAGCGGTGGTTGCGCAGGACGACGACCTGGCCGTGCCCGGCGTGGCGGGTGACGACGCTCGCCGCACTGGAGCTGTGGCTGCGCCATTTTTTCGGCGCCGGAGCGACATGTACGACCTCATAGCCTACGGCGACATGATCGCGGACAAGGGCCGGACGTCGGCATATGCCCGTGCGCTGGAGAGTCTGGTCGTCCCCGAGTCCGTCGTGCTCGATATCGGCACTGGCGCAGGCATCCTTGCCCTGCTCGCGTGCCGGGCCGGCGCCGCCCGTGTCTACGCGGTCGAAGCCGGCGGCGTCATCGCGGTGGCGCGGGAAGCGGCCGCCGCCAACGGATTCGCCGATCGAATTCGTTTCATCCAGGCTGAGTCGACGGCGGTCGATTTGCCCGAGCGCGTCGATGGCATCGTCTCCGACATTCACGGCGTCTTGCCGTTGTTTCAGTCCAGTGTCGTCTCAATCCTCGACGCGCGCGAACGACTCTTGAAACCAGGCGGGTGGATTGTCCCGGAGCGCGAAACGTTGTGGGCGGCCCTCTTCACGTCGGTTCCCACCCATCAGCAGGTCGTCGAAGCCTGGAACACGGAATACGGCTTCGACTTGTCGGGCGCCCGATGGCGCGCCGCCAATCAGTCGCGCCGCCACCGCTTCGCCGCCTCGGATCTCATCTCGGCGCCGCAGCGGTGGGCGACGCTCGATTACCGAACGATGGCCGGGCCCAACGTCGACGGAGAGATCTCCTGGGTGGTTGAGCGGCCCGCGATCGGGCACGGCATCGCCAGCTGGTTCGACTGCGAAATGCAGCCGGGATCGGCTTCTCCAACGCGCCGGCTTCGAGCGAGCAGCACGTGTACTCGCAGACGTTTTTCGCCTGGCCCGAGGCCGTTTCACTCGAGCGCGGTGATGCCGTTCGGGTGCGGTTGCGGGCACACCTGGTCGGCGACAGCTACGTCTGGTCGTGGGCGACCGACGTGACTGCCGCCGCGACCGGCGGCAGCAAGGCGTCGTACCGGCAGTCGTCGTTGCTCGCGGAGTTCCTGGCGCCAGACATCGCACAAACGCGCCGACACTTTCGTCGCCGATCTCGGCGAGGTCTGGCGTATCGATCAACACATCCTGGAACTGATGGGTCGCCAGATGCCGCTGGGCGAAATCGCCACCGAAGTTCTGAAGGCGTTTCCATCGGCATTCAAGGACTGGAACGCTGCGCTCGGACAGGTGGGAGTGCTGTCGGATCGCTACAGCCGATGACGCTATGTCGACGGCGTGGCCGTCCGGATCGAGCAGTCCTTTCTCCGTCAGCTCTGAGGCGAGGGCAATCAGATCGCGCTCGATCGTGTCCGGTGCCGCCTCGTACTCGTCGCACAGGGCGGTCAGAACCGCCTGAAGCTGACCGTGCTCTTCAATGAGTCGCCACATCCGCGTGCCGGTTTTGTCGAGACCGAAATACAGGCCGGACGCGAGATTCAGGATGACGCCTTCGCCGTCGAGCTCTCGAAACACCACTTCGTCGCCGACTTTCAGCGAGGAGCTCAGGGACAAATCTGGCACAGCGCAGTATAACTTAGCGACAGATGAGGCCGGCCGCGCGAGACCACGACAGTCAACTGGCGTAGCTGCCTGCTGCTCTGGGGATTCGCCGCGATCGTGCGTCTGCTCTACGTCGCGGTGGCGAGACCGGAATTCACGATCTACTACTGGGATGCCTCGACCAGTCTGCTCGACGACGGATCGCTCTCGAGCGGCGGTGTCCGGACCGCGCTGCTCGAGCCGCTGTATCCGCTGTTTCTCGCCGCGATGCGCTGGCTCCTCGGCGATCGGCCGCTGCTGGTGCAGGTCGCGCAAGCTCTGGTTGCATCGGCGGGAGCCGTCTGGCTCTATCTGCTGACCCTCACCCTGACAAGCAGGAAACGTCCTGCGCTGGCAGCGGCGGCGCTGTTTGCCGTCTATCCGCTGCTCGTGCGTCACGCCGTGGACGGCACAGAGTCGGCGCTCGTGACCACGCTGCTGATCGCGTTCACGTTCCAGTTCGTCACGATCCGCTCAGTCGCCGGGGCCGCGGCGGCCGGCGCCTGGCTCGGTCTGGCGATCTTGACGCGTGCCGTGGCGCTGCCGCTGATTGTCGCGGCACCCCTCGTCTCCGTGCTCCGGAACGGTCGCCCGGAACGCGGCCTGATGGTCGCTGTCGCCGCATTGCTGGTCGTCGCACCAGCCGGGTTCAGAAACTACACGCTGAACGGCAGCGTCCTTCCGGCCCGCGTCGGCCTGAACCTGTTCAAGGCGAACTGTGAATATGCACCCGGCGTCGTCGCCGATTACGGCCCTGACATCCTGCTGGCCTACGCCGAGTCGAGGCTCGCCGCAGAAGGGCTGCTCGATTTGCCGGACACACCCAAGTCCGAGCGGCTGCAGGACGCGGCCTACCGGCGAATGGCCCTGGCCGAGATCCGCCGGCACCCTTTCGACACGCTGCTGCTCAAGATCCGAAACGTGTTCGACTTCTTCTCCCCCACGCTGATCCCTCGCCGACAGGCCACGGAAGCCACGACGATTCGACTCCTTGAATCCGGACAGGCGATCGTCGAACACACCATCGAGCGCCCGTTGTTCCACCGAGTGACCTACTCGACCTCCTATGGCGCCGTGCTTGTGCTGGCGGCGGCCGGCCTGTATGCGCGGCGCCGCAGACTTTCAGAGGACGCGATCCTGTGGTGCATCGTCCTGACATTCGCGGCGGTGTACGCCGTGTTCGTTCCGACGACCCGCTATCGCGTTCCCGTTGACTTCGTGCTGCTGTTCTACGCCGGCCTTGGTCTCGATGCGTCCATCGACATCTGGCGTCAAACGGCACGCGCTCGCCAGACGCGATCGAGCGTTGCGGCGGCGTAAAAGGGCAGAACGAAGCGCTCGGCCTCCGCACACCGCGGGCCTCTCCGAATTACAGGACGATCGTCAGTTGTGGTGAAGCTGTTACCGAAGCGGCTGGAACCACGACCTGGCGCCGCGGGCGATTCGAATGAGGTAGAGGGCGGGAAGCAGCGCAGGACGCGCGTTGTCGAACGACCGCAACATGTATGCGGGGTTTGGAAACAGATGTTCGCGAAGCAGGCGAAGGCGGCCGCGCCACCCCAGCCCGAGCAGGTCATGGCGAAGAATGTCCACGCGTCGGAAGCCGTCGGCGAGATACGCGGCAGTCGGTTCGGCCTCGTCCGTGACGGCCAGAGTCTCCTCAACATCGGCGGGAATGGATAAGCCAAGACGGTCTGATGTCAACCGCAGTCCCCGCAGCACCACGCCTCGGATGCGTTTGGCGGCGGCCAGGCTGGCCACTCGACGCCACGCCGCCTCGTCAAAGGTGCGGGCCAGAAAGTCGATGTCGCAGAGATCGATCAGCAGTTCGCGATCGTAATGGTGCGCGACGCGATGAGTGCAGGCGACCAGCAGGGCGTGCTCGTCGCAGAGCGTCCGCGCGTGGGGTCCCAGCGCGGGGACCCGTATCGCGTCGTCGTCCAGCTCGCTGAACGAGAAGAGGTCGGCAAACGCCTGCGGATTGGACAGCTTCCAGTGGACATCGAAGGCCAGCTGAAACAAATGCCGCGAGCTGACGTACGCGAACTGATGAGTCACATGCTCGCCGGACGGCTGGAGCGTTCTCGCGTACCCAAGGCGTTCGAAGACGCGCGACGCGGTGGCGACATCTTCGAAGCGAATGAATAGATCGGTATCGAGCCGCGGTCTGAGCGCTGGATCGGGATAGCGCGTGTAGGCCAGCGCCGTCCCCTTGAACACAAGCGCCGGCACGCCATCGGCGGCGAGCGCGCCGAGCACTCTCACGACTTCTTCCCGGCGGAAGGGCTCGATCAGCGCCTCCTCGCGCGCCACTCGGGCGATCTCGTCGCGCACACCCGCCGGCTGAGCGTCGAACACACCATGCTCGTGCATCGCCCGATACAGCAGTGGGCCGACGCCGTGTTCCCGAATCTGGCTGCAAATGTTGTGGTCGAGCGCGACCGCGGCGAAGCCGGTCGCGCGAGGCCGAAGATAAGTCGCCAGCAACTGGGCCGGCGCCATCAGGCGACGACGGCCCGCAGAAGCAGGCGCCGGGCAGGGGGATGCTTGAACAACGCGGCGATGAACTCGCGGTGGTGATTGAATGCGGCCGTCCGGCGCACGAGCGGCATGATGCCATCGGTGCGCGCAAGCTCGAACAGGGCGTCGATATCCTCGTCGCCCAGTCGGTGCGCAATGCGGCGCAGCAGCAGCTGCCACCGCAATTCGGACCCCAGACGCTTCCGCCAGCGCCGCTCGTAGACCGCCAGGTTGGCTGCCTTCAATTCGTTGCGCGGCAGCAGCTCGATCAGCGTCTCCGCCGCGAGGGCCGCGCTGAGCAGGCTGTAATAAATGCCACCGCCCGTCGTCGGTTTGACCAGCCCGGCGGCGTCGCCGAGCGCGACGACGCGGTCGCTGTAGGTGCGGTCGATTGGCCCGAGCGGCAGGATCTTCTGGCGGGGCTGACGGACATCCGAGGCATTGATGCCCCACCGCGTCGACAATCGCGCGGCAATGTCGCCGAAATGACGGCCGGCGCCGCGATCGCACATCACGCCGATGCGCACGTACGGACGTTCGCGCTGGACCGGAACGGCCCAGGCAAATCCGCGTGGCGCGACGCGACGGCCAAAGTGCACCTCGACCGGACCGAGGCTCTCGGCCGGCAATTCCACCTGCGCCGAATGCAGGAGCAGGCGCGGCATGCCGAGCCCGAGCTTGCGCTGGAGCGCATAGCTCGCGCCGCAGGCGAGGATGCAGACCCGGCCGCGTGCTGGGGCGCCGCCGGCGGTGATGCTGACGCCGTCGCGATCCACATCAATCGACGTGACGCGCTGCCCCGAGAACATCTGGACGCCTGCAGCCGCGGCCTTGTGCGCGAGAGACTGATCGAACCGCATCCGGTCGACGACGACCGCTTCGACCGACGGCGTCGAGTACTCGACCTCGTCGCCGACGGGGCGAAGAACCTGACGGTCGAGAGTTCGTTGAGGATGGAGTCGGCCGAGAGACCGAACTCCTCGAACGCTTCGTGGGCAAGGACGCCGGTGCAGTGCACCGGTTCGCCGACGCCGGAATGTTCTTCAAACAGCGCGACGCTGAAGCCCGCATGCGCGAGCTTCCGTGCGGCGTGGAGTCCGGCGGGACCGCCGCCCACCACGATGACGTCGTTCATTGGGACCGGCGTAGGCGCTGATTATAGGGGAAGTTCGTCCGCGGCCGTCTTTTTCCGTGCGACGAACCACACTTGCGTCGCGAGGCGAGGACCGATCCAGGCGAGCGGAGAGGCGACGACGCGCTCGATCGCGAAGCGCCGCGCGAGACGATTGCGCAGCGCCATCCAGTTGAAGCCCTTGTGATCGTGAAACGGCGTGGCTCCACCGTAGATCGGTCGCACGAGGTGCGGCTCGGACCCGGCGAAGACGCTGACCCAGTACTCGCGCCAGGTGTACGGACTCGTGCCGGGGTAGTCGCCAATGCCGCGCCAGCCGGCGACGCGCCTCGCCGCCTGCTTGATGAGCAGCGGCAGTCCGGTTTCGACCGGGACGCTGACGAGCAGCGTTCCATCGGCAGCCAGCAGGCGCCACAGCCGATCGATCACCGGATCGAGATCGACGACGTGCTCGAGCACCTCCATGCAGACGACGACATCGTACCGCCCGCGATGCGCCGGGCCGTCCAGGCTGTCGATCGAGACAAAGGACAACCCGCGGCCCTCGCCGAGGCGGGTGCGGCAGTCATTGACCTGCGTCGAGTCGAGCTCCGCGCCGACCCCCTCGGAAGGGCGCGCCGCGGTCGACGAGAGCAGCGCGAGAAACGTCCCGTCGCCGCAACCGTAATCGAGCAGCCGCCGGCCGCCAAATGCGTGCGCCAGGGCGAGGCCGGTATCAAAGCGGCGGCGATGGCTCCAGGCGATCAGCCGATCTCTGCAGAAGATCTGCTTGGCCGCATAGTGACCCTCTCGCAGGGCCGATTCAGGGTTCAAAACTTCTTCTCGCGCGCTTCCCACGTTCCGCGCGCCGTGATCCAGAAGGAAAGCGCAATCAGCCGCAGGTCGAGCAGCATCGACTGGCGCCGGACATAGAGCCGGTCGAACCGGAATTTCTGCCGCCGCGACACATCGCGCCGCGCGTAAATCTGGGCGATACCCGTCAGTCCAGGCGGGACTGCCGAGCGATCGGCAAAGCCGGGAATCGCCCGCAGCGGCACGGGGCGGCCGGCGGTGTCGACGTCAATTTCCTCCGGCCTGAGCGCGCGAGGGCCGACGAAGCTCATGTCGCCACGAAAGATGTTCCACAATTGCGGAAGCTCGTCCATCGCCGTGGCGCGGAGGACGCGGCCAAGCCGGGTGATACGCGGGTCGTGCTCCACTGCCGCTTTCGGCCCGACGTCCCTTTCGGCGTCGTCGATCATCGATCGGAATTTCAGGACCTGAAACACCTCTCCACCTTCGCCGACCCGCGCCTGCCCGTAAAACACCGGGCCGCGCGAATCCAGCTTGATGGCAACCGCGATCAACGCCCACAGCGGCGCTGAAACGACGATGCCGGCGCCGGACAGGACGATGTCGAGAAAACGCTTGGCGATGCGGCTCACGCCACTTCCCCTCGCGCCAGCTCGGCGATCTGTCCAGGCGATTGCACCACTTCGTCGACCACGCTCTTGAATGCCGCGACCATGCGCTCGCGCGTGAATACCAGCTCGGCGCGCCGACGCGCGCCGTCGCCGAGCCGCTGCCTCAGCGCGTCGTCCTCCATCAACCGCCGCAACGCTTTGCCGAGCATGAGCGAGTCCCCCGGCGGCACGACCAGGCCGCTCTCGCCGTTCTGATTCACCCATGGGACACCGGTCGGAAGGTTGGTGCTGACGACCGGCTTCCCTGCCGCCATCGCTTCAATCTGGACGACCCCGAAGGCCTCCGTCCGTGCAATCGACGGCAGCACGAACAAGTCGCAGGCCTGATACAAAGCCGGAAGATCGGCGTCGGCGACACGGCCGAGGAACAAGACCCGGCCGGTGAGACCTTTTGCCGTCACCACCGCCCGAAGCTCGCCTTCAAGCGGACCCTCACCGACGATCACCAATGATCCGCCGCAGTGTTCCATTGCGTTCAGCAGCACCTCGAGCCCTTTGTAGTACACGAGCCGCCCCACGAACAACATCCGCGGGCCAGGAACAGCGGCCACCGTCAGGGCGGCGCGCTGCCGGCTGGCGGCATCGACATGCTGGTACCGCTCGAGGGCGATGCCGAACGGAATCACCACGACGCGTTTGGCGTGCTGGACGACAGGCGACCCGGCCGCGAGTGCGGGACTTGAAACGATGACGCAGTCCGCGCGTCGATACAGCGCGCGCTGGACCTGGCCGTAGGTCGACGATGCCCACCAGGGCCGGACGAGATCGCTGTGATGCCAGACGATCAGCCGCGGCGCCGGCGTGTGGAGAAGCAGCGCGGTTCCGGCAATCGGATTCGGCTCGTGAAGGACGACGCAGTCTGCAGGGTGACGCCACAGCTCGGTGGGAAGCGACGGACAGAGCGGCACCGACGCCGCCTGCCCGTACGTCGCCACCCGAACCACGTCGACACCGCCGCATCTTTCGCGCACCGATTCGCTGCGCGTGTGCGCGGCGATGACCCGGACGTTCCAGTCATCCGCGGTGCCGTCACAGAGATCGCGAAGGACGGTCTCCATCCCGCCGCCGGCGGGCGGATAGAGTTTGGCGGCGTGCAGGACGCTCGTCATGAAGCCAGAGCCCGTGACTTTGACGTGGCCGCCGCGCCGATCTCCTGATAGATATCGGCGATGCGCGACGCGAACCGCGCCCAGGTGAATCCGCGGGCGCGATCGCGGCCCGCTTGCCTGCGGGCATTCCACCGGGACTGATGTCGCCGCCGCTCATCGAGAACGGCATGGACCGTACGCACCCACGCCGCGATGTCTCCGACAGGCGCATATTCGACGGCGTTGCCGCCGACCTCCCTCAAGACCGGAAGATCGCTCGCCACCACCGGCGTCCCACACGCGAGGGCTTCGAGGACCGGCAGTCCAAAGCCTTCCCGGGCGGAGGGACACAGGACGAGTGCGGCCCGCCGGTAGACCGCCGCAAGCGTTCGCTCGTTCACGAAGCCGAGCACCGACACGCGATTGACGAGCCCGCAGTTCTCGAGCATCCGTTGCTGTTCGCTGGTGAACGCGCCGCCGACACGAATCAGATGCAGGTCGGGCACGCTCGGCACGAGCGCCGCGCAGACGGCCAGCAGCGTGTCAATCCGCTTGCGCGGGATGGTGCTTCCGACGTGGAGTATCTCGACGGCCCCCGGGGCCGGCGACACCAGCCGCGCCGCCGCACGATCGCCCACGTCGTCGGCGCCCGCCGAGAAGCTGTCGCCGACGCCCGGTGCGGCGACGCTGACGCGCTCCGGATCGACCACGCCATACCCGCACAATTCGTCGCGGACCGCAGCGGTGTCGCAGGTAATCCGGGCCGCGCGCTGAAGGCCCGACAGGATTCGCCGGGTCGCCGCCCGGAAGACGAAGGACCGGGGCTCTTCCTCCGGTCGCAGGATCGACCGGAACGTGTCGAGGTCGTGGCACGTCACCACGGTGCGCGCTGCCGGCAATCGATGAACGAGCTGCGAGTAGCTGTGGTCGACGATATGAAAAAGGTCGTACCCGGCCGCGATGCGATCGACGTGGCGCGGATAGTCCCACCAGCGGTTGAGCGCGCGGTCGATCGAAAACGGCACGCCCCCGGACGCCATCGACGTCGCTCGCCTCGTGAAAGGCGGGCAGATACGGGTCATGTCAATCGCATCCGCATGGCCGCGCTGCATCTGCGCCACGAGCTCGTTCGCCACCCGGTCCATGCTCGGCCACTGCTCTTCGGGAAAGTCCGCGCACAGCGCCACGCTGAGCGCGTTCATCGTTGCCCGCTCCGCGATGACGCGCTCGAAGAACTCGATGTGCTGTTTCGCGACGGTCGGCCATCCGTAGACAGCTTCCGCCCGCTCGCGCCCGCGGCGTGCGAGGTCGCATCGCCGCGCGCGATCGGCGGTCAGCAGTTCGATCGCCTGTCCCCATCGGACGACGTCCCCCTCCGGCATGACCAGGCCCGCCTCGGCGATCACGTTCGGAATTTCCCCGCTCGAGGAGCCGATCACCGCCACGCCCGACGCGAATGCTTCAATCAACATCCGTCCGAACTGCTCGCGCCAGCGTGTCGTCGTCATGCTCGGCGCGCACAGAAGGTCCATGGCATTGAGATAGGCAGGGACATCGGCATGTTGCGCGTTCGTCACGATCCGGACCTGGTCGTCGTGGCTGCGGGCCCAGGCCGAAAGCACCGGCTCGAGCGGTCCGGATCCCACGAAGAGAGCGCGCCAGGGCGTCGCAACGCGATCGAGCGCCTCGATGAGCATCTCGATGCCCTTCTCGGGAACGAATCGGCCAAGAAACCCGACCACCGGAGTGCCCTCTCGCCAGCCAAGGCTGTTCAAGGTCGCGGCGCGCCGCGCATGGTCGGGGCGAAACTCGTCGAGATCCACGCCAGGCGGGATGATAGCGACCGGGCAGTCGCATCCACGCCCGTCCAGGACGTTCGCCGTCGTCCGACCAAAGGCGACGATGCCGTCCGCGCGACGCAGAGAATGACGTTCGATCAAATTGAATGGCGGCGGGTACCGTTTGGAGATGTTCTGGAAAGTCGCGAACACGAGAGGCACCTTGGGATCGATGCGACGTGCGACCTGGAGAGCCGCCGCGATGTACGGCTCCTCCCAGCAGTGCACGAGGTCCCAGGGCTGCGCCAGCAGCCGCGCCAACTCGCGGCCGTACAGCATGACGTGGATGCGGCGACTGAAGTGGACCGGCACTGGAACGGCGGTGCAGGATTCATCCGCATCCGGCTGCAGCGTGTGCCAGCCAAAGTCCCCTTGAAATCGTGCGGGGCCGGCGGCGGTGACGTCCCAGCCGCCGAGCCGAGCCAGTTCATTCGGCAATCGGCGGTTGAGCGCGACGGAATAGGAATGCCCAATCGTGAGCAGCCGGCGTCGTGGCTTCGTGGTCATTCCGGCTATGCGGGCCACGGCGGTGCGTCGCGCCGCAGCCGGCGCCATTCGGAGACGTTCGACCACGACATCGGCGTTCGCCCCCGCAGCGACTGCCGGAAGCGAGCGCGCCAGCTGCGACACAATCCAGACGAACCCGGCGCGATCGCTGACCGATGCGGCGGCACGCATCGAAAAGTATCTGGCGAGGCGCACCGGAAGGCTGACGCACATCGCCGGCCACGGCAGGTTGTACAACGCGAACAGGCAGTCGTTTCGGACGACATACCGAAGGTACCTGGCGGTGCTGCGTCCGCCGGGATCGGGCACATGCGCCACGAGCAGATCGGGCATGTAGACGACGTGATAGCCAGCCCTCAACAAGCGCGCGCAGAAGATTTTTTCCTCGCCGTAGAAGTGGAGTTCCTCGGGGTAGCCGCCAACCTCGTGAAAGGTGCGCGCGCGGAGGATATGCGCGAACCCGATGTACGAGGGCACGCGACAGCGATGGGAGACGGGCGCCGGCTGCATGCCGGCTGGCCAGGGCCGGCCGTCCGCCTCGGCCTGCGCGCAGCCGATCGCCGCAACTTCCGCGTGCTGTTCCATCAGGGCGAGCGCTTCAACAAACCGATCAGCCGTCAACAGGTACGCGTCGTCGTCGAGGAGCAGCACGTAATCGGTGGTCGCCAGTCGCATGATCGTGTTGCGGCCAACGATGTAGCCCTCCGACCGATCCTGCCGCACCACTCGTGTTCTGGCGGCAATCGACGCCGGCAGCTGCGGCCCTGCCACCTGCAGCACGGCCGCGACCGGCAGTTCGCTCGAATCGTCGACGACGATGACGTCGGTCAGCAGGTCGCCGAGCATTTCGAGCGACGCAAGGCAGCGCAGCAGCGACTGCGGGCGGTTCCGCGTCGTCACGCCGACGGTCAACCTGCTAGCCATGGCCATTCGCGCGCGCTTTCTCGTAGACCGCCAGGGTCGCTTGCGCGGTGCGCGTCCAGGTCATGTCACGCACAACGTCGAATGCCGCGTCGGCCAACCGCATGCGCAACGGGGCGTCGGCGAGGGCGCGGGTCAATGCCGCGGCCAGGGCTTGGGGATCGCGCGGCGTGACGAGCAGACCGGTCAGCCCGTTTTCGATAAGCGCGCGCGCCGAACCCACCGGCGTCGCGACGACTGGCAGCCGCTGGCTCATCGCCTCGATGAGGACCATGCCGAATCCTTCGTACGTCGAAGGCCACGCGAGCACGTCGTGGGTGCGGTACGCAGCCATGACTTCGGCTTCGGATACCCGGCCGACAATCGTCACGAACCGACGCGCGTCCGCGCTGAACTGGGCCAGGATCGTGCCGTCGTCGACGCCGCCGCCGACCACCGTCAAACTGGTCTGCACTCCGGCCGCAACCATCTGCGAAAACGCCGCCGCCAGATAGGTGACGCCCTTCACCGCCGCCCAGCTTCCGCAGAACAGGATCCCGCGCCCGCGCGCCGCGTCGCGCCGCGGTGCGGCCTCGAGAAAGGCCGACGAAATGCCGTGGGACACGACGTCGATCCGATCGCGCGACTTCCAGCCGTGGCCGAGCGCGAACTCGCGATCGGTTTCGTTGAGGAGCAGCAGGCGGTCAGCGGCGCGGGCGGCCGCGGCTACCTGGGACAACCGCACCGCGGGATAAAGCAGTCGCCGGGACCATGGCTTGTTCAACAGCCCGTGGTCGTGATCGTCGAGCATGCGCCGATAGTCGAGGTGCTCGAGGCCATTCGATCGCGCGATCACAACGGTACGCCGGAACGCGCCAAGATGGCGCGCCGCGGCAATCCACAACCCTTCAGCGGAGGCGACGTCGACGACATCGTACCGGCCGTTGGCGCGAAATGCCCGGCGGACGGCGGCGGCGGCACCAATCGGGGCGAGCGCGCGCCGGGCGTGCGAATTCGCAGGACGGACGCCGATGTCGTCCGCCAGCAAGACATCGCACACGTGTCCGAGCACGCGAAACTCCTCCTGCAGCTTGAACAGCACCTTGGTGGACCCAAGACGCGCGTCCCGCGCGTAGTCACCGACCAGCAGAATGCGCATCGGCACTGAGGGTGGCGTCAAAAATCACAGTCGAGCGCATCGAGGTGGCGGCTGAGCGACATCTCGCGCGCGACATCAATCGCGCGCGCGCCCATTGCAGCGAGCCGGCGCTCGTCGCTCAAGGCATCGACGAGCGCGTCAGCGAACGTGGACGCGCGAGGTGGATCGGCGGCGGCCAGATAGCCGTTGATGCCGGGCCGCAGCCATTCGCGTACGCCGCCGACGTCGAAGGCGACAGCCGGAATACCGAGTGCGCCCGCCTCGAGGCCAACCAGGCCGAACGGTTCCGGCCAGCTGCTCGGCAGCGCGAGAATCGTCGCCTGGGCAAGCGCGCGCCACCGTTCGCCGCCATTCAGCCACCCGCGCGATGCGCACGGAACGCCTCGTGCGGCGGCCCGCTCTTCCCACGCGCGCCGCTGCGGCCCGTCGCCGATGAGCAGCAGCCGAATCGAACGCCCGAGCCGCGCGGACGCCGAGGCGACGGCATCGACCAGGAGGTCGCCGCCTTTCAGTACCGTCATTCGCCCGACGAATGCGACCGTCCATTCAGCGGGTATCCCCGGCACCGGATCGTTGGGCGGCTCCGCGTGGGTTGGAAAAAGAGGATTCACCTGAATCTGCGACGAAGGGACGCCGTTGCGAACGAACTCGCGCCTCATGTGCTCGCTCGCGACGACGATGGTGCGATACCGCGACAACAGCGCGCGCTGATCGCGCGCCCATCCGTAATGTCCGATGAAGGCTCCCGGGGTCAGTTCCCCGCAGTGGCGCGGCCCATAGAGTGCCAGACACGCCACGCCGAACCGGCGGTCACAAGGCTGCGCGACCGGGAACCCGAACCGCTTCTGGCCGCCAATGCACGTTCCGAAATACCCGTGCATGAATTTGATGACCGGCCACCGCGCGATCAGCGCGCGATCGATGTCCAGCACGTTCATGTTGTGCGAGAAGCAGATATCCGGCGCCCAGCTCGCAAGGCGATCGACGGCCGCCTGGATTCCTTCAGTGGCGGTGCTGAAACACGGCAACGCGCTCGTCGCGCGACCGGCAAACGGCGCCGGCGCGGCATCGCGATGCAGGAGGGCCAGCTCGTGGCCTCGGGCCGCAAGGCCGCCGGCCACTGCGTCCAGATAGTTCTGGACGCCGCCGGCGTCGCCGAATCCGTCATTAGCGAGCAGTATCCGCATCGAGTGCATCACACCGCGCGCAGCGACCGGAGCGCGGCAACCGAGTGGCGAAGGTGAAAGCGCGCGTCGTAGAGCGCCGCCGCACGCCTGCCGACCGCTTCCCGCTGACTGACATCGAACAGGATCGTCGCCGCGGCGGCGGCCAGCGCGTGGGGATCGTCGACTGGCGCGAGGATGGCGGCACCCGCCTCGGCCCACATCGGCTCGGTCAGCCACCCCGCGGTCGTCACGATGGCGCGACCGTGCGAGAGCGCGACCATCGCGCTGGTGCGACGGCTGCTGATGCCGTCGGGGTAGGGCTGGAGCATCAGATCGCAGGCCGCCACATGATGCGAAAGATCCTGGGCAGCGAGATGGCCGGTCGCAAAAAGACGGCCGGCGAGCGACGGCTGTGCAGCGAGCAGCGTGCGGCAGGCGACGTCGCTCTTGTCACCGAGCAACAGGATGTGACAGTCGGACATCACCGCGAGGTCCTGCAAGGTGCGGTCGAGCAGCGCAGAGATGGCGCCGCCATAGGTGCCGAAATGGCCGACCAGTTGGCGGCCATTCCCGTAGCGGGCGCGGATCGATGCCGTGGCCTCTGGGTGAATTCTCACCGGAATGGCGCTCGGCACCGGAAGCCAGGTCAGCGTGGCGCCGGGCCGCAACAACGGCTGCAGCATCGGCAGCCAGCCGGGTATCGACACGAACGCACGTTCGGCCGCACCGGTGACGAGCCTGGCCATCAGCCGATGCACGGCTGAGAGCGCCTGGCGTGACAGTCCCTGGCTGCCGTCCGCACAGAACATCACCTCATGAAACATCACCCAGATCGAATCGTCTCGCCGCAGTCGCAGCCAGATGGCAAATGGCAGGTTGGCGCCTCGCCAGCCGAATGACTGCGGCACGTACTGAACCAGAATCCGGCGCGGCGCCGGCGATCGATTGAGCGCACGCGCCATGCGGTTCAGCGATCGGAGTCCGAACCTGTCTGGCAGCCGGTGCACTCGGACACGCGGTCTCCTCACTGGGCGCTTCGTCCGGGCCGACGCACGGCGGCGCCCAGATTTCCACCTGGTCGCCGGCTTCTGCGAGCCCGCGTGCGAGTTGCCGCGTGTAGTCGCTGACGCCGCCCCCCTGGGGTGGGGAGCTTCGTGATCCGCTACACGCAGTTCAATACGCCCGGCACTGCCGAGAAGGTGGCGGCCAACAATCTGATCATCACGCTCACATTGTTCTTCGCCGGCCGGTTCATCGGCACCTTGTTGATGTCGAAATTCCGCCCGGCCGCGTTGCTGGCCGCGTTCGCCGTGGCCGACGTGGCGCTGTGCGCGATCGCGGCTCTTTCCGGTGGCAACACGGGGCTGTACGCGTTGATGGCCACCAGCTTCTTCATGTCCATCCAGTTCCCGACCATCTTCACCATGAGCCTGCGCGGATTGGGCACGCACACCAAGTCCGGCTCGTCATTTCTCGTCATGGCCATCGTCGGCGGCGCGGTGGTTCCGCCCGTCATGGGTCTGGTATCGGACGCCAGCAGCATCAACATGGCCATGCTCGTGCCGGCACTGTGCTTCGTGGCGGTGTTCCTGTTCGCCTGGGTTTCGCGTCGCGACGAAGCGCCGGTCGGGGCGCTGGCGAAGGCCGCATGACCGCCGCGCTCGCGCGCCGCGAGCTGGGGACGACGGGCCTCGAAGTCAGCGTGCTGGGTTTCGGCGGCGCGGGAATCGGCAATCTGTATCGCGAGCTGGCCGACGAAGACGCACTGGCGGCCGTGAGCGAGTCGTTCGCGTCCGGCATACGGTACTTCGACACCGCTCCTTTCTACGGATTTGGACTGAGCGAACTGCGCATCGGTGCGGCGCTGGCGGGTGCGCAACCACCGCCGGTGATCTCCACCAAGGTTGGTCGCCGCCTGGTACCCACCGGACCGCAGGACGCCGGCGTCGGCCGCGAAGGCTATTTCTCGTCGCGTCCGTTCGCCCCGGTGTTCGATTACGGCTACGACGCCGTGATGCGCTCGCACGCCGAGAGCCTCGAGCGCCTGAAGGTTCAGCGCGTCGACATCCTGCTGTGCCACGACATCGGCCGTCTCACGCATGGCGAGACCCATGGCGCGCGCGTGCGCGAGTTTCTCGACGGCGGCTATCGCGCCATGCGCGAACTGCGCCAGAGCGGCGCGGTGCGCGCCATCGGCCTCGGTGTCAATGAACCGGAAGTCTGCGTCGAACTGCTGGAGCATTGCGAACTGGATTGCATCCTGCTCGCCGGTCGCTACACGCTGCTCGAGCAGCCCGCACTGGAAAGGCTTCTTCCGCTGTGCGTGCAGAAGCGCGTGTCCATCATTTGCGGAGGCCCGTTCAATTCGGGAATTCTCGCGGCCGGCTCGCGCGCCGGAGCGCAGGCTCATTACAACTACGCGCCGCCGCCAGCCACGGTGCTCGAGCGCGTGCGCCAGCTCGAAGCGCTGTGCGAGGAACACGACGTGCCGCTGCAGGCCGCCGCGCTGCAATTCCCGCTGGCCCATCCGGCGGTGACCACCGTCGTGGCCGGCTGCGCCAATGGCGCCGAAGCCCGCAATATCGCCAGGATGTTCTCGCATCCGATCGCCGCCGGGTTCTGGCGCTCGCTGCGCGAGCGCGGGCTGGTCGACGCGCGCGCACCACTGCCCGCGCCGTCCGTCAAATGACCGGCCGCATCGACAGCCACCAGCATTTCTGGCGCCTGGATCGCGGCGACTACGGCTGGCTGACGCCGCAGCTCGGATCCATCTACCGCGACTATCTACCGGCCGACCTCGCACCGCAGCTGGCGCGCGCCGGCGTCGACTCCACGGTGCTCGTGCAGGCCGCGCCCACCGATCGCCGAAACCCTGTTCCTGCTCGAGCTGGCCAGCGAACATGCCTTCATCGCCGGCGTGGTCGGCTGGGTGGATTTCGAGAGCCCCATGGCGGCCGAGTCGATCGGCACGCTCGCCGCCGACTCCAAGCTGGTCGGGTCTCCGCCCCATGATCCAGGACATTCCCGACATTGCGTGGATGCTCAAGCCCGGGCTGGCGCCCGCCATCGAGGCCATGATCGATCACGACCTGGTGTTCGACGCGCTGCTGCTGCCCAAGCACCTGCCGGTGTTGCTCGATTTCGCCGAGATGTATCCGGAGCTGCGGCTGGTCGTGGACCACGGCGCCAAGCCGCAGATACGCGGCGGGACATTGCCGAATGGAGGCACGACATCCAGGCGGTGGCGCGCGGCACCAATGCCGTGTGCAAGATCTCTCGGCCTGGTCACCGAGGCCGGCAGCGCGAATCCCGCGCAGCTCGCTCCCAGTGTCGATCACCTGCTGGAAGTATTCGGTCCGAGCCGGCTCATGTGGGGCAGCGACTGGCCGGTGTGCGAACTGGTCTGCTCGTACGATGAGTGGTACCAGGCCAGCGAGATGTTGTTGGTCAGGCTCGACGTCGAAGGGCGCGAGCAGATTTATTCAGGAACCGCGCGAGCCACCTATGGAATCTGAGCGACTCGCCGGCAAGACCGCGCTAGTAACCGCGGCGGGATCGGGAATCGGACGCGCCAGCGCCGAAGCGTTCGCGCGCGCCGGAGCGCGCGTGATCGCGGCCGATATCGATGCGGGCGCATTGAAGACGCTCGCCGGCTGCGAGGGCCATGTGCTGGACGTGCGCGATCCCCAGGCGATCGCCGAATTCGCCAAGCGCGTCGGCCCGGTCAGCGTGTTGTTCAATTGCGCGGGCATGGTGCCGGGCGGCACCGTGCTCAGCGTCGAGCTCGAGAAGTGGCAGGCCGCGTTCGATCTCAACGTGCACGCCATGTTCCACATGATCCGCGCGTTCCTGCCGGGCATGATTGCCGCGCGCAGCGGCTCCATCATCAACATGTCATCGGTCGCGAGCTCGATCACCGGCGTGCCGGATCGCTGCGCCTATGGTGCGACCAAGGCGGCGGTCATCGGGCTCACGAAGTCGGTGGCCGCGGATTTCGTCGCGCAGGGCGTTCGCTGCAATGCCATCTGTCCGGGCACGGTGGACACCCCGTCGCTGCAATCGCGTCTGCACGCCTACGGCGACTACGCCAAGACACGCGCGGAGTTCGAGGCGCGCCAGCCCATGGGAAGACTGGGCAAACCCGAAGAGATCGCCGCGCTGGCGCTGCACCTGGCCAGCGATGAATCCGGGTTCACCACCGGACAGGTCCACGTCATCGACGGGGGCTGGATGATCTAATGGGGACATTCCTCATTTCGTTGTAACAAACGGGGACGGAGTGGGGGTGGCGTCGCGCCTTCCGAGGGTTGACCCGCTCTGCTCCCTCAAGGTCGCGCGCGCTTCGAAAATTTCCGCGACGGAAATTTTCGGCGGTCGCTCGTCGGAAGCCTACGGGCCTTAACGTCTGCAGAAATGGCTGCGCTGAGAGGCATTGCGGCGGCCCGTAGTGGCTTCCGACTCGCCGCGCTCCATTCGGTCGCAGAGCGGGTCAACCCTCGGAAGGCGCGCCCACCGGCACCGCACGGTCCCCGCGTGCTAACGAGCGTGGGATGTCCGCATTTGCCGCTGCTGGGAGAAGAGCGCACGGCTCCAGGGCTCAGCAAGAACCAGGACACCGAGTCTTGCGATCTTTTCCACCCTCGGGGACACACCGCGATGGCTCGACAATGGGGAACGGAGCTGCGGATCGTGGCGGCGGAGGCGTGCGGTGCGGTCTCCGGGCAAACGGGGACAAACCGCGTCGGGTGGTACGCCTGCCCACGGCGGACTCTCTTTGCGACCGAATGGAGCGCGGCGAGGAGGAAGCGCCCGACCGCCGCCGTGTTGCATCTCGGCGCAACCATTTCTGCAGACCTGAAGGCGGTCCGCTTCCGACGAGCGGCCGCCGAAAATTTCCGTCCGGAAATTTTCGAAGCGCGCGCGACCTTGAGGTCGCAAAGAGAGTCCGCCGTGGGCAGGCGCAGCGCGCAAACCTCAACCGTCCCCGTTTGCCCGGAGACCGCACCGCACGCCTCCGCCACCGCAACCCCTCAGGTCCGTCCCCGTTTGCCAGGAATCGAGGAATGTCCCCATTAATAGGTGGCCAGACGCACTCTTAGTACGACCGGTTCGTCGGTGAGATTCAATCCGTAGTCGGTCTGGTCGCCATTCCAGATCCGTTTGCGGGTCCACTTGCCGTCGCGGTACTCGCCCTCTTCGACGCTGGCGAAAATCAATCCGTTCACCTTGCGGCCCTCCGCCGGCGAGAAATTCACGCGCACACGCTGGCCGGTCAGCAGGAACTCGTCAGGACCGAGCTCGGCTAACAAGGCGCCTCCCGAAGGATACGGCGCCCAGTCGGGATTGGCGTGCCCGGCCGGAAACCACTCCTTCATGCCGAACTGCCATTCGTTGAAGCCAGCGTGGCGCGTCCAGCGGCCGAGCTCGAGCTTGCGCGGGTCGCCTGTCGTCGGGTTCGCCGGCGCCCCACACGCTTTCTCTCGAAGCTCAGGCGCGCCCAGTCGCGCGCCATCGGCGCCAGCAATCGATACGGCCGCGCGAAAGCTTCGATGGCCTCGTCGATGTTCCTCGCGCCCAGCGGATAGTTCGAGTAGCCGGTGTAATCCATGCCGAAGGGCACGATGCCGATGGCCTGCGCCCCAGCACATCATAGAAGTAGCGCGCGAACACCGGATCGTTGCCGATCTCGGGGACCAGCAGCGGTCCGCCGCGCCTTGTACAGCTCGATGACGCGCTGACCTTGGGCGACTCCTTGATGTAGATGTCGGGCGCGACGATGTCGATCGCCGGCGCGGCCGCGCGGTAGATGGAGATGCACGTTGTCGGTCGGACCGCCGCTCGCATACCCGCCGGGCGCGCCCGGATGGAACGGATCGCGCAGCGCGGCGTTCACGTACATGGGCAGCGCGATATTCCGCCTTGCCGGCGGCGGCGACCTCGCCGATGTAATGCGCCACCGACCAGGCGTGGAAGAACTCGTCCGCATCCTTGCCGAACACCTGGCTCCAGCTGCCCGCGCTCTTGCCGCGGCCTTGACCAGCGCCGCGGGCACCGGACCCGTCGAACAACTTCTGCGCCGCGGCGCCGATAGTCGCGCACGCTGCCATAGGTGCCAGGCTCGTTCTGCACCTGCACCATGATCACCGTGCGCTGCGCGTCCAGCCTCGCGCAGATGGCGCATCAGCGCGACGAAGGCGCGCTTGTCGGCCGCCAGCGTCGCCGCCGCGTGGGGCGACAGCGAATTGAGCACCTTGCCCTTGGCGTCGACCAGGCGCGGAAAGCGCCCGTTGTCCAGCTTCACCCACTCGGGCGCGTAGTTAGGACCGTTGTTCTTCCAGGTCGCGAACCACAGCAGGACGAGGCGCACCTGCTGCGCGCGCGCCTCGGCCAGCAGCGTGTCGAGAAACGAGAAATCGAACTTGCCCTCGACCGGCTCGATCTGCTCCCAGGCGATGGGCACGCTGACGGTATTGGCCCCGAGCTGTTTCACCGCCGGCCATACCTTGGGCAGCACCTCCGGCCAGTCGCTGGAGTTGTTCACCTGCGCGCCCAGCACCAGGAAGGGTGCGCCGTCGACCATGAGAGCCGAGCGCCCGTTTCGAGTCACGACTTCCGGCACCGGTGCGGCGACTGCAAACGCGGCGCACCCAATACGCCAGCAGCCCGTCAATGTCTGAGTGTGTCGCATCGAACTCCCCTGCCCCTGCGCGAGGCCAGCACTAGTATTGAGAACCGGGAGTTCCTGCATCTTGATTTCGAGGGTCACTCGGATGAGGCTGACACTGGCATTGCTGCTGTCTTTCCGCGGCTGCCGCCGGCGCCGAAACACCCGCGCGCAAGGAAGTACTCGGACTGGCGATGCGTGTCGCGGACTGGCAGCTGGCGCACATGGACGCGGCGCCGGGCATCACGTCATTCAGCGAGGAGACCTTCAACCGCGCAGCTGGCAGAAGGGCTCGTTCTGGGTCGGCATGACACGGCTCGCGGACATCAGCCGGCGAGAAACGATTCAGCGATGCCATCCTCGCCAATGTCGCGCCAACCAGTGGCAACCCGGTCCGCGCACCTATCACGCCGATGACCATGTGATCGGACAGAGTTACCTCTGGGCCGCGAAGCAATGGCGCGGGCGCCGAAGCCATCGCGCCGCTGCGCGCCACCTTCGAAGCCATCCTCGCCAAGCCCGCAGTCGACACACCTCAGCTTCTACGTTCCGCAGAACTACGAGGAGACGGCCTGCCTGCGCCGCTGGTGCTGGTGCGACGCCCTGTTCATGTCGCCGCCGGCGTGGGTGGAACTTGAGCCGGCAGACCGGCGATCCGCGCTACGCCGAATTCGCGCTCGACGAATTCTGGGCCACGACCGATTTTCTCTACGACCCGGTCGAGAAGCTCTATTTCCGCGACAGCCGCTTCTTCGAACGGCGCGACGACCAGGGCCGCAAGCTGTTCTGGAGCCGCGGCAATGGCTGGGTGTTCGCCGGCATCGCCAACCTGCTCGACGTCGCTGCCGAAGGACATCCGCACCGGCCGCGCATCGAGGCGCTGTTTCGCGAGATGGCTGCAAGCTGAAGTCGCATGCAGAAACCCGACGGCTACTGGCCACCGTCGTTGCTGGCGCCGGAGAACTCGCCGCCGGAGACCAGCGGCACGGGCTTTTACATCTACGGACTGGCCTGGGGCGTCAAGCACGGGCTGCTCGACGCGAAGGAATATCGCCCGCCATCGAACAGCGGCTGGGCGGCACTGGCGCGCGCCGTGGCCAAAGACGGCAAGCTCGGCTGGGTGCAGCAGGTCAGCGACCGGCCCGAGAAGGTCGCCGAAGCCGACACGCAGTTCTACGGCGTCGGCGCATTCCTGCTGGCCGCCAGCGCCGTCGCTTCACTCATGGAGGATTGAGACATGTCCAAGGTTCGCGTCGCCGCATATGGGATTTCACTGGACGGCTATGGCGCAGGTCCCGACCAGAGTCTCGAGAATCCGCTCGGCGTCGACTTCCCCGAAGTCATGGGATGGTTTTTTCCCACGCAGGTCTTCCGCACCACGGTTGCCGGCCAGAGCGGCGGCGAAACCGGCGTCGACAATTCCATGGCCGAGAAAAGCCTGGAAAACCTCGGCGCCTGGATCATGGGCCGCAACATGTTCGGCCCGGTGCGCGGCCCCTGGCCCAACGAGGACTGGAGGGGCTGGTGGGGCGAGGAGCCGGTGTATCACTGCCCGGTGTTCGTACTCACGCATCACGCGCGGCCGACCCTGCACATGAAGGGCGGCACGGATTTTCATTTCGTCACCGGCGGCATTCACGAAGCGCTGGAGCGCGCGAAAGCCGCGGCGGGCGCGCGCGACGTGCGCATCGGCGGCGGTGCGGCGACGGTTCGCCAGTATCTGCAGGCGCGGCTCATCGACGAGCTGCACCTGGCGCAGCGGCCGGTGTTGTTAGGCCGCGGCGAGAACCTGTTCGCGGGCCTGAACCTGCGCGCGCTGGGATACGAGGTGGCGGATTCGATCGCGGGCGAACGCGCGACGCATCTCATCTTGAGGCGCGCAGCTGCTTCCTGATCAGGCTCCGTGACTCACCCGAGAACCCGCTCGATCAGCGCGCCGTGATCCAGGGTTGCCGGCAGCACGCCGAATGCCGCCGGCGCGCCCGTCGCGATTCTCGATGAAATGAATGCGTCGGCGACGACGGGTGAGCCGCCCTCCAGGAGAATGGCAGCCTGGGCAGCAAGCGCGATGCGCTCCGTGAGAATCCGGGCACTTGCCTCACCGACTGCCGCATCGCGCAAATCGCCGAGCAGCCGCGCGACGAACTGGTCGTAGCGATCGTCGCGGCCACGGCCTCGCTGCAGCAGCATCGTCAACGCGTCGAAGGCGCGCGGTTCGCGCGACAAAGCGCGCAGCACATCCAGGCACATGATGTTTCCGGATCCTTCCCAGATGGAATTGAGCGGCAGCTCGCGGAAGCGCCGCGCGATCGGGCCTTCCTCCACGTAGCCATTGCCGCCCAGCACCTCCATCGCCTCGACGCCGACGGCGGGTCCGCGCTTGCAGATCCAGTACTTCGCGACCGGCGTCAGCACGCGCCGCAGCGCCGCCTCCGATTCATCCTGCTGCGCGTCGAATGCCCGCGCCAGACGTATCGCCAGCGCAATCGCGGCTTCACTCTCGAGCGCGAGATCGGCGAGCACGTTCTTCATGAGCGGCTGGTCGATGAGCAGCTTGCCGAACGCCGAGCGATGCCGCGCGTGATGAATGGCCTGCGCGACGCATTGATGCATGATGCCCGTCGTGCCCAGCGCACAGTCGAGGCGCGTGTAGACGCCCATCTCGAGAATCGCGGGAATACCCCGGCCCTCGTCCCCCACCAGGCGGGCATGGGTGTCGTCGAATTCGACTTCGCTCGAAGCGTTGGATCGGTTGCCGACCTTGTCCTTCAACCGCTGGATAGCTAGTGAGTTGCGCGTGCCATCCGGAAGGATGCGGGGAACGAAGAAACAGGAAAGGCCGCCCGGCGCCTGCGCCAGCACCAGGAAGGCGTCGCACATGGGCGCGGAGAAGAACCACTTGTGCCCGGTGAGCCGGTATTCCCTGCCAGGTCCAGGGGTGCCCACTGCCACGGCACGCGTCGTGTTAGACCGGACATCCGAGCCGCCCTGCTTCTCCGTCATGCCCATGCCCATCAGCGCGCCGCGCTTCTGCGCGATGGGCAGCAAGCGATCGTCGTAGTCGCGGGACAGCAGCCGCGGCATCCAGTCGGCGAAATCCTGCGACTGCTTCGCGAGCGCCGGCACGGCGCCATAGGTCATCGTCGCCGGACATTGCGTACCGTTCTCGATTTCGGCCCACAACAGGTAGGCCGCGGCGCGCGCCACGTGAGCTCCGGGTTCGGGCCGGGCCCAGGGCGATGTATGCAGCCCCTCCGCCACCAGCACACGCATGAGCTCATGCCAGGCGGGATGGAATTCCACCTCGTCGCGCCGATGGCCGAAGCGATCGAATAGTTTGAGCACGGGAGGATTGCGGTTCGCCGCGTCGCCGAGCGCGAACATGGCGCGGGTTCCGAGTCGATCGCCGAGCTGGCGCAGCCGCTCGAGCGACGAGGACGCACCTTCGCGCTCCAGCGCATCGACGAGCGCGGCATTCGACGTGAACAGGTTGTAGTCGGCCAGATCGTCCGGATGGTTGGCGGATTCGTTGGCAGTCACGGCGCCCTCCGCATTTGCAGCCGACATTACCTCGTCGGCTGGCTGCTGTATGTCGGCGCCTTCACGGCGCTCACCAATGACGCTTCGACCTGTTCCATTTGTACAAGGCGGCGGCAAACAGGTTGTAAGCGACGCGGCACAGATGCTTGATGAGGGGCAGCCCGAAAAGTCGAGCCTTCCATCGCTCCGTCGGAGAGTTCCTCCAGATCGCCAGAACCGCGTCGAATCCGACGTGCAGCTTTCCCTGCTCATCCACGGCATGCAGACGCTCGCGAACGAACTCGAGATCGGCATGCACCTCCGAGACGAGCCCGTTGTCCTTGTGCACGTCGGCCCACTGCACTTCGCAGCTGCTGCTCTTCCCCATCTGGCCTTCGATGCCGGCCTTGCAGACGGGGCATCCGGAGTTGTAGTAGACCTTCACGGCATCAGGACTTGCGCGAGAACGCCATACCCAGTGCCAGTCCAAGCGCGATTCCGATGCCAATTCCAGCGCCAATATTCTTCATGGCCACTCCGATGCCGGCACCCAGCGCTATGCCGATGGCGAGACCCATTCCGAGCTTCTTTTCCTTTGCGCGCCGCGCCTCGTCAGATTCTGGTTCGTTGCTCATATCTCACCGCGCTTCAACTGTTCCACCGCGAACTCTGCCGCCCTGGCCGTCAGCGCCATATAGGTGAGCGACGGATTTTGCGTCGGCGACGACACCATGAAGCTGCCGTCGGTCACGAACAGATTCGGCACGGCGTGCAGCTGGTTGCGTGAGTTCAGCACCGAGGTCTTCGGATCCCGCCCCATGCGCGCCGTGCCCATCTCGTGGATCACGCTGCCGGGCACGACGGGACGATTGAAGCCCTCGCACGTTCTCGAGCTTGGCGGCCTTCAGCATCTCGGCGGCGTCTTCCGACATCTGCTGCGCCATGGCGCGCTCGTTGTCGCGATAGCTCATGGAGATATTCAATCGCGGAATGCCCCATTGGTCGGGCTTGTCGTGCGACAGCCAGATGCGGTTGTCGTGGTACGGCAGCGTCTCGCCGTAGCCTTCGATGAACACGTTCCATTGCCCCGGTCGGGTGATCTCGTTCTTGAAGTCCGCGCCGAAGTCCTCGCTGCCGACGCCGCGAGTCCAGTTGCCGCGGCCGCGTGTACACCTCGTAGCCATAACCGCGCTTGAACTTCTCCTCGCGCTTCGTGACATTGCGGAAGCGCGGGATGTACATGCTGGTGGAGCGACGCCCCTTGTAATAGCGGTCCAGCAATCCCGAGTAGCTGGCCGTGGCTCCGCCGCCGTTGTGATGGTCCATGAGATTGTGGCCGAGCTCGCCGCTGTCGTTGCCCAGGCCATTGGGGAATCGCTTGCCGCGCGTGTTCAGCAGGATGGCGGTGGAATTCAGCGTCGAGGCGCACAGGAACACGACGCGTGCGAAATACTCGGTGGTCTTCAACGTATTCACGTCGACCACGCGCACGCCGGTCACGCGATTCTTCGCCTCGTCGTAGATCAGCGAATGCACCACGCTGTCCGGCTGCAGCGTGAGATTGCCGGTGGCCGCCGCGGCCGGCAGCGTCACGCCGTTCGACGAGAAATACGCGCTGTACGGACAGCCGCGCGCGCATTGATTGCGGCCCTGGCAGGGCCCGCGTCCGTTGAGCTCGCGCGACAACACCGCGATCGAGCTGCAGATCAGCCGCCGATCGGTGAACTCCTTCTCGAATTCGCCGCTTGATGTGCTTCTCCAGCGCTGTCATCTCGAACGGCGGCTGCAGGATCTGCTTCGGCAACTGCGGCAGGCCCGGGATTCTCGCCGCTCGCGCCGATGAATTTCTCCACGTAGTCGTACCACGGAGAAATGTCGGCGTAGCGAATCGGCCAGTCGATGCCCACGCCCTCTTTCTGGTTGGCCTCGAAGTCCAGGTCGCTGAAGCGGAACACGTGTCGCGACCACAGCAGCGAGCGTCCACCCACCTGGTAGCCGCGGTACCAGTTGAAGGGCTGCGCCTGCTCGTAGGAGTACTTGGTGTCGTCGACCAGGAACTGCTTGGTCGACTGGTCATATAGATAGAGTGTGGACTGGATGGGCTGCGCGGCCTTGTCGGCCGTCGTGGCGCGATTGTTGTGCGGCAGCTGCCAGGGATCCTTGAGCGCGGTGGTGTAGTCGGTGACATGCCGCACGTTGCGGCCGCGTTCCAGCACCAGCGTCTTGAGCCCCTTCTCACAGAGCTCTTTCGCGGCCCAGCCACCCGACATGCCGGAGCCAACGACAATCGCGTCATAGTTGTTAGTGGTGGCCATCAGATCGCCCACGCTTTCTGGTTGGGCTTGAGCGGCAGGTCGCCCTGGAATCCGCCGGGGACGCGCTCATACGCCAGCGCCTGCGTGGCGCCGGTCTCCGAGAGGAAGTAACCCACCAACGTATAGTCCTTGAGAATGCGGAAGAACGACTCGTCGTACGACAACGGCATGTCGCTCGCGGCGCGCGCCTTGAGCTTCGCGATCTGTTCCGCGGGCGCGAGCTTGTCGTAGCCCGCGAACGCTGGCAAGCCCGGCGCGAAACGTCTTTTGCGCCGCAGGACTGGCGCAGGCGGGCACCGCAAGGTCGATGAAGAAGTGCGTGTCGGCCGCCGAGGCCGCGGGCGAATCCGTTGCCGGCAGGATCACGTCCACCAGCGCGCGCAGCGTGCGCATTTCGGATTCATCGAGATAGCTGGCCTTGCGTGGTGAAGCGGCAAACGCCGAAATCACCTGGCCCAGTGCCGCGTGCCCCATGAGCACGGAAGCACCACGCAGAAACGCGCGACGGTCGGTCATGTTCCCCCCTTCTTCTGGAACTGGGGAATCTTATTCTTTCTTCGGTTCGTTTTTGTCTTCGTTTTTGTTTTCGTTCTTCGGGCACCGCGGACGTTCATGCCAAACAACCCGACCTGCAGCGCGATCAGCGCCCAGGCTTTTGCGTGCCAGGCCCAGACCACCCACAGCACATTGCTGAGGATGAACCACCAGAACCCGGCCCCACGCCGCGATTTCTTCTGCGAAGCGACCAGCCAGGCGGCGAACAGTGTCACCGCCATGGCCGGCCATTGCAGCGCGTCGAGCCAGTTGTCGTTCAAGCGGCTTGTCTGCCCTCGTAGGCGCGCTCGAGCGCGGCGATGTCGAGCTTGCCCATCTTCATCATGGCCGCGAAGGCGCGCTCCGCTCTCTCGTCCATTTGCGTCCACCAGTCCAGCATCTTGCGCGGCACCACCTGCCAGGACAGGCCGTACCTGTCCTTGAGCCAGCCGCACACGTGCGACTTCGGATCACCGCCAGGCGTCAGCTTGTCCCAGTAGTAGTCGTACTCCTTCTGGTCTTCGACGAAGATCTGCAGCGACAGAGCCTCGTTGAACTTGAAAATCGGTCCGCCATTGAGCGCCGTGAACGACTGACCCTCGATCTCGAATGCCACGGTCAGAACCGAGCCGGCCTTCTGGTGATGAGTCTCCTGGCCCGCTTTGGGGTAACGGGAGATTTGCGTGATCTTCGAATTCTTGAAGATGCTCACGTAGAAATTGGCGGCCTCTTCGGCCTGACTGTCGAACCACAGGCAAGGGGCGATTTTCTGGCTGAATTGCATGAGTGTTTCTCCGTATCTGGGCATTCACTGCATAGCCGAACGGCAGCCGGCCGAATCGACAATCCCCGCAAAGTATTTCCCCGCGGTGCTTCGCGCTATCAGACGACACCGACGATGGCGGTGCTACGAATGGCGAACCAGCGACTCCTCCAGCTCCTCGAGGCTGCGGCCGCGGGTCTCGGGAAGGATGCGCGCAAGCAGGGCTACGCCGAGCACGGCAAACAACCCATAGATCAGGAAGGTTTGTGCACCGCCGAGATGTTCCATCTGCCAGGGAAACACCAGCTGGGCCACGAAGCACACGGTCGAGTTCACCAGTCCCACGCAGGAGATGGCCACTGCGCGGACGCGATTCGGGAAGATCTCGGACAACAGCACCCACATGATGGGTCCCAGCGAGAGGGCGAAACACGCGACGAAGCCCAGCAAGCCGAACAGCACCCAGGCGGAGTTGACCCCGCCTCCCGTCAACCGGAAGCCCCACGCAGTGGCGAACAGGCAGGCGGCAATACCGGCGGTACCGAAGATGAGCAGCGGCCGGCGACCGACGCGATCGATGAGCAGCAATGCGAACACGGTGAACACCACATTGACGAGAGTGATCAGCGTCGTCTGTACGAATGGCGTCTCGACGCCGACATGCCCGCCGGCAAGCGAGAAAATCATCGGTGCATAGCCGAGCACGGCGTTGATACCCGTGACCTGCTGCAGGATGCCAACGACCAGACCGATGAACAGCACGCCGCGCAGCTGCGGCGCCCACAGCTCGCGCAGGCTGGCATCGCTGGTGCGCGTGTCGTGCGCCAGCGAGGCACGAACTTCCGCGAGCTCGCGTTCGGCGAATACATCGCCGTGGGCGCGGGCGAGGATACGGCGGGCATCGGCGATCCGTCCGTGCATGGCGTGCCAGCGCGGACTCTCCGGCACGAACAACAATGCAAATAGATAGGCTGCGGCTGGCAGCACGCCGATGCCGAGCATCCAGCGCCAGCTCGACTCGGCCACGTGCAGGCTGGACAACCAGTCGAACTGGAAACCCTCCACCTGCAGGATGAGCAGGTTATTGGCCGACGCCAGGAAGATGCCGGAAACCACGAACAGCTGGGTGATGGTCACCATGCGTCCGCGCAGCACGGGCGGCGAGATCTCCGCGATGTACATGGGCGCCGCCACCAGCACTGCGCCAACACCGAGGCCGGAAAGCAGCCGTGCCGCGATCAGCATCGGGAAGCTGTAGGCCACGGCGGCCACGATGGACGAGGCCGCGAACACCATGGCCGCAATGCGCAGCACCGCGCGCCGTCCAATACGGTCGGCGATCGGGCCGGCGAGAAAGATCGACAGCGTGGCGCTCAAGTGTGTGCGAGGACACGGTCCAACCGAGCTCGAGGTCCGTGAGTTCGAATTGACTCTTCACGAAGACGACGGCGCCGGTGAACAGCGAGCCGTCGAAGCCCATGAGAAAACCGCTCAGGGCAATGATCAGAATGGTGCCGATGGAGGAAAATGGGGACATTCCTCATTTCCTTGTAACAATTTGCACAGGGACGATGACCAAGTGAGCGCGCACCAATTGTTACAAGGAAATGAGGAATGTCCCCATTTTCCTACTTCCCCGCTACCGCCACCGAGTCGCGTTCCACGAGCCTGGGCTCGAACGTCTGCTGCACGTCCTGCGCCTGTTCGTAAACGTGTTTGAGCACCCAGCGTGCCGCCATCGTGCCCATGTCGGCGATGGGATAGTGAACGGTGGTCAGCTTCGGGTACACGTACCGCGAGATGGGCGCGTCGTCGAAACCGACGATGGACAGCTCCTTCGGGAAGCTCCAGCCCGCGCTCATGCGCGGCGGCCATGGCGCCAGCCGCCATTTCGTCGTTGGCGCACACCACGGCGGTAAACGGGATGTTCTTCGCGAACAGCGCGTTCAGTGCATCCTGGCCGCCGGTCTCGTGATAGTCGCCCTCGTGCAGCAGGCGCTCGTCGAGCTTCACGCCCGCTTCTTCCAGCGCGCGCTTGTGGCCCGCGAAGCGCTGCTTGGCATCCACCCAGTCGAGCGGGCCGGAAATATAGGCGATGCGTTTGTGTTTGCGCTTGAGCAGCGACTGCGTCGCGAGGAATCCGCCCAGCTCGTTGTTGAGACTGAAGCAGTGATCGTTGAGGCCGCGCACCTTGCGATTCATGACCACCAGCGGCGTGGTGTTGTGATCGTGGTCGACCAGGAATTTGTCGGGCAGGCGTTCGACGTGCACGATGAGCGCGTCGCAATTGCGGCTCACCAGGAAGCGGATGGCCTCGCGTTCCTGTTCCTCCTTGCTGTGCCCGGCGGCCACGAGCACGAATTTGCCGGCGGCCTTGAGCGTCTGCTCGATGGACGAGAGCATGGCGCCGAAGAACGGGCCGTGCAGCTCGGAGACCAGCACACCCACCGAGTTGCTGCTGCGCGTGGCCAGCGACTGCGCGATGGAGTTCGGCTGGTAGCCGAGCTCACGCATGGCATCGAGTACCTTCTGCCGGGTTTTCTCGCTGACCTTGGCGCCCGGGTTGATGACGCGCGACACCGTGGCCAGCGACACGCCGGCGAGCTCCGCGACTTCGTAGATGTTCGCCATGGCCTGCCCGTTACGCGCTCGGCGCCTTGCAGTACTGCTCGACGTAGGCCTGGTGCGCGGGAAGTTGGGCAACGGTGCGCTCCACCGTGCCGCGGATGCCCTCGAGGAATCGTGACAACTCTTCGTCTCCCATGAGATCGGCCACCGGATGGTGCTGCTGCGGCTCGATCCCCTGCCCCAACATAACCTGAATCCAGGAATTTTCGGCGAATAGTTCGTTCGGGACGCGGAATACGCGACCGGTTTCGCGAAACAGCTCGAGCCGGTGGCGCAGCGTCTCGGGGATATCCATGGTGCGGCAGCTGCGCCAGAAGGCCGTGTCCTGTCGCCGTGTCACATGGTAGTGCAGCACGATGAAGTCGCGGATGTGCTCGATTTCGTGGTTGGTCTGCCGGTTGTATTCATCGATGTCCGATTGACGTATTCCATCGCGCGGAAACATCTGCATGAGCCGGATGATGCCGCGCTGGATCAGGTGGATGCTGGTGGATTCCAGCGGCTCGATGAAGCCGCTCGCAAGTCCTATTGCAATACAGTTGCGGCGCCAGGTCTGGCGGCGCTGGCCCGGCCGGAACTTGATGACGCGCGGCTCGGTGAGCACCTGGCCTTCGACATTGCCCAGCAACGCCTGTCTGGCCTGCTCGTCGGAAAAATACCGGCTGCAGTACACCATCCCGTTGCCGACGCGGTGCTGCAAGGGAATGCGCCACTGCCAGCCGGCATCGCGCGCGATCGAGCGCGTATAGGGAATCGCCGGGCCCACCGACGCGGTCTGCAGCGCCACGGCGCTGTCGCAGAATAGATAGTGCGACCAGTCTTCATAGCCCACGTGCAACGCGTTGCCGATGAGCAGGCCGCGGAAGCCGGTGCAATCGATGAACAGGTCGCCTTCGAGCAGCTCGCCGGAATCGAGCTTGATCGATTCGATGAAGCCATTCGACTCCGCCACCTTTACGTCGACGATTTTTCCTTCGATGCGCTTGACGCCGAAACCTTCCGCGAACTTGCGCAGGAATTTCGCGTACAGGCCGGCGTCGATGTGGAAGGCGTAGTTCATTCCGCCGCGCGGCAGGTGCGCGAAGCGGCCTTCGAGCGAGGCGCGCAGCTCCAGGCAGTAATCGCCGTAGTCGCTAGCCAGATTTCCGCTCGCGCCCCTTCAGCCAGAAATGCTGGAATCCCGCGGACCAGTGATCGATGCCCGTGGTGCCGAAGGAATGGATGTAGTTTTCGCCGGGCGCGCGCCAGTTCTCGAAGCCGATGCCGAGCTTGAACGTGGCCTGGGTGGCGGCCATGAACTCCTGTTCGTTGATCTCCAGCAGCCGGTGAAATGTCACCAGCGTCGGAATCGTCGCTTCGCCCACGCCCACGGTGCCGATCTCGTCGGATTCCACCAGCTTGATGTCGAGCACCTTGCCGAGGGTCTTGGCGAGACCGGCGGCCACCATCCACCCGGCCGTGCCACCGCCGGCAATGACGATGCGGCGCACGCTCATCGGTTGAGCCTCGCCAGCAGGCGCGCGCGCAGGTCACGCACCGCATCGTCGCCGAGCGGCGCCAGCGAACGGCGGCTGTGCTCGGGAATATGCGCCGCGGTGTCCGCGTCGGCTTCGAAGACGTAGTGGCGAAACAGGTTCTCCCAGGCGGCCCGTTGTGCCGGCGGCAGATCGCGCACCGTCATCAGCGTCAACATGAGCGCATTCATGGGTGAGTCCATGTATGCGGGCGACTGCCGCCACCAGTAATTCACGAGCACGTTGAGAGCGTCGAGCGACACGATGTGATGCCACCACATGCTCGGAATGAAGAGGGCATCGCCGGGCCCGAGCTCGGCCACGCGCGCGGCCTGCAGCGCCTGCGCGAATCGCGGGAAGCGCGTGTAGTCGGGATTGGCGAAGTCCACCAGGCTGATCGCCTGTCCGGCCGGCGTGAAGTCCAGCGGACCCACATAGAGATTGGCGAGCTGCTCCGGTGGAAACAGCGTGAAGCGCCGATGGCCCGCGACTACGCAGGCCAGGTTGTCGGGCAGATCGTGATGCGCGGCGATTCGCGTGCGATTGCCGATCCAGATGCTGGCCAGCGGATTGCGAGTCCCGAAGTCCAGGTCGTTGTGCACGCGAAAACCCGGCAATGCCGCGTCGATGGTGGTCGAGCCCACGTACAAGGCGGGCGGCCGCGGTTCGTCCGCATGCCGCGCGAGCTCCTCGAGCACCGCATCGAGCCGGATCCTCACCGGTTTGAAGTTGAAGCCCGAGAGATCCTCGTTGTAGAAAAATCGCCCTTCGATCTCCGGTGCTCCGAGCATCGCGCCAACGGTGGCGTCGCCGTAGAAACCCAGAAGGTATTGCCGCGCGGCGCCGGAAGACAGCAGTGCCGCCTGCACCATGGGCCAGTGCGCCACCAGGCCGCGCAGCACCAGCGGCTCGGTGGATTCGAGCACCTCGGCCGGCAGGGCCGCCCGTGGATCGACACCGGCGATCTCGCGAATGTTGTCAGCGATCCGCGGCATTCAACTGGCTGGCGCGCTCGATGAGCGAACGGAAATTCGAAAGCGAGGAAATCGCCATGTAGATAGCCTGCAGGTAGCCGCGTTGATGCAGCTTGGCCAGGGCAGCGCCATCGAGCTTGGCCAGGCGCTCTTCCTGCACGGCGTAGAAGCCGGTGAAGCGGTGTTGCGCGCCGTCGCGGAACTGGATGTCCAGCGCGAAGGACTCGAGCAGCGCGTGCTCGGCGAGCGCGGCGATGAACGGCGGCGTCTGCTCGAAACCCTCGTCGATGGAGCCGAGCACACGAGCCATGCGGTTCAGGTAGTCGGTATTCCCGCCGTGTTCGAGGAACACCCGCTCACCCTCGGTGTGGCTCACGCGCGGATGGTCGAGGTCGATGTGCAGCACCCTGCCGTTCGGCCCGTTGCCGATCAGGAAGGGCTGCCGCTCCACGGCCAGCGGTAGATAGTGCGCATCCCAGGTATCGCCCTTGAGATACAGGTTCTGCTTCTCGCGAAATCCGAACAACGCCAGCGGCGTGAAGCTTCCGTCCGGCGCGCGGTAGAAGACGATGGGATAGTTCGCCTGGACGTTGCGAAACTCCGAGGGGAAGGTAACCGCCGTCATGACGTCGTCGCCGACATCGGCGCCGTGACGTGTGAGGATCCGCAGGTCGCGGTGTTCGACATTGTTGAGCAAGACGTGGCGTGTCATGGGCGGGGTAGTCCGTGGGTCCTGATGTGGTCGACGAGATCGCGGTTGGATGGCAGGGCGCCCAGCATCTTGCGCGTAAGCTGTGCGGCTTCGCGGAAATATCCATCGGCACGGTCGGCGTCGTCGCTGCGACGCGAGAATCCTTCGGCCTCGGGCCTGAAGCCCATGCCGTAGAGCACGTACTGGTAACTGGCCGACGGGAACACCTCTTCCACCCGGTGCAGATCGTAACGCGAAGGCGGCTGGTGCCGCCAAAGCACCAGCAGTTCGCGCAGCCTGTCGGGGATGGTTTCCTCGCGGCGGTTGTCGCGCCAGAACCCCGGATTTTCCCGGCGGCTCAGCAAATAGTGCAATTTCAGGAAATCGATGACCCGCTCCCAGCGATACGTAAAGAAATCGTTGAAGCGCCGCGCCACGATGTCCATGGCGACGCGCGTGGCCGGCATTTCGTCGCTGAGCATGGCTGCCGACAATTCGACCAGGGCCAGCGCCGAGGCCTCGAGCGGCTCGATGAAGCCGGCGGAAAGCCCGATGGCGACGCAGTTGCGGTGCCAGAACTCATGGCGATATCCGGGTTTGAACGAGAGTTGCCGCGGCGAGGTATCGGGCCGGACACCGGAGGTTCTTTGCAGGTAGGCCTGCAGTTCGCGCTCCGCGGCCTCGACAGTGGTGTGTGCGCTCGAAAATACGTAGCCCACGCCGCGGCGCGCCGGCAGCCCGATGTCCCAGATCCACCCGGCCTCCTGGGCGGTCGAAATCGTATGCGAGGCGATGGGCGTGCGCTCGGAAGCGTATGGCACCTGCAGGGCCAGCGCGGAATCGTTGAACAACACCTGCTGCTGCGACACGAACGGCACCCCGAAATGGTCGCCTAACAATTTGCAGCCCAGCCCGGTGCAGTCGACGAACAGGTCGCCTTCGACGCGCCCGTGTTCGCGGGTTTCGACGCCGGCAATATCGCCGTTTTCCGCCGGCACCACCGCCGTCACGTGGTCGACCACGTGGCGCACTCCCAGATTCTGCACGCTGTGTTCGCGCAGGAATTGCCCGAACTTGCCGGCGTCGAGGTGATAGGCGTAGTTGGCGACCGCCGCATATTCCGGAGTCGCGGCCTGCTTGGGTGCCTTGCCCTGCACGCACAGGTGCGGCTGGAAGCTCACCAGGTCTGCGAACGGCGTGGTCGCATGGCGCTTGAGCCAGCCGGCAACCAGGTTGGTCTCGGTGTAGCCCTGCGGCACCACGAAAGGATGGAAGTAATAGTCGTGCTCGCGCCCGTCCACCCAGCGCTCGAATTTCGAACCCTGCTTGAACGAGGCGTCGCAGTGGCGGATGAAATCCGTCTCGCTGACGCCGATGCGGCGCAGCGTGTCGCGCATCGTCGGCCAGGTGCCCTCGCCCACGCCGATCGGCGCGACATCGGGCGACTCGATCAGCGTGACGCTGAGGCCCTGGCCCTCGCGCGCGCGATGATCGGCCGCGATCAGGCCGGCGGTCAGCCAACCGGCCGAACCACCACCGACGATCACCAGCCTTTTCACCATATCGCTAACTACTCACGAAAAAAGGAGAAGCCGCTGTGGCGCAGCGGCTTCTCCGGCTCGGCAACTCCAGGGGGTGAAGTTGCTGGGTGCCCTACTGCCCGAACTTGTACCGGGCTCCGATCATGTACCGCGGACCCGATTGCGTCACGAACAACACCTCCTGCTCGGTGCGCCCGTGCAATCGCTGGATCTCGTCGGTGAGATTGATGGCCTCGACCATGAAGGTCAGCTTTTCCGTGGCGTCGAAGCTGGCATTGACGTCCAGCTGTCCGTAAGGCTCGGTGTACACGGGATTCGGCAATCCCGTGCCATCGAAGCGACCGGCCAGGAATTCGTCGCGCCAGTTGTACGCCGTTCGCACCGACCACCTGCCCTTCTCGAAGAAGGCCACGAAGTTGGCGGAATCGGAGAGTCCTTCGATGGCGAACTGCTCGCCGCGATCGTGGTTGTCGTACTTGAGGTTCGAGTTCACGAACGTGGCGTTGGCGGCGAGTCCGAAGCCGCTCTCGCCGAACATGTGCTGCAGGGCGATTTCCCAGCCATCGACCTCGGCCGAACGCTGATTCGCCGGAACCTGCATGTCGAAGGTTGCGATGGGATCGCCCGCCAGCCCGGAGATGATTCCGGTGCGGTTGCCGTTCGAATCCACGCCCGTCGCCGTCACGCCCGGGTCACCCGCGTGATTGTCGAAGATGAAGTTGCGGATGCAGGTCAGATCCGTGGTTGGACAGCCACCACCCACCGCTTCGTCGAAATACGCGCCCTGCCCCGGATGCGGCAGATCGAAGGGCGAAAGTGTCTCCGTGCTGATGCCGACGTAGTTGTCGATGTCCTTCTTGAAGTAGCCCACCGACAGGTAGCTGCCCTCGGCGTAGTACCACTCGAAGGATAGATCGTAGTTCTTCGACTCCAGTGGCTTGAGTCCGGGATTGCCCTGCTGGCCGTTGCCGCCGTTGATGCGCACCAGCTGGTTCAGCGTCTGTCCGCCCTGGATGTTGCCCCAGTCCGGACGCCCGATGCTCTTGCCGGCACTGGCACGCAGCTTCACGTTTTCGTGCACGTCGAAGGCAAGATCGAGGCTGGGCAGCAGGAAGTCGTACTTGCCGCTCAGCTCGGTGAATTGCGTGCCACTGGCTGACCAGCGAGAACTCATTGTTAGCCGCCCAGTTGATGCCGATGGGCGTCGGCACCAGCGCGCGCGAAGTGACGTCGGTCTCCTCGTAGCGCAGCCCGAGCGCGGCCTGCACCGGCACCGCACCGTCCCAACGCTGGCTGTACTGCACGAAGCCGCTCTTGGATTTCTCCTCGGTGCGCCGGTCGGTGGTGAAATCGTCCGATGCGAGATAGGTCTCATCGTTGAGCGCGTCGGCCGCGAGCTGCCTGGACGGTCTCGAAGTCGAAGGTGAAGAAATTCGTTGAACAGGTTCGAGCTGCCGCTGCCGGAGATGTTGTCGAAGTAATGGCGCACGGTATCGGGCTTCCAGACGTCGTCCGGGTAGTCGCCCGCATTCGTGGCGCCGCCCCAGGTGTCGGCCTGCACGTTGCTGAACGCGGAGCGGTTGTTCACTTCAGTCAGCGTCACGCCGAAATTCAACCTCGATTGCTCGTTGAAGTCGAAGTGGCCGTCGAGCCGACCCTGCTGGATCTCATTCTTCATGTAGCTGTTACGGAAGCTCGAGCCGGTGACCATCATCTGCGAGGCATCGATGCCGGCCTGACCCGCGGGGAGCACCACGCTCATGACGGGGAAATCATTGCTGAAATCCGCCGTGGTCGTGCCGCGGTAGAAACCCGCGACACCGAGCACCGCGTTCGAGCCGTAGGGACTGTCCGCGCCTGATTCGGCGGTGGAGTCGTGATAGTCGAGGCCGACGCCGAAGCGCTCGGTGACGTCCCACTCCATGTTGAAGCCCAGCGACTTGTTCTGGTTCTTGGTGGCGAATTTCGCGCCGCCCATCGACAGATCGCTGGTTGCCGGATTGATGGTCTCGGAATACGTGAGCGGCGCCGCCACGGGGCCATCCGTCCAGCTCGTGACGGAGGGTCCGAAGTTGAACCACACCGACAGCTCGTTGCGCTGCGTCTGCACCTTGTTCTCCGAGTAGGTGTAGTCGAGCGTGGTGGTGAGCGAGTCGACCGGCCGGAACTGGAAGGTCAGCTGGCCATTGGTGCGCTTGCGTTCGATGCCGTTGACGCTGTAACCGAGGTTCTGCGGCACCGAATAGGTGTCGGTGGGATCGGGACGATTGGTGATGTTCTGCGAGCCCGGCGCACCCGGCTGCGGAATCGTGCCCCAGTTGTTCTCGTCGCCGGCGAACGGGCGCCAGCCATTGCCCACGGCGGCCTGGTTGAAGCCGAGATCACGCTCCTGGTAGCTGGCGGTGAGCGCCACACCGAAGCGATCGTCAGCGAAGGTATTGCTGAAGATGCCGGAGATCTCCGGCGTGAAGGAATCGCCCTTGATGTTGCCGGGCAGATTGTCGGCCGAGGTGTCATTGACCGCCTTGACGCCGATATTGGTGTGCAGGCCGGGCGCATCCATCGGCCGCGTGGTGCGGATGTTGATGGAAGCACCGATGCCACCGGTCGGAATCTCGGCGCGCGTGGTCTTGTTGACCTCGACGGCGGAAATGGCTTCGGAGGCGAGATTCGCAAAGTCGAAGGAGCGCGAGTTCGAAGCGCCCGTGTCGACGACGCTCGAACCGGGCATCTGCCTGCCGTTGAGCAGCACCAGGTTGTAGTCTGGCCCGATGCCGCGCACCGTGACCTTCGAGCCTTCGCCGATCGACCGGTCGATGGACACGCCGGTGATGCGCTGCAACGACTCCGCGAGATTGGTGTCCGGGAACTTGCCGATGTCCTCGGCGACGATCCCATCGACGACGCCCTGCGCATCGCGCTTGAGCCGCATCGACGATTCCATGGAGCTGCGAATGCCGGTGACGACGATCTCGTCGAGATTGGCCGCCTCCTCGTTCGCATACTGTTTCGCATCCTGCGCGAGAGCGGGTACCAGGACCGTGGACCCGAGTATCAGAGAAATTGCCTGTGCTACAGGCGAGCGTGTGAATGCGCGTGTTTTCATGTTCCCCCACTGAACTTATGAAAGCGCTTACTGTAAGCGCTTACAATTTGACGCTAACATGCACTCCGCGCCTGCGGCAAGCAAACTAGTGATGACAACAAACATGTCTCGAATGTCGCCGTTGATGTCTCGCGCCATGCGCGTTTTCAAGCGGTTTTCTCCGATATTTGGCGGCAGCGCGCCCGTGTTAGCGCTAGCAGTCGCGGTCATCTCGTCGGCTTGCGGAGGTGAAGGCAACGGCAGTCCCCCTGTCTCCTCACCAACACCTCCGCAGCCGGCGGGTCCAGGCACACCCGCAATCGCGGAATCCGGAGGAATTCCGTCGGGTGCGCGCCTCGTGTGGTCGGACGAATTCGACGTCGCGGGGCTGCCAGGCACGGACAAATGGAGCTACGACACCGAGCGCAACTCGGCCGGCTGGTACAACAACGAGCTGCAGTACTACGCGAGCGGGCGTGCCGAGAACTCGCGCGTCGAGAACGGCCTGCTGGTGCTCACCGCGCGGCGCGAGGATCTATCTACCCTGGGATTGCCGGACTGGAGCGGCCAGAAATATTCGTCCGCGCGGCTCATCACGCGCGACAAGGCGAGCTGGACCTACGGCTTCGTCGAAGTGCGCGCCAAACTACCCTGCGGCAGGGGCACCTGGCCCGCCATCTGGATGCTGTCGATGCCGCCGGCATCGCGCTGGCCCGACGACGGCGAGATCGACATCATGGAGCACGTCGGCTTCGACGCGGGCGTGGTGCACGGCACCGTGCACACCGGCGCGTACAACCACACCCTGGGTAACCAGCGCGGCGCCACGACCCAGGTGCCCGACGCCTGCAACGAGTTCCACCGCTACCAGCTCGCGTGGACGCGGACGCGCATCACCATCGGCGTCGACGACCGCAACTACTACCAGTACTCGAACGACGACTCGGGCAATGCCGAGTGGCCCTTCGACAGCCCGCAGTTCCTGATCCTCAACGTCGCGGTGGGCGGCGACTGGGGAGGACAGATGGGTGTCGACGACTCCATATTCCCGGTGCGCATGGAGATCGACTACGTCCGCGTCTACCAGTAAAGGGGTCAGACCCCATTTCACCAGACCAGCCGCCGTGCGAAGAACGGCAGCACTTCGGTGTACACCCGCCCCTCTTCGTTCCAGTACTCGTCCCAGGGCGTGCCGCGAAATTCCTCGGCCTCGTGATTGATGCCCAGCTCGTCCAGGTCGCGCGTGAACTCCCGGTTCGAGTGCACGTGCGCATAGGTGGGATCGTAGCGTCCCCAGTCGAACTTGATGCCGCGCAGCTTGGCCAGGTTGTCGCGCTCCTGCGCCGCAATGTTCTCGAGGAAGAAGCCGTTCTCCACGCGCCGGACGTTGTCCACGTTCACGCTGCGCGCACCGTCGCGCACGTCCACCATGAAGTCGCAGTAGAACGGTGGGCGCTCGGGGTTGGGCAGGAAAGTCTGGATCATTGCCAGGAACACCGGGCCAAAAAAATCGCGCTGCACTTCCGCCGGCGTGCGCGCGCTTTGCAGCAGCGCCCAGTCGGGGCGCTGGAACAGCGGCTCGACGCCCGAGCCGGTGCCCACCGGATGCATGCCATAGACGACGCTGAAGACATCCGGATGCCGGAACGCATAACGCAATGCGCCATACGCGCCCATGAAATCGCCGGTGATGGCGCGACTCTCCGCGCGTGCCAGCGTGCGGTAGTTGGCATCGATGAACGGAATGACTTCGTTGAGCGTGTAGTCCTCGAAGCGCCCGGCGGTGCTGGAGTTCGCGAACAACGATCCCGGTCCCGGCGTGGTGTAGTCGGGCGCGACCACGATGAAGGGGCGGATGACGCCGTTGGCGATGGCCCGGTCGAACGCCGGCTGGGCCCCGGTGCCGGGCGCGAACATGCGCTCGTTGTCCCAGTTGATGGAATGCAGGAAGTAGACCACCGGGTATCGGGTCTTGCCCTGCGCATATCCCGGCGGCAGGTACACCTTGATGCGCCGGTTTGGATTCAGCCCGATGCGGTTCTCTTTGAGAATCGTCGACTCGAGGAATTTGGTGTCGATCACGCTGGCCGGCGCAGCCATGGCCGCCGCCGTGGAGATCATCAACACCAACCAGATTCTCGTGAACATGCGGGCCTCCTGTATTGGGAGGCGCGAGCCTGGAGCCTGCGGCGGCCTGTGGCGTCCTGCCCCAACGGCGAGGACGCCGGAATCGTCCAACTAGTTGATCTGGCGGAAGTTGCTCGGCGTGGTGCCGGTCGATCGCCGAAATGCCGCATGGAACGCGGACTTGGAGTTGAAGCCGCAATCCATGGCGATGGTGAGTACATTGCAGTCCGGTGACTCGCGCAACAGCCGCTTGGCGTGTTCGACGCGGTACCGGTTCACGAGATCGTAAAAGTTGCTGGTGAGCTCCTGGCTGATGACCTGCGATACGTAGTGCGGGCTCTCGTTCAGCAATTCCGCCAGCGTACCCAGCGACAGGTCACTCCTCTTATAGACGCCCTGCTCGGCCAGCGCCGCCTCGAGCTTGCGCCGGATCCGCCGGCGCACGGCGTCGCCCAGCCGGGACTTCGCATAGCTCTCCGCGGCGGGCTTCAGCACCGGGCTGAATTCCTTCACCACCAGGTAGAGCGCAGCCACGGTCACGCTCACGCTGATGAACGCCACCAACAACAGAAAGGTCGGCGGCCACTTGAGGAAGGCGCAGTCGAGCGTGCGCAGAATGGCCAGCGCCCAGGTCGTGAACACGATGGCCAGCGGCCAGCACCGCCCAATGTCGCGGACGGCCGGCGAGCCGTTCGAGCAGGAGGCCGCGGCAGCGCGCCAGGTACCAGGGCACCTGCGCCACGAATATCACGATGCAGATGATCATCGTGGTGTGGATGAAGCGCGAGTACAGCCAGCTGGTTGGCTGCTGCGGGTTATAGAAGGTGGTCCCGCCATGGGCGGACAGCACCAGCGGCAATGTGAACAGCGCTCCCGCAACCACCGCGTACCAGTGACGTCGCGGCAGATCCCTGAGGCGCGGCGCCTCGCCCGTCACGCCCTCCTGCACGGCCAGCCACAGGCAGGGCGCGAGCAGCAGCGCGCTCGACATCAATGCGCCCAGTCCCAGCGACTTCCACGGCGTCGCGGGGTGTGCGATCCACAACTCGCACAGGAAGCTGAACGACTGGACGATGAGGAACGCGGTGAAGTATCGCAACGGGCGGCCCGAGACCCTGCGAGTAGTCAGTCCCGTGGAGAACGCGCACAGCGCGACCGCGATGAGATAGAGGGATGTCTGGATGCCGTTCATGTTTTTTCAGGCGCGAGCGCCACAACGGCAACGCCTTCGATATCGACGGCGTCCGATTATTAAAGAGAAAACGGCTCGGCGACACCTCAGCCGCAGCGCAGCGGCCGCGTGCGCTCGCGGATGGCATCCAGCGCACGGCGGTAATGTTCCTTCCAGTTCGCGCCGGGCTTCTCGTTCACGTCGTGCCAGAAGAATTTGAAGTCATACCCGCCGTCCTCGGCGCAGTGGTGCGTCCAGGTTTCGGGCAACCGGCCCGGAAATGTGCAAAGTTGGAGCGACCATATGTGACCGCGATGGCCGGATTCCCAGGTGCCGAGGTCCTCGGCGATGGCGGTCTCGGCAATACCGGACTCCTCGGCCAGCTCTCGCAACGCAGCAGCACGCACGCTTTCGCCCGGCTCGACGCCGCCTTTCACGAATTGAACGCCCGCCTTGGGATGTTCGAACGCCAGAATCTGTTGCATCGAAGCGTCCCGGAACACCACGGGGCAAACCTTGTCGACCGTGCTCATTTTTCGCTCTCCTTGATCCGTCTCCAGCTGTCTAACTTCTTTGCAAACGGCATGCCCGCGTGGGCCGGGCTGGTGGAGGGCAGGCATTCGTACTTCATGTCGGCGAATTCCGATGGCAGGCCGGGCAACACGAAGCGGCGATACATCGCCTCGGCCTTGCGGCCGTTGAAGAACACGCGCCGGACCCGCGGATGGGCGCGAAAGAACTCTTCGAAATCGTTCGCCAGCGCGGATGCGTGCACGATTGAACTATCGAGACTGCCTGGACGCTCGGCGGCGGCGAGCACATCCCACAACGCGATCCGGTGGCTGGTGAGAAGTTTCACCCGCCGCTCGTAAGGCAGGACGCCATCGGCGCCGAAGATCGCACCGATGATCTTCCAGAATGCGTTGTGGGGATGCGCGTAGTACTGCTGCATCTCCAGCGACTTGCGGCCGGGTAGCGAGCCGAGGATCAGGGTTTCGGCGCGTCGATTCGCAATCGGCGGAAAGCAGCGATCATGCGATGGATTGTCGCGGCGGGTGCGCATGGCAAAGACTCTCCATGCGACCGCTTTTGCATGCAAGTCCCTGATTGGGCAGATCCGGCAGCGGATATACAGCCCTGAGCCCGAGTGGGCACTGGTTATACGCCAGCCGCCCTCGCCGCTTACACTCCTTGGTTTCCTTTAATTCGTGCCAATATTGGCGCTGGACAAATGCAACAGATCAAAATTCGCGGCGCCCGCACCCACAATCTCAAGAACATCGACGTCGACCTGCCACGAGACAAGCTCATCGTGATCACGGGACTGTCCGGCTCCGGCAAGTCCTCGCTGGCATTCGACACGCTGTACGCCGAGGGGCAGCGCCGCTACGTCGAGTCGTTGTCGGCATACGCGCGGCAATTCCTCTCGATGATGGACAAGCCGGACGTCGACAGCATCGAGGGGCTCTCGCCGGCGATCGCCATCGAGCAGAAGGCCACTTCGCACAATCCGCGCTCCACGGTGGGCACGGTCACCGAGATCTACGATTACCTGCGCCTGCTGTTCGCACGCGCGGGGATTGCCCGCTGCCCGGACCACGGCGTACCGCTGGAAGCTCAGACCGTGAGCCAGATGGTCGACCAGATCGTCAAGCGTCCCGAAGGCGAAGCGGTGCTGCTGCTCGCGCCGCTGGTGGTGGATCGCAAGGGCGAACACGCGGAGGTCTTCGAGCAGCTGCGCGGCCAGGGCTTCGTGCGCGTGCGCATCGACGGCCGCGTGCACGAGCTGGACGCGCTGCCGAAGATCGATGCGAAGAAGAAGCACACGGTCGAGGCCGTGGTAGATAGATTGCGCATCCGGCCCGACGTGGCCACGCGCCTGGCCGAGTCGCTGGAGACCGCGCTCAAGCTGGCTGGGGGCACTGCGCGCCTCGCGCCCTACGATGCGGAGAAGCCAGGCAAGGCAGGAGAAGAGGTGCTGTTCTCCGCACGCCAGGCCTGCCCGGTGTGCGGCTACAGCGTGGCCGCGCTCGAACCCAAGATGTTCTCCTTCAACAGCCCGGCCGGCGCCTGCCCCACCTGCGACGGCATCGGACTCAAGGACTTCTTCGACCCCATGCGCGTGGTCTCCTATCCACATCTGTCGCTGGCGGGCGGCGCCATCAAGAGCTGGGATCGCAAGAATGCCTATTACTTCGCGCTGATCACCGCCATGGCGCGCCACTTCAAGTTCGATCCCGAAACTCCCTGGGAAGACCTGTCGAAGAAGGCGCAGCAGGTGATGCTGTACGGCAGCGGTAACGATGAAGTGGAGTTCCGCTACCAGCACGGCAATGGCCGTACCACGAAGAAGAAGCATCGCTTCGAGGGAATCATTCCCAACCTCGAGCGGCGCTACAAGGAAACCGACTCGCTGCCGGTGCGCGAGGAGCTGGCGAAATACCTGGGCTCGCAGCCCTGCCCCGATTGCAGCGGCACGCGGCTCAATCGCACGGCGCGCAATGTGTACGTGGGCTCGCACACGCTGCCGGAAATCGCGCATCTCACCGTGGGTGACGCCAAACAGATGTTCGGCTCGCTGGACGCGACAGGCTGGCGCGCGGAAGTGGCCGACAAGATCGTCAAGGAGGTCGGCAACCGGCTGAAGTTCCTCGTGGACGTGGGGCTCAACTACCTGACGCTGGACCGCAGCGCCGAATCGCTTTCGGGTGGCGAGGCGCAGCGCATCCGGCTGGCCAGCCAGGTGGGCTCGGGGCTCACCGGCGTCATGTACATCCTCGACGAGCCCTCGATCGGCCTGCACCAGCGCGACAACCAGAGGTTGTTAGGCACGCTGAAACACCTGCGCGACCTGGGCAACACGGTGCTGGTCGTGGAACACGACGAGGAAGCCATACGCTCGGCTGACAACGTGCTCGACATCGGCCCCGGCGCCGGCGTGCACGGCGGCAGGGTGGTCGCGCACGGCACACCGGACGATATCGTCAAAGACAAGGAATCGCTCACCGGCCAGTACCTCTCCGGTCGCAAGAAGATCGCGTTGCCGACCCTGCGCACGCCGTTCGATCCGAAGCGCACCATCCAGGTGAAGGGCGCGCGCGGCAACAATCTCCAGAACGTGGATGCCGAGTTTCCGCTCGGCCTGTTCACCTGCGTGACCGGTGTATCGGGATCGGGCAAGTCGACGCTGGTCAACGACACGCTGTTCACGCACGCCAACCACAAGCTCAACGGCACCGTCATGGACATGGCGCCCTGCGACGACGTGCGCGGGCTCGAGGAAATCGACCGCATCATCGACATCGACCAGAGCCCGATCGGTCGCACGCCACGCTCCAACCCCGCCACCTACACCGGGTTGTTCGGCCCGCTTCGTGAGATTTTTGCGCAAGTCCCCGAGGCGCGTACCCGCGGCTACGACCCAGGCCGCTTCAGCTTCAACGTCAAGGGTGGCCGCTGCGAGGCTTGCCAGGGCGACGGCCTCATCAAGGTGGAGATGCATTTTCTCCCGGACGTGTACGTGCCCTGCGACGTCTGCAAGGGCCAGCGCTACAACCGCGAGACTCTCGAGATCCGCTGGCGCGGCAAGAACATCCACGAAGTGCTCGACATGAACGTCGAGGAGGCGCTGCGCCTGTTCCAGAACGTGCCCGGCGTGGGCTCGCGCCTGCAGACGCTGATGGACGTGGGCCTGGGCTATCTACAGCTGGGTCAGAGCGCCACCACGCTGTCGGGTGGCGAGGCGCAGCGCGTCAAGCTGGCGCGCGAACTCGCCAAGCGCGCCACGGGACGCACTCTATATATATTGGACGAGCCCACCACCGGCCTGCATTTTCACGACGTGGCGCAGCTGCTCGACGTGCTGCACCGGCTGCGCGACGAGGGCAATACCATCGTGGTCATCGAGCACAATCTCGATGTCATCAAGACCGCGGACTGGGTGATAGACCTCGGCCCCGAGGGCGGCGCGGGCGGCGGCAATATCCTGGTCACCGGCACTCCCGAAGATGCGGCGCGCAGCAAGCAGTCTTACACGGCGCAGTACCTGCGGCCGCTGCTGCAGAGTCCGTAATCGGCCTCAGAAACCCAGGTATTGCGTGACGATGGGCGTCAGCGCATTGGCGGCGGGCGCGTAGCTGATCTGCGAGGTCTGCGATCCTCGACGACACCGTCCCCGTCATTGTCGAATTCGGCGAGGAAGGACTGCTGCGCTCCCTCGGGCGTGTTCGTGAAGGTAACGACGAAGGACGAGTCGGTCACGCCGTCGACCATGTTGTCAGTGTGATTTTCATAGTTCAGTGGAAAGCCATTCGAATCGTACGTGTTCATTTCCGTGATGCGGTTTTCAACCGTGCCATCGGCCAGGAAGTCATAGCTCTGAATGACGTTGGTGCGCCGCCGATCCCGATTGTATGAAGACTCGGTGGTCACTTCGTACGTGAAAAAGCTGCCGAAGGAGTCGCTGTCGTTGCGCGACACAGATCGCAGCAGGTTGCCCGACCGCGTCATAGGTGCTGGTCGAGAAACTGCGTTGTTCGACGACACCGTCCGCGTCGATGTCGTAGTCCTCGGAAGCGGTGGCCTGGCGTCCCGCCGCATCGTAGGTGAAGGCCTGCGCGATTCGAGTTTCCGGATTGCCGTCGCCATCGAGATCGCGCAGGTACACCGACGTGAGCCTGTGATCGCCGGCGTCGTAGGTATTGGTCGTGATGTAGAGCCCATTGATACCGCCATCGGCATCGAGATCCACTTCGACGCGTTCCTCGAGGAGATTGCCGCGTGCGTCGCGAGTGAACACGTGGCTCTCGGTGGAATCGAGCACGCCATCGAAGTCGAAATCGATGGTATTGGTCGAGCTCAGGATTCGTCCGAAACGGTCGAAGGTCGATTCATGGATGGTCTCCGAATCCACGCTGCCGTCCACGCCGCCGTCTTCCCGGTCCACGCGCCGAACCTCGTTGCCGTGCGAATCGAAAGTCGACTCGGTGATGTGCTCGAGCTGGAATGTGCCGCTCTGAAACGGATCGTCGAGCATGCGTCGACGCGCAATGCGCCCGAGCGAATCGCGCACATAGGAAATGAGCTGGTCGGGCTGGCCGTCCGCGGAGGTATCCACCGCGGCTTCCGCGATCTCACCTTGCGCATCCAGCGTGGTCGACAGATCCGCGTCGATGATCCCGTCGCCATCGTAGTCGTCGATCTGTCGCACCGGCGCATTGGCGGCTATCGCGATCCCCAGTGAACGGTACAGCCACTTGACCGGAGCCGCTGCCGGTATGTTCCGGGTGAGATCCGGAGCCAGTCTCGAGAGCTTCTCCGGGAATTCGAAGAAGCGCACATCGAAGTCGAGCTGCGCATTCGCCAGTCGCGTTCGCGTGCGCACTCACGTCGATTCCATTGTTCGGATTGCCATCGGCATCGAGCGCCAGCAGCAGCATCGCCAGATTCGTGACGCGCGACAGCGGCGTGGTCGTGGTCTGCATGCGCCACAGCTCGCGGCGCAGCGCGAGCTCGGAGGTCGGTGGCGTCATGCCGGCCAGCGTGAACAGCGAGATTTTCGAAGACGCGGTGGCGGAGCCCAGCTCGATGCCGCCGATCGAAAAGGTCACGGTCTCGCCGACCAGGCAGGTGAACGTGCCGTTGGCGTCCGTCTGGCCGGAATGCGAGGGCGTGCGGTAGCTCACCCCCTTGAGCTGCGAATGCAGGATGCCGGTGGTTTCGGCCGGCGCCGCATCCTTGCCGCCGCCGCAACCACTCGAGAGCAAGATGACCGCGACTGCCGAGGCGGAGAGAACTGCGCGCATTGACTGATTTCCTGTTTTTCTTGGGCGATACCCTACCCGGAATTCTGTCGCGACTGGCGCTTTCCTGACCTAACGCGGGCACAAACTACTCAGTCGCCGAAAGTCGTCACGTTGCGCGCATCGACGATGCCATCGGCTTCGAAATCGTCCTCGCGGATCCGTTCCAGCAGCATTCCGGACTTATCAAAAACCTCCGTAATGATAATTCTGCAGTTCGCGATGCCATCGCCATCGGGATCTTTGTCGATGGTGCGTGTTACTCGATGGGAGGCGACGCTCGCAGTGGGCAACAGTGTCGCCGGCGGTGACACCACGGTCGCAGTGTTGGGGCTCTCCGGCGGCGACTCGCGCCTGCACGGCCGGCGCCGGTTCGGTCGTACCGCCACAGGCTGCGAGTACGAGTGCCGGAAGAACCATCCCTGTCAGTCGCTGGCGCATGCAAGGCCACACCCGTTGTTCTTGTCGCTCGCAGTATCAGTGTCCCCTGCTGAAACCAGACTGAATGGCCGAGCACCCTCCGCAACACGACAACGTATTTCCATCCAGCAACCGCATCGCACCCGGATTGCCCGCAGGCTTCGCGTCGAATTCGAACCCTGCTTCGCCGAGTGCTGTCAACTTCCCCGGTGGTCCGGACGCACAGATACGGGCTGACTTGGGGTCGAATCCCCGATTGACCTCGACGTAGGAGGTTACTGACGGCACGCCACGGCTCTTTCCGCCCCAACGCACTCCCGGACTTCCCCAAACTTCCGCGACTTTTCGCGGGAGTGGGTAGAGCCCTGATGAATCGATTCGAGTCCGCGCAGCATCCGGTCATCTACTGGCTCATCGCCATGTCCACGGCAGTGGTCTTCATCATCGACATCCGCACGCCGATCGGCGTGACCACGTGGATTCTCTACCTGCTGCCGGTGCTGATGTGCTTCCTGGTGCCGAAGCCGTGGCTGCCGCTGATGCTGGCGGCTGCCTCGACCGTGTTGATCGTCGTCGACTGGTTCCTGTCGCCGTCGGGCGGCTCCACCGACATCTCGCGCATCAATCGCGGCATGGGGCTCGTCTGCATCTGGACCACGGCCGTCGCTGGCGCGCAACACGCTGGCTACGCGCATCAAGCTGCGCGAACAGGACTGGATGCGCACGGCGCGCGCACGCCTGGCGGATGCGCTGGTGGGCGAGCAGTCCCTGGCGCGCATGGCGCAGCGCGTGCTCGAGTTCCTCGTGAATTACCTCGGCGCGCAGGCCGGGACCATGTATGTCGCCGAACCCAGTGGCGCGTACAGCCGGGTCGCAGCAATCGGTGTCGACGCCGCCGCGCAGATGCCGACGGCGGTGACGGAAGGAGACGGGCTGCTGGGCCGCGCCATCGTCGAAAGGAAGGCCCTGCGCATCGAGAACCTGCCGGCGGATTACCTGAAGGTCGGATCCGGCCTCGGCAGCCGCAAGCCGCATGCGCTGTTGATCGCGCCGCTGGTCGTCGACGAAACCGCCCATGGCGTCCTGGAGCTGGGCTTTCTGCACCCCACCTTCGATTCGGATCTCGACCTGCTGGCCGGCATCGGCGAGCCCATCGCGATCGCGATCCGCACCGGCATGCTGCGCCGTGAACGCGAAAACCTGCTGCAGGAAACCCAGCGCCAGGCCGAGGAGCTGCAGGCGCAGCAGGAGGAGCTGCGCGTCGCGAACGAAGAACTGCTGTCGCAGAGCGCGCAGCTGCGCGAATCGCAGGCGCGGCTCGAGACCCAGCAGGCCGAGCTCGAACAGACCAATGTGCAGCTCGAGGAGCATGCGCAGAAGCTGGGCCAGCAGCACGACGACCTCATCGGCGCGAAACTCGATCTCGAACGCAAGGCGGCCGAGCTGGTGCGCGCCAATCGCTACAAGAGCGAGTTCCTCGCCAACATGTCGCACGAGCTGCGCACGCCGCTCAACAGCTCGCTGATCCTCGCCAAGCTGCTGGCCGACAATCGCGATGCCAATCTCACGCCGGAGCAGGTGAAGTTCGCGCGCGGCATCACCTCGGCCGGCAACGACCTGCTGGCGCTCATCAACGACATCCTCGATCTTTCCAAGATCGAGGCGCGCAAGATCGATCTCACGCACGCCAGCATCGACCTCGGCGAGCTCGGCGCATCGGCTGTCCAGACACTTCGAGCCCATGGCGCACGAGAAGCAGATCCTGTTCCGCGTGATACAAGGCGCCGGACCTGCCGCCGACCATCGACACCGACGTCGCAGCGCCTGTCGCAGATCCTGAAGAACCTGCTGTCGAACGCGCATCAAGTTCACGGAGCGCGGCGACGTGGCGCTGGAAATGCGCCCCTGAAAAGCGACAAGGGCGACAGCGTGGAGTTCGCGGTGCGCGACACGGGCATCGGCATCGCCGCCGAACACCAGCAGGTCATCTTCGAGCCCTTCCGCCAGGCCGACGGCACCACCAATCGCAAATTCGGCGGCACCGGTCTCGGCCTTTCGATCTCGCGCGAGCTGGCGCGGCTGCTGGGCGGCAACATCACGCTCGAGAGCACGCCCGGCGAAGGCAGCGTGTTCCGGCTGATATTGCCGCGCTCGCTGCCCGAGTCGCGACTGCCAGCGACGACCTGGCGGAGCCGGCAGCGGTTCCAACCTTGCAGCCTGCTGCCAATGGTCGCGGATCACGCAGCCGCCGATGCGCCCGCGCGACGCGGCCGGCGCTGCTGCCCGACGATCGCGCATCGATCAAGCGACGACGGGCCGCGTGCTGCTGGTGATCGAGGACGACGCGCTGTTCGCGCGCGTGCTCTACGACCTCGCGCACGAGCTCGGCTTCGACTGCCTGCTCGCCACGACCGCCGACGAAGGCATGGAGCTGGCCACGCAGTTCCGGCTGGCCGCCGTCGTGCTCGACATCAAACTACCCGACCACTCCGGCCTCACCGTGCTCGACCGCCTGAAGCACAATCCGCTGACGCGCCACGTGCCGGTGCAGGTGATCTCGGCAGACGGACAACGCGCGCGCCGCGCGCGAGATGGGCGCCGCCGGCGCGCTGGTGAAACCCGTGGACCGCGAGGCACTGCTCGCCACGCTCGCTGGCGCTCAAGGAGAAGTTCGCCAACGAGCAACGCGTCAGCGTGCTGGTCGTCGAGGACAACGAGTTGCAGCGCGAGAGCATCGTGCCAGCTGCTGGCCAGCGATACCACACGCGTGGTGGCGGTGGACAACGCCGCCGCGGCGCTCGAGCAGCTGCGCAGCACCACCTTCGACTGCATGGTGCTCGACCTCTCGCTGCCCGATGCCTCGGGCCACGAACTGCTGGAACGCATGGCGGCCGACGATGCCTATGCCTTCCCGCCGGTGATCGTCTACACCGGGCGCGCAGATCTCCGCCGAAGAGGAGCAGCAGCTGCGCAAGTATTCGCGCTCCATCATCATCAAGGGCGCCAAGTCGCCGGAGCGCCTGCTCGACGAAGTGACGCTGTTCCTGCACCAGGTCGAAGGACGACTTCCCGCCAGACCGCCAGCGGATGCTGGCGGAAGCCCGGCAGGCGCGACGCCGCCTTCGAAGGCCGGCGCATCCTCGTGGTCGAAGACGACGTGCGCAACATCTTCGCGTTGTCGTCCGTGCTCGAGCCGCTCGGCGGCAACATCGTGATCGCGCGCAACGGCCGCGAGGCGCTGGCGCGTTCTCGCAGCAAGCCCGCGCCCGACATCGTGCTCATGGACATCATGATGCCGGAGATGGACGGCATCGACGCCATGCAGGAAATCCGCAAGAAGCCCGAGCTGCGCGACCTGCCCATCATCGCGCTCACCGCCAAGGCCATGCCCGACGACCAGCAGCGCTGCCTCGCCGCCGGCGCCAACGACTACATCACCAAGCCCATCGACGTGGACAAGCTGGTCTCGCTGATCCGCATCTGGATGCCGAAGTAGATGCGCGCCATGGCAGACCTCGAAGTGCGCCTGCTGCTGGAGGCCATCTTCGACCGCTATCACTACGACTTCCGCTCCTACGCGCATGGCGTCGCTCAAGCGCCGCCTGGCGCAGGCCTGCGACCACCTGCGGCGTGGCGACGCTCTCGGGACTGCAGGAGCGCGTGCTGCACGAGCCCGAATCCTTCTCCGTCGCTGCTGCAATACCTCACGGTGCAGGTCAGCGACATGTTCCGCGACCCGGAATTCTTCCGCGCCATGCGCAAGCAGGTGGTGCCCGTGCTCGCAACCTATCCTTCCATCAAGGTGTGGGTGCGCGGGCTGCAGCACCGGCGAGGAGGCCTATTCACTCGCCATCCTGCTGCAGGAGGAAGGCTTGCTCGACCGCTCCATCATCTATGCGCACCGACATCAACGCGCAGGCGCTGCGCGCCGGCGGCGGCGGGCGTGTACAGCCTCGAGCGACTGCGCGGCTTCACGGAAAATCACCGGCGCTCGGGCGGCACGACGCTCGCTGTCCGACTACTATCACTGCGTATCCGGCGCATCTCGGCGTCGCGCCGATCATGGATCCCGCGCTGCGCCGCAAGATCACGTTCTCCGATCACAGTCTGGCCACCGACAACGTGTTCTCCGAGGTGCACCTGGTCACCTGCCGCAACGTGCTCATCTATTTCGACCACGCGCTGCAGAACCGCGCGCTGCAACTGTTCGCCGAGGCGCTGATCAGCCGCGGCTTCCTCGGCCTCGGCTCGAAGGAAAGCCTGCGCTTCAGCGAGGCCGCCGACTTGTTCACGGAGTTCGCGCTGCACGAGCGCATCTACCGCAAGAAGGGGCTGTGCATGAGCCGCGCCATCGATCTCGTCGTCATCGGCGGGTCGGCGGGCGCCATCGAAGTGCTGCATCGCGTGCTGGCGCAACTGCCGGCTCGATTCGCACCGGCCATGGCCATCGTGATCCACCTCCGCCCGACGGCCCGAACCTGCTCACGGAGATCTTTACAACGCCGGCCGGCACCCACGATGAAGCTCGCCGAAGACAAGGAACCCATCGTCGGCGGGACGATCTATTTCGCCACCGCCCGACTACCACCTGCTGGTGGAGACCGGACGCACCTTCGCGCTGTCGCATGGACGAGCGCGTGCATTTTTCGCGGCCCGCCATCGATGTGCTGTTCGAATCCGCCGCCGAAGCCTATGGCGAGAGGCTCATGGGCGTCATCCTGTCGGGTGCCAATGCCGACGGCGCCGCCGGGTTGAAGGCCGATCGCCGCGGCCGGCGGCATGACGGTGGTGCAGTCCCTTGAATCCGCCGAAATGATCGCCATGCCTGCGGCCGCGTTGGAGGCGGTGCCGGGCAGCATGGAAGTGGACGTCGGCAGTCGCTCGCCGAATTGCTGCGGCGACGTACGGAGGATCGAGATGGTCGATAAGGTCAAGTGCCTGCTGGTCGACGACGTCGAGGAAAACCTCCTCGCCCTCGAGGCGCTGCTGCGCGGCGACGACCGCGAGATCTACAAGGCCACCTCCGGCCCGGCAGCGCTGGAGCTGTTGCTGGTGCACGATTTCGCGCTGGCGCTGCTCGATATCCACATGCCCACGATGGACGGCTTCGAGCTCGCGGAGCTGATGCGCGGCACCGAGCGCTCGAAACACATTCCCATCATCTTCATCACGGCCAGCGAGCCCAACGAGCCGCTGCCGATGTTCCGCGGCTACGAATCCGGCGCGGTCGACGTGCTGTTCAAGCCCATCAACCCGGAGATCCTGCGGCAGAAGGCCGACGTGTTCTTCGAGCTGCACCGGCAGCGGCGGCAGCTCGCGCAGGCCGTGCAGCGCGCGCGAGGACGTGCTCGCCATCGTCTCGCACGACATGCGCACGCCGCTGGCCGTGGTGCACACCACGACGTCGATGCTGCTCAATCCGAAATACAAGCTCACGCCCGCAGCAGGTGCGCGAGCAGCACGAGCGCATCAGGCGCAACGTCGATCTCATGAATCGCATGATCGGCGACCTCATGGACATGGTGCACCTGCGCTCGGGAACGCTTTCCATCAATCCCAAGCCCATGGTCGTCAACGACGTGCTGCGCGAAGCGGTGACCGCGCACGAGGCGCCGGCGCGCGACAAGGGCCTGCACGCTTACCTACGACGCCGGCACGGACGTCATGCGCGCCGAAGCGGATCGCGCCCGCCTCATGCAGCTGTTCCAGAACCTGCTCGGCAACGCGGTCAAGTTCTGCAAGGCGGGCGACAGCATCACGGTGACCAGCCGGACGCGCGGCAGCCAGCGCGCACATCGAAATCGCCGACAGCGGGCCCGGCATCGCCGCCGACGATCTGCCGCACATCTTCGATCCTTACTACTCCGCCAGCAAAAAGCACCAGAAGACGGGCACCGGCCTCGGGCTGTACATCGCCAAGGGAATCGTCGATGCGCACGGCGGGCAGATCCGCTGCATCTCCGAGCCCGGCGTCGGCACCACCTTCTCGATAGCGCTACCGCTCGCCTCCTGACATTCACGTCCTGGCTGGCGCGACGGTATTCTTCGCGCCAGCCCCATGAACAAACTTTCACCCGTCGGACGCGCGTGTCGCGCGCCTGCGTCACACTGCTCGCGCTTTGCCTGGCCCCCACGTGGCTGCCAGCCGCACCGGCGTACGACGCGCAGGTGATCAATCCGGACCTGAGCGGTGGCCTGCTGCTTCCGGACGGCAAGACCCTGCTGCTCTGGGGCAGCGATGCCACCATCCTGCGCTCCGAAGACGGCACGAGCTGGTCGCACGCCGACACACCGGGTGAGGTCGATCTGGCACGCGTGGCGTCGAATGACGACGGCAGCGTTCTGATCGCGGTCGGCGCGCGCGGCGTGGTGCTGCGTTCCCAGGATGCCGGGCGCAGCTGGACGCCGGCGCTCAACAGCGACGACGCGGATCTCAGGACGGCGAGCTATCACGCGCCGAGCGGCGCCTGGATCGCGGCGGGAGCGCGCGGCCGCATCCTGCATTCCACCAATGGCGGCAAGCGCTGGACGGCGCTGCCCTCGCCGCTCACCAGCGATCTGCAGACCTCGTTCGTCGACCCCAAGACGCAGCGACTGCTGGTCGGCGGCGACGAGGGGGTCATCGGCATGTCGGCGGATGGCGGCACGAGCTGGGACGTCACCCGGATCGCCATGCCCGACCCGGTGACGCCGGTCACCTCGTACCGGCGCTTCGGCGATCTGCTGCTCGCCACCAGTGCGCTGGGACGTTTCCTGATCTCGAAAGACGATGGCGCCAGCTGGGATCTGCTGCAGGCCGAAAGCACGGCCTTCTGGACCGACGCCGCCTTCGATGCGGCACACGACAGCCTGGTGCTGGTGGGACACAACGGCGAAGTAGTGCGCTCAGCGGACGGGGGCGAGACCTGGAATCTGACGGCGATCGAAAACGCCGGACGCCGCAACTACCTCGCCGCCGTGTACTTCGACGACCGCAGCCGCTCGCTGCTGGCCGTGGGCGAAGGCGGCACCGTCGCGCGTTCCAGCGACGGCGGCGCGAGCTGGACCCAAACTTCGGGCGACGTGCGCGAGGGACTGAAGGGCCTGCTGGCCGCGCCGGGCCGGCTGGTGTCCTTCGGCAACGGCGGCCTGGTAGTTAGCTCCACCGATTCGCGGCGCGCACTGGAGCCGCGCACGCAGCGCGCTCGAGCTGCCGCTGCGCGAGATCGTCATGGCACCCGGGGGCGCGCTGCTCGCGAGCAGCAGCCTGGGAGACCTGATTCGCTCCACGGACGGCGGCCGCAGCTGGCGACCGCTGGCCATCGCCTATCCCAACGTCAACACGCCGCCCGATCTGCGCATGCTGCTGACCGCGCCCGCGGACGATGTGCTGATCGCCGCCGGCCCGCCGGGAGCCATCCTGCGCTCCAACGCCGACGCCAGCGCGTGGCAGGTGGTGCACTGGAGCGCGATCGAGGAGGAACGCGCTTTCCCGTGGATGCTCGCGGACCGGAAGCGCAATCTGCTGGTGGCCGTCGAAGCGCGCGGGCGCTTGCAGGTGTCGCGCGACGGCGGCCTGCAATGGACCGCGGTGCAGATCGACGCGCCCACGGACAACTGGCCCTTCTGGCAGGGCGCGGTCCACGCCGCCAGCGGCACGCTGCTGGTGGCCGGCAAGGGAGGCCTCGCGGCGCGCAGCACCGACGGCGCCGCCAGCTGGTCACGCATCGGCACCGGCACGGACAAGGATCTCTACGGCAGCTTTGCCGATGGGTCGCTCATGTTCCTGATGGGACAGGACGGCACGCTCTTGCGCTCCACCGACATCGGCGCGACGTGGAACAGCGTCGCCTCGGGCAGCAGCCAGGAGCTGCGTCGCATGGTGCGCGATGGCCGCAGCGGTGCGCTGATCTGCTTCGGCGCCCACGGCGCCATCGTGCGCTCCAGCGACGCGGGCCTGACCTGGCGCGCGGTGCCGAGCGGCACCGACGGAGTGCTGCGCAAGGCCCTGGTCGAGCCGGGTACCGGCAACCTGCTGCTGGTCGGCGGCCAGGGAACGCTGCGACGCTCGGGCGACGGCGGCCGCAGCTGGCAGGTGCTGCCCACGCACAGCGCGCGCCACTTCAGCAGCGCGCTGGCGGTACCCGGCAGCGGCGACCTGGTCGCTGGTGGGCGAACGCATCGTGCGACTCGTGCGAAGATCGCCGCATTAGCTAACAGCCCATATGCCCGCCAGCGATCTTCAACCGGCGTTTCGCCGGCAACTATCTATCAACGCTCGGCTTCATCGGCCTCGCTTACTGGGTCATCCCCGACGTCAGCGGCTTTCATCGCGACGCAGCTGCAGGGCCAGTGGCAGTTCGGCATTTTCGACATCGATTCCGTGCTCACCGTGCACCGCTGTTCCTCGCGCTGATCGCGCTGCTATGCGCTGGTCCTGATCCCCTTCTACGCCGGTATCCCTGGCTGCATTCCAAGGCCTTCGTGTTCCTGCAGGGCTTGTGGTTCGTGGTCCTGCGCCTGCGCCGGCCGGAATCGCGCGCGCATGCCGCGCGCCGCGCGCGGCAACCCTGGCAGCTGCCGCTGCGCATGGCGCTCTCGCCGGCCGCCCGCCAGGCCAGCCTCGCGCTGCTGCTGAAGTTCTTCTTCGCGCCGCTGATGATCAACTGGTGCCTGAACCACGTCGCGGACATGGCCGGGGCCGTCGTGCAGCTCATCGACGGCGCGCAGGAAGGCCAGGCGGGCCGCGCCCTGTTCGACGCCTCGCTGTTCTGGGCGGTGTTCCAGTGCATCCTGTTCGTCGACACGCTGCTGTTCACGCTCGGATACATCGTCGAGGTGCCCGCGTTAAGCAATCGCATCCGCAGCGTCGATCCGACCTTCTTCGGCTGGTTCGTGTGCCTGGCCTGTTACCCGCCCTTCAACGACTTCACCGGCCGTTTCCTGCATGGCAGTCCAGCGACTTTCCGTATTTCGAGAACAGCTACGCCGCACTTCGCGCCAATGTCACGCTGCTGGTCGCGCTGGCCATCTACTCCTGGGCGTCGATCGCGCTGGGGTTCAAGGCGAGCAACCTCACCAATCGCGGCATCGTGAGCCGCGGCCCGTATTCAGTGCGTGCGCCATCCGGCCTATGCCGCCAAGAACCTCGCGTGGTGGATAGGCGCCATGCCGGCGTTCTATCGCCGGTTGCGAGCGGCGACGCTCGCGCGAGCGCGTACTCGCTCTTCGCGATGTCGGCTGGACCGCCATCTACGCGCTGCGCGCCCTCACCGAGGAGCGCCACCTGCTGATGGCCGACAACGGCTACGCCGAATACATGCGGCGCGTGCAGCTGGCGCTTCATTCCCGGCGTGGTCTGAAACGCCTCCCTCCAGCCCCGCGATGACCCGCAGCTTGGCGAGCTCGGCCTCGTATTCACTGGTCTCGTAGTTGGACAGCAGCGTGTACTGCTCCTCGTCGTACAGGTACTGGCGCGCCTCCCGCAGGTAGCCTCCGCGATACTCCTTCAAGGCGCGCGACACTTCCGTGCAATGCCACTGGCGTTGCGGTGCCGTGAGATCGCCGCGTCATGAGCCCCGAATCGTCGAGCACCTGGCGGAAGCGTTGCCGATAGACCAGCTTGGTGGAGAGCACGCCTGCTTGTCGGCTGCGCTCAACGGCGCGACATTGGATATGCCGGCGACATAGTCATCGACCTGGAACGTTCGATGTCCGCATCCTTGAGGACCTCGAACATCGCCATCGCCCGCCGGCAACAGCCGGCCGATATCGCGATCGAGTCGGCGAGCCTTGCGCGCTCGAGCTGCCGGCAGTGATTGTCTGGCGGCCGGATCGCGGACTGCTTGCGCGGTGTTGATCTGCCACCACCACCTGTTCGCGCTCGAGCAACGCCGCGCGAGCGCGGCCAGCGATGCCCCCTCCACGTCGCGCATCAGCAATCGATACTTGTCGTCGACGTAGCGCTGGAATTGCGGATCCGCGTCGGACTCTGCGGCGACGATCGCCGGCCGGCCGCGCGGCATCTCCGGCGCCGGACCCGGTCGCCAGCGTGGAATGCGGCGCGGCCTCGGCACCGTGCGCGACTCCGGTCCGCCGGCGCGGTCGGCCGGGCGACGAGCGCAGTGCCCACCACGCGGCCGCGGTGACAGCCAGCAGCGCACCGACAACCAGAAGTTGCGGTTCACGTGCTGCCGGACTTCTCGAGCGCCTGCGGCGCTCGTGCATTGCGCGTCGCCATGCCAGGCCCTCTTCGACGAGAAGCCGGGGGTGTTGCCACCCCCGGCCTCGCCATTCATCCGTCAGTAGTTCGTGTTGCCCGAGCCGGTGCAGCTCGCCCACGGACCGATGCACAGCGAACCCGAGTTGCGCAGCCGGCTGTTGGTCAGCCGCGCCACGCTGCTCGAGCTGTCGGTGCGGAAGACGCCTTCGCCCATGTTCGAGATCTGGCAACGATCGCGTTGACCGTGATCTTGAACGTGGTGCCGCCGTTCTGGCGCAGGAACTTGCCCGCGCTGTCGACGATGCAGTTCGAGATGTTCAGCGTCGAGGCCGCGTTGATCTGCGCGAACTTGTCCTCGCCGTTGACGCCGCGTGACGCCCGACATGTTGACCGTGCCCGACGACTTGATCGTGAACGCGTCCTCACCGACGTTGGTCCAGCGGAAGTTCGTCAGGTTGCCGCCGTTGTAGAAATGCACGCCGTCGACGCCGTTGTTGCCGAGGATGGCTTGCGCAGCGTCGCGCCGTTCTCCACGCGGAAGGCCGGATCCTGGCCTTCTTCCTGGCTGCCGTCGCCCAGAGCACCGCTCGGGTTGTACGTGCGGCAACCGCCGTCGTATGTGCCGCTCGTCACGCGGATCGTCGCCGTGATCGACGTCTGCCCGGTCGACGAGCAGGTGGCGCCGGTGATGGTACCGCCACCGCTCGACGACGCCGCCGCCGCGACGGCGTCGCCGACGCCGTGTTGGAGTTCGTCGCGACCCCGTTGACCGTGTTCTTGATCCAGAAGTAGTAAGTCGTGCCGCTGCTGAGGCCCGTGGCCGTGAAGCTGCGGGTGCTGCTGCTGACGCTGCCGATGCGCACGCGGCCGCTCGGATTCGAATCGGTGTCCCGATAGACCTCCTGGGTCACCGGCGTTTCCCTCGAATACGACCAGCTGAGGGACACCTGGGCGTTGCCCGGCGCTCGCCGACAGGTGATGGTGGCTTGCGCCATGCCAGTGAGGCGATCAGGACCGCTCCGTAAAGAATTTGCTTGAATACATAATTCCCCCTGTCGAAACAGGAATTGTGTTGCTTCCATGTAACTGTGGATCTGCGCCAGGCGGCGCGTCGACTTCCTGTGCTTTCCTGTTTCGTTAGCCTCCTCGTGACGCAGGGGATGAAGGGTTCACGCGCGCTTTCGCGCGAAGCTTGTCCAGCTCGGCCGCGAACTCGGTCGTCTCGAAATTGCGGAGCAGCGCGAACTGCTCGTCGTTGCTCAGGTACTGGCGGACTTCCAGTAGATAGTCGCGCATGTAGTCGCTCGAGTGCGCGCGCGGTGACGCGTACGCATGCTCGCGCTCCGCCGGGCTCAGGCCTTGCGCGAGCAGTCCCGAGTCCGCCACCAGCTGCCGGAATCGTCCTTTGTACGCGAGCTTTGTGCGCAGGATCGACTTGCGCTCGTCCGCGCCAGCGGCGCGACGTTGCTGACGCCGCCGGCGTATTCGTTGAGCTCGAATTGCTCGAGGTCGGATTCCTTGAGCGCGTCGAAGTTGGCGAAATCGGCCGGGTCGAGCATGCGCGCGCAGCCCTCGTCGACCTCGACACGAGTGCGCCGTCGCGATCCGCCGGGTCCGGCCGGCCCGTGCGCTGCTCACGCAGCAACAGGACGCGCTGCAGATTGCGCGAAGTCCTTGCTGCGGCGAATACCGATCTCTTCGAACAGGTAGCTGGTATTTTTGCGCGGTGTACTGCGCGACGGTCCTTCCTCGGTGTCGACCGCGGCGCCGGACGCTGTCGTCGGCGGCATCGACCGGGAGCCCGTGCCGGCGCGCACCGCGCGTCCGTGCGGCGGGAACTCGGCACCCTGGAGACGGATTGACGGATCGCCGTGGCGTCGCCACAGGTTGCCCGGGCAGCGACCGCCCAATACGACCGCGCACCGCAGCAACGACCAACGCGCCGGACAGGCCAGCGCGTATTGTCCGCTTCGAGTTCCAGCTCATGGCTGTCACCTTCGACGAGAAAAGCCGGGGGTGTTGCCACCCCCGGCCAGGCCTTCAGAAATCCATTCCCGAAGTTCCGTTCTGGATCAGTAGTTCGTGTTTCCCGAGCCGGTGCAGCTCGCCCACGACCGATGCACAGCGAACCCGAGTTGCGCAGGCGGCTGTTGGTCAGCCGGGCCACGCTGCTCGAGCTGTCGGTGCGGAAGACGCCTTCACTCATGTTCGAGATCTGGCAGCGATCGACGTTGACCGTGATCTTGAACGTCGTGCCACCGTTCTGGCGCAGGAACTTGCCCACGTTGTCGACGATGCAGTTCGAGATGTTGAGCGTCGAGGCCGCGTTGACCTGCGCGAACTTGTCCTCGCTGTTCAAGCCCGTGACGCCCGAGACGTTCACGGTGCCCGAGGACTTGATCGTGAACGCATCCTCGCCGACGTTGGTCCAGCGGAAGTTCGTCAGGTTGCCGCCGTTGTAGAAGTGCACGCCGTCGACACCGTTGTTGCCGAGGATGGCATTGCGCAGCGTCGCGCCGTTCTCCACGCGGAAGGCGGGATCCTGGCCCTCTTCCTGGCTGCCGTCGCCCAGAGCACCGCTCGGGTTGAACGTGCGGCAGCCGCCGTCATACGTGCCGCTGGTCACGCGCATCGTCGCGCTGATCGAGGCCGCCGGTCGAGGAGCAGGTGGCGCCCGTGATGCCGCCCGAGCCGCTGCTGCTGCGAACTGCTGCTGGAGCTGCTGCTCGATGAGCTCGCTGAACTGAACGACTCGTGCTGCTGCTCGAGCTCGAAGACGACGAACCGGTGTTCGAGTACGAGCAATAGCGCGGGTTGTCGACACCGATCGACGGGAACAGCGAAGCCTGGCAGGTGATTGGCCCCGTGAGCGTCGCGTAGACGAACGTGCCCGACTTGCCGTAGGCAACCGAGCGCGTCCCGCTGAAGGAGCACGTCTCCCCTTCCTTCGCGCACTTGGTGTAGCCCGACGGGTAGTCGGTTGCGGCATTGGCAGCGCCGGCCGCTGCGAGTAGTGCCCCACCGATCAGTAGTTTCCGAAATATAGTCATCACGCCTCCATCTGGTCTGAGAGTTGTCTTCGTTCCATCTGGTACGGGCGCGCCGCCCGAACCCCCTCGCGCGATATGACGAACCGCGCACCGCCATCGGGCGGGCCGCGATCCATCCCCCTGGTCCTGCATCGACCATGTGCATCGATGCGTCGATACCGATGCGTGAACTTCAGAGGCCGGCATCGACGGGGGCGGACCGTAAACCCCCGGAAAAATCCTTGTCAAACTATTTCGTTGTCCGGAGACATGTCCCCTGACCCATCAACTTTGTCTCGATACTGGCCCGATCTTGTCTACCGGTAGACACGATTTCTACAGCGAAATACGGCTGCATTTCATCCGACACTGATGCAGGTTTATTGGGATTCATGACACCGGTATCCACGTTTCTATGTGTCGCCGCACGGCCCGCGGGACAAGCGCATGCGGACGCTGTTTTTCCGGCACTTGAGCGCCGCAGTCGCGGAGAAGTTAGGCGCGCGCGTTCCCGGGTGCGCACGCGCGGCCGCGCGCGGCGCGCCTCGCCCTGGTGCGGGAACCCGGACGATTCGCGGCAGATGCATTGTCTCAGTGCGGTCATTCATCGCCGGCGGTGACACGCGCGGCGACCCCGCAACAGATTTTTCGCGTTTCTGGAATCGTTCGAAATCTTTCACGCGCGTGACGAATCGTGAAATTTTTCCGGCGCTTTGCTGCAAGTCCTGCTGCGCGCGATGCCCCATGCCTACCCGGAGCAGGTTTTCCATCCGTGTTTTCCACCGACGTGGTTTCCACATAGACTGCGCGCGTTCACGAAAGGGGTGGAGATGCAGAATCGGAGCCCGTGGCTGGCCGCACTCGCGCTGGCCGGGATGTTTGTTAGCGCTCAGGCGGCGCCGCAGAAGGCGATCTTCGCGAGCGATGTGTCCACCGTGCAGTGGCCGCTGGCGGATCTAGATCCGGGTCTCCCCGAAAACTGGCAGGATTTCGAATTCCTGGTGGTCGAGTTCCGCGCCTCCGGCAGCCAGAGGTTCGAACTGGGCCTGGTGGGCGAATTCGGCAGCGTATCCAAGCGCATTCATCCGCTCGCCAATGTCTGGGTGCGCGCCTCGATTCCGCTGCGCTTCTATCGCCAGGGACTGGGCGACGCCGACGAACTGGCGTCCACCGTGAACCAGCCGCGCAACAGCTACTGGATCAACATCGAGGCCGGCGGGCATGGCCCCATCGAGCGCGTGCGCGCGATCAGCCTCACCATGCGCTATCCGGTGCGCAGCACCAGCGTCGAAGTTCGCAAGGTCAGCCTGTCGAAGACCGATCCGGGCGACGCCGTGCTCGACGGCGGCACTCCCGTCATCGACGACTACGGCCAGTACGTGCATGCCGACTGGCCGGGCAAGGCACGCAACTCGCCGGACCTGGTGCGCGAATGGAGCGCCGAACAGCGCATGCTCGTACCCCGCAGCGGCGCAGCGACCTGTCGCCATGGCGGCTTTCCGGCGGGAAAACGCAAGGCGACGGGTTTCTTCCGCGTGGAGCAGATCGGCGAGCGCTGGTGGCTCATCGATCCGGAAGGCTGCCGCTTTTGGTCGGCGGGAGTGAACGGCGCCGGCGCGGATCCGCCGCGCACCCGGATTCTCGGCCGCGACAAGTTGTTTGCCAGCATCCCGACCCACGCGCAGTTTCCCGCGCCCGGCGCCGGTCCGGATCCGCTGCGCGATCCGGTGTCGTTCTACGTCGCCAACCTCCAGACCCGCTTCGGCGAGAACTGGCGTGCTCCGGCGGCACAGCTCACGGCGCGGCGCATGCGCGCCTGGGGACTGAACACCGCCTACGGCGCCGAGCTCAACGACGCGCTGGCGGCGACCCCCACGCTGCGCCAGGCGTATGTGTACCCGCTGCGCGGCTGGCAGATGATCGAGGGCGCCATCATGGGCATGCCCGATGTGTATTCGCCCTCTTTCGCGCAGCGCGTGGAGCGCGAAGCCCTGCAGCAGCTCGGCGCGCGCCGCGACGATCCCTGGATGATCGGCTACTTCATCGGCAACGAGCCGCCCTGGCCGGCTCGCGAAAGCGAGCTGGTCGATCGCGTGCTCGCCGGGCCGCCGAGCGCGCTCCAGCAACGCTTCAAGTCCGGGATCGCGCGCGGCGACACGCCGCAGAAGCGCAAGGAGCTGGTGCACGCGGCGTTCACGCATTACCTGGAGGTGGTCAACGCGGCCGTGCGACGCGCCGATCCCAGGCACATGAATCTCGGCATACGCTTCGGCGGCACGCCGCCCGACGACGTGATCGCGCTGGCACGCGGCTTCGACGTCTACAGCATGAACAAGTATCGCTGGGCGCCGCCGAAGGATTTCATCGATCGCGTGTACGCCATCACCAAACTACCCATACTCATCGGCGAGTTTCACTTCGGCGTGCCCGAGCGCGGTCTCGCGCCGGGCCTGGTGCAGACCGCCAGCCAGGCCGAACGTGGCGTGGCGTATTCGTACTACGTGGAGCATGCCGCCGAGCATCCGGCCATCGTCGGAGCGCACTGGTATCAATGGATCGATCAGCCGGCGACCGGGCGGCGCGACGGCGAGAACTACAACATCGGCTGGATCGACGTCACCGACCGCCCGTATCCCGAGCTGGTGGCGGCGGCCAAGGCCACGCATTCGAAGCTGGACGCGCTGCATTCTGGAAAATTGCCCGCGACCACGCGCAAGCCGCGGGCTTCCGAATTCGGGACACCCGAGGATTCGATTCAACTCGGAATCCCGGCGATTCAGTGAGTGCTGGCGCCGGCAGCCCAGAACCCCCTTTGGTCTCCTGCCCGAGCACTCGCAATCGGTAAACAAGGCTCGCGCTTACCGAACCACCGGCGCCAACACACGTGAGTTGCACCGCAACGCGCTGAGGTTCCCTTCCCTGTCAGGGCTTCCGTTCAATACCCCTGTGCGGCGCCGTCCTTGCGGGATTCGGTGGCGCCGAAATACACGCCCTGTTCGTTGCGCATGATGGCCTGGTAGCCGCCGAAGTCGCCGTCGTTCGCGACCTTGACCTTGTGCCCGCGGGCTTCCAGCGCCTTCACGGTCGCGGGCGAAGCGCCGACTTCGAGGATGACCTCGCCACCGTCGCGCATGACCTCGTCCGTGGGCTCGCTGGAGCCGTCGTGCCGCGCGCGCGGCGCATCGCCGGCCTCCTGCAGGTTCATGCCGAAGTCGATGAGATTCACCAGGATCTGGACATGGCCCTGCGGCTGCATGGCCCCACCCATGACGCCGAAGCTCAGCCAGGGCTTGCCACCCCGGGTGACGAACGCCGGAATGATGGTGTGAAACGGCCGCTTGCCGGGCGCGTAGACGTTCGCGTGGCCATCCTTCAGCGAAAACAACTCGCCGCGATCCTGCAGGATGAAGCCGCAGCCGTCAGGTGTCATGCCGGAACCCATGCCGCGGTAATTGCTCTGGATCAGCGAGACCATGTTGCCGGCCTCGTCGGCCACGCTCATGTAGATGGTGTCGCTCTGGTCGAGCGCTTTGTTGTCCACGGGATACGCGAGCGCCGCCTGGTCGCCAATGAGCTGGCGACGTTTGGCCGCGTACTCCTTGGACAGCAGCATCTTCAATGGGATTTTCGCGAACTCGGGATCGGCGTAGTAACGCGCGCGGTCCTCGAAGGCCAGCTTCTTGGCCTCGACCAGCAGGTGCAGGTATTCCGGGCTGCCGAATCCCATGGACTTCAGGTCGTAGGGCTCGAGGACATTGAGCATCTGCAGCGCCGCGACACCCTGGGTATTCGGCGGCAGCTCCCAGACGTCGTAGCCACGGTAACTGGTCGACACGGGCTCGACCCACTCGGAGCGATGCGCCGCGAGGTCGGCGGCGGTGAGGTATCCGCCGTTGGCCCGCAGGTACTTCTCGATGCGCTGCGCGATGTCGCCCTTGTAAAACGCATCGCGGCCGCCCTCCGCGATCGCGGAAAGCGTGCTGGCCAGCAGCGGATTGCGGAATACCTCGCCCTTGCGCGGTGCGCGCCCGCCGGGCATGAAGGTCTCGGCGTAGTTAGGGTATTGCTTCAGCAGCCGCGCGTTGGCGGCCCATCCTTCGGCGATCACTTCCGTGACCGGAAAGCCGTCGCGCGCATAGCGTATGGCGGGCTGCAGCAGTTCCTTCATCGGCAGTTTGCCGAACTTGCCGTGCAGCTCGTACCAGCCGTCCACGGCGCCGGGCACCGACACCGGCAGCGGGCCACGCGGCGGTATTTGCGTGACGTCGAGTTTCTTCAGCTCCGCGCGCAGCTTCGCCAGGGTCAGCGACTGCGGCGAGCGGCCGCTGGCGTTGAGGCCGTAGAGCTTGCGGGTCTTTGCATCCCACACGATGGCGAACAGATCGCCGCCCACGCCGTTACCGGTGGGCTCCATGAGCCCCATGGTGGCGTTCGCGGCGATGGCCGCGTCCACGGCGGTGCCACCGCGCTTGAGGACGTCCAGCGCAACCTGGCTCACCAGCGGATGGCTGGTCGCGGCCATGCCATGCGTGGCGATGACTTCGGAGCGCGTGGCAACCAGCGAACCGCTCGGGCGTGGGCCGGCGTACGACCCTTCCATCGCCATGGCGAGGACTACCGCGAGTACGGCTTCAAGCCGGTTTCGGCGCGCGCGCCACGCCGGATTCGAACACCTGCCGGACTTCACCATTGGTGACGCGCTCCTGGTACTTGCCCTTGGTGTAGTTAGCCACGACGCGGCGCCAGAACGACACCGCCACCGGGTTGCGCAGGTACTCGGTGATTTCCCAGCGGCCGGCGAAACGATTGAGGATGAGCTCGACCGCGAACTGGCCGATGCCGCGGCGACGATGGGTTCTTCCCACGAAGAACTCCGCCATGCGGAAGTCGACCGGCGGCCGGCCTGGCATCGCGCCGCGCGCCACCATGGCGAAACCCACCGGCTCGCTGCCGCGCAGGATGACGAGTGGATTGACGGAAGGATCGCCGAACCAGCGCGCCAGCTGGTCGGATTCGCTGTAACCGATCTCGCCGAGCGAAGTCGCGCTGAACACGCCGGTGTTCAGCGGCGAAAGATCGTCGAGGTAGTCGCGGTAGACGCTTTCAATCCACTCGCGATCGCGGGCGGCGCCGCGCGCATCCCTGACACTGACCGTCACGCTCCCCCCAGAAAGACAAAGCCCGGGCAGACGTTGTTACGTTCTGCCCGGGCCGTCATTGAGCCAATCGGCTCGAGGCAATAATCGACGAGTCGATTATTACTTCGGCGCCTCGGCCGGAGCTTCGGCCGGAGCCGCAGTCGCATCGGCAGGCGGCGTCTCGGCCGGAGCAGCCTCAGGGGCCGGAGCAGCGGCTTCAGGAGCCGGAGCCGGTTCGGCGGCCGGAGCGGCCTCCGGAGCAGCGGCTTCCTGCTTGCTGCAGGCAATCAGCGCAAGGGCCGCGACCGAGGCGGCAAGAGCGAGTTTCAATTTCATGTAGGGGTACCCCAAAAAGATCTAGTGGTAAGTGAGCCAAACAAACGTTTGTGACGCGATTTGCATCGCGGCGCGGGATTTTATCGAGTCCCGGATTCATTTGAAACAACTACAAAAATTTGTCCGTGTCTTGCGACAGAGCGTCAGAACTCGCGCATGTCTCCAAAGCGGTAAAGGCGATGGATGGCCTTTGCGTCGCGTCGGAAACGCGATTTGTTGCGACGCATCAATGACTTGTCCACGCCGTGACCCGCATAGAATTCGCCCATGAATTCTCCCGCCATTAAACAAAACGCGCCGAGCTGGCCCGAACTGTTCACCCGGCATATCGACGTCGTGAAGAAGCGCGCCTCCGCCGCGCTCGCAAGCACCGGCTACGACGCCCTGCTGCTGCACTCGGGGACGCCGCCGCTGCTGTTCCTGGACGACCACCACCTGCCATACCGGGCGCAGGCGCCATTCAAGGTCTGGGCGCCGCTGGCCGACGCGCCGGACTCGTTCGTCTATTTCACGCCCGGCAAGAAGCCGCAGCTTTTGATCCATCAGCCGGTGGACTACTGGCACCAGTCGCCGACCTTGCCCGATGCCTATTGGACCCGGGAGTTCGACATCGTGAGCGTGGGCAGTCGCGAGGCGGCGCGCAGCGCCCTGCCCAAGGACCTGTCGCGCGCGGCCTTCATCGGCGCGCCCTACCCCGAGCTGGTGGGCTGGGGTCCTGGCGCCATCAATCCCCAGCATCTGCTGGCGCAGCTCGACTACGCGCGTGCGGCGAAGACACCCTACGAGTTCGCCTGCCTGCGCGAGGCCAACCTGCTCGGTGCGCGGGGCCATCTCGCCGCCGAGCGCGCCTTCCGCGCCGGCGCCAGCGAGTTCGAAATCGCGCTGGAATTCATGAAGGCCTGCGGGCTGCGCGAGCAGGAGCTGCCGTACAACCCCATCGTCGCGCTGAACGAGCACGGCGCGGTGCTGCACTACCAGTTCCAGGAGCGGCGCGCGCCCGCGAAACTGCATGCGCTGCTCATCGACGCGGGCGCCGAATTCGCGGGCTACGCCAGCGACATCACGCGCACCTATTCATATGACGACGCCGAGTTCGCCGGGCTCATCAAGCAGTTCGACGCCCTGCAACTCAAGCTGTGCGCCCAGGTGCGCGCCGGCCTCGACTGGCGGGATTTCCACCAGGCCTCGTACCGCGCCATCAGCGAGTTCCTGCGCGAGGCCGGCGTCATCAACGTGAGTGCGGACGAGGCCATCGACCATGCGTTGACCACGGTGTTCTATCCGCACGGCATCGGCCACTTGTTAGGCCTGCAGGTGCACGACGTGGGTGGCACCCAGGCTTCGCCCGACGGCAAGCAGATCGAGCGGCCCTACAACCATCCCTTCCTGCGCCTGACGCGCAAGCTCGAAGACGGCTTCGTGGTGACCGTCGAGCCCGGCGTCTACTTCATCGACCAGTTGTTGAACGAGGCGCGGGCAAAGCCCATCGGCAAGATGATCGAGTGGAAGCGGGTCGAGCAGCTGAAGAAGTTCGGCGGCATCCGCATCGAGGACGATGTGGTCGCGCTGCCGGGCAGCCACGAGAACCTCACGCGGCCGGGGTTCGACGCGGCTCGTGCCTAGGCGTTTTCATTGCGTTCGAGCAGCGCACGGCCAGCCATCGCCGCGTAGAGACCAAAGAGTATCGCGACCGCGGCGAACGCCAGGATCACCGGCCCGTGCATGACGGGTGCCGCCACCGCGGCGGCCATGGCGATGAAGGCCGCGCCGATGGCAGATAACCCAATAGCCCAGCGCGCCCGCTTGAACAGGAATACGCCTACGAGCAGGGCCAGCAGGCCGGCTCCCACGCCCCAGAGGCGATGCGCCGGGTCATAAGCGGTAAGGCCAAAACGCCAGGCCATGCTGGCACCGAGCAGTAGATAGACGACGGCCGCCGTCCGGAACATCCAGGGATGGCGAACGGCGGCCGTCACTCAGAGCTTGCTCAGACCTTCTTCGCGAGCAGGTCGCGAATCTCGCGCAGCAGCACTTCCTGCGCGGGCGGCGCCGGCGGCGGCGCGGCCGGATCGGGCTTCTTGAGCTTGTTGATGGTGCGGATCAGCATGAACAGCACGAAGGCCACGATCAGGAACTGGAAGCTGATCTGCAGGAAATTGCCGTACTTCCACAGCACTTCCTTGCCGGCCGGATCGGCGCCGAGGCTGACGGCGAGATCCGTGAAGTTCACGCCACCGATCACCTTGCCCAGTGGCGGCATGATGATGTCTTCGACCAGCGACGACACGATCTTGCCGAAGGCCGCACCGATGATCACACCGATTGCCAGGTCGACGACGCTGCCCTTCATCGCAAATTCTTTGAACTCTTTGGCGAGACCCATGGCATTCCCCGGAGATAGTTGTTGGAGTGCGCGGAGCTTACGGCAGCCACCCGATGTGGGCAAAATGGCGCCACCATGACCTCCAAGCCGCCCTCGGAACGGATCTCGCGCACCACCCGGCTCTTTGCGGCGGTGATCATCGCGATCGTCGCGCTCGGGATCACCTGGATGGCCGATCGTCGGCTGAACCACGAGCCCGACCTGACGATCCCGTACCGTTCTCGGTAACGTTAGTTACTCCAGGCGCCGCCGCCCGCGCGCATAGACTTCTCCGCGTATCGCATGCTGGAGGTGGCTCATGGGCCGAAGACTTTCTGGCGCCGCACTGGCCGCCTGGCTGGCGCTCACGGGCCTGCCCGCCGCCGCAGAAGAAGCCGCAGCGCGCACGCCGCTGGCGAAACCTGGCGATACCTATGTGTCGCTGCAGGTGGAAGGCTGCGCGGACAAGTGCCCGTCGTTCGAGATCTACGTCTTCAACACCGGCCGCATGACATTCCGCTCCAACAACCAGTACACCAGCGCGAAGGGCAAGCACTTCAAGAGCGGCATGCCGTCGGTCTATGCGCAGATCAGGAAATACCTCGACGAGTCGGGCACATTCACGCAGGCCCCGGAATGCACGCAGCAAAAGCCGGAAGCGTCCGTCGCCACCGCGCAGTCCGCGCATGACTCACAGGTCGAGAAGGCTTCCTGGTCCTCGGCCTGCGCGGAGCAGGTCGAAAAGGGCCGCGCCGTGGTCAAGGTGTTCGTGAATCAGACCGGCATGTGGCGGCTGATCAATTCCGACACGCGCTACTGGGAGAAGTACTGGGAGACCTGGGAAGACCAGGGTGCCACGCGGTAGCCGACTCGCCAAATGAAACGGGCGCCACTCTTTTCTCAAAGAGGGGGCGCCCGTTTCGTATCGCATGAAGCGTCGAACTACTTCGACGACTTCTTTTTCTTGGCAGCGGTCTTTTTCTTCTTGACCGCGGCGCCGGGGCCTTCTTGGCGGCCTTCTTCGGCGGCAGCCTTCGCTGGCCTTGGCATGCCTTGGCGGCCTTCTCGCGCACCTTCTTGGCTTCGGACTTGGCCTTCTTGTCTTCCTTGCTCGGGGCCGCCTCGGCCTTCGGCTTGTCGGCCTTCTTCGCCTTCTTGTCTTCCGGCGCGGCCTCGACTGCCTCAGGAGCCGAACGCTCCACCAGCTGCATCAGCGCCATCGGGGCGTTGTCGCCCGGACGCGGCGCCATGTGCAGGATGCGCGTGTAGCCACCCGGACGCGCCTTGAAGCGCGGACCGATGGTGTCGAACAGCTTGGCAACGATCTCGGAATCGCGCAGGCGCGCGAACGCCAGCCGACGGTTCGAATCGCTGTCTTCCTTGCCGAGCGTGATCAACGGCTCGACGACGCGGCGCAGTTCCTTGGCCTTCGGCACCGTGGTGCGGATGGTCTCGTATCGCAGCAGCGACACCGACAGGCTGCGCAGCAGCGCGTGGCGATGCGGCGCATTGCGCGACAGCTGGCGACCGGAAAGGTGATGACGCATAACTCTTCTCTCTTCAAACTTTTCTATGGCCGGCTATTCGCCGGACAAGGCCGGCGCGAACCGGCCCTTCGACTTTCAACTTCAAATCATTCCGCGATCGGAATCGTGCTTGAGACCGGCCGGCGGCCAGCCATCCAGGCGCATGCCCAGCATGAGGCCGTGGCTCTGCAGCACTTCCTTGATCTCGGTGAGCGACTTCTTGCCGAGGTTCGGGGTGCGCAGCAGCTCGACTTCCGTGCGCTGCACGAGGTCGCCGATGTAGTGGATGTTCTCCGCCTTGAGGCAGTTGGCCGAACGCACGGTGAGCTCGAGCTCGTCGACGGGCCGCAGCAGCAGCGGGTCGAACTGCATCTCGGAGACCTTGGTGCTGGCCTCTTCCTCGCCCTGCAGGTCCACGAACACCGAGAGCTGATCCTTGAGGATGGCGCCGGCGCGACGGATGGCTTCTTCCGCGTCGATGGTGCCGTTGGTCTCGATGTCGATGACCAGCTTGTCGAGGTCGGTGCGCTGTTCCACGCGGGCGGCGTCGACCATGTAGGTCACGCGTCGCACGGGCGAGAACGAGGCGTCGAGCTGCAGCCGGCCGATCGGACGGCTCTGCTCTTCGAACGCGGCGCGATTCGCCGCCGGGCGGTAGCCACGGCCACGCTCGACGCGCAGCGTCATGGTCAGCTCACCGGCCTTGGTCAGGTTCGCGAGCACCAGCTCCGGGTTCACGACTTCGATGTCGTGGTCCGTGTGGATGTCGCCGGCCGTGACCGGGCCCGGGCCCTTCTTCGACAGGCGCAGCTCGGCGCTGTCACGGGTGTGCATCTTGAGGGCGACCTGCTTGAGGTTCAGCAGGATGTCGACCACGTCTTCCTGCACGCCTTCGATGGAGGTGTACTCATGCAGCACGCCTTCGATCTCGACCTCGGTGATCGCCGCGCCCGGCATGGACGACAGCAGCACGCGACGCAGCGCGTTGCCGAGCGTATGGCCGAAGCCACGCTCGAACGGCTCGATGACGACGCGCGCCTGGCGCGGAGCCGTGGGCTGCACCTTGACGACACGCGGCTTCAAAAATTCGCTGACTGAACCTTGCATTCATTCCACCTTCCCCGCCGTCAGACGGGATGTAGCAGCCGCCGCAGGCGGGTAAACAATTCGCAGCCCGCCGGAGGCGGGTAAACAATCGAAATCTCTTACTTCGAGTAAAGCTCGACGACCAGGTTTTCGTTGATGTCCGGCAGGATCTCGTCCCGTCCCGGCACCGACTTGAACACGCCACGGAATTCCGTGCCGTTCACGTCCACCCACTCGGGCAGACCCACCTGCGTGGCGATCTGCATCGCGCCCTGGATGCGCAGCTGCTTCTTGGCCTTCTCGCGCACCGTGATGATGTCGCCGGCCTTGCACTGGTACGACGCGATCGTGACCACGCCTTCGTTCACGGCGATGGACTTGTGCGACACCAGCTGGCGCGCTTCCGAGCGCGTCGCGGCGAAACCCATGCGGTACACCACGTTGTCGAGACGGCACTCGAGCAGCTTCAGCAGGTTCTCACCCGAGGAGCCGGTGCGGCGCGCCGCTTCGACGTAGTAGTTGGCGAACTGGCGCTCGAGCACGCCGTACATGCGGCGCAGCTTCTGCTTCTCGCGCAGCTGCAGACCGTAGTCCGACAGGCGCTGCTTGCGCTCGCCCTTGATGCCGCCCGGCGGCACCTGGAACTTGCACTTGCTCTCGAGCGGCTTGACGCCGCTCTTCAGGAAAAGATCCGTGCCTTCGCGACGCGAGAGCTTGCACTTGGGACCGGTGTACTTTGCCATCTGTATTTGTCCTGCTTAAACGCGACGCTTCTTGGGCGGGCGGCAGCCGTTGTGCGGAATCGGCGTGATGTCCGAGATGCTGGTGATCTTGAGGCCGCAGGCGTTCAGGGCGCGCACCGCGGATTCACGACCGGGCCGGGACCACCGACGCGCACTTCGACGTTCTTCACGCCGTGTTCCTGCGCCGCGACGCCGGCCTTCTCGGCCGCCACCTGCGCCGCGAACGGCGTGGACTTGCGCGAACCGCGGAAGCCGCAACCGCCCGAGGTCGCCCAGGAAAGCGTGTTTCCCTGGCGATCGGTGATCGTGATGATGGTGTTGTTGAACGACGCGTGCACGTGCGCGATGCCGTCCAGCACGTTCTTGCGTGCCTTCTTCGGCTTCTTCGGGCCAGCGGCGGCGGCGGCGCCAGCAGCCGCTGCCGGAGCGGCGGCTTCAGTCTTCTTTTCGTCAGCCATACTCTTTACCTCTTTACACCTTGCCCGGAGGAGCGTTCAGCTTCACGGCCTGCTTGCGCGGGCCCTTGCGCGTGCGCGCGTTGGTGCGCGTGCGCTGACCACGAACCGGCAGACCCTTGCGATGGCGCATGCCGCGGTACGTGCCCAGGTCCATGAGACGCTTGATGTTCATGGAGTTCTCGCGGCGCAGGTCGCCTTCGACCGCGGTCTTGGCGAGCACCGAGCGGATCGCGTTGACCTCGACCTCGGTGAGATCCTTCACCTTGGTCGTCGGCGCGATGCCCGTGGCGACGCAGATGTCCTTCGCGCGCGAACGTCCCACGCCGAAGATGTGCGTGAGCCCGATGACCACGTGCTTGTTCATCGGGATGTTGATGCCGGCAATACGTGCCATGTTCGATACCTACCTGTTAGCCCTGGCGCTGCTTGTGACGCGTGTCCGCGCAGATGACGTAGACCACGCCGCGACGGCGCACGATCTTGCAGTTCTTGCAGATCTTCTTGACCGAGGGACGTACTTTCATGTTCTCAACCTTCCTTAATTACTGCGGCGCGCCGCTGCGGCCGTAACCCATGAGATTGGCGCGCTTCATGAGGCTGCCGTACTGGTGCGACTGCGTGTGCGCAATCAGCTGCGAGAAGAAATCCATGGCGACCACGACGACGATGAGCAGCGAGGTGCCGCCGAACACGAACGGCACGCCGCCGCTCCACGACCATGATCTCGGGCAGCAGGCACACCGCGGTGATGTACAGCGCGCCCCACAGCGTGAGCCGCGTCAGCACCTTGTCGATGTACTCGCCGGTCTGCTGGCCCGGGCGGATGCCGCGGATGAAGGCGCCCGACTTCTTGAGGTTGTCGGCCGTCTCGCGCGCGTTGAACACCAGCGCCGTGTAGAAGAAGCAGAAGAAGATGATCAGGAACGCGTACATCGCGATGTGCAGCGGCTGGCCGTAGCCGATCGTCGCCGAGAACGTCTGCAGCGCGTTGCCCCACCAGCTGTCGTTGTTCGCGCCGCCGAAGCCGGCGATGGTCGCCGGGAACAGCAGCAGGCTCGAGGCGAAGATCGGCGGAATCACGCCCGACATGTTGATCTTGAACGGCAGGTGCGTGGTCTGCGCGGCCATCATGCGGCGGCCGACCTGGCGCTTGGCGTAGTCGACCGGGATGCGCCGCTGCGCACGCTCCACGAACACGCAGAACGCGGTCACCGCCGAGCACCACGACGATGAGCACGATGGCGAACAGGCCCGACATGGCGCCGGTGTTGATCTGGTCGACCGTGCGTGCCGATCGCGCCGGGAATACCCGCCACGATGCCGCCCAGGATGATCATCGAGATGCCGTTGCCCACGCCGCGCTCGGTGATCTGCTCACCCAGCCACATGAGGAACATGGCGCCGGTGGTCATCGTGATGGTCGCGACGAACAGGAACTGCCAGCCCGGCGCCACCACGCATGCCCTGCGCCTGCAGGCCGCTCGCGGTGACGAACGACTGGAACAGCGCCAGGCCCAGCGTGCCGTAACGCGTGATCTCGGTGAGCTTGCGCCGGCCGGACTCGCCTTCCTTGCGGTACTCCATCCACTGCGGCACCACCATCGCCATCATCTGCACGATGATCGACGCGGAGATGTAGGGCATCACGCCCATGGTGAAGATGGACAGGCGCTCGAGCGCGCCGCCGGAGAACGTGTTGACGATGCCGAAGATGGTCTCGGCATTGTCGCTGGAAGAAGCTCGCGACGCGCTCCGGGTCGATGCCCGGCACGGGGATGTACGTGCCGATGCGATAGACGATCAGGCCGCCGATCAGGAACAGCAGGCGCTGGCGCACGTCGCCGAAACGCGCCGCGTCGCCGAGTACTGATGCCGGATTCTGGGTGGAGCTGTCTGCCACGGCGCTTACCTTGCTTCCTCAGGCCTGCTTCTTGGCCAGTTTGCTGGGCTTCGGGGGCTCAGGCAGGGCCTCGACCGAACCGCCAGCCTTCTCGATGGCCTCCTTGCGCACCCTTGGTGGCGCCGATGCCCTTGAGCGAGACGGCCTTCTTGATTTCGCCCGACAGCACGACCTTCGCGCTGGTCGGCAAATGTCGGGATGATGTTGGCCTTCTTCAAGGCGTCCAGGTCGATGACCGAGCCTTCGATCTTGTGCAGCTCGTCCAGGCGCACTTCGGCCTGTTCCATCTTCGAACGGAAGCCCGACCTTGGGCAGGCGGCGCTGCATCGGCATCTGGCCGCCTTCGAAGCCGACCTTGTGGTAGCCGCCCTTGCGCGCGCGCTGGCCCTTCACGCCACGGCCGCAGGTCTTGCCCTGGCCGGCGGAGGCGCCGCGTCCCACGCGCAGGCGCGTCTTGCGGGCGCCCATGGCGGGTTTCATGTCATTCAGTCGCATGGTCATGTCTTCACTCCACCTTCAGCAGATGCGAAGCCGCACCGATCATTCCGCGGTTCTGCGGCGTGTCGGCGACTTCGATCGTCTGGTGCCGGCGGCGCAGCCCGAGGCCACGCACCGACGCCTGGATGTTCTTCAACTGGCCCGCGAGGCTCTTGGCCAGCGTGACCTTGATGTTCTTGGCTGCCATGTCGTATCATCTCCGGGTCGATCAGGGACCCAGGATCTCCTCGACCGACTTGCCACGCTTGGCGGCGATGTCCTCGGGCGAACGCGCACGCTGCCAGCGCATTCACCGTCGCACGCACCACGTTGATCGGGTTGCGCGAGCCGTAGCTCTTGGCCAGCACGTTGCGCACGCCGGCGCACTCGAGCACCGCGCGCATGCCGCCGCCGGCGATGACGCCGGTACCGTCGGATGCCGGCTGCATGTACACCATGGTCGCGCCGTGCGAGCCCTTCATGGCGAAGTGCAGCGTGTCGTTCTTCAACGCCACGTGGACCATGTTCTTGCGCGCCTGCGCCATGGCCTTGGAGATCGCGACCGGCACTTCACGCGCCTTGCCGAATCCGAAGCCGACGCGGCCGGCGCCGTCGCCCACCACGGTCAGCGCGGTGAAGCCGAACTGGCGGCCACCCTTGACCACCTTGGCCGTGCGATTGACTGCAACCAGCTTCTCGAGGAACTCGTCCTGAGCCTGGGATTTGTTGTCGGGTCGTGCCATTAGTTAGTCCTCAGAATTCCAGGCCGGCTTCACGCGCGGCGTCGGCCAGCGCCTTGACGCGGCCGTGATACATGAAGCCCGCGCGATCGAACGCGACCTTGGTGACGCCCGCGGCCTTGGCAGCCTCGGCGATCGCGGTGCCGACGGCCTTGGCGGCCTCGACGTTGCCGGTTGATTTGAGGCCCTTGGCGACTTTCTCCTGGACGGTCGAGGCCGAGGCCAGCACCTTGCCGCCAGCGGCGTCGAACACCTGCGCGTAGATGTGCTGCGGGGTGCGGTGCACGGTCAGACGCGCGACTCCGAGCTCGCGGATCTTCATGCGGGTCTTGATGGCGCGGCGCTGGCGCCGCTCTTTCTTGGTGATCTGCATATGAGTGCCGAAGAATTACTTCTTCTTGCCCTCCTTGAGTTCGATCTTTTCGCCGGTGTAGCGCACGCCCTTGCCCTTGTACGGCTCCGGCGGGCGAATGCCACGGATGTTCGCGGCCACCTGGCCGATCTTCTGGCGGTCGATGCCCTTGATGACGATTTCGGTCTGGCTCGGCGTTTCCATCGAGATGCCGTCCGGAATCGGGAAATTCACGGCGTGCGAGAAGCCGAGCGTGAGGTTGAGCACCTTGCCCTGCACGGCGGCGCGGAAGCCGACGCCCACCAGCTCGAGCTTGTGCTCGTAGCCCTTGGACACGCCCAGCACCATGTTCGCCAGGTGCGCGCGCGTCGCGCCCGCGGTCATGCGCGACTGCTGCGCCGTCGAACTTGACCTGCAGTTTCTTGTCCTGCTGTTCGACGCGACACACCGTTGGCCACGACGAGGCTGAGCTCGCCCTTGGCGCCCTTCACTTTGACCACGTTGGCGGCCACGGTGGCGGTGACGCCCTGGGGCAGCTCGACGGGTCTTTTTGCAACTCGACTCATAGCTGTGTCTCTTTGGTCAGGCCACGATGCAGAGCACTTCGCCGCCCTGCCCGATGGCCCGCGCCTGTTTGTCCGTCATCACGCCCTTGGGCGTGGAAACGATGGCGGTACCGAGACCACCCTGGATCTTCGGCAGCTCGCTCTTGCTGCGGTAGATACGCAGGCCGGGACGTGACACGCGCTCGAGGCGGTCGATCACGGGGCGGCCGTCGAAGTACTTCAGCTCGATGCTCAGCGTCTGCTTGACGCCGTCGTTGGTGACCTGGAATCCGGCCACGTAACCTTCGTCCTTCAGCACCTTGACCAACGCGGTCTTCAGCTTCGAGCACGAGACGGACACTTCCGTCTTGCGCGCCAGCTGCGCGTTGCGGATGCGGGTCAGGAGGTCGGCAATGGGATCAGTCATGCTCATGCCATGTGCTCCTTACCAGCTCGCCTTGGAAACGCCCGGCAGTTCGCCACGCGCCACGGCTTCGCGAACCTTGACGCGCGCCAGGCCGAAGCGGCGATACACGCCGCGTGAGCGGCCGGTAATCGCGCAACGGTTGCGACCGCGCGCTGGGGCTGGCGTCGCGCGGCAGCTTCTGCAGCTTCGACCTGCGCGTCGGCACGCACTTCCGGATTGGTCTTCGGGCTGCGAATGAGCTCCTTCAGACCCGCACGCTTCGCCGCGTATTTCTTCACGATCTTCGCGCGACGCTTCTCGCGCTCGATCATGTTTGTCTTGGCCATACCCTGTGGTTCCTTACTTGCGGAACGGGAAACTGAAGGCTTCGAGCAGGGCTTTGCCATGCTTGTTGTCCTTCGCCGTCGTGGTGATCGTGATGTCCATGCCCCGGAGCTGGTCGATCTGGTCGTACTGGATCTCGGGGAAAATGATCTGTTCCTTGATGCCGAGGCTGAAGTTGCCGCGACCGTCGAACGAACGCGGGTTGATGCCGCGGAAGTCACGGATGCGCGGAATCGCGATCGTGATCAGACGATCGAGGAACTCCCACATGCGTTCGCCGCGCAACGTCACCTTGGTGCCGATCGCGAGGTTCTCGCGCACCTTGAACGAGGCGATCGACTTCTTCGACATGCAGAGCACCGGCTTCTGACCCGTGATCTTGGTGAGGTCGGCCACCGCCGCGTCCATGACCTTGCGGTCGGCCACGGCTTCGCCCACGCCCATGTTCACCGTGATCTTGGTGATCTTCGGGATCTGCATGGCGTTCTTCGAGGCCGAAGTCCTGCTTGAGCTTCGGAACGACCGTCTTCTGATAGAACTCTTTTAACCTGGCCATTGCTGCCTCGGACCTCTGACGCCTCAGGCGTCGATGACTTCGCCGCTGGACTTGAAGAAGCGCACGCGCTTGCCGTCCTTCAGCTGCTTGATGCCGACGCGGTCGGCCTTCTTTGCCGCCGCATTCCACAGCGCCACTTTCGAAATGTGCAGGGGCATCGCCTTGTCGACGATGGCCGCCGGCACCTGGCGCTGCGGGTTCGGCTTCTGGTGCTTCTTCGCCTTGTTGATGTTCTCGACGGTGATCTTCTCGCCGTCGATGTCGAGGACGGTGCCCTGGCGGCCCTTGTCCTTGCCCGACAACACGACCACCGTGTCACCCTTGCGAATCTTGTTCATGTCACAGAACCTCGGGAGCGAGCGACACGATCTTCATGAACCGCTCGGTGCGCAGCTCGCGCGTGACGGGTCCGAAGATGCGCGTGCCGACCGGCTCGAGCTTGTTGGTGAGCAGTACCGCGGCGTTCGTGTCGAAGCGCAGCACCGAACCATCGGCGCGGCGCACGCCACGCTTGGTGCGCACGACCACGGCGTCGTACACCTCGCCCTTCTTGACCTTGCCGCGCGGGATCGCGTCCTTGATCGACACCTTGATGACGTCGCCGACCTGCGCATAACGACGGCGCGTGCCGCCGAGCACCTTGATGCACATCAAGGTCCGGGCGCCGCTGTTGTCAGCGGCATTGAGCATGGTTTGCAGCTGGATCATTGCGCGCTCGCTTTCTCGACCACCGAGACCAGCTTGTACGACTTGCGGCGTGACAGCGGACGGCAGGGCGCAATCGACACGGTGTCACCCTCGCGGGCTTCCTTGTTTTCGTCGTGGGCCAGCAGCTTGGTCGTGCGACGGATGTACTTGCCGTAACGCGGATGCTTGATCAGCCGCTCGATTTCGACGGCGATGGTCTTGTCCATCTTGTTGGACACGACTTTCCCGGTCAGGGCGCGCGACGGCTTCTTGACTTCAGCTTGTCCGGCTACTTTGGGGCTTTCTTCGTTGGCGCTCATTTCTTCGCTCCTGCCAGCTGCTTCTCACGCATCACGGTCTTCACACGCGCGATGCTGCGTTTGACCTTGCCGAAGTCCGTGGACTTGACGGTCTGGCCACTCGCCGCCTGCATGCGCAGGCTGAACTGCTCGCGGCGCAGCTTGATGATCTCCGCCTGCAGGTCCTTCGGCTCTTTGCCGCGCAATTCTTTGGCGCTCATCAACGCACCTGCCGTTTCACGAACATGGTGGACACCGAGAGCTTGGCGCTGGCCAGGCGGAACGCTTCACGCGCGGTCGCCTCGTCGACACCTTCGATCTCGAACAAAACCTTGCCGGGTTGCACCTTGGCCACCCAGAACTCGACGTTGCCCTTGCCCGAGCCCATGCGGACTTCGAGGGGCTTCTTGGTGACCGGCACGTCGGGGAAAATGCGGTTCCACACCTGGCCGCCACGCTTGACGTAGCGGGTCATGGCGCGACGCGCGGCCTCGATCTCGCGCGCCGTCATGCGGGCGCGGCTGGTCGCCTTCAGGCCATATTCACCGAACGACACGGAGCTGCCGCGATGCGCGAGGCCGGTGTTCGTTCCCTTGAACTGCTTGCGATACTTGGTGCGCTTGGGCTGTTGCATGGTCTATCTACCTTAGGCGGCCGGGGTCGCGGCTGCTCGGCGGGAGCCGCTGCTGCGGCGCTGGCCGCGGCGGCTTCTTCGGCATTCGCCTCGTGCTGGGCGAGCTCGGCCTTGTCGAACACTTCGCCCTTGAAGATCCACACCTTGACGCCGATGACGCCGTAGGTGGTGCGGGCTTCGCCCAGGCCGTAGTCGATGTCGGCACGGAAGGTGTGCAGCGGCACGCGGCCTTCACGCGCCCACTCGGTGCGGGCGATTTCCGAGCCGTTGAGGCGGCCCGAGAGACGCACCTTCACGCCCAGGGCGCCGGAGCGCATGGTGCTCATCACGGCGCGCTTCATGGCGCGGCGGAACATCACGCGCTTCTCGATCTGCTGCGCGATACCGTCGGCCACCAGCTGCGCATCGAGCTCCGGCTTGCGGATCTCGGCGATGTTGAGGCGCACGTCCTGCGGCAGCAGCTTGAGCATCTTGGCCGTTTCGGCGCGCAGCTTCTCGATGTCCTCACCCTTCTTGCCGATCACGATGCCCGGACGCGCGGTCTGGATCGTGATGTTGACGCGCTTGGCGGCGCGGTCGATCAGGATGCGGCTGACGGACGCGTCGGCGAGCTTGGTCTTGAGGAACTCGCGCACGCGGAAATCGGTGTGCACCTGGATCGGGAACTGTTTCTTGTTCGCATACCACTTGGACACCCATTCACGGGTGATGCCGAGGCGGATCGCAACCGGATTTACCTTTTGACCCATGGCTTACTCGTCCTTCTTGCCATCGCCGACGACGACGGTGATATGGCTGTTGCGCTTGATGATGCGCGTGCCGCGGCCCTTGGCCTTGGAACCGAAGCGCTTAAATTGCGGCGCCGCGTCGACCATGATGCTGGGTGACCTTGAGGTCATCCACGTCCGCGCCCTGGTTGTTCTGCGCGTTTTCCACGGCCGACCAGAGCACCTTGTGCACCAGGTCCGCGCCCTTCTTCGGCATGAACTTGAGCGTGTTGAGCGCCTTCGACACCTGCGCGCCGCGCACGGTATCGGCGACGAGGCGGCATTTCTGCGGCGAGATGCGCGCGTAGCGCAGGATTGCTCGTGCTTCCATGTTAGGTCGACGCCTCCACCTTCTTGTCGCCCGAGTGCGCCTTGAAGGTGCGCGTCGGCGAGAACTCACCCAGCTTGTGGCCCACCATGTTCTCGGTGATCAGCACCGGGATGTGCTGCCTGCCGTTGTGGACGGCGATCGTGAGACCGACCATGTCGGGCACCACCATCGAGCGGCGCGACCAGGTCTTGATCGGCTTGCGATCGTTCTTGGCAGCGGCCGTCTCCACCTTCTTGAGAAGGTGCAGATCGACGAACGGGCCTTTTTTCAGTGAACGCGGCATGGGCGGATCCCTATTAACGAATACGGTTTTGACGACGCTGCACGATCATGTTGGTCGTGCGTTTATTACGGCGAGTCTTGAGCCCCTTGGCGTTCTGACCCCACGGGCTGACAGGATGCGGATTGCCCTGGCCGGACTTGCCCTCACCACCACCGTGCGGGTGATCGACCGGGTTCATGGCCTGGCCGCGCACCGTCGGGCGGATGCCCAGCCAGCGCTTGGCACCGGCCTTGCCGTACACCTTCAGGTTGTGTTCGTCGTTCGACACCTCGCCGATGGTGGCGCGGCAGTCGACGTGAACCTTGCGGCTCTCGCCGGACTTCAGACGCAGCGTCGCGTAAATGCCTTCGCGTGCGGTGAAGCTGGCCGAGTTGCCGGCGCTGCGCGCCATCTGGCCGCCCTTGCCGGGCTTCAACTCGATGTTGTGCACGATCGAGCCGACCGGGATGTGGCGCAGCTGCATGGCATTGCCGGACTTGATCGGCGAATCGGAACCCGAGCGGATCTCGTCGCCCGGCTGCATGCCCTTGGCGGCGATGATGTAACGGCGCTCGCCATCGGCGTACTTGATCAGCGCGATGTGGCTGGTGCGGTTCGGATCGTGCTCGATGCGCTCGACCACGCCCTTGATGCCGTCCTTGTCGCGACGGAAGTCGATGATGCGGTACTTGTGCTTGGTACCACTGCCCTGGTGGCGCGTGGTGATGCGGCCGACGTTGTTACGTCCCGAGTGGCTCTTCTGCTTGCGGGTCAGCGGCTCGAACGGGCCGCCCTTGTGCAGGTGCGACTTGTCGAGCTTGACGACGAAGCGCGTGCCCGGCGAAGTCGGTTTCATCTTGATGACTGGCATATCTAACTACCTTAGGCCTTGATCTTGGCTTCGTAGTCGATCGTCTGGCCGGGGGCCAGGCGAACGTAGGCTTTCTTGATGTCCTGGGTGCGGCCCATCGTCTTGCCGAAGCGACGCGTCTTGCCGGTTTCGTTGACCACCTGCACGCCGTTCACCTTGACGTTGAACATCAGTTCGACCGCGGCCTTGATCTCCGGCTTGGTCGAGTCTGCGACGCACGCGGAACGAATAGGTATTCGTGTTCTGCATGGCCAGCGAGGTCTTCTCGGTGATGTGCGGCGCGAGCAGCACGTTGATGAGCTTTTCGGCTGAAAGACGTGGCTCGCGCCCTTCTTCGGTGCGTCCTTGATGTCGACGACCTTCTTCGACGCCGGCTTCGCAGCCTTCGGCGCCTTCTCGGTCTTCACGGCGGCGTCTTCCTTGGAAGACTTGGCAGCCTTGGCGGCCTTGGCGACCTTCGCAGCGGGGCTCATTGCAGGCGCTCCTCGATGAGTTTCACGGCGCCCGAGGTCACCAGCACCTTGTCGTAGCTGGCGAGCGAGAGCGGGTTGAGGTGCGCGACCTGCAGCACTTCGACGTGCGGCAGGTTGCGCGCGGCGAGGAACAGTTTCTCGTCGATGCCTTCGACGACGATGAGCACGCGCTCGAGCTTCAGTTTCTTGAGCTGCTCGGCAACCAGCTTGGTCTTGGGCGCATCGACCGTGAACGAGTTCGGTCACGATCAGGCGATCCTGGCGCACGAGCTCGGAGAGCATCGACTGCAGCGCGCCGCGGTACATCTTCTTGTTCACTTTCTGCGAGAAATCGCGCGGTTTCGCGGCGAACGCACGGCCACCACCGACCCAGATGGGCGAGCGGATCGAGCCGGCGCGCGACGTACCGCCACCTTTCTGCGGACGCGGCTTGCGGCCACCGCCACGCACTTCGGCCTTGGTCAGCTGGGCCTTGGTGCCCGCACGACCGGCGTTGCGATACGCGGTGATCACCTGGTGCACCAGCGATTCGTTGAATTCCTTGCCGAAGATCGCGTCGGAAACTGCGAGCTCGGCGCCACCATTGGCAACTTTGAGTTTCATTTCGGGCACCGCTTATTTCTTGGCCGGAGTCGCGGGCTTGGCAGCCTGCTGTTTGGCCGGCGCGATCTTCTTGCGTTTCTTCTGGGCCGCGGCCTTCACCGACGGACGCACGATGACCTGGCCACCCTGGGCGCCCGGTACCGCACCGCTGATCAGCAGCAGGTTGCGCTCGGCATCGATCTCGATGACCTTGAGGTTCTCGGTGGTGCGGCGGACCACACCCATGTGACCCGACATGCGCTTGCCCTTGAACACGCGGCCCGGCGTCTGGCGCTGGCCGATCGAGCCCGGGGTACGGTGAGATACGGAGACACCGTGCGAGGCGTGGTGGCCGGCGAAGTTGTGACGCTTCATCGTGCCCGCGAAGCCCTTGCCGATCGTGGTGCCCGTGACATCGACGATGGCGCCGACTTCGAACAGGCCCGCCTTGATTTCGCCGCCGACGGCGAGGTCCGTGCCTTCCTTCTCGGTGAGGCGGAACTCAACCATGGACTTGCCGGGCTCGACATTCGCTTTCGCGTAATGGCCCGCGGCCGCCTTCGACAGCAGCTGCGGACGCTTCTTGCCGAAAGAAACCTGGATGGCGCGATAACCGTCCTTGTCGACGGACTTCACTTGAGTGATGCGGTTCGGCAGCACTTCGATGACGGTTACCGGAACCGTCTCGCCCGCATCCGTGAAGATGCGAGTCATGCCGGCCTTGCGGCCGATAAGAGCAACGCTCATGACATTCCTTTCGTTCGTCGCGGCTCACTTCGATTGGTGAGCCACGCTTGGTAGCTAGGCCGAACGAGGAAACACTGGAGGAGCGCGGCCGCCCGGACGGGGGACCGCGATGCTCGAGTGGTCTTGGGTGGTGCTCGTGAGAGCGTCCCAACCTCGCCCGATTTCGCTGGAAATCAATCGCTTGGGTTCTGCGCAGGCGCAGGACCCCGGCGAAAGGGCGCGCAGTATATGCATCGCACCCCTCACCCGCAAGCCCGACCAGGACCGCCCGTCCGGGGGCTGCCGGGGCCCGGAATCCTCCCCAGAGATTGCCTGGCGGAAACCCCGCCAATCAATGACTTATGTCAAATCGACCCGCTCTTATATATGGCACCAGGCCGAGCAACTGCGCAGGTCGCTGAGCACCCGGTGCGGACGACGGGTCGTGGGCTGGCGCCGCCACTCGGCCGCCGAAGTCACGCCGGTCGTCACGCCGAAAGCGGCGGCGCCGAAACGCCGCGCCATGGACATCTCGACCACCGGATCGTCGCCGACCACGCCGACCCGGCTCACCGGGATGCCGAGTCGCTGCGCCACGAAGCGCATCGCGTGGAGCGAGGGTTTGCCGGTGAGGATCATCGGCGCATGGGTGACGCGCCGGATCGCGCCGACGATGGCATAGGAGTAGCCGATGGTGCGGCCTGGCGCGTCGCGAAGAACGGCACGTCCGAGGCCACGTACAGTTTCGCGCCGGCGAAGATGGCATTGCACGCCGCCTCGATGTCCTTCATGCCGCAGTCCGGATGCCAGCCGACGTACACGGCATCCACTGCCGTCGCTTCCGGATGCGCCGCATCGCGTGTTTCGATGCCGGCCTCGCGCAGCGCGTAGCCGACGCCCGGCGATCCCAGCACCAGCGCGCGCCTGACCGCGTTGCGGGTCATGACCTCCGCGGCGACGCTCGACGGCGTGAGCATCTGCGCGTCCTCGACCGGCAGGCCCGAGCTTGCGCAGCTTCGCGGCCTGCTCGGCGGGTGGATAGGCGCTGCCGTTGGTCAGCAGCACGTAGGGCACGCCACGCGCCGCGAGTCGCATCCAGCGTCTCGGCGGCGCCGGGCAGCACTTCGTAGCCGCCCAATGACCGGTCGCTGAGCAGCAGCGTGCCGTCGACGTCGAACATGAAGCCCGATTTCGGGAACCGCTTGCCGCGCGGCGTGCCATCACTTCCCGGACTCATGCGTTCTCCCTGGTCCCATTGCGCCGCAGCGCCAGCCGGAAGCCGGCTTCTCCAGCGTGATCTCGTCGAGGTCGCGGCGCGCGCAGCAGCCGGTACAGCAACTCGAGCACCGGCCGCGTCGCCGGATCGTAGTGGCGCGCTGCCGGGCCCGCCGCCCGCATCGCATCCACCAGGCCGCCGGGCATGGTGGCGCGCAGCAGGAATTCCTCGTCGCTGAGGCCGGCACCCATGCGTCGGCGCAGCTCGGCCAACTCCGCCATCGGCGGCTCGGCGCGCAATTCGCGCGTGCGCGGCAGCGATTCGATGCGCTCCATCACCCTGGCGTCGATGGGCACGTTGGGCCTGCCGAAGCGGCCCAGCGCGTAGCGGATCACCTCGTCGGGAATCGTGTCGTAGCGCTCCCTGCCGGTGACGTTCATGACCGCCTGCGTCGATCACCATCTGCGCGAACGGCGTCATGACGATGGGCCAGCCCAGTTCCTCGCGCACGCGGTCCAGCTCCTCGATCACCGCGCCTTCCAGGTGCGACAGGCGCGCTCTCGGCCAGATGCCGGCGCATGGTGCCGACCATGCCGCCGGGCAGCTGGTGGCGCAGATAGGCGGCGTCGAAAGCCCTGCGGCCGGCCGGCCGGCAAGCCCTCCGCCTCGGCCAGGCGCGTGAAGTAGTTGGACACCGCGGCCAGCGCCTCGTCGTCGATGTCGACGCGATGGCCGAGCGCGCGCAGGTTGGCGACGATGCGCTCGATGGGCGGATTCGAGGTGCCGTCGGCGGCGGCGCCCGAGGCGCACTGCAGGGCGCTGACGCCCAGGTCCGGCGCATCCATGTAGGCCAGTTCCGCGAGCCCGATGGTGCAGTGCGAGTGCAGCTCCAGCGGCTTGTCGCCGATGACGGCCTTGATGGCGGGAATCAGCGTCGCGGCGCGCTTCTGCGACAGCAGTCCGCCCGGATCCTTGATGTACAGCGCGTCGACATCGGGGCAGGCGGCGAGCGTGCGCGCGCAGGCGACGTAGTGCGCGTCGTCGTGGATCGGGCTCAGCGTGAACACCAGCGCCGCGATCACGTATTCGCCGCCGGCCTGCTTCACCAGGCGCGCGCTGGCGACGTTCGCCGCGGCATCGTTCATCGGATCGGCGAGGCAGAAGCGGCGGATGCCGTTGCGCGCCAGCACGCGGATAGGCCAGCGCCATGAACTCCGGGCTGGCCGTCTCCCAGGAGATGAAGCGGAAGCCGGTGCGACATGAACTGCAGCGGCGTGTTGGGCGTCGCCTCGGCCATGAGCCGGATGCGCTCCCAGGGATCCTCGCGCTTGTAGCGCACCGCCACGCCCATGTGCGTGGAGGTGGTGAAGTCGATGGCCTTGAAGCCGACGCGATCCATGACCGGCGCGATGCTCAGCGTCGTGGCGGTGTCGATGCCCAGGCGCGCCCACAGGCACTGGTTGCCGTCGCGCAGCGAGGTCTCGACCAGCCGCACGTCAGCCATGATTCACCGCCGTGCGCACGCGCCGGCTCAGCAGGCGCGCGAGATAGACGTGTCGACGCCGCCGTTCGCGAACTCCGCGTCCGCCAGCACATCGGCATGGAATGCGAGATTGGTGGCCACGCCGTCGATGCGTGTCGTCGCCACGCGCGGCGCGCAGGCGCGCCAGCGCCTGCGCCCGGTCGCGTCCGTGCGCGATGATCTTGCCCAGCAGCGAATCGTAGAACGGCGGCACGCGCGTGCCGGCTTCGATGTGCGTGTCGACGCGCACGCCTTCGCCCTGCGGCCAGCGCACCGATTTCACCAGGCCCGGGCTGGGCGCGAAATCGCGCGCCGGATCCTCGGCGTTGATGCGGCATTCGATGGCACAGCCCTCGCGCGCAGCGATTCGCCGCGCGCCAGGCGCAATCCCTGCCCCGCGGCGATCGCAATCTGCGCCGCCACGATGTCGACGCCGCTCACCACCTCGGTCACCGGATGCTCCACCTGGATGCGCGCATTCATCTCGAGAAAGTAGAACTCGTCGCGCGCCACGTCGACGAGGAACTCCACCGTGCCCGCGCCGCGATACTCCAGCCGCGCGGCGAAGCGCAGCGCGGCATCGTGCAGGCTGCTCGCGCAGTTCCACCGACAGTCCGGGCGCCGGCGTCTCCTCGATGAGCTTCTGGTAGCGGCGCTGCACCGAGCAGTCGCGTTCGCCCGAGGTGCACCACATTGCCCGCGCCGTCGCCCAGCACCTGCACTTCCACGTGCCGCGCACGGCTCACGATAGCGCTCCAGGTACACGCGCGCATCGCCGAACGCCGCGCCGGCCTCGGCCGCGGCCAGTTCCAGCGCCGCGTCGAGATCCTGCGCACGCTCGACGAGTTTCATGCCGCGGCCGCCGCCGCCGCCCACCGCCTTGACCAGCAGCGGCATGCCGATGCTGCTCGCGAGCTCGCGCGCCGATTCGCGCGAGTGCGCCTCGCCACCCGGGCGCCACCGGCACGCCCGCCGCCTGCGCCTCGGCGCGCGCCGCAGCTTGTCGCCCACCGCTTCGATCTGTGCCGCGGTCGGGCCGATGAAGATGAGCCCGTGCTGTTCGCACAGGCGCGCGAACGCGGCGCGCTCGGAGAGAAATCCGTAGCCCGGATGGACCGCGTCGCAGCCCGTGCCCAGCGCCGCCTGCACCAGCATCTCGGACCTGAGATAGCTGGCCGGCGGGTGCGCGGGCCCGATGCACACGACGCGCGTCACCAGGCGCGCCGGCAGCGAATCGCGATCCGCCTCGGAAGCGGCCAGCACCGTTTCGATGCCCAGCTGCCGGCAGGTGCGCGCGATACGCGCGCGCGATCTCGCCGCGGTTGGCGATGAGCACGCGGCGAATGCTCAACCCGGCTCCCGCGGATCGATGCGCAGCAGCGTCTCGCCGTATTCCACCAGGCTGCCGTCGCGCGCGCGGATTTCGCGCACCTCGCCGCGGACGCCGGCGCGCACGGTGTTCATCAGCTTCATGACTTCGATGATGCCGATGATGGTGTCGGGCTCGACCTTCGCGCCCACCTCGACGAACGGCGGCGCGCCGGGCTTCGGCGCGCGGTAGAAAGTGCCTAACAAGGGCGCGGGCACCGCGACGAGTGCGGGATCATCCGGCAGCGTTCGCGGCGGCCGGCACCGCGCCCGCGGGCGATGACGCGATGTGCGCGGCGCGGCGCCCGGTTGCGGTCGCGGGAGCCGCCGCGGGCGCTGGCGGTACGGCCCCGCTGCGGCGCAGGTGAATCTTCACCCCGTCGATTTCGAGGTCCAGCTCGTCGAAGCTCGAATCCTCGAGCAGCCGCGTGATCTCGGCGATGTCGCGCGCCGTCAGGCTCATCGTCGGCCTCCGAAAATCGACATCACGTGTGACAGCGGATCCGCCGCCACGCGCGGCCGCCGGTTGTGCATCCTTCGCCGACCACACGGTTTCCGGCCGGCTCTGCAGCAGGCGCAAGGCGCCACGTGCATCGATCGCCCACTCGATGTCCTGCGCGCAGCCGTAGTGACGTTCGACGCGCCGCGCGATCTGGCGCAGCTCGCCGAGCTCGGCATCGCTCAGGCAGGGCGAACGGCGCGCGTTCCTCCGGCAACCGCGACGGCCTCGATGCCGCCGCCGCCGGCGCGCCGGTGCTCGATGTGTTTGTCGGAGATCTCGCGCACGGTGATCTCGCCGGTGATCTTGCCCATGACCCAGCGATCGGGCGTGACTTCGCCGCCCACCACCGCGGAACCCAGTCCCCAGGCGCCTTCGATGGTGATCACCGAGCGATCGCCGGTGGTCGGGCTGCGCGTGAACATCACGCCGGCGGCGCGCGCATCCACCATGCGCTGCACGACCACCGCCATGGCCACGTCGTCTTCGGCGATGTTGCGATCGCGGCGATAGCTGATCGATTCCACCGAGTACAGGCTGGCCCAGCAGGCGCGCACCCGATCGAGCGTGGCCGCCGCGTCACCGACCCAGAGGTACGTGTCCTGCAGTCCGGCGAAGCTCGCGTCGCTGGCGTCTTCGGTGGTCGCGGACGAGCGCACGGCCACGTCCGGGCTCCCGGCCCGCTCGCACAAGGTGGCATGCGCCGCGGTGAGCTCGGCCATCATGCCCGGCGGCAGTTCGGCCGCCAGCACGCGCGCGCGCAGCTCGCTGGAACAGCGCTGGATGGCCGCGAGATCGTCGGCGCGCAGCGCCGCGACCCGTGCGCGCACGGGCGTCACGCTCTCGAGCGCGCGCATGAATTCCTCGAAGGCCGCGTCTTCACGACGAAGCCCGGCGGCACGGCGATGCCGGCGCGCGTGAGCTCGCCCAGGCTGCCGCCCTTGCCGCCGACGTCGGCGCGGTCGCCGAGACCGAGTGTCTCGAACCAGCCGATGATTTCGCCCGACGCCACGTGTTATTGAAGAATCGTCACGATGCCGCGCCCACCGTCGACGCGGATGCGCTGGCCATCCTTGATGCGTGAGGTTGCGCTGCCGGTGCCGACCACGGCCGGCAGGCCGTATTCGCGCGCCACGATCGCGGCGTGGCTCATCGAGCCGCCGATGTCGGACACCGCGCCGGCGATCTTCTGGAAGATCGGCGCCCAGGTCGGATTGGTGACCTGGCAGACGAGAATATCGCCGGGCTTGAGCCGCGAGATCTCCTCGACGCTGCGCACCACGCATGCCGGCCCTTCGACCACGCCACTCGAAGCCGCGAAGCCGCGGATCTCGTTGCTGTCGCTGCCGTCTCCGGCCGCGAGCCAGGCATCGAGGCTCTCGCGCGTGATGCCCCAGAGCATGACGATGGCCGGGATCGTCGATGATGTCGGGCACCGGCCCCAGCGCGGGCGGGGTTTCGTGCCGGGCCCACTCCTTGATCGCGGCGCGCCGCTCGGCGACTTTCGCGGGCCAGTGCTGCGGCCCGCGCGGCGGCGAACCCGTGGACCAGGACGTCATCAGATCGACGATGGCGGACTCGAGCTCGAAGTGCGTCAGCTGGAACACGTCCTCGGTGTCGCGCGAAGAAGCCGTGCTGCGCCAGCAAGGCGCCGAACTCGCGGATCTTGTTGAAGAACAGGTTCGTGTACCAGTGCTCGCAGTAGAACTTGTGCCCCTCGACGTAGGGGAACACGCGATGCGCGAGCGTGATCATCTGGTCGTAGGCGCCGCGTTCCTCGTCGGTGCCCAGCAGCTCGCGGTAGTCCGCGATGAGCTGGCGGCGCTCGGCCTGCAGCTTTTCGACCGGGCGTTCGAGTGACTCGCCCGCCTGGACCTGCCGGATGTAGCCGGGAATGCCCGCGAACGGCATCGACAGGTCGTCGTTCCAGGAACGGTGGTAGTGATAGAAGCCGTCGCCGACATTGATGTTGAACCAGGGATCGCGCGAGGTGGCGAGCTCCTCCAGCCACTTGCGCCCGGCGTCGCCGGCATTTTCCAGCGAGGCGATGACCGTCATCGACCGTGCGCCCTTCCGGAAAGTGCGCGTGCACGCCCAGCTCCACCGCGCAGCGCGCCAGCCGGCGCACTTCTTCATCGGGGCGGAAGATCTCCGCGTCCATGCCGGCCACCATGCGCGCCACGGTCTGGTCGCTGATCTCCGGAAACGCCTTCTTGCAGAAGGCGAAGAACGTCATGTACGCGCCGTAGCCCAGCAGCAGGAACTCGAAGTGGTGGTGCCACATCCGGAAATATCCCTCGAGCGTCTTCTGGTAGGTCTCGAGCAGATAGTGATTGGAGGCGATGCCGCGGCCGGCGCGCACGTGTTCCAGCGGTTCGAACTCGGGCAGGTGACACCTTCGGCAGTTGCTGCGCGTCGCCGATCAGCGCCAGCATCTTCTCCTTCCACTGCGCGTACAGGCGTTCCCAGTTCTCGTAGTAGTAGAACGCGCGCTGCTTGAACTCCTCGGTGCGCCGCGCGATCTCGGCCGGATCGGTCACCCCGTTGCCGCCGATGTACACGCGGCCGTTGAGGATGCGGTAGTCGATGCCCAGGGTGGTGGGCAGGCAATGCACGCGCGTGTTGGCCGCGCCCAGCGCGCAGTAGGCCGCTTCCGCCGTCACCATGTCGAAGGCCGACATGGGCTCGGGAAAATGCATGGAGTTGTAGAACCAGAAACGCGAGTCGTCCCCGTCCGTGAACTGCATGTAGTACGGATAGGCGGCCTGCGCGCCTTCCGTCCCCGGAACGACCTTGAGCGAACTCGGTAGCGGGAAACCGCGTTGCGCAGTGGGCATTGGCATGGCCGACCCCCGGGGGCCTGGAAGGGAAGGCCCCGACGATCGACCAAGCCTAGCGCGGTACTACGCCGCGGATTCGCCCATCAGCGCAATGGGGGACAGCCCGCCGTTGTCCTGTGCATTCCGCCGATATGGCCGGCCGTCCCCTGCCGCGGCGCCCTCTCCCTTCACCAGATGAATTCCATCTGCACCCAGAGTTTTTCCGTGTCGCGCGCCGAGGCCAGCACGCCTTCCTGGTAGTCGGCGTACTTGAGCATGAAGCCCAGTTTCTTGAACTTGGCCGCGATCGACGCATTCCATTCCGAGCCGTAGTCGGCCGAAATGTTTTCGGCCTGGTAATCGTGGTAACTCAGCACCAGGCCGAGCGTGTCGAGCCCGGCAATCGCCTTCAGGCTGGCGGTGGCATTCACGTAGGTGTCCTCGATGCCATTCGCGGGCGTGGTCAGGAACTTGTCCGCCCAGCCCTGGAACTTGTGCAGCGTGGCCAGCGGCGTCGTAAATCCCTTGGCCCCGTTGCCTTCGAGGATCTCCATGCCTGCGCCCAGTCCGAATTGCTTCCAGGTCGCGGTGAGCTCGGCGGTGGCGTAGTCGAGATCGAAGTTCCCGGGGTTTTCGCCGGCATCGGTCTGCGTGGCCCACGAGGCGAGGTAGGCAATCTTCACCTTGCCCGCCGGCGCCTCGCCGGCGAAGCGCAGACCGTAGGTGGAGGTGGAATCGCCCGCCGCGGCCGGTACGCCCACGATGGGGTCGAACTCGAGTAGATAGCCGTATCCGGTGATCTTGCCGACCTTGGTCTGGTAGCTGGCGTTGAGCAGCGCGGCATCACCCTTGTAATCGCCCTGGGGTGAATCCTCACCGAACACGCGGTTCACGCGGTTGAGATACGTGGCGTCCAGCACCAGGTTCTTCACGCTCTTGTTCACGGCACGGAAGGCGTCGAAGGTCTGTTCGTTCTGGCGCCAGCCCACGTTGCCCACGAAGCGCTGGTCGTCGAGGGTGATGCGCTGGCGGCCCAGCGTCAGCGTCGTGCCGGGCAGGCTGGTGTTCATGAGCTGAAAGCGGTTGACCGCATAGGACTCGGGATCCGCGACCACCGGGTAGGTGGAATGGAATGAATCCAGCGGATCGGGACGGTAGTTGTCTTCCAGGGGCACCACCGCCTCGCCTTCGACTAACAACGAGGTGTTCCAGGCCTTGCCGGTCTCGAATCCCAGCCGCGCGCGCAGTGTCGTGGCGGTGGCGTCATTGGCGATGCCCGCCTGCTCGACGTCCTCGCTGCGCAGGCGAGTGTCGAGAATCCACTTGGTTCCCTTGAAAGCGCTTTCGAGCGTGCCGGGCTCGCCGGCGCTGGCCTGGCCGATCGAGACAAGGGACAGGACAATCAGTCCGGGTACGAACTTCCGCAACGGGCGTTGGTTCGTGGTGCGCATGTGCATCGTGATTCCTCCAGGGTTTCTATTACCCGGCACATGCCTCCCCCGAAGCGCGACCGCGTTACGTGAACAGACTATCTTGAACGACTAACTGCTCAGAGCAATCCGTATGCCAACGGGTTTTCGGTAGGTATTCTTCGCCGCCGGCGCGCCGCCTGCCGTGGCCTGCACCGAAACGCGGCGCAGGGGTGCACCGCCCTGCGCAATCCGGTGCACGGAAAATCATGCGTTTATGCATGCTCACCGCCGGTGCAGCGCAGGTGGTATTGTCGCGCCCCGATGGGAGACTGGAATCTGAAAGGCAAGCGAATCGCTGTGCCGGAAATGCGCGAGCTGGAAGTGTTCAGCGGATTGCTCGAACGCCGCGGCGCCGAGGTGCTCCGTTGCCCGCTGGTCACGATCTACGACTCGCCGCACAGCGCGCAGGTGCTGGCTTTCGCGGTGACGGTTGCCGATGGTGGCTTCGATGATTTCATCATCATCACCGGCGAAGGACTGACCCGCATCCTGAGCTGCATCGACAAGTACGAACCGGCGCTGCGTCCCCGCTTCATCGAAGGACTCGCGAAACTGCGCACCGTCACGCGCGGACCCAAGCCGGCCCGTGCGCTGCGTGCGCTGGGCCTGAAGCCGAATATCGAAGCCACCCAGCCGACCACGGAAGGCGTGATCGCGGCGCTGACCCCGCTCGACCTGGCGCGCCGGCGAATCGCCGTGCAGTTGTACGGCAACGATCCGAATCTCACGCTGATGCGCTTCCTGCGCCAGCGCGAGGCGGATGTCTCGACCGTGGCGCCCTACGTGTATGGCAACGCGGCCGACGACGCGACGGTGCACGCGTTGCTCGAGCGCATGGCGGCCGGTGAGGTCGACGCCATCGCGTTCACCAGCAAGCTGCAGATCGAGCGGCTGATGACGCAGCACCCCACTCCGCTGGTGCGGCGCGCCCTGTCACGCACCATGATCGCGGCGGTCGGTCCCATCGTGGCCGAATCCATCCGCGCCCACGGCTTCGAAGTCTCCTCGAGTCCCGAACATTCCTGGTTCATGAAGCCGCTGGTGGTGGCGCTCGGCGAAGCACTCGGCACCAAGCGCGGCGCCGACCAATCCGGCACCGCGTAAATGCGTAAATGGGGACATTCCTATTTGCTAGCAAAAAGGGACGCGGCTGCCTGTTGCGGTCGACGCGCCGGCGCACGTGCCATTCGGTCCCGCAACGAGCATCGCTAGGGCGCAGCGCGAGGCGGCTCATCAAACGCCGAAGCTCGTCCCCTTTTGCTAGCAAATCAGGAATGTCCCCATTTATCGAAGATAGGCGGTGATGTCGGCCACCTGCTGCGCCGTCAGCCCTAACTGATCCGCACTCATCATCAGCGAACGTCCCAGCCGCTTGCGCTCCTTGACCATGCTCGCCGGGATCAACTGAGTCACGCCGCCGGTGCTCTGGATGATGAGCGGATCGCCGCCGCTCAACACCAGGCCATGCAGTTTGCGCCCGTCGAGCAGCGTCACTTCCGTCCCTTCGTACCCGTGCGCTATGTCATTGGACGGATTCACGATGGCGGTAATCACGGTTTCGCGTGTCTGGCGGCTGGCAAAACCATCGAGCGCCGGACCGTAGTCGACCCCTTCGCCCCCCACGCGATGGCACACCCGGCAAGCCACGGCCGCGGTGGCGCCCTGCTTCGCGTTGCCGCGCAGCTTCGCGATGTCGGTCACGGCGGGCAGTGTCAATGCCGCTGCGGGCGCCGGCACGGTGATGTCGTTGACGGTCACCGCGGCCGGATCGAACAGGCCGCGGCGCTTGAGTTCCCCGTCGACTCCGGCATCCGCCCAGCGCGTGTCCTTGTAGTTGAGCAGCCACCACAGCGCCGGGTTGTCGCGCAGATCCTTGCCACCGCCTTGCGCCACATCGAGCAACGCGATCGCCGACTCGCGCGTGGGGATGAAGCCCAGCGCGGTAATGGCCCGGGTGCGTTCACTCACCGGTAGCGAGGTCGCCTGCGCGCGCGCCGCGAATGCGGGCACCGCCGCACGCGGCGTCAGTCTCCATATGAGATCAGCGTACGCACGCGGCCATTTCACCGCATCCGCGTCGGGCGCCGTCGCGATCAACGCGGCATACAGCGCCTCTTCCTTGTGTGTCGCACCGGTTCCCCACGCCTCGAGCAGGCTGCGGTCCTTGCCGTCATATCCTTGCGCCAGCGTCAGCAATACATCGCGCGCCACTTCGACCGGCACGTCGCGCTGCGACAGCGCCACTTCGCGCCGCACCGCGGCGGACGGATCACGCGCCAGCCGCGCCGCGTGACGCTGCGCACGGCCCGCCTGCCGCAGCGCGCGGTAGGCCGTGACCCGCAGACCCGCGTCCGGGCTGTCCAGCATCCTCTCGACGCGCGACAGGCCGTCCGCGCCCAGGCGCGTGAGCAGCCAAACGGCACGCGCCCGCACGTAGGGATTGGTGTCGTCAAGGAGTGCCTGCACCGGGTCCAGCGCCGCAGCACCGCGCGCCGCGAGTCCATTGAAACCCAGCGCGCGCACATTGACGGCGGTGCTGCGCAGCGCCGTGAGCTGGCCTTCCACCGTCGCGGCATCGAACGCCGGCACGCGCGGCACGAAACCCTTCGGCGCGATGCGGTAGATAGCTCCCGAGGTGGTGTCGTCCTTGTCGTCGTGACCTCCGACGCGCGGATCGAACCAGTCGGCCACATAGATGGCGCCGTCCGCTCCCACGGCCACATCCGAGGGACGGAAAAACGTCTGGATCTCCTCGTTGACCTTGCCACCCTTGAAGTCGGTGCCGGCAAAGGCCTGTGCCTTGTTGCTGGTGAGGAAATCGAAACGCTCGAGCTGGTAGCCGGCGCCGTCGGGTTTGGGGAAATAGCCGAAGATGGTGTTGCGCGCGGCCTCGGCCGACAGCAACAGCCCGCGGTATTTCACGCCAAGCCCGTCGCCTTCGTTGAATACGATGCCCGTGGGTGCGCCGCCGCCGTACACGTCACCCGACGGAATCACGCCCGGATCTTCCTGGCGCCATTCTGCCGTGGGAATCGACTGGCCCGGGCGGCGATCCGCCTGCCAGTAGCGCTTGCCGTCGCGCGAAAAGAAACCGAAGTTGCCGTACTCCATCAGGTACGAGGTGCGGCAGGCCGGCGGATCGTCGTTGTCGTTGTGAAAGATGTCGCCGAAGCTCGTGACGGTCTGTTCGTAGCTGTTGCGGAAATTGAAGCCGAGAATTTCCACGCCGGTACCATCGGCTTGCATGCGCGCGGAAAAACCGCCGACGTACACATGCCCGTCGTCGCTGCGCGCGCCTGCATAGCTGGGCGGCGCGAGCCCGAACACCGGCTGCGCGCCGCCATCCGGCACCGGGTTGTAGGCGCTGCCGATGCGAAACGTGCGCCCGCCCCGGTCGGTGAAGAACGCGCCCGCATTGCCGTTGCTGAAATACCAGCGGCCATCGGGACCGAAGGTCACCGAATGCAGCGCATGGTCGTGATTGCGCCCGTCGAACCCCGATAGCAGCACTTCGCGTTTGTCGACGGCCGCATCGAATTTCCGGTCCCGGTTCACGTCGGTGTACACGATGAGGTCCGGGGCGTTCGAGACGATGATCTTGTTGTCGAGCACCGCAATGCCGAGCGGCGCCACCAGCGTCGGCTCCTGCACGAACACCGCTCGACGAATCGGCTCGCCCGTCGTGATCGGTATCCTCGAGCACCATCGACGCGATCGCCCTTCGCATCGCGATCCTTGTGGCGCCGGTAGTTGACGCCCTCGGTGACCCAGATGCGCCCCGCGGCGTCGATGTCCATGTTGGTCGGATTGCGCAACAGCGGCGACTGCGCCCACACCGTCACCTCGAGCCCTGCGGGCACGGTGAAGATGTCGAGCGGCACGAGGCGTGGCGCTTCGGCCGGAAGCGCGGGCGCGCCGCACAACGTCAACGACGCGCCGAACGCGAGCAGCGCGAACCTGGAACACATGGATGTCATGCCGGCCCCTGGAAGGAATCGGCGGCGACGTACGCGTCGATCAACGCCTGCTCGCCCTCCTTGCCGGGGTGCGCGTTGCCGTGCTCCATGCCGAATATGCCGTCGAAACCCTTGCCGCTGAATGTGCCGGAAGATGTTGCTGGTAGTTCATTTCGCCCGTGCCCGGCTCCTTGCGCCCGGGATTGTCGCCAATCTGGAAATACGCGATCTCGCTCCAGGCCTGGTCGATGTGCGCGACGATGTCGCCCTCGTTGCGCTGCATGTGGTACATGTCGTAAAGGATCTTGCAGGCCGGACTATCTACCGCGCGGCAGATGCGTATACGCCTGGTCCGAGGTGCGCAGGAACAGATCGGGGTTGTCCGATAACGGCTCGAGCACCATGGTGAGGTTGTGAGGCGCGATTATCTCCGCGCCCGCGCGCAATACGTCGATGACATGGCCCGATCTGGATGCCCATCGGCAATGCGCGATCGAAATATCCGGGCACCACGGTGGCCCAGCGGGCATTCACACGTTTGCCCACTTCCACTGCCGTGCGGCAGGTCGCCAGGAACTTGTCGCGGAACTCCGGCTTGCCCGTGGCGAGGGAGGTCTTCCAGTTGTCGCCGCCGTCGATGACGAACACACCCATGGTCATGTTGCAGGCGCGCCAGCGTTTCGCCAATCTTCACCTGCACGTCGACCGGCCTGCCCATCAGGCCATTGTCTTCGAGTGCCGTGAATCCCTGCGCGGCCATGAATTCGAGCTGCGCGACGAGGTCATCGCCGGCATGCGCCTTGAACATGCCGAAGTGCGGTGCGTAGCGCAGCTTGAATTTGCGCTTTGGGGCGGCTGCCTGCGCGCTGGCCGCGCACACCAGCGCCGCACCCAGGGACTCAAACAGGAATTCCCGCCGGCTGGACATCGATGATTTCCCCTGCTCAGGGCGCGATTCGCGCCGCAGCGCCACCGGACGCGGCGAGTTTCAGTTTCAATGTGTCAGTCTTCGACACGTCGCGCGCGCTCCGTTGAGGTCGTCGGCGTGTCGCCGTCCTCATAGTCTTCGCCTTGAACTTGCCGGCGCCGAGGAAGGCCAGCGGCAGTGAAATCTCGCGCGCCTGCTCGTTACCCATCGCGCCGATGTACCAGTCCTTGCCCTTGCGGCGCGCCACCACGACGAACTCGTCGATGTCGCCGGCGAGGAATCGCGTTTCGTCCCAGGTGGTGGGCACTGCGCGGATGAAGTCGAAGCCCGCCGCGTTCTGATAGATGTCCGGACTGTCGGCCACCATCTGGAACGGGCTCTCGTACACCACGAACATTCCGAGCCCGTGGCCGCGCGTGGTCTGCACCTGCGGCGGGCTGTTGATCACCTGGAAGCTGGCCGGCGTCGCGTTGCGGAATCCGCCCGGCGTGTAGTCCACCGGTCCCAGCAACATGCGCGTGTACGCCAGGCTCACGTTGTGGGTCGCGGTCACGCGGCGGCTCCACTTGTTGTACTCCGCACCCATGATGCCTTCCTGGGTGAGGTAGTTAGGATACGTGCGGTTCAGGCCGGCGGGCGGATAGGCGCCGTGCATGTCCACCAGCAGCTTGTGCTCCGCGGCCTTGCGCATCAGCTTGTGGTAGTAGTCGACCATCTGCTGGTCGTTGCGGTCCATGAAGTCGACCTTGATGCCCTTGATGCCCCAGGCCTGGTACTGCGCCAGCGCAGCGTCCATCTGCCGGTCGAGCAGCGACCACTGCACCCACAGCCACAGGCCGACCTTCTTCTTCGCCGCGTATGAAACCAGCGCCGGCATGTCGATGTCGGCCTTGGCCCTGGTGACGTCGGCGTTGTCGGGCGCGCTGCCGCCGTGCCCGGAATTCAGGCACCAGCCCTCGTCGATCATCATGTACTCGAAGCCCGACTGGCCCGCGAAGTCGATGTAGCGCTTGATGGTGGGCATGTCGGTGCCGCCCTTGTCGGGCGGCGGAAGATACGGGCCGGACCACCAGTCCCAGGCGGTCTTGCCGGGTTTGATCCACGCGGTGTCGAAGGCCGCCGGCGGATTCAGGTTGCCGATGAGATTGGACTCGATGAGGTTGCCGAGCTTGTCGCCCAGCATGATCACGCGCCACGGCGAGCCGGCGCCTTCCGCGCCAATGCTCACGCGCGCGATCAGCGAGCGGTCGTCGAGTCGGCGCGACAGCCGCGCCTGCACGCCGGGCCGGCCTTCGCCGCGGCCCGCCAGGTACAGGCCGCCGTAGTCGCGCAGATTTGCCTCGGCGATGGCGAAGGCGTTGTGCTGCGTGCGGCACACCAGCGGCAGATCGTAGGTGTTGTGTTCGCGGATCAGGCTGGCTCGGACCGGATCGAACTCGCCTTCGTGGCTGGAATCGAAGCGGCCGACATTGAATCCATGGCAGGCAAAGTCGCCGCCGAACGCGAAGTCGGTTTCTTCGTTGCGCACCTGCAGCGTCGTCAGGCCGGCGCCCGCGGGCACCAGGTAGCGGAACGCCACGCCGTCGTCGTAGGCGCGGAAAATCCAGCGCAGCGACTTGACCACGCCTGACCGCGGGGTCGCGATTGATCGTGAGCTCTTCGTAGCGATCCACCGCTTCGGCCGCCTTGGTCGCCACCAGCTTGTTCACCGCATTGATGCTGCGAGGCGAGAAGTCGCGAATCTCCACGCCGGAGACGTCGCCTTCCGCGAGACCCAGCCGCAGCTGCGACCAGGCGATCACGGTTTCGCCGTTGCGTTCCACGCTGTATGCGAGGTTTCCGGCCTCGGTGCGATCCACGACCAACGCGATGCGCCCGTCCGGCGAACGCAGGCTTACCGGAAGCTTCTGGGAAAACACCGGTGCCGCAAACAGCACCACGATGCAAGTGGCAATAAGGCTAAGTTTCATGGATCCCCCGAATTGCGGAGCATGCAGGATAGACGGCTTGTCGTTTGTTGCGAAGCGGCGACGTCGTCCAAGGCTGGCAACCTAAGGGAGTAATCGATGCCACGGAATCTGGTGATCTGCTGCGACGGCACTAACAACAGCCTCTATTCACCATTGACCAATGTCGCGCACCTGGGCGCACTGGCGGACATCGGCGACATCTCGCGCCAGCTCGCCTACTACGACGCGGGCGTCGGCGTGGAGGCCAGCCCGAAGCGGCGCACACGTCTCGGCGCCACATTCAGCAAGTGGTCGGGCTCAGCGTTCGGTACGGGACTGGTCGAAAACGTCGAGCATGCGTATTCGCACCTGGTGAACAACTACGCCGAGGGCGACCAGGTGTACCTGTTCGGCTTCTCGCGCGGCGCGTACACCGTGCGCGTGATCGCCGGTCTGCTGCACAACTACGGCCTGCTGCGCCGCGAGTATGCGGCTGATTCGATCAACATCGTGAAGGCATTTCAGAATCTCTATCCGCGCGATGGCTCAGGTTTCGTGAACGGGGTGCCCACCCCGGAGCAGGACGAACGATTCGACCAGGCTCGCCGCATCCGCACGGTCTTCGCCCGGCCCTGCCCGATTCATTTCATGGGGCTGTTCGACACCGTGTCATCGCTGGGCTGGGCCTGGGAACCGAAGTCTTTCCCCAACACCTTGACCATGCCCAACGTGAAAATCCTGCGCCATGCGCTCGCGCTCGACGAACGCCGCGCCAAGTTCCGCACCAATCGCGTGAAGTGCAGCACCATGGCCGACCACAAGCAGTTGTGGTTCGCGGGCGTGCACTCCGATGTCGGCGGCGGCTACGCCGCTCCCCGCAACCGACTGTCGCGAATCCCGCTGCGCTGGATGCTCAGTGAGTCCAGAAGCAACGGCATGCTCGTCAACGAGGACCGGCTCAAGGCCCTCGACCTGGAAAACACCTGGATGCAGGACGAACAGGCCGAGCAGAACGAGTCACTCACTGCACTGTGGTACGCGCTCGAGTACCTGCCGTTGCCCGAACGCAAGCAGACCGAAGCGGGCTGGGTAGAAGGCAAGCGGGTTTATCGAGGCAGGGGCTGGCGCGAGATTCCCGAGACCTTCGATGCACACGAATCCCTGCAGCGCCGCAAGGCCGCGGTCAAGAACGTCTACTGGCGCGAGCTGCTGAACCGCATCAACTATCGTCATTGACCGTCAGGACCCGGTTGATTCCGCGGTGCGCTGCGCCGGAACGGCGCGCGCCACGTCCGCAATGATGGTCTGGATTTCGGGTACACACGATCCGCAATTGGTGCCGCACTTGAGGCGCTTGCCGATCTCCACGGCGCTGGCCGCGGCGCCGAGTTCGCGCGCGCAGGCCGCGATGGGATTGCGTCCCACGCCGAAACACGAGCACACCAGTGAGCCCTGGTCGGCGCCCTCGAGCGCGCGTCCGGCCAGCAGGCTGGCGCGCGCGGGCGCTTCGATCTTCGGCGCCGCGAAGAGTTTTCCGAGCCAGGCGCGTTCGGGCAACGTCGGACGCCAGTCGACATAGATGCAGCCTTCGAGCCGATCGTCGACGAACCAGGCGGCGCGGTAGACACGCCGCGCCGGATCGCGGTATTCGATCCAGTCGATTTCGGATGGCTCATCGCCCATGGTGGACACGCCTAACAACCGGCGCGCCTCGGTCGACCAGTCGGCGGGATTGGCGCCGGCCAGCTCGTATCGAACGAACTGCTCGCCGGTCACGCGTGTCCACCAGCGCGTATCGGGCGGCGGCAGCGGCTTGCGCGTCAGCATCACGCCATACCAGTCGGCCGCGAAATGTTCGATCGAGACGGGCGTGTGCTTGAGTTCGGGCTCGCCCGACACCGGATCCACCACCGGGTTGGTGAGCGCGCCCACGCGTGCATCGGACGCATAGGCGCGATTCCAGTGGATGGGCGCGAACACCATGCCCGAGGGAACCTCCGAGCCGGTGCGCACGCGTACCACCATCGAGCCCCATTCCGAGCGCAGCGTCGCGAGCGTGCCGTCGCGCACCGCGAAACGCAGCGCATCGGCGGTATTGATCTCGGCGAACGGCTCGGCCACGTGCGCCGACAGGCGCGCGGACTTGGCCGTGCGGGTCATGGTGTGCCAGTGATCGCGCACGCGACCGGTGTTGAGCACCAGCGGGAATTTCTGCGTGGGCGCATGTTCCGGCCCGCGCGGCGTCAGCGACAGGAAGCGCGCACGGCCGTCGGCGTGCAGGAACTTCCCGTCGGCGAACATGGGCCCACTCGCCGACTCGCGCGACGTGGCCATGGGCCAGGCGGCCGGCTGCCAGTTGGCGTATTCCTCGGCGGTGATGTCGGCCCAGGCGCCGAGATTCAACGCGCGCTTGCCGTCATTGGCGTGTGCGGTGAGGCGCGCGTGCTCGCGGAAAATCTCGTGTGCCGAGGTGAATTCGAAGCCGCTGAATCCCATGGCGCGCGCCACGTCGCAGACGATGCGCCAGTCGGCGCGTGCCTCGCCCGGCACCGGCAGGAACTGGCGCTGGCGCGAGATCGTGCGATCGGAGTTGGTGACCGTGCCGTCCTTCTCGCCCCAGGCCAGCGCCGGCAGCAACACGTGCGCGAGCGCCGCGGTATCGGTATTCGCCATCACGTCCGACACCACGACGAATTCGCAGTTGCGCAGCGCGGCCTTCACCTTGTCGGCATCGGGCAGGCTGACCACCGGGTTGGTAGCGACGATCCATACGGCCTTGATGCGGCCGTCATGGATTCGGTCGAACATCTCCACCGCCTTCGGACCCTGGCGGGTGGCGATCGCGGGGCTGGACCAGAACTCCTGCACGGCGGTGCGGCCGGCCACGTTCTCGACATCGATGTGCGCGGCCAGCGTGTTGACGAATCCGCCCACTTCGCGGCCGCCCATGGCATTGGGCTGACCGGTGATCGAGAACGGCCCGGCACCCGGCTTGCCGATGCGGCCGGTGGCGAGATGGCAATTGATGATGGCGTTGACCTTGTCGGTGCCCGACGAGCTCTGGTTGACGCCCTGTGAGAAGGCCGTGATCACGGCCGGCGTCCCGGCGAACAATTCGTAGAACCGCTGCAGCAATGCCGCGTCCAGCCCGCAGGCACGCGCCGTGGCTATGAGTGTGCCGCCACCGGCGCGCGCGGCCTCGAGCGCTTCTTCCCAGCCGTTGGTGTGCGCATCGACGAAGGCGCGGTCGACGCGCCCGTGTTCCGCCAGCCAGACCAGCAAGCCATTGAACAGGTGCACGTCGGTGCCGGCGGCCAGCGGCAGGTGCAGGTCGGCAATCTGCGTGGTCGCGGTGCGGCGCGGATCCAGCGCCACGATTTTCATTTGCGGCCGCCGTTCGCGCGCCGCGAGCAGCCGTTGCAGGATGATGGGATGGCACCAGGCCGTGTTGGATCCCACCAGCACCACGAGATCGGCCTGCGTCGAGGTCGTCGTAACTCACCGGGACCACGTCCTCGCCGAAGGCGCGCTTGTGGCCCGCCACCGCCGATGCCATGCACAGGCGCGAATTCGTGTCGATGTTCGCGGCGCCGATGTAGCCCTTCATGAGCTTGTTGGCGACGTAGTAGTCCTCGGTGAGCAACTGCCCGGAGACGTAGAGGGCCACCGATTCGGGGCCGAAGGTCTCGATGTAATGGCGGAATTTTCTGGCGATCGTGTCGATCGCGATCTCCCAGGTCACACGCTCGTTGCGCACCTGCGGATGGAGCAGCCGGTCTTCCAGGCCGACGGTCTCACCCAGCGCATTGCCCTTCACGCACAACTTGCCGCGATTGGCGGGATGCGCCGGATCGCCACGCACGTCCACGGCGTTGCGGCGTGGCGTCGCGAGCACGCCGCAACCGACACCGCAATACGGGCAGGTAGTTCGAGTGGGGGCCGCCGTGTCCAATCGCCTGGGCGTCCTAGGCCGCCGCCGGCGCGTCGAACAGCAGCTGGTCGCGTATCGGTCCGACATCGGACTGGTCGGCGATCAGCTCCTTGAGTCGCGCCGCTTCGCGCGTGTCGCCAAACAACACCGCACCGCAGATCCGGTTGCCCTCGAGAACCACACGCTTGTAGATGCCACGGCGTTTGTCGGATAGCACCAGCGACTCGCGCGAGGGACTTTCGGAGAAATCACCGGCGGAGAACACTTCGATTCCCGACACCTTGAGCTGCGTGGCATTCAGTGCTCCGGAAAAACGCGACACGCCGATCTCGGCGATGTGTTGCGCGCAGATGCGCGCCTGCTCCCACAGCGGCGCCACCAGGCCGAAGGTCTGGCGGCGGTGCTGCACGCATTCGCCCACGGCGTAGATGGCCGGGTCATACGTCTGCAGGCAGTCGTCGACGAGAATGCCGCGGTCGCAGGCGAGATTCGCCCGCCTGGCGAGCTCGATGTTGGGCCGCACGCCCACCGCCATGACCACGAGGTCGGCGGGAATCTCCTCGCCACCGTCGAAGCGCAGCCCCGTGACACGCTCGGTGCCCAGGATGGCCTGCGACCTGGCGCGCATGCGGAATTCGATGCCGCGCTTTTCCAGCGCCGACTTGAGCAACGCGCCGGCCGGCGCGTCGAGCTGCCGCTCCATGAGCGTGTCGAGCAGGTGCACCACCGTGACGTGCATGCCGCGCAGCGAAAGTCCGTGCGCGGCTTCCAGGCCTAACAAGCCACCGCCGATGACTACCGCGCGGCGGCCGTTGCCAGACGCCTCGAGCATGCGTTGAACATCGTCCAGGTCGCGGAACGTGAGCACACCGGGCAGGTCCTTGCCCGGCAGCGGCAACATGATCGGATCGGAACCGGTCGCAACCAGCAGCCGGTCGTACGGCGCGATCACGCCGTTGCGCGATCGAACGACGCGTTTGTTGCGGTCGATCTCGACGATGGGATCGCCGGCGTGCAGCGTGATGCCGCGCTTGGTGTACCAGCCCGGCCGATGCAGCATGATGTCGTCGGCCTGCGCCTCGCCGGACAACACCGGCGACAGCAGGATGCGGTTGTAGTTGCCGCGCGGTTCGGAACCAAAGACGGTGATGCTGAACCTGCCGGCCACCCCGAGCTTCAGCAGCTCCTCGACCGCGCGCATGCCGGCCATGCCGTTGCCGGCCACCACCAGGCGTATTTGACGCGTGTGCGACACCACCAGCTGCACGCGCCCTTCGACCACGCGCGCCGGATAGGCGGTGACGTTGAAGGTCGGATCCTCGATGCAGCGACCGCTGGTCAGCGCGTAGTGATGCTTGTAGATGGGCGATGCGACCACGCGCTCGCCCTGCAGGTTGCCGGTGAGTCCGCGCGACAGCACGTTGGCGCGGCTCGCCGGATCGAAGTTGTCGAGCGCGTAGACGCGCCCGTGGACCTGGAAGATCGCGACCTGCCGCCCGCCGACCAGCGCAGCGACCCCGGTGCCCTCCACCAGGTCTTCGAGCGCGCAGACATCATGCCAACGTTCGCCCGTCACGCCGCCACCTCTTCCTTCGGCGACGGTGCGACGGTGGCCCGTTCCTCGGCGGTGGCCGGACGAATCTGCCCGCGCTCCTCGACGAACAACACGTTGCGATCGGATTCTTCCGAGTTCACGAAATGGCGGAAGCGCTTGAGCGTCACCGGATCCTCGATGGCGACCTTCCATTCGCAGGCATAGGTGTGGATGACGCGCGCCATGTCGGCTTCGAGTTCCGCGCCGATGCCGAGTGAGTCTTCGCAGACCACCTTGCGCACGTACTCGATGCCGCCTTCCAGGTTCTCCAGCCAGGTCGAAGTGCGCTGCAATCGGTCGCCGGTGCGGATGTAGAACATCAGGAAGCGATCGATGTACTTGATGAGTGTGGCCGTATCCAGGTCGCGGACCAGCAGGTCCGCATGCCGGGGCTTCATGCCGCCATTGCCGCAGACGTACAGGTTCCAGCCGCCTTCGGTGGCGATGACGCCGACGTCCTTGCCCTGCGCCTCGGCGCATTCGCGCGTGCAGCCGGACACCGCGAACTTGAGCTTGTGCGGCGCGCGCAGGCCCTTGTAGCGATTCTCCAGATCGATGGCGAGACCGACCGAATCCTGCACGCCGTAGCGGCACCAGGTCGAACCCACGCAACTCTTCACGGTGCGCAGTGCCTTGCCGTAGGCGTGACCGGATTCGAAACCGGCATCGATCAACTCGCGCCAGATCAGGGGCAGCTGGTGAACCTGCGCGCCGAACAAGTCGATGCGCTGGCCGCCGGTGATCTTGGTGTACAGGCCGTACTTCTTGGCGACGGCGCCAATGGCGATGAGCCCTTCCGGCGTGATCTCGCCTCCCGGCACGCGCGGCACCACAGAATACGTGCCGTCCTTCTGCATGTTGGCCAGGAAGTAGTCGTTGGTGTCCTGCAGCGCCGCGTGGCGCTTCTTGAGCACGAACTCGTTCCAGCACGAGGCCAGGATGGACGCCACCGCCGGCTTGCAGATGTCGCAGCCCAGGCCGCGGCCGTGCTTGGCGATCGCGTCCTCGAAGGTCTTGAGCTCGCCGATGCGCACCAGGTGAAACAACTGCTGGCGCGTGTACGGAAAGTGTTCGCACATCGAGGTGTTGACGCTGACACCACGCTTCTTGAGTTCGGCATTGAGGATCTGCGTCACCAGCGGCGTGCAGCCGCCGCAGGTGGTGCCGGCTTTCGTCTTGGTCTTGAGCGCGCCGACCGTGGTACAGCCACCTTCGATGGCCGAACAGAGGCCACCCTTTGACACGTTGTTGCACGAACAAATCTGAGCAGTTTCCGGCAGCGCGGCCAGCGCGTTGGTCGGGGGTGCACCCGCAGTGGCCGCGCCCGCCGGAAACAGCATGGTTTCCGGATTCTCCGGAAGCGCCATGGCATTCATGACTGTCTGATGCCATAGCGAGTAGTCAGAGGTGTCGCCCACCAGTACGGCGCCGATGCAGCTTCTTGCCCTCGGCATCGACCACCAGTTTCTTGTAGACCTCGCGGCGCTGGTCGAAGAAGGAGTACACGCGTGCGCCCGTGGTCGCGGCATGGGCGTCGCCGATGGAGCCGACTTCGACGCCCAGCAATTTCAGCTTGGTGCTCATGTCGGCGCCGCCAAAGACTTCGCCAGGAACATCGAGCACACGTGCCGCGGCGATCCGCGCCATCTGGTAGCCCGGCGCCACCAGGCCGAAGATGCGGCCTTCGAAGGCCGCGCACTCGCCGATGGCGTAGATGGATTCATCGGAGGTGCGGCAGTCGCCATTGATCACGATGCCGCCGCGCGGCGCGACCTCGAGGCCGCAGGCGCGCGCCAGTTCATCGCGCGGCCGAATGCCCGCGGAGATCACGATGACGTCGGTTTCGAGCGAGCCACCGTCGGCGAAATGCATGCGATGCCGCGCGGATTCACCTTCATCGATACGCGTGGTGTTCTTGCCCGTATGCACCGCGACGCCCAGTGCCTCGATGCGCGAGCGCAGCAGGCCACCGCCGCCCTCGTCCACCTGCACGGCCATGAGCCGCGGCGCGAACTCGACGACGTTGGTCGCCAGGCCGAGATCCTTGAGCGCCTTCGCAGCTTCCAGGCCCAGCAGGCCGCCGCCGATCACCACGCCGCGCGTGGAGTTCTTGCCGGCTTCGGTGATGGCTTCGAGATCTTCGATGGTGCGATAGACGAACACGCCCGGACGCTCGCGCCCCGGTATGGGCGGCACGAACGGGCTGGAACCCGTCGCGAGAATCAGGATGTCGTACTCGTATTCCGCGCCGCTCTTCGTGATGACGCGTTTGCCCGCGCGATCGATCGAAGCGACCGGATCGCCCGAGTAGAGCTCGATGGCGTTCTTGTCGAAGAACTCGCGCGTAGTGAGGGTCAGCTCGTCGACGCTGGTGCCAGAGAAAAACTTGGACAGGTTGACGCGGTCGTAAGCCAGCCGCGGCTCCTCCGCGAGCATGGTGATCGACAGATCCGCTGGTTCCGTCCTTGGTCAGCGCTTCGAGAAATCGCTGCCCGACCATCCCGTGGCCAACGACAATAATTCGTTTAGACATTGCATGATCTGGCCCTCGTCCGATTGAGCAATGACCCTGACAAAGCAACCGCTATGCCATGCCAAAGACGGGCCAAACCGGCCAGCCGGGCGGCCAGTTGGCGGGTCTTGCTTCAGTTCGGTGCAGAGGGGCGGCACCGGCGCATCAGGGACGGGCGTCGAACTCCTTGATCAAGCGTGCCGGTGCGACCTCGCGCCACGCGCGCTCGAGGAGGTCCGGCAATGCGGCACGATGCACGGAACCCAGCCGCACCAGGACCAGTGGGTAGTTTCGATAGTGCTCGGTGATGATAGAAGGCGTCCGGGTCGGCCTGCGTGAGGATCTGGCGCGCGATGAAGTCGGTCCGCAGCACCAGCGTCTCACCGTCTTCTTTCATGCGCGCAATCATCTTGCCGCGCACCTTGATCGAAGGCGTGCCATAGGAAGTCGAAACTTCCACTTCCGGCAGTTTGTTCGCCGCCGCCACGACGTCGAGGAACGTGACACTCGACTTCATCGGACTCGCGCATAAATCACCGCATCGATGACCTGGCCTTCCTTGAAGACGCCCTTGCGCTGTATGCCTTCGCGCACGAAGCCGCATTTCTCCAGCACGCGCATCGAGGCGGGATTCCATTCGAATACCGGCGCCTCGAGTCGCACCACATCGAAATTCGCCAGGATGAAGTCCGAGGTGGCGCGCACGGCAGCGGTCATGATGCCGCGTCCCCAAAAGGGTTCTCCCAGCCAGTATCCGAATCGCCCTGCCTTGGCATAAATGCCTTCCCCGACGTCGAGGCCGATGCCACCCACCGCTTCACCGTCGACTTCGATGGCCCAATGCGTGGGATGAGGAATTCTTGCAAGCAGCGCGAACCAGGAGTCCGCGTCTGAGTCGGTGTACGGATGCGGGAAACGATGCGCGAGATTGCGCGCCACGTTGCGGTTGTCGGCCATGCGCAGCAACGACGCCTTGTCGGCGGGACGCCAGTCGCGCACCAGGCACTTTTCACATTCGAGATTCACGACCGCAGTATCTTTTCCATGTCTTTCCCTTTTGCGAGCTCATCGATCAGCTTGTCCAGGTAACGTATTTTTTGCATCAGCGGATCTTCGACATCTTCCACGCGCACACCGCACACCACGCCCTTGATGAGCGAACTATTTGGATGAATGGCCGGGGCTTGCGCAAAAAAGGTCTCAAAGTCGTTTTCCTGTTTGATCTGCTTGCGCAATTCCGCCTGGCTGTAGCCAGTCAACCAGCAGATGATTCGGTCAACTTCTGCTTTCGTTCGATTCTTTCGCTCCGCCTTTTGAACATACAGCGGATATACCTTCGCGAACTTCATCGCGAAGACTTTATGCAGCGGCCGACTAGCCATGGATGACCTCACTCCACCGAGGTGATAGACGGCGGAGGTAGCGCAGGATTGTCAGGCGCTACTCATTGCTCGTCCTCGCGACGACCAGACGATAACCCACGTCCAGTTCCTGCAGCTCTTGCAGTGCGCCGTTCCTGGAAAGCCACGTCCCGTCATCGAGATCCCGCCGAAGGCGCGAGAGCCCATCTGCAGAATCGAGCTTCGAGAATACCGATATCGCGGCGCGTACTTGTGCGTCCAGGTATTGCGCAGGCCGCTTCCAGTAGGCGCCCAGAAAACCATCGAGACAGTCGGCCGGCACCGGGACCACAGTCGAGACGGCGGGACCGATGATGGATTCGATTTCACGCAGCGATGGAAACGCGGGCCGGTCCATCTCGAGAATTTCGGGAAAGTATTGCTGAACCAGCCAGAAGCCAGAATGCTCTGGATCCCAGGTAAGGATGACAACAAGCTCCCGGGCAACACGTCGCATCTCCGCCAGGCCTTGCTCGCGATGCGGCCAGTGGTGAACCGTCAGGACCGCAAGCGCCGCGTCAAAGGACTGATCGTGAAATGGCAGCTGGCTTGCCGACGCCTGCACGACTGGCGCGGCCCCAGGTAAACGCTGCCGGATCATTTCAACTGACGGCTCAACAGCAATCACGGACCGATTCGCCGGCTCGTAGGACCCAGCGCCCGCGCCTACGTTCACGACCCGATTGCATCGGCCCAGGGCGGCATCGATCCGTGCCTCGATGCGCGGGTCCGGCCTCCGGCGCGTCGAGTATTGGATACCGATTCGGTCATACAACGCGTCAGTCATTAGCGAGGTCCCCTGCCATCCGCGAGGGGCCGAATCGCGGAGGCAGGCAAACGGAAGCGCTTGGTGCGAGTGACTGACACGGATGCCTAAACTAGTGCATGTAATATGCTTGGCACCATTGCAATTTTCGATTCTTATTCAGTTACATGAGGGTGGAACCATGACCGTCCGCGACTTCGCCCCCCGGCCGATGAAGCTCAGCGTGCTGACCGCAGCGTTTCAGGAACTGACACCGCGCGATCGGCGCGACCCTGATCCGGACCTCGCGATCGAGGAATGGCTGGCGTTTGCACGAGACATCGGTGCGCCGAATATCCAGCTCTCGGCCGCCCTGCATCCCACCCTGAGCGATGTCCCCCCGGAAGCGATGCTCGACCCGGTGGCCAACACGCTCGACCTGCGAGCGCCCTTCGACAAGAACCGGGCGGCCCGCGTGCTCAAGGCAATGAAGGCCACGGGCGTCGGTCTTTCCGACCTGGGCTACTTCGACAACATGCTCGTGGACGATCCGACTGCACGCAAACACAAGCACGAGTTCATGTTGCGAGTGTTCGATGCCGCCGCACTGTTGGGCGCCGATGCGGTTTGCGGATTCGTGGGTCGCAACGTCAAGCTGGAGATGGATGAGAACCTCGTCATGTTCGAGGAGCAGTTCATCCCGTTGCTCAAGGAAGCCAAGGCGCGCGGCCTCACCTACCGCGTCGAGCAATGCCCGATGCCGGGGTGGAACACACTCGACCGCTGGCACAACAACATCGCTTACGCGCCGGGCCCCTGGATCGCCCTGCATCGCATCTGCGAAAAGCATGGCGTCGGCGACCAGTTCCGCATCCACTACGACCCATCGCACGCCATCCTGATGGGACAGGACACCCGCTCGTTGTTCCAGTATCTGAAAGATGAGGGCTATGGGTTCCTGATCGGCGGTTTCCACGTGAAGGGACAGGTGGTCAATTCGCGCGGTGTTTCGGCGTGGGGATATGGCGGTCAAACCATGGAACGCGGCGACTGGATCAAAGGCAAACCATCGCCCAATCCCGCGGACGCGGCGAATGCGTGGAAGAAGCAGGTGGTGCTCGCCGAACACGAGCTTCCCGGCACGGCGCGCCACGATCCGCTGGCCTATCTGCAGAATCGCAGCGTCGACTGGCTCGATCACCAGCTCGCTGCCCGTGAACTCCTGTCAATCAATCCCGCGGACACCTATCTGGTCGTGGAGCACGAGTACCCGCCGGCCCGCATTCAGGACAAGTCGCGGCTCGCACCGATACTCAAAGGGTCGCTCGCGTTCGTGAAGGCCATCGACGAAGCCGCCGCCGCGATGTATGCCCTTCAACAAGAAGTGATGGCGGCGCAGGGGATTCCGATCCAGGGCGCTGGCCGGGAAGCTTATCGTTCATGAGGGGGGTCATGATCTATGCACGGCTGAGCGTGATGATGTTCCTGCAGTTCTTCATCTGGGGCTGCTGGTTCGTCACCCTGGGTACGTTTCTCGGAGCCAACTTCCACGCAAGCGGCGCGCAGACCGGGCTGGCGTTCTCCACCCAGTCCTGGGGCGCGATCATCGCGCCGTTCATCATCGGGCTGATCGCCGATCGGTATTTCAACGCCGAGCGCATCCTCGCGGTGCTGCATCTCCTCGGCGCGCTGTTGATGTACCAGATGTTCCGGGCGCAGGACTTTGCCCAGTTCTACCCGTATGTCCTTGCCTACATGATCGCGTACATGCCGACGCTGGCCCTGGTCAACTCGATCTCGTTCCGCCAGCTCACGGATCCATCGCGGCAGTTCTCGTTTGTGCGCGTGTGGGGCACGTTCGGCTGGATCGTCGCCGGGCTCGTGATCAGCTTTGTGTTCGACTGGGATGCGCAGGAGGCGGTGGCGGGCGGCGCGTTGCGCAACACGTTCCTGATGGGCGCGGTGATGTCGCTGCTGCTGGGCATTTTCAGTCTGACCCTGCCCGCCACGCCACCCACGGCCGCTGAGTCGGGCAAGTTCTCGCTGCGTGCCGCGCTCGGGCTCGATGCGCTGAAGCTCCTGCGTGACCGGAACTTCCTGGTGTTCTTCATCTCGTCGGTGCTGATCTGCATCCCCTTGGCGTTCTACTACCAGAACGCCAGCCCGTTCCTCACGGAAATCGGCACTACGGATTCCACCGGCAAGCTGGCGATCGGTCAGATTGCGGAACTCGTGTTCATGCTGCTGCTACCCGTTTTCCTGCTGCGCTTCGGCATCAAGAAGACGCTGCTGCTCGGAATGCTCGCCTGGGCAGTTCGCTATGTGCTGTTCGCCTATGGCGGACAAGGCAACATTTCCGCGCTGCTGATCATTGGCATCGCATTACACGGCATCTGCTACGACTTCTTCTTCGTCTCCGGCCAGATCTACACGGATTCGAAAGCCGGCGAGCACTACCGCAGTGCCGCCCAGGGCATGATCACGCTGGCCACCTACGGTGTCGGCATGCTGGTCGGTTTCTCCGTCGCCGGCGCGATCTCCGATCACTTCAACGTCAACGGCCAGCACGATTGGTTTCGGATCTGGGTCTATCCGGCCGCGTTCGCCGCAGTTGTCATGGTCCTGTTCGCGTTGCTGTTCCGGAACGAAGCCATAACCTACGAAGCCCGCCGGTCGCGCCAGAACTGACTCGGCGTCAGTGCTTCACCGGAGGCGCGCATGGAGCCAACTCTCGGCCCTCGACCTCGAAGTATTGACCTTTCGGTTCCCATCGCACCTTCGCGCCGTACTGAGCCCACGCCTGCTGCCAACGCCTGGCCAACTCAGCGCGGCCGTGTGACTCCACGAAACCATAGAGCAAGTCCCAAGCCGTGGTTTCCTCTGAGATGCGCTCGAGCAAATTGTCCCAGCAAAGTTCCGGCAGTGTGCTGAGCCGCCGCGTTGGATCGAGAAACAGATCCGAGAGCACGCTCAACGCCATATCGCCCTCTGCCATCTCTGGCCAGAAGGAGTTGGGCGAGGGATCGTACGGTCGCTCGCTCTCGAGCGCTTTGATCAGGAGCGGGATTGCGTCCTTTCCTGCAGCAAGTATTGCGGTGACCTGCGGATCCTTCGGCTGGTACTCCTGGTCCTGGATCCGCCCTTTACTGCCCAGTTGAGTGATTTTCATCAGGTCGAATGCTCCGGTGCCCGCGGAGCACATCAATGTCACGCAGAGAGAAAGAAGCGCCAAGGGGCTGCGGCGAGTTTGGCTTGGCACTTTATTCCCCACGCGTATGCTCCTGTGACTTGTCTGGGCTACTCGTTGAGACTGATCCGCGACCCGCAAGATAGTCTGTCAAAACCTTCACCCGCGTCGGCCGGTCGAAGAGTTTGTACAGCTGCAGCCAATCTTCTGCTCGCATCCACGGAAGGCCGTCTCGCAAATCCAGGGCAGCGGGGTCAAAGGCCCACTCGAGAATTCCGTTGGATGTTTCCACCCTCACCTCAGCGAAGAGATCCACGGAAACCGGACCCATTGGCGCAAACCGCGCGAAGTAGCGCGACCGATAGACTGGGTGCGGCGTGTCGGAAGCGTCACCGAGTTTCAGCGAAATGAGTCGACGCACTTCCGGGAAATGCGCGGCCGTCGTCATCACGTCTAAGTCACGCGGCGCGTCGGCAAGGCCCAGCTTCCAAAGCAATGAGCTACCACCAATGCCCCAATCGAGACCTCGAAGGGTGGCAGCAAGATCCTGTGCAAGAAGCACCGGGGGCGGAACACTGACTAGTCCGTGCCAGGACCACTTCGGAATGTGCAAACCATCCGGCACATCGTCTGCGGAGCGGTGGTAACGAGCCATTGTGTTGTTCGTTGCCCAGGCAAAGTAATCGTGCAGGACGCCCCAGAGAGGTTCGTCGCGCGCGAGTCCGATATCTTCCAGCGCCCGATCGAAACATGCGATCGCACGCTGGTCCATGTCCTCGTGCGGGCCGTTTCCGCTGTGCATCCGGACGACAGAAGTTTCATCACCATACCGTTCGGAGTAAGTTGTTGGCCCGCCGAGTGCCTCCGCCCAGTACGCGGCAAGGCGCTCGGTGTGCTGCGGGTGGTAACCGTGGCTGAACGCGTGGCTGACCACTTCATCATCCAATACGCGGGTGTGCCATGCGCTGGCCAATCTCAGGAGCCCTTCGCGACCCCCTGCTGCTTCGTAGATTGTCTGCCGGTTCATCTCCTTATCTCCTCAACAATCTCAAGGTCGATGCCGTGCATTCAGCATGACAAGTGCCGTAAGTGCGGCCACGGCGACTTGAACTGCGCACATTATCTTCCACGCGTGCGCTCCAGCGAGGTGCTGGACGACCGAGACCGGTACATCGAAATCAGCTTCCAGCCGAAAACGCCCCAAAGAACTGTGTACACAACTGCCTCGAGTGGACCTGTGACTACAGCTGTAAACGCCTGGTTCGCACCGTCATGGTCATACACCCACTGCTTTTGTGCCTCGGTCGTGGCGAGACTCGCCCGAATATTCCACTTCCTGGCAACGGAGAGAAGGCAGAGCCAGTAGGTTGTACCCAGGGAAACGACCGCCGCCGCCGAGCTGACCCATTTCTGGCGTGCGGTGCTTGCGGCGATCATGATCAGCGCCGGGGCGAGCAGCGACAAAAACCAGAATACGTTGAATCGTGCCGCGTCCATGTGCTTCGCGTGCCTGGCGCCTAACGTTTGAGCTGAACGCCGCGGCAACATTCCCAGACGATTTGTCTCACTTGGAACTCCAAGCCCAACCAAAAAGCAATGCGAGTCCTGACCAGCCAATTGCCACACCAAGCGCGAGAATACCGTCGAGTGTCACCAAACCATCCATGTCGCCACCCAGACCGTTTGTAAGGGCGCGCGCAAGAATCCATGCGGAATACACCAGGACCCCGAGGGTCGACACTATTCCCGCGCTCCGCACCCATTGCCGTTTCTGAAAGAGCCAAACGAACACACAGAAGGCACCCGGCACTAACGCCCAAAGCTGCCATACCCACCCCAGGTCCCATCCTCTCGCAATTGCCAGCTCTGAGTAGTGCGTATATGCAATTAACAGGAACACGGCGCTGCCTACGGAAGACGAGAGCACGATCCATTGATACTCGCGAACGCTCACCAGCTGCGACCTGACGGTTGAGCTGATCGCCGCGGATGCGGCGATTTGTCAGGCTTACGTGTCACGATGATCTCCGATGAGGGCTGCCGCGATACCAAGTCCAATGTACGTGCCTCCTCCCAACCACGCGCCGACACGACCAAGTCGGCTACGACTCGTAAGCCATCGCGCGATGGCGCTAGCGGCAAATGCATAGGCGCTATCGCTTATGGCGGCGATCAACACAAAGACCGTGCCGAGAATCATGCTCTGCGCCAGAAATGACTGATCCGTCGCAATGAACTGCGGCAGGAATGCAGCGAAAAACATGGCGGTCTTGGGATTGAAGAGCGCCACAATCAAGCCGTCCCTGAACACCGTACGCAACGGTACCTCAGCGACGGTTGGCATGCCCGTTTCGGCACGGCGACGAATGGACTGGATGCCAAGATAGATGAGATAGGCCGCACCAAGATACTTGACGATTGAGAATGCGATGGAAGACGCCGCGAAAAGCGCCGCAAGCCCCAGCGATGCCGTGAAAGCGTTCCCCAGATTTCCGATAGCGACACCAGCAACAGAAGCCATGCCACTTTGCCGCCCCTGAAGCACGCTCCTGGTTACGATGTAGACGACGCCCGGCCCGGGTGTTACGGCAAGAACCACCGATGCAACAAGAAATGTTGCGAGTAGTGGCCAGTTGGGCAAGAGGTCGCTCATGGCGATGCTCGGTTTGAGGATTGTCGACGATCCATCATCGACTATCTCTGAGTAGAGATAGGACGGTCGGGCCGAAGCGCAGAGACGATGAGTCCACCGAGGCAAACAAACGCCACCCCCTCGACACGAAAAAACGCAACGTGCGCTGCCTCCCAATCGAGGCGCGCCCGCGCGGCGTCCACGCCGAAGAACGGCGTCGCCAGCGCCCCCACGAACACTAAAGCTCCGATCGCGCGGAGGACCTTGGGCGCGCGTGACTCCCGCGCGGCGAGGATCAGCACGAGCCCGACCCCGACCCGAAACGCGGCAGCAGCGTAGAGCCCGGAAGGGGAAACCAAGTGTCGCCCGGTGGAAATCACAGTGTCGGGAATGACGGCGGCAGCGACCCCGAGCAGCACGACAACTCCGGCGACGACCAGAGCGAGAGACCGCATAAGTCGCCCCTTGCCTTCGTCTCCCCGGTGTCTTGCCGGATCGGTCATATTCAACCTCTGTGTCAGGTGTTCATCTCCCACGCGTGCGCTCCGGCGATTTGTTAGCCCGCGGCTCCTTCGCAGGCTTCAGATAGCGGAACTCAACGAGATACACCCGACGCCCCGCTCCGTGCTGGGCAGTCTTCAATAGATCCACGATACCCGCAAATCCCGAGCGTCGAGCCAATGCCGGCGTGACATCGTCGAGTGACATCTCACGAAGTGAGGTAACCATTATCTGCCCAGGTGGGAGCGAATACCGTCCCCCAACCCGCACGTGGGGCCGCTGCCAAAGTCGAACGCTACAAGTTATCTCACCGCGACGAATGCGATCCCGAAGCCCTTGGAGGAATTGCACAAGCTGCGACCTAACGGTTGAGCTAAGCGCCGCGGCTGCGGCGGTTTGGCACTTTACCTTTCACGCGTACGCTCCAGCGAGGTGTTAACAGTCATCGAAGTCTCTCGAGCATCGCAATGCATTCATCTCGCTTCTTCAGCAGCTGCGGGTTGTTGACGCCCGAAAGCGCATTAGCGCGAGCACGTGCTTCGGCAACACGCGCATCCATTCGATCTACAAATAGACCGCCACTAGGGAATACACCCGGACACCCTTCACTTCCCGCAACCGCGTGTAGAAACGCATTTGGGTTCGGTCGAATGGATCTTCCAATGACCGCGTCCAGGAACTCCGCGATCGCTGCATCGGAAGCAAACTGGGCTCTGAGTCGAACAGCCAGCTTTGTGGATTCAGAATCGCCGGTAGCCACTTCGTTCTCTAATACAGAAAGGTCTGCTTCAAATTTCCTATTGCCTTGGTCCGGGACCGAATAGGCAGCCATTTGTACGGCCGCCGCTGCAGCTGGCGAAGGGGCGCGCAGATACACTTCCCAAGGCGTTTCCGCCGATGCCGAAGTCGAAGTCACTACGACAAGGATTGCAATGAGGGACGTCGCGCGCACGATGACTGCTAACGGTTGAGCTGAACGCCGAGCGCGCTGATGTATGAACTTGGCACTTTATCCCTCACGCGTGCGCTCCAGCGAGATGTTAGGCAACATTCTGCCGCGGTCAGCAAACTGATATTGGTGCGGCATTCTCGCTCAGAGCGAGCTGAGCAACGCCGGTAATTGATTCAATTCGCGCGCCAACATGGAGTCGTGCGCATTCAACACCCATTCCGACTTGTGTCAGCCTAAATGTACCAACCGCCGTCACTCGAAGGGTTTGACGTTCTTCAAATGCTTTTGCCACTTCGGGCCCCGCGGCCAAACGTAGTGCGTCAGCGCCGTTAAGGATGTGAATGCTCGTTACACGATAGTCGTCCAGTGTTGGCATCTTTGCTGCGGCTTCAGCATCCGGCAATAGCGAGTAGTTTGGATACATGGGAACACCATCGTCGCCAGCTTCCCATACGGCCTCAATCTTGCCGGTGATCACGACATACCCCTTTAACTCGACCGTCAGGTCCTTTTGAGATATGCGCTCTAGTTTAAGCGTTGAGTACGCACCGGGATGAAAGTCCAACGCCACTACAGCAGTAGAGACGCCGACGAGGATGAGCGCGAGTGTGGTGCGTTTCATGATGCCTAACGGATGAGATGAGCGCCGCGGCTACGGCGGCTTGGACTTGGCACTTTAACTTCCACGCGTGCGCTCCAGCGAGGTGTTAGGCGTGACCTGATTGATCGATTGTGCGACAACAAAACCATAGAAGCCAACTGCCGAGTCTATTCGCCACGCCCGTCGGCCAGCCGCTTCCAGCGAGCGTCGGTAGTTCTCCACGGTATCGCTCCACCCGTGAATTCCATGCTGCTTCTGCCAAGTGACCAAGAAACCTTCTACTTCAGAAAGGAGATCGCTCAGCGCCGTTTCCTCGATACTTGTAACTATCGCGCCACCCGTGTGGACAAAGTTGTACAGCGCGACGTCAGTGAACTCGATTTGCGACTCATCCTTTGGCTTGCCGGGATAGTCGAAAACAAGGTGCAGCGTAATGCGCTTGCCGAATTCAGACACCTGATACTCGCGAAGGTGGTAGTCGTGATACCGCATAACGCCTAACGGTTGAGCTGAGCGCCGCGCGCGCTGCTGTATAGATTTGGCACTTTATTCTCCACGCGTGCGCTACAGCGATTTTTCAGGCGTCATCGCTTGAGTTGACACGTGCAAGTGCGTCCTCAACATACGCCTTCACTTTAGCGTAAAGCGCTCTATCGGCGGACTGAGGGGACTTTCCCTCCGCTACAAAGATTGCATCTGTAAGTGACGCAGCATCTGCGGGCGGCGCCGTCACCAACTGATCGTAAGTGTCCGGAGTGAGGCAAAGCCCGAGGTCAATGCACACGCGCCGAAGGAGTGCCTCAAGCTGTGATTCTGAGAGTGGCGAACGCAATGCAGGCACGGCCATATGACGCCTAACGGTTGAACTGAGCGCCGCGGGCACGCCGACTTGGGCTTGGCAATTTATCTCTCACGCGTACGCTCCAGCGAGGAGTTTGACGGCAAAAGGCCTATAACTCGGAGTGATTGAACTCGTATATGAGGACCACAATCAAGATGCAGTAGGTGATCACAATGGCTGCAGAGGCGACAAACAGGAACTTGTGCTTTGAGCGAAGCACGTCACGGGTTAGCGGTGCGGCTGCCGCCCACAGAGCCAACGAAACCAGAGCCATAAAAAAGACAAAGAATGCGTAGCCAAAGGAGTTTGCGCCGTCAAAGGCACGAAAGGGCGCTGGAACCAATGACCAGGAGAACAACATGAAAGTGGCGAGCAGGGCGAGCGCTGCAATGACGCCAAATGTACCGACTAACGTACGCATTAGGTGCTTGCCGCCTAACGGCTGACCTGAGCGCCGCGGCTACGGCTCTTTGGACTTGGCACTTTATCTTCCACGCGTGTGCTCCAGCGATTTGTTAGGCGCGTCTCCCTCATGGATCGCTCCCATCGGCTTGATGGCCTCGAGGCACGACCGAATACCGCAGCCTTTCCGCTCCACGGGCATTTCCACGAGCGTCGCGCACGGAGAAGGCAATGAAGGGACTGTCTGCTTCCTGGAAATAGAACGAGTAGAAGTGCCCTTCCAGCTCCTCCGCCGATCCAGGTGCGACATGGCGAATATGCGGGCCCGCAACCACGAGCTGCTCGCCAGCGGACGTAGTGGCGGCCATGAACATCAAAGGCCTTGCTTGCAACGGCGCGTGGAATTCCACGACGTAGGTTGGCCGCCGCAGTTCGGTTCGAATGGGTAAACCAATGACTGGAGACTGCAAGTCTCTTCCTTGAGTATCAGGTGATGACGAAGAGCGCTCAAGGACGAAAAGGTAGTCAACATTTTCCAGCACAGCGTGCGTGTAGGTGAATTCACGCGCCTCACATGCCCAGAGCGTCACCGTGATGAGGCAGACCAGGACAACTGTTTTAAGCGGAGACCGCATAGCGCCTAACGGTTGAGCTGAGCGCCGTGCGCGTTGCTGTATGAGCTTGGCACTTCATCTTCCACGCGTGCGCTCCAGCGAGGTGTTAGGCGGGCAACACTAGCTGCGAGAACAAGATTACTTTGGCGCAGGTGTCGGCGTCAGGCCAGACGTCTGCAGCCGCCTCAAAGATACGCCTGAGATCTTTAGTAGCGGATTGACTTTGTCTTTCATGGATATGTAGACCACCATGATTCCCAGAATGGGTTTGTCGGTACCAGGAATGTTCGCCATGAAGGCCGCGATATGTTCTCGACCCTTTATTTCATTCTGAGTTTGCTCAAAAGTTGTTTTCCACTGTGTCGCGTAGCCATTCATTAGCTCATTCAGGAGATGTTCGGCAGTTTTCTTGTCCGCCGGCTCACTGTACACAGTGCATCTATTGGCTTCGCCGAAGGCGACCACGTAACTTGCCAAGGAGCTGCCGACGAGAAACACTCGATCCGCTTTTTCCTCTCGGTATGCGTCGGCACTGCTAGTTGGGTTTTCTTCGCGGGAGTGGTCTTTCATCCACTCATTTGCTTTCGCATAGTCCGTGTAAATCTTCAGGCAGATTTCATCAAACGTTACGACGGCGCCAGTGGCGATGAATTCCGGCATCTTCTCATCTGATACCTGTGCGATTGCGCTGCGAGAGAGCGACAACAGTGTAGCCGCTGCGATTAGTAGAGTTCTTTTCATCGTAGTGCCTCCCATGGCCGCCTAACGCCGCAGTTCAGCGGCCGCACGCCGGCGTATGTGACTTGGCACTTTATATATCACGGTCTGCTGCAACTGCTTGCTAGGTTGCCGCTCGCCGCAGGGTCAACTTAGTGCAGGCGTCCGCCGCGGAGTTCCGCTTCGGCAGCGTCGATGTAGGCATGGTACCCCTCAGGGTCGATGAACGGTTCCACTGCTGTCCTTCGCGGCAGCGCTCGCGATGAATTTGCGATATCTGCCCCACCATCTCGCATGGCACGTCACCCAGATGTCAACGGGGAGACCTCGGAGCACTCTGAAGCTGCGCTCGAGGTCGGCTCCTTGCTCTGGATACTGCGATGTGGCCAATCGTCCCAAGTCGCACGCGCTCACGACGTTCAGCACTCGATCACCGTCACGAACTTGGAACGACCATGAGGTGCATCCGCGCGTGTGGCCGCCGGTGACGTGCGCGGTGAGCGCGAGCGGCCCGAGGCGGATTGTCTCGCCGTCCTTGAAACGGTGGTCGACCCGCATAGCCGGGTACCCGACGACCCCGATCCGGACCAGGGCTCTGAGCGGCAGGATCTGGTCGGGGTCGTCGCCACCGGAGGCGAGGGTATAGGCGCTCGCTTCGCTCGCCCACAGTTCGGCACCAGACGCCTGCTGGAGCACGCCCAGCCCGCCGGCATGGTCAGGATGAGGCTCAGAGTTCAGGAGCACCCTGACATCCTTGATGCTGAAGCCCAGCTTCGAAATGCTCGCGATGATCATCGGTGCGGTTGTGGGATAGCCGCCGTCGAGCACGATGTGGCCTTCGGGCCCGGTGATGAGGAAGGCCGCCACATCCGTCGCGCCAACGTAGTACAAATTGCCGGCGATGCGGAACGGCTCGGCGGGCCCCTGCCCGCCTCGCTTTGTCGCATTCAGCCACCTGCCGACGAGCACCAGCGCAAAAATACTCGCCAGTCCCAGGAGAACTACCAACCGGTACCGTTTGGTGAATTGGGGCAACCGTCACTCTCCCGGTGCGAGTTCGCTCAACTCCAGCGAGGTGTCAGCTTCACTTTCCGTCGCCCTCGAACTTCTTCTTCAGTGACAAATACATTTGCCACTGCCTCTCTCTGATTTCTTCGTCCGTGTATGGGCTCTCTTGAACCTTGCTGTCAGACCGATAACGCTTAAGTGGTGGGTGGGCGGTTGAGACGTCCGTCAGGCGGATCAAGATCTCGTCTCCGACGGTGAACAGTGTCGGTCGCCATCGGAGATGCTCATGCTTGCCCTGCTCGCGCTGCTCCGGCAGACCCGACACATCAATGTGGTATTCGCTTTCATCAGCATTGCTCTTCCGCATGGCGAAGATGGCGGCATGTAAAAGCTCACAAGTCTCCTCACCGGCAATGAGGACTTCTTTCCCGTTGATGCTGATAACCAATGCCAGCATGAAGACCTCGAGTGAAGGCTAACGGTGGAGCTGAGCGGCGCGCGCGCTACTGCAAGAACTTGGCACTTTATCTTCCACGCGCGCGCTCCAGCGATTTGTTAGGTGTCAATCCATTTTGGTCTGACGGGCAATTGTAAACGCGACCAATGTGCTCAAGTGCGTCTGGCACGACTCTCCCCGTTCGGCGATCAATTCCATAGACCACTAACGTATCTCCCTCTTCGCAACACTGGAGTGTATTTCCACCCAGAGATCGAGCCTTCTCCGCGAGTTCCGCGAGCGCTGCCTTGGCTGGTGGCGCAGCGCCCACTTGATACACCCAAACAGAGTCAAGAAATGTGCAGCCGACCGGTTCCGCAGGGACAATTTGAATCCGTGGCGTTGTGGAACAGGCTCCGGTAATAAGCGCGACCCATAACCCAACGCAAGCCGTGATTACAAACTGCAGACCGTTTATTCGATCGCGGTCTTTCACCTGACACCTAACGGTTGATCTGAGCGCCGCGCGCGCTGCCGTTTCGGCTTGGCACTTTATCCCTCACGCATGCGCTCCAGCGAAGTGTTAGGCCGCAAGATCACGACTCTTCGCCGTACGAGCCAAAGGAAACATCCTCGACACTTTCCGAGGCTTCGTCAAAGTACTGCGAAACCACGCCGTGCGCGTACTCGTGCCATGAAGAAGCGGTAGTTGGCACATGAATCTCCGCAATTTCACCGAGATTCTCGTCCTCCTTTGGATCGCGCCGCTTCGCGAATACCACAAGTGGAAAGAGCTTTTGTCCACCCTGGAATAGCCAGCCAGCATCATGATGGTAAGCAAATTCGAACAAGAATTTGGCGCAAACCTCTTGTCGTACCGCGGCGTCATCCACGCCGCTTTCGGTCAAGACGCCATTAAGTCTGTGAACGGTTAGAGCCATGAATGTCATGGCTGCCTCGTCCAAGAACTCGATGGTGTCGTCGTCTTCGTGAATTACGCGCATGCGTCTCCTCTTGCGGCACCTCAATGACTACCAATCCGGCCCACGCGGCCTCAGAAAATATCCAGGTCATGCCCGGTGATGACGTTCCCGCCGTACGTCTGTTTGATTTCCTCCAGTAACACTTCTTCCGGGTTCGGACGGCCCACACCGCCGGGGTTCGACCGGTGGTAGAGGATCAAAAGGCGGGGCCTCGCTCGCTTCGCGAGCTCGGCCAACTCGGCTGACGAGGTGTGATGCTTCCGGCGGTATTCCTGATACTGCGGTGAGACGCCCGCATGAGTCATCATGCTGTAGGCCTCGTGGATCAGCACGTCGCAGCCGGCGCAGTTGTCGACGACGGTCTGACTCGGGGCCGCGTCGCCGGAGATCACAATCGTGCGGTCCGGCGTCTCGAAGCGGTAACCGAACGCCTGCGGCACATCGCCGTGGTTGACCAAGAACGCCTTCACCGTCACATTCTCGTCCTCATAGACGATTCCCGGCCTGATCTCGTGCGCGCGGACTTTGTACCCTTCCGCTTGATCCGCCACTCCAAGGGCCACCTTATCCCTGCGCCGGATCCTGATGTCTTCCCGATAAGCCTCGAGAATGTGCGCGGTCATCTCTTTGAGACCGCGGGGGCCGTAGACTTCGAGAGGGTGTTTTCTGCCGATCGTCCACGGGGTCAAGATGAGGTCGGGGTAGCCCGCGGTGTGATCCGAATGCAGGTGAGTCAGGAAAACCACCCGTAGGCCGACTACCGAAAGACCTGTTACGCCTTTCCGAGAAGCGGCCGCGACCCGCCGCACAACCCCCGGGCCGAAGTCGATGAGGTACGGGGTGCCGTTGACGACGATGGCAGTGGCCGGGCCTGAACGGTCGGGGTCGGGGCTTGGTGTTCCCGTGCCGAGCAAGACGATTTGAGTCTTGACGGCCGGCGGCTTGTCCGCGGACTGTGGGAAAACAGCTAACGGTGAAAAACACAGCATCGTGCTGACACAAGCACACGTGAGCTTTGAAAGTTGGATTTTCGACATAGCTGAATTACTCCCTACGTCGCTAAAAGTTACCGGAGAGGCCGCAGGCCGTAGCACGTCGGCCGGAGCGAAGTGTTAGCCGTCGCTGTGGCGGCAAGCAAGCTAGAGCGACATGCAGGCATATGCCTTGACCCGGAGTACAGCGTCTTGGTGGAAGCGATTCTTGTACTCGGCGACGATCGCTTGCACGGCTGTCTCGGCCTGTGCGTCCGCTGGATGAATGAGGCTGAGGACGTAGGAAACCTCGCGGGTAGGCTTGCCGTCCGAAGACTGCCATTGGCCGGATGCCTGCCAGACGGTAAGACCGCCTGGGAAGCGAGGCGTAACCGTGGCGCTCAGGAATTTGGCCCACTCGTCGGAAGATACGATTCCGCCAGGCATGTCAGTGCCGAAGTAGAGGAATTCACTGACTGCGGCTTGCTCGCCGGGAGCGCAGCCACCGTGCTGAAGCGATGAGCACCCAACGAGTAGCAGCGAGTAAGCAGCGAGTAGTCGACGCCAGTTCGGCATGGAGGGGTTTTTGACGGCTAACGGTTGAGCTGAGCGTCGCGCGCGCTGCTGCATGGGCTTGGCACTTTATCTTCCACGCGTGTGCTCCAACGAAGTGTAAGGCAGCAGAGAATTCATACGCGCAAGACGGCACTGGTCAATTCAGTGTCCATGTATTCGGTGACTTCGACTATTTTGTCGCCGCGGATCCTGAATACGTGACAGTAAGTATTGTTATAGGGGCGTCCATCTTTTGTCGCGGCTTTGCCGCGCGACTGAACTACAACGAAGTCGCCCTCAGCGACCAAGTTGTCTATGGCGCTAGTTATTCCAGCCTGCAACTGCCCGAAAACTGGCTGCAGCAATCGGGCTACCAGATCGGCCTTTCCGTGGAAAGTACCAGAATATTTAGTGGATCCGATATTGGTCCAGGTCACGTCTTCGGCGAGCTGGCCCATGCAGGTCTCCATGTCTCCGCGGTTAGCGGAGTCATAGAACTCTTGGACGATCTGCTTGTTCGTAATGAGCGTCATGTATCCGCCAGCAGATGGCTCTGCCGCCTAACGGTTGAGCTGAGCGCCGCGCGCGCTGCTGTGTGAGCTTGGCACTTTATCCCGCACGCGTGCGCTCCAGCGAGGTGTTAGGCGTCATCTCCGGATCGCCGGCGTCTTGCGCTGCATGACATGACGGCGGCTTCCTTCGCGACCAACTTCGCGAAAGCCCGCTTCCTCGAACATGTTAACTAATCCCATGAAACGGTAGCTCGGAGAATCTTCGTCCACCGGATAAGCCTCCACGACCTTGGCGCCATGTGTTCTCGCGTGCTTTATCGCGGCTGCGAGCATGCGCTTAGTGACGCCGCACCCGCGGTACTCCTTAAGAAGAAAGAAGCAAACGATTGACCAGATGCCTTCGTCTGAAGATCCGTCGCTAACCAGACGGCGATACGTGGACCGGGGTGCAACAGAACACCAGGCGACGGGTTGTCCTTGGAAATAGCCGAGTAAGCCTACGGGTGTACCCTTCTTAACGCGGGCCGCCATGGCGGCCTTACGGTGGGCACTATCAGAGCCCTTGGACTCCTCAACGGTACTGCGCCATGCCATGCACCAGCAGTACTTCGGACTGCCCTTGGTTTCAAAGAGCCGCTCGAAGTCATCCCACCGCTCGGGGGTCACTTCATGGACCAAGAGTCTCGGCATGTGGGTTGCCATGACGCCTAACGGTTAAGCTGAGCGCCGCGCGCGCCGACGCATGAGCTTGGCACTCTATTCCCCACGCGCGCGCTCCAGCGAATTGTTAGGCGACATCCAGCACTTTCCGCGAATCGACCCATTGGCCGACGACACATGAGAAGTAGAATCTAATCCGGAGCGTTCGAAGCATGGAACGCAATTACCCGCCAGGCTGAGTTAGCCAGTCGATACACCTTTGTGAAGTACCACTGCTCTTCTGCCGAGCGGTCGCCGAAGGTCCGAGCGCGACTGATCCTGCCAGTGACAACCGCTACCGTTCCTTCGACTCTCGCACTAACACCGGAGCTCATGTACCGAGTGAATTTTACGGGCACGGCCTGCCACATCTTCAGAGAGTCGGCCTTGCTAAGTGGCGCCATGCCAGGAACGACAATCGTAATGTCGTCCGCCCAAAGCGCATCGAGCGCAGCCGTGTCGGATTCCAGATGAGCTCGATTCCAGACTCCCTCAAGCTTCTCCCAATCGAACGGGATCGATGCTTGTGCTTGGGCTGTCGCAGCAATGAGACCAAGCAACAGGGGTGCCAGTATGTCTCGCATAGGACGGTTCATTACGCGGCCCCCTGTCGCCTAACGGTTGAGCTGAGCGCCTCCAGCGAGGTGTTAGACGGCGCTGCCATAGCGATGCTCCAACACTGTTCGTAGTTTGTTGAGATCGGCCCGAACGGTATCCATGTCCTGCTGGAATTGTTCGTCCGAAATGCCTGGAAGCTGAATCAACGTAAACAACACCTCACTGCCTGCGCCATTTGGGATTACCCGCATCGGTTGATGAAGGGTACCGGCGGGCAGATCGACGTCATGGTCCAGAACCCCAAAGTCGTTGGCCGCGGCGAAGCGAAATGCGGCTTGCCCAAAAGGAGTCTGGGCAATCCAACTAGTGCCCTGCTTTTCTATGGACTTCACGAACCCAGGCGCCCAGGTAGGAAGATTGGCTGGATCGGACGCGTAGGCGTAGACCAACTTGGGATCTACGGGGATACCGGCAGAGACTGTGTGAACTCGGTACATGCGCATACCTCGATGCGTAGGGCGCCGTCTAACGG
>CAWHUD010000001.1:0-850169 GCA_963832505.1 uncultured Pseudomonadota bacterium | reverse complement strand
GCTGTGGATCTGCGGCCCTCGCGGTGCAATAGTCACGGTTCTCGTCATGCTGCGCACTCGCAAGCGTCTCCTTTACCTCGGCTTGGCCTTGGCATTGGTTGGTATCGTCAGCTTTGCACTCGCGAGCGCTGGATACTCGATACCACAAACGTGGTTTGAGTAGTGTGGCGCCTAACAAATCGCTGGAGCGGACGCGTGAAAGATAAAGTGCCAAGCTCATACGTCGGCGTGCGCGCCGCTCAGCTCAACCGTTAGGTGGCACGTGCAGTACTCGCTATGTTTCCGCCGACATCGACGTTTGGCTTCGCTCGACGCGCGTGGATGCGCTTCGCACGTTGCTGCATCGGGCGACTCGGTCGAGGCAAACACTCAGCTCGCTGAGATCGCTGAGTGCGTCAGAACTAGTCACAACTCGATCTGGGCTTCGGCAGCCGTAGTCGAGGTCGGTATGAACTGCTCGAAGTTCGGACTGCTCATCGCCGCGACGATCAGTACGTGCAGCTCGAGCTCGGCGTGCCGTGCGGCAGTTCTTGCACTCAGTCGACGGTGGCGGCTGGTATTGTCGATATCGCGGCGGTGCAATCTGACGTCGAGCTGCAGCTCGAAGATCTCGCCGCGGGAGCGCATTGCCTCGTGGCTGACACAGTGAGTGGATACATCTCGCTGGAGCATGAGCAGGGCTACGTGCCGCCTAACAAATCGCTGGAGCGGACGCGTGAAGGATAAAGTGCCAAGCTCATACGTCGGCGTGCGCGCCGCTCAGCTCAACCGTTAGGCGGCGCAGTGATCGCCATCGTATCAGCGACGCCGGCGCAGATCTGCGCTAGTCTTGCGCGCTCAGGCGCGCCACTGGGCTGTGGCGGTACACAGCTTGATGCGGCATGCTTCGTGCCGTCTACTCCAGTGCATCGGTCGAAGCTGCCTTGAGCGTCGCCACTGTCGGCGGCTTCGTTGCATTGGCGTTGAGCTCAGAGCTGTTCCGCTTCGGCGCACTGGTCAACTTCAAGCTCGATACGCACAGCGAGTGTCGACCGATGGCGATGCTCGACGAGTGCGATGTGGCATGTCGATTCCATGGACGGAGGTTCGGCGCAGCGCCTTCGGGCCGGCGTCGTATTGAAGTGAGACGGCAACGTCCATCGTGCGACTAGTGGCATTCAGTGCTTACGCAACGCAGTCTTGGAGCGCGTAGCTCATCGCATAGCAGGCGCCGCCTAACAAATCGCTGGAGCGGACGCGTGAAGGATAAAGTGCCAAGCTCATACATCGGCGTGCGCGCCGCTCAGCTCAACCGTTAGGCGGCATGTGCACGATGTCGACACTGGCTCGCTCAGACGTCGATCGCGTGCCGCCACGTGCGTTCGAGGGTGTGTTCGACGTCGCGCAGCGTCCGGTCTGACCAGCGATATCGTGGAGCGCTGGCTCGCACGGAGACTCGCGAGACAGTGCCGGACGCCTGTGTCGGAGACGTCGCATGTTGCGCCGTTCGCTCGGATGCTCAGATGTCTGGCGAACTGCTGGCGACTTCGATGGACGGGCTCAGCACTGGATCGCTGGCCGAAGCGTGACTGGCGGCAGTCTCGAGTCTCAGGCAGCGATCCGTGTAGCAATGGCGAGCATGTCGCTCGGAGAGCTCGACGATGCGCGCCTAACAAATCGCTGGAGCGGACGCGTGAAAGATAAAGTGCCAAGCTCATACGTCGGCGTGCGCGCCGCTCAGCTCAACCGTTAGGCGTCATGGCATGCACGCAGTTCATGCACTCGTCGATCTTCGCAGCTGTTGCCAGTTGGCTCACGCTGCGCGCGGCGCTAGTCGCCAGCGTTCGCGTCACTCGGTCATACGGCTCGCGACGCGTGTGCTTGTCTGAGCGCTTGAGCTCAATGCAGTGCGATCGCTGCGCTCGAGCAGGTCGCGGTCGATGCGTCAAGCTGCTGATGGCGCCGCTGGTTGCGACGGCATGGTGCGGCTACAGCTTCGGCGCGTACGCTTCGATCGCGATGTCACGTCGGGCCGATCGCGCAGTGCTCGTGGTAAGTAGCGCGTCAGCTGACGTGTCGCATCGAACGGCACGCGTGCGCGCCTAACAAATCGCTGGAGCGGACGCGTGAAAGATAAAGTGCCAAGCCCATACGTCGGCGCGCGCGCCGCTCAGCTCAACCGTTAGGCGCGCATGACGCATGCGCAATGCTCTCCATCGCGATCATGCTTGCGATCGCAGCGTGCTGGCTTGGCGCACTGCTGCGAGGTCGCGATCGATACTCGGACCGTGGATGCCTGGGTGCATCGTAGCCACTGCGCTCACCATCGTGAGCGTACTGCGCATTCAGCCGAGCTGCTCGAGGCGACTATCGCGGCATTGGCGAATCGTAGTCGAGTCGGCTATGCCGACTTGGATACGCAGAGCGCGATCGACGCTACTCGACAGTTCGGTACGCGCGGCATATCGGGCTGTATGCGGTGCATCGATCGAGCGATGCTGAAGTGTACTGCGCAGTCGATCGGATCGTGTCGGTCGAGCATCTGATGCGAGCTCGACATGCGTCATGCGCATCGGTGCGGCGCCTAACAAATCGCTGGAGCGCACGCGTGAGGGATAAAGTGCCAAGCTCATACAGCGGCGCGCGCGCCGCTCAGCTCAACCGTTAGGCGACGGCCATATGTCTCTGTGGTCACGGATACGCTCTTACCTCTCTCAGTCAGCGCCGGCCGATCCCCGGGTCCGCCTCAACGACGATGGGTTCGAAGTTGTAGCGAACTCCGCGGAGACCATTCTCGCATCGGTGCGCTGGGCCGAAGTGTCGCGAATCCAAGCGTACAAGCTCGACTTGATGACAACCGATTGCATATGCCTGCTTTTCGAATTCAGTTCAGAGACACCCCCCGTTCAAATTTCTGAGGAATGGCAGGGATTCCAAGAACTCTTTGCTCCCCTAACTCAGCGCTTTCCCGACATCCCAGGATCGTGGTACACGGATATCATGTTGCCTGCGTTTGAAACGAAGCGGACGACTCTGTATGAGGCGCCGCTGCAGCACCGCACGGCCATCGTCTAACACCTCGCTGGAGCGCACGCGTGGAAGATAAAGTGCCAAGCCCAAACGTCGGCGCGCGCGCCGCTCAGCTCAACCGTTAGGCGGCAGATCATGGTGCCTTCCGCAGACCCTTTGACGGCAGGGTTAACGCAGCTCAGCGTATCACTTGAGAGCGTGAGCTTACGCAACTGCGCTGGCAGTTCGCCGCTTGCGTCCAGTGGCGTATTCAGCGACTCTGTGGACGCGACGGTCGCGAAGGCATCGATTCGGACTGTCGATGGTGCCTGCGTCACTTCTGTTCGGTTGTCTGTGGATATGACGCGCATGGCTGCGAGTGCATCGAACGTCGTATCGAACATGCCGACCGTCGTGCTGGAATCGATGACCCAGTGTCGGTTGACGGGCGCCAGTTGTTTGGTCGAGAAGATTGCGATCAGTTTCATTGGCTCACGTTGCGAGAAGCTGCACTAGAGTGCGTCGCAGCGATGGCTTAGTGGCGTCAATGGTAGGCGGACATGCGGCTACTCGTCGCGCGGTGCGGGCTGTGCAGTGCCGCCTAACACCTCGCTGGAGCGCACGCGTGGGGGATAAAGTGCCAAGCTCATACACCGGCGCGCGCGGCGCTCAGCTCAACCGTTATGCGTCATAGAGCTGTCATCGCAAGCTTGGTTGCGCTGGTCGTCTGCTCAGCGTCAGCGCAGGGCAATCGTCTCGCACTTCCACCCGGCATGCGTTTCGTGTTGCCGGCGACATCTGCTTCTGCACTCCTGAGGCAATGTTCCCGCGCAGCGCCGCGGGGAGCTGAGAACTTCTGGAGTCCCACAGAAGCTCAGCTGGACGAACTCGAATCGAGGCTCATCCGCCATCTGGAGTCACCACTGTCGGAAAAGTCGACACCGGGCGATATTGGTTATCACCGTCAGTACATAGGTTTCACCAAGAACGGGACTCGGTACATCTACGGAAATTTCTATCCAGGGAAAGGCGAGGCCACGGATTCAGAGCGAATTCAGCCGGTCGTGATCTGCGACGGTGGCGCGGCATTTTGGGGTGTTGTATACGATGTCGATAGTGGTGAATTCAGCGACTTCGCGTTCAACGGATTCGCATGACGCCTAACACTTCGCTGGAGCGCACGCGTGGACGATAAAGTGCCAAGTTCATGCAGCAGCGCGCGCGGCGCTCAGCTCAACTGTTAGGCGACACGCTAGAGCCGTGCCAAGCTCAAAAGCCCCTCTCATCGAGGCAATCGGCGCAGCGGTATTTCGCGAACCGAATGTTTGGGTGGCGGAAGCCTATTCGCGATTCGATGCGCTGCCGCGAATGTTCGACAGCAAATCGGACCTGATGGGCTATCTTTTCGAGAGTATTGAGGCGCAGGCCGGCCGAGCATTCTTCTTTGTGGTGTATCCCGACATGCGTGGTGACGCGGTACGAGAGCGAATCGACTTAAAGCCCGGTTCTGTTCCCGGCCATCGAATTAGATACACATGGTGCGGCTGGGGATTGATTAGCGTCCAACTTAGTAGTGTCATTGGGCCCGCTGAGCACTCGGGAATCGCAGCCAACTCCAAGGCAAGAGCTTTGAATTGGCAGCCTACCTATCCAACCTGGCCCTCGCCCGATACGTGGGATTGGGCCGCAGTTGCCAGGCACACGAGGCGGCTGCAGAGAGTTTTAAGGAATGTCGCCTAACAAATCGCTGGAGCGCACGCGTGGGAGATAAAGTGCCAAGTTCATACAACAGCGCGCGCGGCGCTCAGCTCAACCGTTAGGCGGCAAGACGTGGCGTACGAGCGGGTCCATACGGTGGCGGACTACTACGACGGTCCTCGCGAAGGGCTAGCCGACTACGGTGGAGCACCACATCGATACAAGAGTGAGTGGGACGAGGCTGCGGACAATTGGGCTGAGACTTTTACGCTCGCACCAGTGGACGCGGAAACGTTTAGGCTGGAGATGGAGCGGTGGCAGATTTGGCGCGACTCGGAACACGCGTTTCATTCTGGCCAGGCCGCGCAAGAATCGCATCCTGGCTATGGCGGGAAGAATGACCGCTACGATGAGCTCAAAAAGCTAGTTGAGCCCCGTCTGCTGGCGCTAGAGCCTCTGAACGTCCGACTTGTGGCAAACTTTCGCGCACTCCCCGGACAAGAACTTCCCGGCTATATGATGCGTGACCTTGAGGTGGAAGTGGAGCTTGCCACCTAACAAATCGCTCGAGCGCACGCGTGAGGGATAAAGTGCCAAGCTCATACGGCGGCGTGCGCGCCGCTCAGCTCAACCGTTAGACGCCAGAGCAACGTTTTCACCGTGGCCACCACCCGCGACTACATGCGTAACTGGATGCGTTGGCAGCGGGGCCGCCAGGGCACCGGCTACGACAAGCTGCTTCTCCTCGCGAATCCGTTCCTGATTCCGTTCGACCTCTATTTGCTCCGATTTCCCGAGGGTAGTGAGATCCCGCCTCATCAAGATCCTGTTACGGGTAACGGCACTACCGATTGAACATTATTCTCAAGCGCCCGCGTGCCGGCGGCGAATTCATCTGCGTCAATCCCATCTTTGAAACGAAGCGGATTAAACTATTTCGAGTCGGACGTGTCGTTGCACTCCGTGACGAAGGTGCAGGGCGGATCGCGGTATGTCCTCAGTCTTGGGTGGGTCCTGAAGGGCACAACTGGCGTCTGACACATTGCTGGAGCGCACGCGTGGGAGATAAAGTGCCAAGTTCATACAACAGCGCGCGCGGCGCTCAGCTCAACCGTTAGACGGCACTCATCGCCTGCGCACAGAACTACCAGGAAGCATCACATGGCATCACCGCGCTGAGAACTTCATCTTGGACCTCGGTGCGCTTGTTGAAGGCAGGCGGCGCTAGAAGGCTGTCGCCAGTTCTCGAACTTCGGGCGCGGATCAGTTTGAAGCTGGCCGCGCCATGGCGTGGTATGAAGTGGCGTCACTTATCCAGCAGCAAGCCGCTGCGTTCGGTGCTCGTCACTTTCGCAGGTCGGCCTTAGTGGATTCGATGCCGAGCGAGATCTGTTGGCCAAGCTGAGTGCCAAAAGTGGTGCCGCCTAACAAATCGCTGGAGCGGACGCGTGAAGGATAAAGTGCCAAGCCCATACGTCGGCGCGCGCGCCGCTCAGCTCAACCGTTAGGCGTCATGGCAACTCACGTGCCGAGACTCTTGGTCCATGAAGTGACCCCCGAGCGGTGGGATGACTTCGAGCGGCTCTTTGAAACCAAGGGCAGTCCGAAGTACTGCTGGTGCATGGCATGGCGCAGTTCCGCTGAGGAGTCCAAGGGCTCTGATAGTGCCCACCGTAAGGCCGCCATGGCGGCCCGCGTTAAGAAGGGTACGCCCGTAGGCTTACTCGGCTATTTCCAAGGACAACCCGTCGCCTGGTGTTCTGTTGCTCCCCGGTCCACGTATCGCCGCCTGGTTAGCGACGGATCTTCAGACGAAGGCATCTGGTCAATCGTTTGCTTCTTTCTTCTTAAGGAGTACCGCGGGTGCGGCGTCACGAAGCGCATGCTCGCAGCCGCGATAAAGCACGCGAGAACACATGGCGCCAAGGTCGTGGAGGCTTATCCGGTGGACGAAGATTCTCCGAGCTACCGTTTCATGGGACTAGTTAACATGTTCGAGGAAGCGGGCTTTCGCGAAGTTGGTCGCGAAGGAAGCCGCCGCCATGTCATGCAGCGCAAGACGCCGGCGATCCGGAGATGACGCCTAACACCTCGCTGGAGCGCACGCGTGGGGGATAAAGTGCCAAGCTCATACAGTCAGCGCGCGCGGCGCTCAGCTCAACCGTTAGGCGCCAAGGAACCACGCAACCCATCGGAGACTTATATGAAACTGATGCTCACCTTGATTTTGCTGCTCTCAGTCAGCGCATGTGTTGTTGCCCCAGATGGCGGCGGCGGAAAGGCCGGCGGTGATACCACGGTGGTTTGCCACAAGGGAAAGAAGACACTTGAACTTCCTAGTGATGCCGCGAAGGCGCACCTCAATCACGGAGACAGACTGGGCCGTGCTAAACCACTTGGAATTGGCGCCTAACACCTCGCTGGAGCGCACGCGTGAGAGATAAGGTGCCAAGCTCAAACCGCCGCAGCCGCGGCGCTCAGCTCAACCGTTAGGCGACAACCATGCGGCACAGTCCGTACGACCCACCTGTGGCGCCTGTGGACAATCCGGTATTGGAACTCGCACCGGCCCGTTGGCGATGGCTATGTGTACCACTCGGCCACGCGGTGTTGACATTCCTCTTCATGACCGCTTGGTGGTGGCTTGAGCCGCGACCCGCAGAGGCGCCACCGGCAAACTTTCTGCTCGAGGCGGACACAATATGGTGGATAGCCAAGGAGTCGATGTTTCAGGGAGGAGTCCTACTGGTGCTCACGGGCCTCTTGCTTTGGGCTCTGCCCCGAATTCTTGTACGCCACGCTGTCTACGTTGCCTCGGCTTCGGTAGTCTCTAGGTGGCTTGTCGACTTGGCTGCCATCTATGTATCCGGGCCGATCACGAATAATGGTGAGCGCCTCGACAGAACTGTCGTGACCTACGCTGTGGTGCTCCTGTTGAGTAGTGTGGTGATTCGGAGGGCCGGCAGTCATGTCGCCTAACAGCTAGCTGGAGCGGACGTGTGAGGAATAAAGTGCCAAGCTCAATCGTCGGCGTGCGCGCCGCTCAGCTCAACCGTTAGGTGCGCGATGCTTGGCGCAACAACTTCACAGCGCCCTAGGCTCATCGGTAACTGGTTTGAGCCTGAACGTCCAAACATTGCCTATCCGCATCCGCAAGATCTGGTTCGCAGCGATTCAATCTCAGTTGCAGAACGCGATGTGTTTGTGAGCTACCTCAGTATCTGCGCCCCGTTTGACGTACCGCGGACTATCGTGGTGTAGGTTCAGATGCGGCGTCGACGACCGGGCAATGGGCTACCGCCTCTTCTGGGACGGCCATTGGGTCTGGCCAGAAGGTCTGGGTCACTATGTAGAGAGACACGACCTGTACTTGCCTGAGCCTTTCGTCGTGTGCGCCCTATCGGGTGCAACGATTGCTTGCGGTTCGCCCGCAGACGAAACTACGTGGGACGAAGATTATTGGCTTGCCTGGAGTCGCGAAAACTCTGCGAAGCGCGGCGCGCAGCCTAACACCTCGATGGAGCGGACGCGTGATGGATAAAGTGCCAAGCTCAGACAGCAGCGGCCGCGCCGCTCAGCTCAACCGTTAGGCGGCTATGAGACGCGCGCACATCTATCTGGTATCGATTGCTTCCCTCCACATCCTCTACGGGACTCTCCAAGCTCTGCAGTGGTACTACAGGCTAGGTTATGAGGGAGATTTGGTTGTGCTGCCTGTCCGTGACGCAATCACGATCGCTTTCTTGGTGGCTCTAACAATGCTGCTCTACCTTTGGTGCAGGGCCGATGCGAAAGACCGGCACATCGAACTCCCTTTTGGCGCACTGTTTTTTGTGCCTGTGCTCTTTCCGATCGGAGTGCCATACTATTTCCTCAGAACCTACTCGCTGGGGCGAGCGTTTGCTCATATCGGCTTAGCTGCGGTTTTTGTTACCGTCTGCATTGCGGTCCCACGCCTCATCGCGAACCTCATCATTCGTTACTTCCTTACGGCCGCCTAACAAATCGCTGGAGCGCACGGGTGGAAGATAAAGTGACAAGTCCAAGCATCAGCGCGCGCGGCGCTCAGCTCAACCGTTAGGCCTCACGGTGTAGCTTGTCGCGAGTCACCAGATACAAGCTCGGATATGTCGTCGCCCTGTTAGCCCTAGGCGGAGGCGTCCTTCTTTTCGCAACTCTCGCGAATCCAAGGCCGTGGGAAGTGGTCTTGCTAATTCTTGTTCTGCTCTTACCGGGCCGAATTCAAGGGTTGCTATTTCGTGACCTGTTTCGAGGGCGTCACCACCTGGATCGCAACGACCCGACTTCGGCTTTGAAGCATCTTGAGGCCTTTCTCCGCACGATCCGCGAGCAGCCTTGGCGAAAGCCGGCACTGTGGTTGTCATGGTCAATTTACACGCCTTGCGTGGAAGCAATGGCTCGAAACAACGTCGGTGCCGCTTTCTTGGCGTTGGGCGACATTACCGAGGCCGAGAGTGCGTGGCGGGCCGCACTTGAACTGGACTCTCAATATCCGATACCGCACGCCAATCTTGCTCTTGTCGCGGCGGCGCACAACGATCCGGGCGCAGCGGAGAAGCACTTGGCGACCGCGCGAGAACTCGGCTTCGGCGGCGAGGGCCTTGATCGCTTCGTACGCAAGACCCAAAGTATGCTCGCGACCATTGAATCACACGGGCCATCGGCGTGAGGCCTAACAAATCGCTGGAGCGCACACGTGGAAGACAAAGTGCCAAATCCATTCCGCCGCAGCCGTGGCGCTCAGCTCAACCGTTAGGCGCTCTATGGTTCACTTGAAGGCCGCCTTGATCGCATGTTTGGTGGCAACGATTGCGACCGCTACGGCGGCGCTGTGTTACGCAGCAATCGACCTCGGTGAGCCAGGCTTTGACGTGCTTCTCTACGCTCCGCTAATTCAAGGCCTGCTGGTCGCTGTGCCGGCTGGCATCATGCTTGGGATAGCTCATCGCAAAAGCGGGCGACTGGCTTTCGTTTCGCTCACACTCATCGCTGCGTTAGTCTTGGGGCTTTCATTTGGAGAGGTCATGATTGGCCGTTCGCCACACTTCTCGCACAATCGAGCGGTGATTTATCTCGCTACCTCGTGGGCCATATTCGCAGCGTTGTGTGCCGTCCTTGTCGGGGTCGCGCCTAACACCTCGCTGGAGCGGACTCGTGGAAGATAAAGTGCCAAGTGCATACCCCGGCGCGCGCGCCGCTCAGCTCAACCGTTAGGCGGCGAGATGGGCGTCTTCAGCAAATTCTTCGGTGGCACTTCAGAGCGCATGCCCCCTTTAACCGACGGCGACAATCTTGACATCGTCGGAGTGCGCCAGGCCGGCGGCGTTGATTTGGTTGTCTCCTGTTCCGGCCCGCTCGATGAGTCTGATCAGACGATTGAGCTCCTTTCTCACAAGATCAGGAGTTACGCTCAGCTAGCCTCGAAGCCGAATCTCTTCACGCATTTCAAGGCCGAGAGCGGCCCTGTTCGCATCTTTGTCTCGTGCGAGTTCGCGGTTTCCTCGCGTGCCGGCCAGACACTAGACACACTTCGTGAGGAATTGGCGGCGCGGAAGATCGAACTGCATTTGGTAAAGACCATGGAAGGCGTGTGACGGTTCGTCGCCTAACAAATCGCTGGAGCGGACGCGTGAGAGATAAAGTGCCAAGCCCATGCATCAGCGGTCACGCCGCTCAGCTCAACCGTTAGGCGGCTCGGAAGCTTGCCATGTTCGGACAGGTAGTGATTCGTCTTGTCGTCCTAGCAGCGCCGTGGTGGCTTTTAATCGGTTGTAGCAGCGAGGATCGCGTCGTCACGGCAACCGCTGCAATCCAGCAGGCTCAAAAGATCCAGCCTATGCTGGGGAAGTCCGGTAAGTGCCTGTCGGAGCTAGGTGGATGGTTACCTAACCCAGAAGAGGGGCCGGGAGTGCTCATCACTTCGGTGAAAGTTACCGGTAAGCAACTTACGTTCGAGTGTGATCAAGAAGATAAGGCATTCCGGATCACGATCTCCTATCCTCGCGATGACTTTGGTTACGTGGAAGGGACTTTCGTTGGTCCACTGAAAATCAACTATTGGCAGAGCACAGCTTTGAAGACCAAGGTGATCCCAAAGAATGCGGATATGCGTTTGCTGGCAGAACTGCTGGCCGAAGGCGAATGAATGTCAACGCTCGGCCGCCTAACAACTCGCTCGAGCACACGCGGGGAGGATAAAGTGCCAAGTCCAAACGGCCGCAGCCGCGCCGCTCAGCTCAACCGTTATGCGTCTCGCTAGGGTCGCTATCATGGTTCTCTTGGGCGCCGGCTGTGCTTCTTCGCACTTGGACAGTCGTAGCACTCAAGCGCTTCAGGCGTGCTTCCTGACGCCTCACGGCAAAGCGGGCGAACCCGTGGTACTCCCTGAGGTAAAAGGTTGGAGGTTGATTTCACGTCGCCACCAAGATCCCGCACGCAGCACGCTCAACCCATATGTGACCAGCGGCTGCAGCAGTCGCGATAATTGCTACGAGTATTGGTTCCAGAAAGACACGGGCGACATACGCTATTGCGTAACAGACAACTGCCGGGCGTCCTCAGTTGGATTCCGCATAGTTGATGGTGAGTGGTCCGCCTCCGAAGGTAACGAGTTCATATGCACTTCGTAGACAACACTCGACGCATAACAATTCGCTGGAGCGCACGCGCGGAAGACAAAGTGCCAAGCCCAAACAGCAGCGCGCGCGGCGCTCAGCTCGACCGTTAGGTGTCAGTCATGCGTCTGCTTGCGACCATTGCAGTATTCTCATTCTTCCTGCGGGCGGAGCCGGCCGCCGCAGATGATTTTTCAAGGCCCGCGTCATTTTCCGAACTGTTTGGATTCGATCAAACCCAGGCAGTCGCGTTAGTGGGTGCGGAAAGGGCAAAATGCCTCTCGGACGCGTTGGAAGACTTCAATCTCGCGCTTTCGGCAAAGGATCCAATTCATTCCAAGACCGACATGTCTTCGTACCTTTCTGATGGCGGCACCGTCGTGTGGCGCGGCGATTGCTACAACCTCGCGATTCTCAAGAGTCTGACGTCCTATCAATTGCCTGACGGCGTGTGGATTCATGGTTATGTGCAAGGTCCGTCGTTGACGCTCAAGCTGGGACCGAAAAGCGCACAGCTGTCCCCGATCGCACGCACTCGATTCGTCTTTGTTCAGAAGGCTGACAGCTAACAAATCGGTGGAGCGCACGCGTGGAGGATAAAGTGCCAAGCCCATTTCGCCGCAGCCGCGGCGCTCAGCTCAACCGTTAGGTCTTCTCATGTCCATGCAAAGCATTCACACGACGTGGTGGCTTGACTGGAGTGCGTTGCCTGATCGGCTCTTGTGGGCACGACTCGAGATCTTGGCTGATGGGTCAGCCGTCGTCCTTGACCTTGACGGCCGATATCATTGCTTTTCGGATGCCGAATCAGCGAAGCTCTGGTTGCAAGAAGACGAGTACTCTCTGCTTGACCACCTTGTCGCTTGCGGCGAACTAAGTCGCGGTATCGTTCCACCGGCTGCGCGAAACGACGAGGATCTGGTATCTAGAATGCAAGCGGTGGTTACACCGACACAATAATGCTGCGCCGAAGGCCTAACAAATCGCTGGACTGCACGCGTGGGAGATAAAGTACCAAGCTCATACATCAGCGCGCGCGGCGCTCAGCTCAACCGTTAGGCGATGCTCAAGGTCGTCTTAAAATTCGTCGCCGCGGTGTCCATCACATGCGCGTTGCTTGTCAATCCGGCCTTTGCGTCCTACTTCGAGGCGTGTGAGCTCCAAGGCGTCATAGAATCCGAGCCGAAGGCATCCCGAAACCCAATAGGCGTACGTTTCCAATTTCGCGTGACCGGTGTTGAGCCGTTCAAGTATGGCGACTGGTTGCTATCGCCGGCGGAATGTACTGACTGGCACGGCAAGAACCAAACCATCACCGTAAATCTCGTGAAGCCCTATCGCAAGAATGCTCTTAGCATCGGGCAGGCGATCGTATTGCGCACTGTTGCTTTCGACGCAATGGACCACACAGGCACCATGGGAACATTTCGATGGATCGAGTCGGTTGATCCGCCCGAAGAGTTGGTCACGAATCCGGATACATCGCCTAGCACCGTGCTGGAGCGCCCGCTTGGGGAATAGGGTGCCAAGCTCATACAACAGCGCGCGCGGCGCTCAGCTCAACCGTTAGGCTGCCGTGCGTTTGGTTCACTGCTTTCGTTGCGGCTGCGAAGTGCCAGGGTTCGACCCTTCCGAAGAGTCAGAACTTCGGGCGCTTTGGCGCATCGCCTGTACGAGGTATCGTGAATGCGAAGGCGATCTGAATATGTGGGAAATTGGCAAGACCGCGCGGTCATCCACCCATTTTGCGGATGTTCGGGCGCGCTACTTGGCCATTGCTGGTCAGGACATGCAAACTCGCTGTATGGAGTTCTTCCACAGTCTTGAAGCACTTGGCGTGCCTTGCCCGAGTTGCGGCAAGGCGCTTCGCACGAAACGCGCAAAGATCTGCTTTAGTTGCGGCTGGAAGGGAATCGTCCAATCTGAACATCCATCGACGGGTCAATGAACTTCAGCGGCCTGACACCTCGCTGGAGCGCACGCGTGAAAGATAAAGTACCAAGCCCACACCGCCGCAGCCGCGGCGCTCAACTCAACCGTTAGACCGCCTATGAACCACCTACAACGAATCACCGAGCGTGTTACGAGAAACGGCCACCCCGATGACGCCGATACGCCGTGCCCGCTAGTGACGGTCGCAGAATTCTTCGAGGGCAACGATTGTGTGGGTAGCATTGGTTGCAACCTCGACTCGACGCCAGCGCCAAGTCGTTTTCACGCGCTTTTTCAACGCATCGCGGCGCGAGCGGATGTTGCGGACATTCGGATCAAGATCACCGCATTCGACATGCCCGAGTGGCCATTCACGGACACGGTCTACATCATGACCAGCGCTCCTGTAGACGAAGTTGCGTCTTGGTTCGCCGAAGACTTACGGCCTGACGAGGTCTGGGAGGGGTTTATTGCCGATGAGAAGTATGAGCCGTACGACGTGCCGAGCGGTTCACGTCCCGTCGCCGTGTGGTGGGATTAGCTGCGGCGGTCTAACATCTCGCTGGAGCGCACGGGTGGAGAATAAGGTGCCAAGTTCAAACAGCAGCGCGCGCGGCGCTCAGCTCAACCGTTAGACGGCGCTCTACATATCGAGGTATGCCATGTACCGAGCTCACACAGTCTCTGCCGGTATCCCCGTAGACCCCAAGTTGGTTTACGCCTACGTGTCTGACCCGGCCAATCTTCCTACCTGGGCGCCTGGGTTCGTGAAGTCCATAGAAAAGCAGGGCACTAGTTGGATTGCCCAGACTCCTTTTGGGCAAGTTGCATTTCGCTTCGCCGCGGCCAACGATTTTGGGGTTCTGGACCATGACGTCGATCTGCCCGCCGGTACTCTCCATAACCCGATGCGGGTCATCCCGAACGGCGCAGGCAGTGAGGTGTTGTTTACGTTGATTCAGCTTCCAGGCGTTTCGGACGAGCAATTCCAGCAGGACATGGATACCGTTCGGGCCGATCTCAACAAACTACGAACAGTATTGGAGCATCGCAGTGGCAGCGCCGTCTAACACCTCGCTGGAGCGCACGCGTGGGAGATGAAGTGCCAAGCCCAAACCGCCACAGCCGCGGCGCTCAGCTCAACCGTTAGGTGTCAGATGCGTGCTTACGGAGTCGCAGCTGTTCTCCTTGTATTGCAGGGCTGCATTGCTTCGCAGAATCCCAATGAAGAATCCTATGTGGTTAGATTCTCCGGCTCGGTAATTGACTCAAAATCAAAGCAGCCAATTTCTAAGGCTGTCGTACGACTTGAAAGCTCGAATATTCACCCGCTAGTCAGAAGTAGTACCTCGACCGTGGCCGACGGAACCTTTTCAATCCTGGTGGCGAGGGTCCACATGGATGTCCCAGTTTTTGAAGACAATGGCGATAGATACTGCCTGGCAATGGCGACCGTAACTGCACCTGGATACCTTACCCAGACAAAGCAATTTAAGCGCTCGCGCAGCACTCTCGGCTCGCGCGAGTGTCAACTACATGTTGAATCGTGGGTTGTGGCACTTGAGAGATCTGGCACCTAACACATCGCTGGAGCGCACGAGTGAGAGATAAAGCGCCAAGCCCAAACTGCCGCAACCGCGGCGCCCAGCTCAACCGTTAGGTGGCAATTGTGGCTACTCGAGGCTAGCAAGAGGAAATTCCGACATGAGCGCCGCAGGAGCATTCACAGAAATCGCGGCTTGGGCGGAGCTTGTCCTGGCAGGGTGGCGATACCTGCTTTCACCTGCTTATCGCGCACGCAAGAATCACGACTGGCATCACGAGCATGTGGGGTACGTGATATTTGACGTTGTTGGTGGAATCCTTGGTATCGCGGTTAGCGTTGCTGTTGCTTGCATCGCAGCAGCGCTCGTTTGGGCTTGGGGCTTCAATGAGATGTGAATCAACCAAGGCCTGGCGTATCCGCTGCGCAAATTCCACCTGACACATCGCCGGAGCACCACGCGTGGGAGATAAAGTGCCAAGTTCTTGCGGCGGCGTGCGAGTCGCTCAGCTCAGCCGTTAGGCGACTGCGCAATGTCGACGCCCGAATCAGCCCCGACGAGAACGCAGCGCGCGCGTGTCAGCCTTTTCCGCGTGCTTGGCGGCACCCTTCTGACCTTCGCGGTTCTCGGGCTCACATGTCTCGGGGTCGGGATCTACTACACGTTGAAAGAATCTGCTACTTCCGGCTGGTTTCCGCCAATCCTCTTTGGTGCCTTGGCGGTAGCGGTTGGCCTGATGGCGGTCATCGGCACTCGAGCGCTTCGGGTCAAATCTGGCGATGAGCTCGAGAGGCAGAGTACATCCAAGTGGATCGATCTATGAGCTTTAGGCGCCTAACAAATCGCTGGTGCGCGCGCGCCGCTCAGCTCAACCGTTAGGGGTCACGCAGATGCCGAAGGCATTGCCAGCATCGTCGCCACAATTTCGAGTCAGCTTGCTGCGCAAGCTCGGCAATCTGGTACCGACCTGTAAAGTCGAATTTGTGGTCGACGTACGACCAGGGGTAGCCTTTCGACTCAAGGACGCTCGGGGCAGGTACCGCTCAAACCTTGTGCACATCCGTCGCAACTCGGCGCACACGCTTGAATCGTTGTCGCTTACCCGGTCGATCCGCGGCGCGGGAACTCCGCCTGGCGGATTTCCAAGAGGATTACCGGCCAAATGACTGACGTGACCCCTGACAAATTGCTGGAGCGCAGGCGTGGGAGATAGAGTGCCAAGCCCAAACCGCCGCAGTCGCGGCGCTCAACTCAACCGTTAGACGGCATGAGCGTCGCTCGAATCATGGCCCTCGCGCTGCTCCTGTTCGGAGCAGTCCTGCACACGTACACTCACGTTGTCGAGTCCGCCTCGTTTTTGGTCGGGTTCTGGCTGCTCTCTTTGTCGCCATACATCGCCGGCTCGGTTCTCCTATTCGTTTTCAGGCGACCTCACGCAACGGCAGGGGCGCTTCTGATCCCTGCGTTCTTGGACGCCGGTAATTTCTATTCCATCTTCATCAATCCACAAAGCTCAACAGCCAGCCTGGGTCTTGTCTTCATACCCCTCTGGAACATGCTTCTGTTTGTGCCAATTGGCGGCGCAATTGGTTGGTGGGTTGGGAACCGCATCAAAGTGACGAAGGAAGAGAGTCCGTCTAACGCCTCGCTGGAGCGCACGCGTGAGGAATAAAGTGCCAGGCTCAAACAGCAGCGCGCGCGGCGAATTTGATAAGGAGCGTCGGATTGTCCTTAGCTAGGAAATGTTCAACAGTAGCGGGATCGATGCAGTCATGAATGAACTCACACCGAAGCAAGCCTACTTAGCCATGTACTCGTTCCTGGAGTCTCACTATCAACGGTCGAAAGCCGATGATGTGGGTGCTCTTCTCGGGTCCATGTCGTTGCTCCCGGACGGGATGCCAGCTGACCCAGCTATTGCGAGCGACTGGCGCCTTGCAGTCCAATCCGCGTTGTCCGGGTCAGTAGATGCATCCTTGGGGCTCACCAAGTGAGCGACGTGAATATCATCGGTCTGCGGCCAGCACCCAAGAGCTAGAAGGATCATGTCATCAAGGTTTCTCATGCTGATGGCTGTAGCGGTGCTTTCAAGCTGCGCCTTGGGAAACGCGGGGCGCAAACTTCAGCTTAGCTATGCACCTAGCCCTCAGTCTGTGCCCGGCCTGCATTCAAAGACATTTAGCATCCAGGTCACGGACCGACGGCCCTATGTGACGCATGGAAAGAAAGTGCCGTCGTATCTCGGAATCTACCGTGGCGGGTACGGCAATCCATTCGATGTCGTGAATTATGGGAAGGTCGCGCTTGCCGATCAAATGAAGGTGGATCTTCGAAGTGAGTTTCAGGCCTTGGGGCTGGTTGAAACCGCCGCGTCCGCATCGAAGCAGGTTTCGGTTCGCATACACGACTGGAACTTTGATGCTGGCATCGACGCGCGGTTTTGGTACGACGTCGAATTGTCAGTTGCGGACTTCGAAGGCAAGCAGCTGGCGACCAGCCGCGCGAAAGCCGAAATGGTCATCAAGGGCAACGCGTTTGCAGGCCCGCACTCCGCGATGCAGAAAGAGATTCCCGTCCGTTACGGCGAACTCATAAGGAAGCTTGTCCGTGAAGATTCGTCGATTCTCTCGGCGCTACGGGTTGAGCGCTAAGACCTCGCTGGAGCGCACGCGTGGAAGATAAAGTGCCAGGCCCGATCCGCCGCAGCCGCAGCCGCGGCGCTCAGCTTTCCCGTAGGTCAACAATGATCACTTAGGGATCTTTAAGTGAAAACATCCGACTCAACCGTGAAGATTCGTGCGCCTGCAAAGAAAGTATGGCTGGCCTTGACCAATCCTGGCCTGGTCAAGCAATGGCAGTACGGCTCGGATCTACTGACAACATGGGAAGTTGGAACTCCTATCGTTTTCCGTAACGAATGGAACGGGCAAGTCTTTGAGCAGAAGGGCACAGTTCTTGAGTTCTCACCGGAGTCACGACTGAAGTACTCATTGTTCTTCCCTCGGCCCGATCTGCAAGACATTCCAGAGAACTACTTCTTCATGACCTATGAGTTAGCCGAGAGCGACGGAACCACTTCTTTGCTTGTGCGCCAGGAAGATCCACGCGCTTCCCCGCCTGATGAATCTTCTGGTGGAGCTGATGGCCCTGACGTGCTTTCGTCTTTGAAAGAACTTGTTGAAGTCAAAATGCCGTGAACGAAAATTGTTCCGTGGTAGCAGCATCGGCATCGTTGTCTCGCCGGAAGTGGTCGGGCTTCGTTCTGCTGGTTCTTCTTTCTTTAGGCTTGCCGGAGTTGGCGCTCGGTCCGTTCGCCCTGGTAGGCGGTATCCTCGCCGCTTCCTTTGGAACAGAGCGAGCTATTCGGTCCTGGAGGGGAGGGAATCGACTCTTGTCGCTCGGTGTTCTTGCGCTCTGTGGTGCTCTTTTGGTCTACCTGCTAACAGCGCAATGGTGTCATGCCGGCAGCGCACACTCCGTGGACGGCCTCTGGATAGGAGAGACGCATTGCCACCGCGCTTGGGACTTCGGCCACATTCATTGAATGCCATGAGCTTTACACCTCGCTGGAATGCACGCGTGAAGAATAGAGTATCAAGTCCGAACCGCCGCAGCCGCGGCGCTCGGCTCAACCGTTAGCAGGCACTCTAGTGAGACAGTACGTTCAAGCGCTGGCTGTAGTGTTCGCGTTTCTCGTTCCTGCCGCATGCTCGAGAAATTCTCAGGACCAGGCGATGCCCGCAAACGTCGATGACCCCTCGATTCGTGTTGGCGGTCTCTATACGTCCCAGTACGACGACGGGAAGTGGCACGTCACCAAGGTCCTGGCCTTTGATGGTGATGTTGTTCACCTTCGAATGTATGCGAACACATTTCCAGAGCAACCGCGCACGCTTGACCCGAACAAGCTCACACTGGGGAGTGTCGGAGGGTCGGAGAGTTTCGGGATCGGACACGCCCCGATTGCAAAGGAAGGGTTTCTAAGCGAGAAACGGTACCTGGTGATGGTGACTGCCGTTACCGACGACGAGCTCGATGGATATCGCTACTACCTCGATGCGATGCGCGATGCCCGCTAACACCTCGCTGGAGCCGCTAGCCGTGCTGACGCAATGCCCACAGTAGTATTTGATTTAACTCGCCACGATCTGATCGCTTTCAACCTGCGGTGGGTTCTTGGGTGGCGGCGCGTCTTGGCGACATACGTTGTAATCCAGCTTCTCGTAGCGATGCTCGTCATTTACAAGCATGGAATACCAGCAACAGCGGGGAACTGGTTCGCGCTAGTGCTCGGAGGTGTTGGTGGCGCCTTGGGAGCGATCTTGGTTGGCTTGCTACTCTCAATTCTCGGTGTGGTCTTACATGCTGGAAAAGTGCCTGGACTGCTTGGTCGGCACGAATTCACATTTGTGTCCGATGGCCTCCTGGAAAAAACCGATGCGAACGAGACTCTGACGAAATGGGGTGGGGCCGTTGCCGTGCTGCGTACGGACAAATTCGTGCTAGTCAAAGTAGCCCCAGGACTTGCGCATGTCTTGCCAAGGCGAGCGTTTGCAGACGAGCGACATTTTGACGAATTCTGCGCTAAGTCCACGCAGCTTCTCGCCAGCACGCGTAACAATTCGCTGGAGCGCACTCGTGAGGAATAAAGTCCCAAGCTCAAATCGCCGCAACCGCGGCGCTCAGCTCACCCGTTCGCAGCGCTAGTTCCATGCGACTACCCACCTTCTTCCTTCTTTTCACTTTACTGCTGCCATTGTCGGACGCGGTCGCGTGTCGCCTGTTGGTGAAGTACGACGAACACCTGACTGGCAGTTCAGTGGACTGGTTCAAGAACTATCGACTGGCGATTATCGTTGAGGCGCATCCAGATCGGCTTGTGGTAGCTGTCAAGCGCCGCTTTGATGCGAGCGTCGCGAGTCAGGCGCCTACGACTCTGTACTTCATTCCAAATGAGGAGGCGCATGCGGTCTGCCCCACGCAGTTTCATCTTGGCGATACCTACTTGATCCACGTGTCCAGAGGCGGCGGGCGCGAGCAGATCTCGAGGTACAACGGATATAACATTGCGTCGGATCATCCGAAGTATCCAGGCTATGTTCGAGATCTAGAGCGCGCTAGCGACTGAGGGGGCAGGGAGCATGAACCAAACCGTCATTTTCCAACCATTCCTCGCGACCATGATTCTGACGATGGTGGTGTGGCTCTATATGTACGGACGACGCCTTTCATTCATTTTTTCAAGCGGCCTTGACCCGAAGCAGATGACACCACTTGAATTGGCTCGCCTGTCTCCGCCCCAGGTGTCCACTCCCTCTGACAACCTGAAAAACCTGTTTGAACTGCCCACTGTCTTCTATGCGGTGGTCTTGTATATCTACGCTACCCACCAGGTCGATGCAGCATTTGTGGGTGCAGCTTGGGGATTCTTCCTCTTCCGGGCGCTGCACAGCGCAGTGCATTGCACCTTCAACTTCATCCCGCTGAGGTTCGTCCTGTACGTGATCTCTGCAGGCGCGCTGTGGTTTATGGTGCTAAGGGCCGCAATGTCGGCATTGGCAACGGCCTGACAAATCGCTGGAGCCTCGTTCAGAGGTCAGGTCGACGTCGGCGGCTCGTGCTCACGGTGATAGCGATGGATGGTCCAGAGGTAACTCTCCATCAGCGAGTCTTTGCCGAGCTCGGCGAGGATATCGCGCCTGCGGCTCGCCGAAGGTGACCTCGACAGTTGCACGCGCGCGCGTGTGAAGTGATTGAGCTGGTTCCGGAACTGCCAGAGCAACTCGCGCGTCGCCATCTTGTTCTGGTGCAGCTCCCAGACGGCGAACCACACGGCCACGATACCCATGGAGAAAGTCAGCAGGTTCTTCAGCGTGACCCCGAACCCCACGTGGGTGTGATGCATGGATTCGCCCCAGGCAATGAGCGCAAAGATCACGGCGAGGATGACCGCGAACAGCACCTTCTTCAGACGCGCGATGCGCGCGCTGTTCTTCTCCAGGCGAGCTACCTTGGAAGTGAAATAGCGCTCCTGGCTCTGGATCCACATCTGCTCGACATAGGCAGATTCGAAGGACGCCGGCTCCCGCCGCCGCGCCATCAATGGCGCAACGCTTTTCACGACGCAGCTGACCAGGCCGAAACCACGGAAGCGGTCGATTCCGGACAGCGCCAGCACTTCGCGTGCCTTGACCAGGTGATCGGCGCCGGAAAGACGCAGGAAGAACTTGGCACGCATGGTCTCGGCAATCACCCGATACATGAGGTGTCGGGAGAACCAATGCTTCCCGTGCAGCAGAATGTATATCCCCACGCCGGAAAACAGCACCAGCAGGTAAAAGAGCAGCAGCAGGCGCGTCTCGTTGATGCGTTCGTAGCTGAGGTACGCCGCCGCCATGGCGAAGGTCGCGATGCTGAAGTACTTGAAGAGCCGGTCCGATCGGCGCTGGTAGAACACGGCGAGCGCGTCGGCCTTTCCGTACTCGACGTCTATGTCGTTGAGTACTGCCCGGTCGCGCAGCGGCAGATCCGCCGGCAGCGCGGCCAGCAGGGAATCCCGCGGACCGAGCTGCTTGCTGTTCACCAGGCGAGTGAATTCCCGGTTGTAGTCGACCAGTTCCGAGAGCTGGTGCTGCAACTGAACGGGCATCGTGGCGTGTTTTTGCAGGCCGTTGTCGCCAAACCCGGAAAGAAAGCAGGGTTTTGCGGGTTCGGTCGCCGACGGGTCGTCACGGCGCCGCGCGGGAATCCAGTATGCCCAGGAGGCGGACGACTCGGTCTCGACGGCTGCGTCGTGAAATGCCAGTTTTCCATCGACAACGCCGTCCCGGTCGGTGCGGGCCCCCAGGTAGCGAAGAATGGTGTCGGCGGTGCCGCCTGGCAGCGGTGACGAGCGGCCATCCCACAGCGCGAGCAGCAATGTCGTGCGACGAGTAAGGGTTTCGGCAAGATTCACGTACATCGAGGCGCGTGATTCCGCCGCCGGGCTGGCGGCGCCGGCTGGCACGGCTGCGAGTTCGTCGCACTCGACGCCCGGATGTTTCAACAGCGACTGCAGAGTGGCGAAGTTTTCGCCATCGAAATCGGCGGCGTAATCCGCGAGCGGCATCGGAAGGATGGCGTTAACCCGCATGCCGAGCTCGAGCACGGTCTGCGCGACCAGCAGATCAGCGCCTTCGGCCATACCGATAGCGAACTGGAGTTCGGAATCCGGCAAATCTGCTTTTATTAGATGCACGAACTCCGTCACTGCACCACGAAGTTGCGTGAGATCGTCGGGATGCAAGTCCCGATGTCCGGTGACACCGACTATGAAAGGAGTGCCGCTGCGCGCGGCTTGCTGTTCGGCGGCGATATCCATTGAGCTATATGCGAATTGTCTGTAAGCGCTTTCTCTCGCGTGCGACACTGTATTGGAGTCGAGACAAATAACAAGCGTTGTTCGAGACGCGCGCGGGGTCAACGTCGAAATGGATGGAACGCAATATAAAGCGTTCATCAGCTATAGCCACAGCGATTCCCGCTGGGCCTCGTGGCTGCACAAGTCACTCGAGGCATATCGACCGCCGAAGCAGCTGGTCGACAAGGTCACGGACCGTGGCCCGATCCCGAAGCGCCTGGCGCCGATCTTCCGTGACCGCGAAGAGCTCGCGAGCGCCACGGACCTGGGTGCCTTGCTCACCGAGGCATTGTCGAGATCGGCCTGCCAGATCGTGATCTGCTCGCCACGCGCGGCGCGCTCGCGCTGGGTGAACGAGGAAATCCTGGCGTTCAAGCGGCTCGGTCGCGAGGACCGCATTTTCTGTCTTATCGTGGATGGCGAGCCCAACGCTTCCGATATTCCCGGTCAGGAAGACCAGGAGTGTTTTCCGCCGGCGCTGCGCTTTCGCCTCGGCCCGGATGGCAACCTGAGCCAGACGCGTACCGAGCCCATCGCCGCGGACGCGCGCGAGGGCAAGGACGGCAAGAACCGCTCCAAGCTCAAGCTGATCGCCGGCCTGCTGGGCGTCGGCTTCGACGCGCTTCGACAGCGTGAGACCCAGCGCCGCAACCGGCAGCTCTTCTATATAGCGGCGGCCTCATTGTCCGGGATGGTGCTCACCAGCGGCCTGGCAGCGGCCGCGCTGATTGCGCGTTCCCAGGCCCAACGCGAGAAGGTGCGCGCCGAAGCCGAGGCCGAAACCGCGCGCCAGACCACCAATTTCCTCGTCGATCTGTTTCGGATCTCCGACCCGAGCGAGGCGCGCGGCAACAGCGTCACGGCCCGCGAAATGCTCGACAAGGGCGCGACCCGGATTCAGACCGAACTCGCGGGGCAACCGGTCATCCAGGCCACGCTGCTCGACACGGTGGGCACGGTTTACATGGGCCTGGGGCTCTACGACCAGGCCAAGCCGCTGCTGAACGCCGCGGTGACACAGCGGCGCGATCTGCGGGAGCAGAACCCCGCGCAATTGTCGGAATCGCTCAATCACCTGGGCGACGTCCTGACTCTGCAGGCCGCCTACGACGAGGCCGCCAGGAATTACGAAGAAGCGCTTGCATTGCAACGCGCGCAACCGGAAAACCCGCAGGTGCGGGCGCTGCTGGCCAAGGGCCAGTTCGGCCTCGGCGTGGTCTTGTACCAGCAGGGGCGCTTCCCCGAGGCCGAGAAGTCGCTGCGCGAGGCTCTCGCCACGCAAAATCAGCTATTCGGCGAGACCCACGGCGACATCGCGCGCACGCTGCAGAACCTGGCCAAGGTAGTGGAGGCTGCGGGAGACCTGGACGCGGCGATCCCGATCATGCAGAGCGCCGTGGACATGCAGCGCAAGGTGCGCGGCAAGCTTCCCCATCCGGACCTTGCCGAGGAACTCAACGACCTTGGATACATGAGGCAGCAACACGGCGATTACGCCATAGCCGAGGCGCATTTCACCGAGTCGCTGGCGATGAAGCGCGTGCTGCTCGGAGAAGCGCACCCCGAAATCGCGATGGGTTTGAACAATCTCGCGTACCTGTTTCATGACAAGGGCGATCTGAAGCGCGCGGAGGCCACGTACCGCGAGGCGCTCAAGATGCAGCGCGAGCTGCTCGGCAACATCCACCCGGATGTCGCCAACACGCTCAACAACATTGCGTTCGTGCAGGACGACAAGGGCGACCTGGCGGGCGCGCTGGTCACCGAAAAGGAGTGCTTGAACATTTACCGCGGCCTGTTTCCGGGTGATCACCCGGAAGTCGCACGCATCATGAATCGAATTGGATATTGGCTGGTGGAAGCTCACGAGTACCCCGAGGCCGAGCAGGACCTGACCGAGGCGCTCGCCATGCGCCGGCGACTGTTTGGCGAAAGTCATCCGGACGTGGCCAGCAGTCTCACGCACCTGGCGATACTGCAGGTCGAGACACGCAAGTACTCCGAAGCGCTGGTGTCCTCGGTGGCCGCCACTGAACTTTCGACCAAGGCATTTTCAGCCACGCATTGGCGTACCGCCGTGGCGCAGTCCACGCAGGGCGCCGCGCGCGCCGGACTGGGTGAGTACCCGGAAGCAGAGCGGCTGCTCACCAGTGGTTACAAGATTCTGAGCAGCGACATGGGCGCATTGCCGACCTATCGCAACCGCGCACGCGGCTATCTCGAAGACCTGTACCGGCGTTGGCAACGGCCAATGCCCGCGGCACAGCTCGCGCTCATTGGAGCCGGCGCCGTGCAGGTTGAACAGCGTTGATAAGGCGTATGCACAAAGCCAGCCGCCAGGCAGGCGTTGCGCGCACGCGCGAAACCGACTCACGGATATTCAAACATTGCGCCGTTGATGAGTCACGCCGGCGCGCACAACAGACGAGAGTCGGAGAATCATGCTCACACATTCACTCGCGGGTCGTAATCCGCTCGCACTCACCGCCGTACTGACGGTCCTCGGCCTTTTCGCGGCCGCAGGTGCACAGGCGCAGACGCTGCGCGTCACCGCAGCCAATGCGTCGAACGGCGCGGTGTACGACGTCAACTTCTCCGGTAGTGGCGGAAGCATTTCCGTCCTCAACTCGGATGCGAATCGACATGTGAGCCTGCGCTCGCTGGTGTTCATCCCCAACGCGCAGAGCGGCAAGATCGACCTGCTGGTGGCCGACAGTTCGCGCGGCGAGATCGTGCGGTATGCCGACGCGATCGGCGCGGCGACAATCGTATGGAGCACCGCGAGCGGACCGGGTCCCGCCTACCCGGATGGACTCTCGGTCGACGGCGCCGGGAATCTTTTCGTCGCTAGTTCGGCTTCGGGTAACAAGCCGGCGCAACTCTGGGTCCTTCCGACGGATCCGCTGCTGCCGCCGGGGGCGGGATTCCTGGCGCCGCGATTGATCGACGGCAGCTTCGGAGGGCTTTCAGTCCAGGGTCTCGAAGAGACGTTGGTCGCGCGAACCACGAGCAACGCTTCCGGAGCGGGTGACCTGCTGCTGCTCACCAGCAGTCCCGCAACTGTCCTGGTCTATTCGAGTGCCAGCGTTCAGAACGTGCTGAATGGCGGCGGCCCCATCTCTCCCAGCCGCACGCTGATAAGCAGTGCGCAGTTTCCCGCGGGCGTGGCGCCGGGCGGTATGGACTTCTGGCCAGTGGACAGCAGTCTGCTCATCACCACGGCGAGCGGCTCGGTTCTGCGGTACAGCTTCACCGCCACGAGCCCGGTCCGCGGCGCCGACTTCGCGACCGGCCTCGGCAACGGCAAGTTCAAAGTCAGGACCGGCATCGAGGCGACCCTGCCGTTCGCGTTCCTAGCCAACAACAACGGTGGCCAGATCATCAAGTTCGGCGCGCCCCCGGCGGGCGGGGGATCCAATCCTCCTCTGGCGACCGTCACCAGCGGCGTTCAAAGACCGCAGGGCCTCGCCGCGAGCAACCTTGCCGCAATTCCTGCAGCGGAGTGCCTGAACACGGCGGGTGGCTGCGACGTGCTGGGTGCCGTGCTCAGGCACAACGTCGAGAGGCTCGCATCGCTGCCCGGTTACGTGATCGAAGATGTGTGCATCGTTCCGAAGGATCCGCGCATCACGCAGTACGGTTCCTGCACTGGCCACAGCCTTCCTGTCGCACAGGTGTGCGCCGGATTCGGTGACACCGTGATTCCCGACACAATGTGCGGTGGATCGGGCACGAGTGGGTCGGGGTTCGCGCTCATCAAGAGCACGACGAATAGTTTGAATACCGCCAAGGGTGCGCTCATCGTCAATGAGGCGTTCACCGAAGGTGTGTTGAGTGGCGCCGTCCTGCCGTGTCCGAAGACCGTCCTTGGATGGGCGCCGACTGATGGAGAAGGTACGATCGTCGAAGGCGACACCATGCTCGAGATCACCAGCTCGTGCGGCAGTTCCAAGGGTCTGACCCGCGGCTTGTCCCTGTGGGGTATTGGCCTCGTATTGAATGAATCGGCATTGCCCGGCAAGAACCTCGCGGACGCTCGCATCAAGTTTGCGGCCACGAAGTACGACACGTTGAGCAGCACGATTACGCTGGCGAGCATTCAGCCGGCATTCCGCAGCAGTTTGACCGCGTGCCTCGATACCAGCCGGACGTTCTTCGATCGCAAGAAATACGCGAACGCCGCCGCGCAATTGGTGACCTGCGACGCCTTGGTCGCCGCGAGCGAGAGCGCGTTCTCGGGGAATGCCCTGAACCCGAATCCCAGTGGCGAGATTCGCGGACGCTTGGCGAATCTGTTCCTTACCCTCAACACACGCATTCTCGGTAACCCGGCTCCGAGCGGCTGGCCTCCGCAATAGGGCGCGAGGGGCTGGTCAATCTCGCAGGAGGGACGTTTGACGACATCCGTCGGCATGTGATCTAGTTAATTCAAGAACATGCCGGCGGAGGTAGCTCGTCATATGACCTCTTTGTCGTATTTCTCCGCGACCTCCTGGTCGTCTGACTAAGAGTCAGACGGCAGTTGTGTCGCGCTTCGAATCCACATTTGGCCTGCTGATCCTCGTCCAGGCCGCGCACTCCGTTGAGGAATCCATTGGGCGCCTCTGGGAGTCATTCCCACCGGCGCGCCTTGTTGCCGGTCTCGCGTCCACAGACCATGAGCGCGGGTTTGTGATCTTGAACGTATTGCTCGTAGCCTTTGGAACCTGGTGCTACTTGTGGCCGATACGGCGCCACTGGGCGATCGCTATTTCATTGGCGTGGTTTTGGGTTGTCATCGAGACCATCAACGGTATCGTCCATCCGCTGTGGTCAGTCATGCAGCGGGGATACACTCCTGGTCTCGGGACGGCGCCTGTACTTTTCGTCTTGGCCATCTATCTCGCGAGACAGTTGCGAGGGCGGGCACATGGTTCGTCGACTTCCGTCTAACACCTCCATTGGTCGGACCTGATGCGATGGCAGTGAAAACCGATAGCAAGACGCCTGCGCCGGAGGCCCAGCTCCGCTCCTTCAACGGCAGGTTTGATCCGAAGCATCAAAAGTTCATCCGATCGGTCCGGGCTGCTTTACGTAAGCGATTCGCGACAGCCAACGAGCTGGCGTACGACTACTCCAGCTTCTTCGTCATCGCCTATTCGCCGACTGAACAGGGGATCGATGGCATCGTATCGATCGCTGCACGTGCCGATGGTGTGGATCTGTACTTCAGTCATGGACCGCAATTACCAGATCCGAAGAAGCTTCTGCAGGGATCGGGAAAGCAGGTTCGCTTTGTCCGGCTGGAAACGGCCAGGCAGTTGGCACATCCAGATGTGAAGGCGCTCATTGCCGCGGCGATTGATTATGCGAGCGTTCCGTTGCCATCCAAAGGGAAGGGCAGTCTCATCATCAAGACGAACAAGACGGTTGCTGCAAAAAAGCGGCCACGCCGAAGCCGCGGCGCGCGACTCAACCGTTAGGCAGGTGCCACATGAAGTCAAAGCTCTCAGCCCCCGTTCACGACACGCCTGCCGATACGACGGAGGCCGTCGATGCCCTTATGAAATCTCTCCGGCATCCCGCGGCGAGCGAAATTCAAGCATTGCGTGCCGTGATCCTGCAGGTGCATCCTTCTGTTCGGGAAGGTGTGAAGTGGAATTCGCCGAGTTTCCGTACGGGCGAGTACTTCGCGACAACAAACCTGCGAACGAAAAGCGGCGTGAGCGTCGTACTTCACTTCGGCGCGAAGGTTCGTAGTGTTGCTGCGAGCCGCGAATCGATCAGAGATCCGCAGAAACTGCTTGATTGGGTGGCGATGGATCGTGCCACAGCAAACTTTGCGGACCTGAAAGACGTTGCGACCAAGAAGAAGGCGTTTCAGGCAATTCTGCGGCAGTGGATCACTCATGTCTGAAGTCACCGCGCAGCGCCGCAGCCGCGGCGCTCAGTTCGACTGTTAGGCCTCATGGCGCGCGTGCGACTCGCTATCGTGGTGCTTGTCGGCGTATGCGTAATGCTGCTGATTCCGAGTGCAACGCATGCACTATTGGCCCTGGTCTTCTATTTGTTCAGATCTCCACCCGATAGTGAATTGTCGTACTCCGAGTACCTGGCCGTGATGTCGGCCTGCCACGGACCTGGTCCGTCCTTGCTGTGGCAGGCTGTGCTGATGGCGGGGTCAAGCGTCCTCGCCTTTCTTCTCGGGTTTGCGACTTTGCGGCTTGGTGGAACAGGGCGCTTGTGGCCCGCATTGGCAATTGCCTTACCTGCGGTGACTCTGGGGGTCTACTTGCTTACCGCATCCGGGCAGCTGTGCATTGGAGAGTGGGCAACGTGGTTTTTCCTGCTGGCTTCGGTCGCCGCGAGCGGAGCCGGGGGGTACTGCGCGAGCCGATTCCGCCGCAGCCGCGATCTGGTCATTCATGACAATACTGGCATCTGACAAATCGCCGTTGCGTTCACGTGAGGAATAAAGTGCCAAGCCGCAGGTCTCCACATTCGATGCTTGTTGGCACGTGGCGTTTCGACAAGCGGCGAACAATGGCGGAGTGGGTGCCGCGGAGGGCCATCTCGCGTTCGAAACGCGACATCTTGTTCAAGTCCTTGCAACTCTTGACTGTGCGCTTCACGCGCAGCCGACGGTACCTGCATTTTCGTTCCGTACACGACCGGGATCCGTATCGAGTTGTGTGGTCCCGGGCCGAGGACTATCAGGGTTCGGCACAGATCGTAATCGTGTTTTCCGCGCCTTTTCACGGTGAACTGGCGCAACACATCGAATTCTTGTCGAGCAAATGCTTTCGCGTGGCGTCGCCATACAACTACGAATACTTCAAGCGAGTGTCGCCTGGAAAGGCGCCGGGACGCGCGCGTGGAAAATGATCCTCAAGCCGTCCGCGTCGAGTTGTTGGCGATGGCAGCCGAAGATCTGCGCGTTCGAGAGGAGCTCGCGCGCAGCGGTGCACTTTTCGAGGGATATCATCCCCGGATGCGCGAACTTCATGAACGCAATGCGGCTCGGTTGGCCGTGATCTTGGAAAGACACGGGTGGCCGGGCAAGTCGTTGGTGGGCGAGGACGCAGCCGAGTCGGCCTGGCTCATTCTGCAGCACGCGATAGGAGATCCATCGTTGCAGCGACGTGGCCTTTCGTTGCTCAGGAACGCCGCCGCGATCGGCGAGGTTTCGTTGATTCAAGTTGCCATGCTGGAGGATCGAATCAGCAGCAATGAGGGTCAGGGTCAACGCTACGGTACTCAGTTCGATTGGGACGAGCATGGGCGCATCAGTCCTCTTCCAATCGACGATGAGTCGAACGTGGACCAGCGGCGCGCTGAGATTGGTCTTGCTCCGCTCGCTGAAGTCATTGCGCGCAAGCGCCAATTGGCAGCCGAGAGCGGTGAGGAGCCGCCACGGGATTGGAAAGCCCGTCAGAGAGAGAAGCAGGAATGGCTTCGCTCGACGGGTTGGTTAAAGTAGTGCGCGTCACAAGTTCCTTGCAGCTGCTGGAAGTCGGTCTCCTGCTCTTGCCGGGCTTGCTGGCGCGCAGTCACGAACCATTGTCAATGCGAACGCGAGCGGCAATCGCGCCCTGAATGCCGGACGTTATGAGGCTGCGCTGACGAGTTACGAGAAGACACTCAAGCTCTCTGAGGACGCGGGTGATTTCCAGTACCAGGCTATAGCTATGTACGGGCTCGCCAGGGCCAACGCTCAACTCTGCCGCGCAACCATCGCCGAGAAGTGGTTTCAAGATTCCATCTCGCTTCGAGAGTCAATTCCGGATGATCCGCAGAGAGCATTCTTGACGCAGAACTTGATCGAATATGGCCGCTTCCCCATTTCCAGAGGTCGCCCAAGGGAAGCCATCACACACTTTGAGCGGATGCGCCGGCTGAGGCGGTCAATTACGGCGCGGCCGGTACGGTGATGTTCAAACTCTCGGACGCCGTGCTGGAGCGAGGCGTCTCTTTCACTGGCGATGCGGTGGAAAAGCCGCGCGACCCGGCCGACGCCTATGGCGCCATGATCGGCGAGCTGCGCGCCAAGTCGCAGGCGCTGCAGGCCGGCGTGGCCACGGAGGGGGTCGAGATTTCCATCCTCGGCGACGCGCGCTATCTAGCGCGTTACGCAAACGAAACGCAGGCCCGCGATGCGATTCTCACTCGCCTCAATAACGTGGACGGAATCTTCAGCTCGCAGGTGGGAGTGGAACTGCAGGTCGTATCGGTGGATCTCGACAATGGTATGCGGTAGTCGAGCACGACGGATTGGCTGATCAGCGGTTCGGGGCTGCCCGCGCAGCAGATCCGTTCCAGGCTCCCGCCCGCAAGGCAAGTCCGCAGCGGCAAGCAGGGGCGTTTGAAAGTACTATCCGCTGGATACCGCCGATTAGCGAACAAGCTTGAACGACTCGTTATTTGCTTTTACCCACCTGGAAATATATTTACGCTCGTAGTAGATAATACTAACGGTTATTGCAATGGCAAACGGAAACGAAATCATAAATGAGTACAGAATCAGCTCGTTTTTGTTCAGACCGGAAGCCACTTCTCTCACGAAATATTCCGTTGCACCGGCAGCCCAAAGCCCCAGTACCGCGCCATTCATCCCGATGATATGCCTGTTAAGCGCGCCGGACTTCCGCTTCCCCATCATGGGTATGATGCCGAAACCGAGAAAGAATAGGGATACAGGAATCAGAAAGTGAAATACGCTTATAGCCCCCTCGTTAAAATCGTAAATCAGCAAAGCTGAAAGATTCACGCCCACCAAAGCCGTGACGAACACATAGCCGATCTTCCGATGGAAAGCCGTGCCTTTCGTTTTAAATAATACAAAGATGCCCGAAAGCATACCAATTACCGAGCATGCGAAATGTATCCCGCCGGCTACTGAATGAACCCAATTTGACGGATCTATCATGGTTTACTCCAGGTATGTTTATGAAAACCTTGGTCTGTCCCCTGTTACTCATGTTTCAGAAATTGCGGTCTGCTTCCCCTGTTATTCGCACACCTATCTGGATACTCAACCACGCCATCGGGATGTAAGCGACCAGCAGGTCAAGCGCGATGAACCAGGCAGGGGCGGGAATCATGAAACTTGCCGCGACACCACCACAAAAAAAGACTGCGCCAATCACAAAAGCTAATTGTGACCGGTAGGTTGCCGCGATCAAGTAAGCAACGAGCGCGCCTGCGAGTGTGCCAATTGCATGCGCCAGGAACGGCATTATGAAGTGACGTGGTTCAAACAGATGCATGGCTTTGATGTCCTGGGGAACCACATCCCCTCGAAAGATCAAAGAGTCCGGTACCCAAAGAACAACGGTATCGCCCACCTTGATCGGAGCAATGCTTGCCACCTGCGAGAGTAGATCTTCGACGGTGCCTTCGGAGTCCATCGCCTATCTTCTAATGGTTGATCTGAGCGCCGCGCGCGCTGCTGTGAGAAGTTGGTACTTTATCTCCCACGCGTGCGCTCCAATGAGTTGTTAGGCGGCAATTGCACGGCAGAGACGCCGGGCTTTAAGCGATTCACATCTCATTGAATGCCCAAGTCCAGACGAGCAGAACCACAATACCTGCAAAAGCCACGCTAACCGCAACTCCAACGATTCCGCCAACAATATCGAAGATCACATACCCCACGTTCTCGTGGCGCCAGTCGTGATGCTTGCGCGCGCGATAAGTAGGTGAAACCAAGTACCGCCATCCTGCCAGCCCGAGCTCCAGCCAAGCGGCAAGTTCTGCGAATGCCCCTGCAGCGCTCATATCGAAGTCTCCTCCAGCGAGGTGTTAGACCGCAGCTTATCTGCTCGGACCATAAGCCCACCCACCATAGAGCTTCTTCGCTGCTACGCCGTAGTAGGTTTTGTTGTCCTCGAGTACGTAAACGGCTATGTGGTCGTAAATTGCAAACGCGGGATACATCGGCTTATCGCGAACAGATGTGTAGAACATGATTCTTGTGATGCCAGGATTCCTACGCCGCACGTCACGGATTATGCGATTGACGCGATTCTGTGCAAGCACGTCAGCGGAATCCGCGACTACAAAAAGGGTTCGTTCACTATCGTGTTCTTCAACACCAACCGACCTGTAGATTGGATCTGTTGATTCAAACGCAGCGCTGGTCTGCAATGTCGGCGTAATGAATTCGTCACCGGCCCATGCAACGTGGGATAGCAGCAACAGGACGGTAGCAATGATGCGACTCATGCAGAGCGGTCTAACGGTTGAGCTGAGCGCCGCGCGCTGCTGAATGAACTTGACACTCTATCCCTCAAGCGTGCGTTCAAGCGAGGCGTTAGGAGTTGATTCAAGCAGATTCTTGGCCACGCCAATTTGCCACAACTTGTAGCCACCGTATAAGAATGCAGCGACCGATAGCGCCCACGCCTGCCAGTCTTTCGACCAAATGCCCGTAAACACGCCAATTGTGACCAGCGCACAAAGGCCAATAGCTCCAAGCAGAAAGAAGATCATTTCGCGCCAACGCCCTGCAGGACGCGCGACTCCGCCGGGCCGAATGCGAAATGCCAGACCTGTTAGGTCCGACCGCAATATGATCCCGTGGCGAACAACAACGTCGACATCTGCCCCATCAGTAAACGGCGGTTGGGTGCTTCCTGGGACGTCCATTCCTACGAATTTGCCATTCAGCGAGAAGATTAGCGTCCCCTTGCTCAGGTAAGTATCGGCTACGCGACCGGAAAGCATCTGGAACGGCTGAAATGGCATGGACTTTCGACGCCTAACGGTTGAGATGAGCGCCGCGCGCGCGGCTGCTTGGGCCTGGCTCTCTATCTTCCACGCTTGCGCTCCAGCGATTTGTCGGGCCTGCCTCCACTAAGCACCTTCTTGTATATCGCATAGTCCTCTCGCGTGTAGCAGCAGAACGTTACCTGGGCGAGCCCAACGTTTGCAGTCACGAATTCGCGGACAGTGTTCACCGCGATCGGAGCGGCCAACTCGAGTGGATAAGAATATGCGCCGGTGCTGATCGAGGGGAAGGCAACTGTGCTTAGCTCGTTCTGAAGCGCCAAGCGCAGGCTGCTCGTGTAGCAGGCAGCCAATAGCTGCGGTTCGCCCCGAGTACCACCCTTCCACACCGGCCCGACGGTATGAATGATTCGTTTGGCGGGCAGGCGGTATCCAAGAGTGATCCTGGCCTCGCCCGTTGGACAGCCGCCCAAGCTCCGGCATTCCTCGAGGAGCTCGGGCCCAGCCGCATAGTGGATCGAGCCGTCAACGCCGCCGCCTCCAAGGAGAGTGGTGTTCGCGGCGTTGACAATGGCATCCACAGTTAAGGTCGCGATGTCGCCGACGACGGCGCTTACGTCGGTAGCCACAAGGCAGGCCTAACGGTTGGGCTGAGCGCGGCGCGCGCTGCTGTATGAACCTGGCACTTTATCCTCCACGCGTGTGTTCCAGCGAGGTGTTAGGCGGCAGCTACTGAACGTAGATTGCACGTGTGCCTCCCTTGAGGAGGAGAAACCAACTGTCTCTGTTGCGCTCCCACTCATACCCTTCCAGCACATCCTTCTCAGAGATTGCGATATCAAGCGCTTCGCCTGCGCCAGGCGCTACCCACTTCGCGTCTTCATCCGACCGCCCGAAGCCGGTGCCAACGAGAACTTCGCGCAATCGTCCCGCCTCACCTTCAAGGATCCAATAGTGGCCTGTACGAAAGAAGTTGTCGTCGATTGCGCTGCGGTACAGGGAAGCGTGCACACCAAGAGGTAAAGCTCGACCAGTCAATTCTGCGAATGCAGCGTCCGGGTCCTCACGTCGCGTATGGTCTCGCCACTGAGTCCATCCAGCAGAGCTCGCGAGCGCCACTACGGCGATGCACGCCAATAGAACTGTGACCTTTCTTTGGGTCGTTGCCACCGCATTTCCCTGCCGTCTAACGGTTGAGCTGAGCGCCGCGCGCGCTGCTGTATGACCTTTGCACTTTATCCCTCACGCGTGCGCTCCAGCGATGTGTTAGGCGGCCCAAAGTGCATTCCATCTCGTAAAATTGAGATAAACACAAACCAACACCGCGACGAGCCAACCGGGGTATGACACTCGCTTAAGGAAATTCGTCGTGCTACTCAATCGCGCATCTGGGCGAATGCCAATGAAGCATGAAGCACCGCAGAGAACCACCGCGACAACAGACAGAATGCCGTCAAGTGTCACGCTCTTGGTGTAATACATCCAGACAACCGCTCCGAGAGCGGCATAGATAAGGATGTCCGCTGGTTTAATCCCGAGCCACTCTTTGAGTTCTTCTTTCATATGAGATCGCGAGAAGCCGCCTATCGGTTGAGCTGAGCGCCGCGCGCGCTGCTGTGTGCACCGGGCACTATATATTTCACGCGTGCGCCCCGGCAAGGTGTTAGGCGGCACCAGCCATCCGACACCTTTCAGAGCGATTCATGCGCATTAACTCTTATCCGTTCCGAAGAGTAGAAATGCGGTGGTGATCAAGCCAACAAGAAATATTATGAAGCCCACGCTGCGATTCGGGAACCGCTCCATGTCCCCCATGAGCCCAAAGAACATTCCGCCTACCGTGGTAAATGCGGCAACGTAAGTGAGCGACGAACGGAGCTGAGGACGCATCGCTACGCCTAACGGTTTAGCTGAGCGCCGCGCGCGCTGCTGTATGAACTTGGCACTTTATCTCCCGCTCGAGCGCTCCAGCGAAGTGTTAGGCGACCGGCCCGACCATGTGTGGCACCAAGCAATCGCTCACCAAATTCATTCGACACTACAAAACAACTCGTCATTGGATTTCTCACGGCCAATCTTGCAGCCAATCTCAACCAGTTCAGCCGCTTCTTTTTCAAGCCAATCCAGTCTTGCCGACAGTACGTCCGGAGATACTTTAGACGTAGGCGGCTCAAGGATCCATGCGGGCCAACGCGTGGAATGCAAATCGGACGGCTTCACCAATCCCATGACCAAGAGTCGGTTTCTCAACTGCAGCAATCTGAATGCGTCGTCTTTCAGTCCCAAATCCGCGCTAAGCAGCCAGTACGCGTGATCATGAGGACCATCCTTGGTCGGTTGTTCCGAGAGATCAAGGCCACTGTTAGAGTGGTCAAAGATGAAAGACCAACGCGCACTATCGGTTGCCAAACTCGTTGGGTCGTCTTCGAAATCCTGTTGAGCCTGGGACTTCCCACCCTTCGCTGCGGTCTGGATCGAGGATGCCAGTGCGAACAGAGCAAAGATAACAAAGCCAAGGTTCGCTTTCATAAGCCTCTCCAGATTCTCGTTAGTTCCCACCAATGAATGGCTAGCTTCACCGTTGTCTTGACGGCCGGCCTTCGTCTGGTCGCCTAACGGTTGAGCTGAGCGCCGCGGCTGCGGCGGTTTGGGCTTGGCACTTTATCTTCCACGCGTGCGCTCCAGCGAGGTGTTAGGCCGCATCACGAAGACGCTAGCTCTCGGGCCATGGCCAGTCATCCAAACGACCCACGAAGTCATGGAATGCGGTACCTTCGTAACCATCCTCAAACGGTGAAACCTCGAAATCGTTTAGTACGCTGAGAGCCGCGAAAGCGCCACGCACATACTCCTGAAAAAGCATTTCCGCGACAGTCTCACGATCCTCCTTAGAGAGCCGCGCTAAGAAAACATTAAATTTGTATTGGTCGGGCATTGTTTCGGGAGTCGCTGCCTGATTCCAAAGCCCCTCTCTCGCCCGCTCAGCGCAGATCTGCCCCTGCCCGGTTTTGCAGTTTTCAACGAGGGCGTCGATGACATCTCGATACAGCTGCGGCTTCTGAGGTTCCGACATGGTTGATGCGGCCTAACGGTTGAGCTGAGCGCCGCGCGCACTGCTGTTTGGGATTGGCACTTTATCTCCCACGCGTCCGCTCCGGCGATTTGTTAGGCGGCAGGAGCCGCCCTCAAACTCACAGGGGCTCAAGCGTGACCTCCGAGACACCCTTTGTGCGCTCCAAAATCGCGACAACTTCAGCCAGGACCTCTTCATGCGCCACCGGGGCGATGTTCTTGAACAGCTTCAAGTACCAGCGTTGACGGTCCCTGCGATTGAACACGCGAAGGACCCAGATCGGACCGTCCTCTGTTACTTCATCTGTGTCGTGATCGTAGATTCCGAAGAGGTATTTGTAACTCTCCTTCTGCGCGAGGACAGCCCAACCCCAATCTTCTCCAACCACCGAAGTTCGCCACCCACTGAGCTGGCTCTCGAACCACTTCGCCACGTCCTCACCACGAAAAGTGCCCTCTGGCATCTCCCTGGAGGCATCGAAGAGTTTGGAGCGGAAGTTGATACGCATGGCTGCCGCCTAACGGTTGAGTTGCCCGCCGCGCGCGCCGTCGCAAGAGCTTGGCACTTTATCCCTCACGCGTGCGCTCCAGCGAGGTGTTAGGCGTCGCCACTACCGATAGCCCTCTACGAGAGTCACTTGTCCAGTAGCCTTATCGATTCGTAGTTTGCCACCGCCACCTCTGACGTTCGAGTCAGTCGGGCCATAAAACACCAACCAATGGTCTTTCAGCTCCTCCGCTTTGTACCCAAGTGTCCAGGCGCTCTTCGCCACGTGCAATTTTGCCAGGCAGATTGCGCTAGCGGCTGTGGAGACTGGCGGTGCTGGACAATCGGCCGCGTTCGCCACGGCGCAGTAGAAAAGGCCGGCAAGAACGGCATTGCGTAAGTGCGACATACGACGCCTAACGGTTGAGCTGAGCGCCGCGCGCGCTGTTGTATAAACTTGGCACTTTAACTCCCACGCGTGCGCTCCAGCGATGTGTTAGGCCTCATTGGCCTTTGCCACCGGACTGAAAAGACAAGAGCGTGCTTCGAGCCTCATCGGTCCGGGCTGCATAGAGTGGGGTCTTGCCATTTTTGTCTACGGCGGTGGCCGATGCGCCGGCCCTGAGGAGCAGTTCCAGTACGGCCTTTGGGTGCAGATAGATTTCGGCTGCTAGAAACAGTGGAGTGCGGCCATACTCTTCGCGCGCCTCGAGGTCCGCGCCCAGCGCAATAAGCGTGCGAACAGCGTCGACGCGCCCTTCCATAGCCGCAGAGTGCAATGGAGTGATTCCAGTGTTGGCAGCTACGTTGACGTTCATACCGCTTCGGACTAGCGATACGATCTTCTGTGAATCATTGTTCCATGCGGCGGCATGCAATTCAGTAAAGCCTGCGTCTCGCAAATACGGTTCAAGATCACGTGCGAAGGCACCCGACGCGATCAGAAGCCCAACGAGCAGTAGTGCGATTTTCATGAGGCTTAACGGTTGAGCCGAGCGGCGCGCACGCCGATGTTTGAGCTTGGCACTTTATCCCTCACGCGTCCGCTCGAGGAAGGTGTTAGGCGGCACCGCTCGCTGCATACACCAACGAAGATAGGCGACCACGGACGATGCCAAAGGCACTACTTTGCCGGCTGCCAGTTGTGCGAACTGGCCGTATTCGACATCGAGGATGGAGCAGTCGTTCTTGTTATAGAGAAGAATTCCTTGCCCTTCGATTCCGGTAAGAGCAACAAAGTGATTTGGAACCCCGAGTTCTGAGTGAGCGTATTTCGTCCAGTCGGCGATTGTGTCCGCTTGGTTGAGTTCGTACCAACCCCTCACTGCGTCTGGTCCGTAGTTGATGTATAGGTGCGCCAGTTCAGTTGATTCGGTGATTCCCATCGCAGCGAGGTGCCTTACGGTTGACGATCGAGAGCCCGCCAGATGCGCAATGTAGGTCTCAATCAGATGGGATCGAAGCCATGTGTCGATTTCTTGAGGGAACATGCGCGAGACGCCTTTGTGCCGCCTAACGGTTGAGCTGAGCGCCGCGCGCGTTGTCGTATGGCCCGGTCACTTTATCCCCATCGCGTGCGCTCCAGCGAGGTGTTAGGCGCTATTTGTAAACACAGTACCCAGTAATCAGCCATTGATCGTCGATTCGCTTGAAGTTAAACGTGGTTTTCCATTCGTACGGTGACTCTACGACAGCGGTTGCGTTGTCTCCTTCGATTTTCCGCCGCGAAATCTTCATGGCATCGACAAATTCCGGCTTGTATTCGTACTCTTGGGCACAGAAGAAGATATCCATGTTCTCGACTTCCATCAGAGGCCCACGAACGTTACGCGCTTCGCGATCGAAGTCATCCTGTGTCAGCGCCTCGAATCGCTTCCTGTATCTATCGTAGTAACGATCAACGGCGCCACCGAATTCTGGAGCAAACAAGCCACTATCGATGAATCGCTGCTTAAACAGCCCAATCGTCGACGTGTCCAGCACGAAGCGATTTGTTCCGGGTACGTCTCGGATTCGAGGCTCCAAGAGCTCCGTCGCTTCCTTGTTGCGGATTGCCCAAGAATAAAAGGCCTTTACCTGCCCGAGCAATGGATCAGCCGCCGCGGATGAGTGTACTGCCAGAGATAACCAGAACACCAATGCCGCCGCGAGTGAAGTCTGGGTAGTTCGATGCATAGCGCCTAACGGTTGAGCTGAGCGCCGCGCGCGCCGCCGCATGAACTTGGCACTTTATCTCCCACGCGTGCGCTCCAGCGAGGTGTTAGGCATCGCGTCGCAGCGGTACTGCTCAACACGAGCGAACTCGAGTACCAGTGAGTATTTGAGAAAGCGTCATGTTCTTGCCTCCCATTTTCAACTTCAGCACCGCTGAGAACTTGTATTGACTGACATTAAACACTGCTGAGCCAGTAGCTGCCTCGGGGTTGGCGCAACGCAGCACGAAGCGCAACTTGTCGGCAGCGGTCTCGGCAGGAACTAAATGGCAGCCCACAAAGGCCGGTTGAAGCAACAGAGGAAAAAGGCGTGTGGCATCAGGTTCGCGCAAACACTCGCGCGTGTGCGTTGTAGCGTAGCGAAGAGCCTCTTCCAAGTGGGGAAGAACTGTCTGTGCAGTCACATCGTATCCACCTGGTGGAATGGGTACTTGGGCAGCGACATTGCAGGCGAGGAAGGGCGACATCAGCGCCACAATCCAAGTTCGCCGCGGAGCTTGTGATGTGACTTCCATTGGCAACAACCTCGACGGATCCGTGATGCCTAACGGTTGAGCTGAGCGCCGCGCACGCTGTTGTCTGAGCTTGGCACTTTATCGTTCACGCGTCCGCTCCAGCGAGGTGTTAGGCGGCAACTTCGACGTACTCGACCTTGCTCGATGGAGGCGGAATGGGCGAACCGTCCTCACGCAGCCCATCTAGGTGGAACTCGATGGCCTCGCGGATCGCCGCTTCGGCCTCCGCAAGGGTAGCTCCAGTAGCAACGCAGCCCGGAAGATCTGGGACATAGGCTGAGAAGTTCGAGCCCGCGTTTTCAATGACGACGGCGTAGCGCATCGTAGTTACCTTAATTTCGCCTCAGACCGGCCTGCTTGAGAATACTGTTGAGCGTGCCCGGAGCCAAATCGTCGCTGGGTTTTCCTGGGACAGTTACCCGGCCGGGCTTCGCCAGGTGCTTGAATTGACGATGACTCCCGCGAGTTGCGACCAAGAACCAGCCGTCGGTGTGCAGAAGTCGGAGCAGCTCACTCACTTTCATCCGCCAACGCTAGGGTTGGCGTGTCCCTCCGTGAACGTTTGAATCCTTCGTGAATCGCTAGATTTGCCGCCTAACGGTTGAGCTGAGCGGCGCGCGCGCCGCTGTATGGGCTTGGCACTTTATCTCTCACGCGTCCGCTCCAGCGAGGTGTTAGGCCGCATCTTCAGAGCTACTAAGTGACCAATGACCGCGGCAATGACTGGCCCGAGCAAAGTGATAGGGGTTAGAACGGCTGAGAAAATCATGATTCCGACTCGGTCCTGCTGTACCTCAGGAATCGTTCCCGCAACCGTTCCCGAAGCGCCCGTAACAAATTCTAGCGTGTTGAGCGCGAATGGCAGCAGAGCAAATACCGCGACCAGTGGCCAGGAAGCGACGCGAAAGTAGTTCGCTACCAAGACAGCGGCGAAAGCGAGAATCGTTGGTTTGAGGGGACGACCCAAAACCCTGGCCATTCGATTCGATACAGGAGCATGAACGCAACCGCGATGCCCGAAATGACCAGTAGTCGCGTGTGCCGGAGTGTCGCTGTTGCGGCCTAACGGTTGAGCTGAGCGCCGCGCGCGCTGTCGTATGAGCTTGGCAGTTTATCCCTCACGCGTGCGCTCCAGCGAGGCGTTAGGCGGACTCGCCCTGAGGCAACAAGGACTCCCAGACGGCGACTGCCCAGGCCTTCTCATCCGCGCCGTTGAAGTCGATCACACAAGTTGCGATCGTACCGTCCGCGCACATTGTTCCATGGAGCCGCGAAACGTCGCCATCGATGCGAATTTCGGCGTCCCCTTGGACCGAGCCGACCACATGAGAAAACCGCTCGCCCAACCCGAGTCGCTCAGCCGCAGTTGATCGGATCTGGCTCGCGGGCACTGGCGCTTCCGGCGTCCCCACGCGAAAGGAACTCACGTAAACGACGCGGTCTCCGTGCGCCGCCTGCACAGAGTCACCGTTGTCTATCAGTTCGAATTCGGACCCGACCACGAACGTCCAGGTGCCCGTAGCTGAAACCTTTACCGTCGCTGTTTCCATCTTCGCTTGGTCCGCCTAACGGTTGAGCTTAACTCCGCGCGCGCTGCCGTATGGGCTTGGCACTTTATCTCCCACGCGTGCGCTCCAGCGAGGTGTTAGGCCGCATTTAATACTCCCGAATGTGAGGCGTGCAACCAGAGAGGACATTCACGCAGAGGCATTCGGAAACAATCAGCCATTCCGGCATCTTTTCGGCGGTGGAATGCAGGAAGTGATCTCCAACCCGCTCGCGCCATCCCCCGGACTCAACCCGGTATACCAAGTACTTTGCGGTGAGCGGCGGATCCCAGTAGCCCAGGAGGTCACCCTCGTCCAGCGCCTGGAAGGCCCGTACGCCTTCAAAGTGAATTTCCGCGAATCGCTCAGTTCCTCGAGCAGCTGCTACAACAATGCGAAGCCCAGAAATCGAGTGGGAAATCTCGATGACATCGCAGCCTGGAAACCACGAGATCTCACTTCCGACTGGCGTGGTCGCGAGCTTCATGCGGTCTAACGGTTGAGCTGAGCGGCGCATTCGCTGCCGTATGAACTTGGCAATTTATCCCTCACGCGTCCGCTCCAGCGATTTGTTAGGCGGCATCTCGGATCGGGTCAAAGCAATCCGATTCCCGACCCACCAACCGATTGCACCACCAATCGGCACCAAAACACCAATGTTGAAAAGCGACACAAAGAACGGCCCTAAGCCGGCGGTGGAACTCTGGGGATTTATGAAAGCTGAGTAGAACGAAGCGGCGTCCAAAGCTGCGGGAATCAAAAGCGCGCCGGCCGCGGCATGCGGTCGTTTGAAGAGGAACAGAAGGATGGCCCCCGCAATGTATGGCGATAGTGATATGAGCCAGAAAGGAACCGAGAACGTCGTCGATTTAATCGTCCAAGCGTACGTGTGAAGCACTGCTCCGAAAGCGAGCAGCACGAGAGCCATGATGCGTGCGATGCCCATGCTGACTAACGGTTGAGCTGAGGGGCGCGCACGCCCGTGTATGAGCTTGGCACTTTACCTTGCACGCGTCCGCTCCAGCGATTTGTTTGGGCTCACAGCTTCAGCGCTCGTCTATTTTCGTCGGCGATTCGAAGTAGCTCTGCATCGCCCGCTCGCCATCGTCGCGCCAAGCCAGAGTTGTACGAATGCCACGCCAGATGGTGCGGCTTCTCCAGCAACTCAAGCATGAATGGAACTGATGCAATCTTCTCGAGAGCCTGCAACTCGTGGGCGCGCAGCGCAGAGACAACTTGGGTCATGGACTTTTCCGCCATCACACGGTCTCCCATGCTCCAGAAGCGACCGTTGCAGATTCGAAAGCCATGAGGGTCCATGTATCCATCCACTTGACCGAACACGAAGTTGACGCAAGCGACAACGCAAGTCCGCTTCTTGCCTTCGCGGCCGTTCGCGTCCACCCAGAGTTGCTGAATGACGTCATTTCGCTCGCGCGCGAACTTGCGATTCGTCACTTTCCTAAAACCAACGCTTTCAAGGTACGGCCATAAGATGCCGTTAACCACTGCCGTCAAAGGGTCTGCGGAAGGCGCCATGTGGGCCCTAACGGTTGAGCTGAGCGCCGCGCGCGCTGCTGATCGGACTTGGCACTTTACCCCTCACGCGTGCGCTCCAGCGTGGTGTTAGAGCGCATGGCTTTGACCCGTACTCTGTGTAGGTGCCACAAGGGCACCAGCAATGGTGCTGCGGCTAGCATGTAACCGAGATCTCCAATACTTGTTGGGCCGAAAGGCTGTCCCGCTGGATCAGCGGCCATGGACTCAATCGGAAAGTTCCCAAAAAGCAATCGCAACGCAACCGCGAATGCCCCAAGAATCGGGATTGACGCGCCCGCATAAGCACCCCACCACCAATACCTTGAGCTGTTGAGGAGGCCGGACTGATCGCTACGTATGTAAGCTACCGCCAATTTCAGTCCACATGCGTACGGTGCAAGTACCGCGATTGCGATGGGAACTGAAACGATCAGATCCCCGGCACCGAGGTCAAAAGCAGGCGCTACGATGGCAAATGCCAGAAAGGCGATAAGTATCCCGTATGGGACAACAATGAGGCCGAATTCGGCGACAAAGAGTGAGCGAGCCTGAGGCGTGTGCATGCGCTCTAACGGTTGAACTGAGCGCCGCGACTGCGGCGGCTTGGACTTGGCACTTTATCTTCCACGCGTGCGCTCCAGCGAGGTGTTAGGTGTCATTCGGTAGGTTTCGCGGACGCCACACGGCCCAAAAATACGCGAGGCCCCCGATGTACGTCCCCAGAAATAGGAACCATCCCCATGCGACGGGGTGCCGAGCCGGCCGCTCGCGGAAGAAGTCGACCAGCATGCGGATCCACAGCCAAATGAGGGCTACAAAACTCAAAGAGCCCAGTGCCCATACTGCATCCGGAAGGTCGAGCTTGGGAAAGCGGTCGGTGATCGAAACGTAGATCAATGACCCAAATGCAAATGTCAGAAGTGCGATGCTCATTGCTGCCAATGTGTGCAGCAAATACCACGAACGCTTGCGTTCCAGGGCAGATCGAGGTGATGCGCTCAAGATGACACCTAACGGTTGAGCTGAGCGCCGCGCGCGCTGCTGTATGAACTTGGCACTTTATCCCTCACACGTGCGCTCCAGCGATTTGTTAGGCGGCATAAACACTATGAAATCCAAGTTCTACGGAACTTGCCCGGAATCCATTTGGATCCAGCGTGCCTTAGTTCGAGGATAAATCCCATTCCACAGGTGGGGCCACAGATCATTGACCCATCCACGATTGCACGGTCACTAGAAATCTCTCTAATCTCTGCCGAGACGTTCTGTAAGAGCATGCCGCCTCGATTTGGCAATTTCATCTTCTCACCAGGTTTCAAAGGAGCAAATTTCACCACAGGCGAGAGATCGCGGAATCGACCCTCAAGTTGAACGCAATACCTACTGCAATGAATTACGGACTCGATCGGCGGTACATCAGCTTTGAGCGATTCCGTGACCCAGTGACGCCAGCGCTACCAGAGAACTTCAAGTTCCGGTTCATCCTTCGACGGTGAAGACTGCGAGCAGCCAAGCGTATGCACCACGACCAGAGTCGCGGCAAGAGAAAGCAGCAACCGTCGGGTCATATGCCGCCTCAGGGCTGAGCTGAGCGCCGCGAGTGCTGTTATATGAACTTGGCACTTTATCCTTCACGCGTGCGCTCGAGCGATTTGTTAGGCCTGCTCACGCCAGTCTATTGCCTCGTAGAAAAGATCGCCGAATCCACTGGGTAACATGTTTCCGTAGATCTTCCAAAAATCCGACTCGTAGTCCTGAAGCGCGTTTTCGCGCCCTCGATCCTCCTGAGAGACTTCGACACGTACCACAACCGTTCCGGTGCCTTCATCAAATGGAAGGTCGTCCAGTCCAAACGGAAAGTGAACAATCTTCCACTCCGCCGCACGCAGGCGCTCAGACGCTTCCTTTGTCTTGCGACCCCGAAAGAAAGTGGGCGCTTTGAAGTGAAGGGCAAAGCGCCAAGATGGAAGATTGTTGATTTCTTGAGGCGGGAACAGATGGTTGATAGTTGTCTTGGCCAAGTGCGGCTCCTGCAGGCCTAACGATTGAGCTGAGCGGCGCGCGCGCTGCTGTTTGAGCTTGGCACTTTATCTCTCACGCGTGCGCTCCAGCGAGGTGTTAGCAGGACATTCTATCGGCTCTTCATATTCAACGACGTAGCAGGCATGTATCCTGGGACCGACTCTCCCGTCTGAACGCCAAGTCGCCATGTCGCGAGAAGAAAGCAGGTCGAGATGGATCTAATGTAGTGGAGGCAGAAGTAACCCGGTCATCGCCGATGCCTGAGTTGGCGAACCGTGCGTGGATCGCGTACGACTTCGTTGCCAATAGCTCTGGTCGCGATCCCTCAACTGCTTGCGCAATCGAGGTCCAATCCGAATTGGCATGTCCTGAACTTGGGCTTCCAGCTCGACCAGATGAACTGGCTCCCGTGCCTTGACGCGGTGGATTCCAGTGACGCGCATGACTCGGGAAATGCGCCTAACGGTTGAGCTGAGCGGCGCGCGCGCCGGTGTATGAGCTTGGCACTTTATCGTTCACGCGTCCTCTCCAGCGAGGTGTTAGGCCGCAACACGCCTGTTCAGTCCCTATGGTTGACCCGGTCGTCGAGACTTTGAAGCGCGGCTCGAAGCTGTAAATTGTACGAGGATGACCTTTACGGCTCTGAGGTCGCTTTCGACCATGAACCAGATCTTCCCGTCAAGTTCGAAGGTGATGCCGGCAAGGGCTGATCACAGGGCAGAGAATTCGACAACGGTCGAAGCGGGCTCCGAGAACACCGAGATGAATTTTACGTTTTAGCAAAGCGAACGAGAGTTAAATCTGATAGGCGCGACGGAGTCATGTTCTGGAGCCTCACTATCCGTCCACGCAGGATCTGACGAGCCTGCAATCGATGGCGGCGACCGCATGGAGGAAGGTGCGTGCGTGACTGCGAGATGCGATTGAGCGCCTACGGTTGAGCTGAGCGTCGCGCGCGCCTGCTGTTATGAGCTTGGCACTTTATTCTCAGCTCCGCTCCAGCGAGGTGTTAGGCGTCACTGCCCGTCCACCAACGGTTACAGGATCGAGTTCGCACAAAGTTGGATAAGCGTGATCGTACCTGATCCACTTCTCCGGCCGAGCAGAAAGGGACCTTTGCGTCGATTCGGGTGCGTTTTTAAGGTACCAGTTCACAGGGCAGCTTGTAGCGTCCGGAGATGATGTCTCGAAATGTCTTCGTATGCGCGCACCAGGGATCCCGAGTTGAATCGCTTCCCTCCCACTGTGGATGACTCCGGGTTCTTCAAAGTTTGCCACTCGCTAGTCGATCATGATGCTCGGCGCTCCTCGGGCGTTGGGAAACCCCGAGGAAGCCACGCCAGAATACGACTGCCTGACCTCCGAAGAGTGTCAGAAGCGAGCGTACTGCGGAGTTGTTGACGGTGAACGGTCTGTTGTGGCGGATAGCGGATCATGACGCCTAACGGTTGAGCTGAGCGCCGCGCGCGCTGCTGTATGAGCTTGGCACTTTATCCCTCACGCGTCCGCTCCAGCGAGGTGTTAGGTGTCACGTCAGTCATTTGTCCGATAAGCCTCTTGGAAACCCGCCAGGAGGAGTTCCCGCGCCGCGAATCGACCGGGCGAGCGACAAAGACTCAAGGGTATGCGCAGAGTTGCGGTGGATGTGCACAAGATTTGATCGGTACCTGCCACGAGTGTCTTTGAGTCGGAAGGCTACGCCGGGCCGTGTGTCGTCTACAAATTCCACTTTACAGGTAGGCACTAGGTTGCCGAGCTTGCGCAGCAAGCTGACCCGAAATTGTGGCGAAGACACTGGCAATGCCTTCGGCATCGTCGTGACACCTAACGGTTGAGCTGAGCGCCGCGCGCGCTGCTGTATGAACTTGGCACTTTATCTTCCACGCGTGCGCTCCAGCGAGGTGTTAGGCGGACTCGCCCTGAGGAAAAAGGTCTTCCGACAGCGACTGCGCAGGCCTGCTCATCGCGCCGTTGAAGTCGATCACACAAGTTGCGATCGTACCCATCCGCGCACATTGTTCCATGGAGCTACGCGAAACATCGCCATCGATACGAATTCGGCGTCCCCTTGGACCGAGCCGACCACATGAGAAAACGCTCGCCCAACCGAGTCGCTCAGCCGCAGTTGATCGGATCATGGCTCGCGGGCACTAGCGCATCCGGCGTCCCTCACGCGAAAGGAACTCACGTAAACGACGCGGTCTCCGTGCGCGCCTGCTCAGAGTCACCGTTGTCTATCAGTTCGAATTCGGATCCGACCACGAACGTCCAGGTGCCGAGTAGCTGAATCCTTTACCGTCGCTGTTTCGCATCTTCGCCATGGCCGCCTAACGGTTGAGCTGAGCGGCGCGCGCGCCGACGTTTGAGCTTGGCACTTTATCTTTCACGCGTCCGCTCCAGCGAGGTGTTAGGCGACATGCGATGGGTGTGCGGTTGGCGCAAATCGGCAATGTAGATCTTGGCCGTCACTCGTCACTTAGTTGTTTGATGGGTAATATGAAGCGCTCTGCCGGTTTGCCCCACTGAACATGCCAAGCATCACCCGTCTCCTGATCGAGAAGAATGAAGGTGTAGATATTGCTCGTCGGGTACAGAGTGAATCGTCCTGCCTTTCCGCCAGCGATGAGTGAGTCCAAGCTCAGCGGCTCAATGAATCGGTGATCTTTGTCCCCCCATTGCACCTGCCAAATTCGCCCGTCGCGCGTGTCTAACCTCAGAAGAGTATAGATATTCTTAGTGTTGAACAGCCGGAAAGGCGCGTCCGGGTTCTGCGTTGGTTCTGAGCGGGCTTCTTGCGCCAGCACTTGGGACGCGGAGAGCAGTAGTGCTGCGACGGCAACTATTGTTTTTCTCATAATCGATGCCTCCATCGTCGAGTCACGAGACGGCGAGTCTGTTCGCTGCACCTGGTCATGTCGCCTAACGGTTGAGCTGAGCGCCGCGCGCGCTGTTGTATGAGCTTGGCACTTTATCTTGCACGCGTGCGCTCCAGCGAGGTGTTAGGCGACAGTTCGCGCGCCATCGGTGTTGATCTCCCATGGAATGCCAAAGCGATCGACAAGAACGCCAAAGCCTGGCGACCAGAAAGTCTTCTCGAAGGGCACACGAATTGCGCCGCCCTGACTAAGTGACTTGAATATTGCGCTGGCGGAGCCTCCCCATCGACGGATAGGGTTACGAAAAAGCCCTGCGGCCGGAGATATGAGCCGGCAACCATGTCGACACCCGTTAACTCCATTTCGTCCAGCAAGAGCGTAGCGTGCACAATCCGGTCATGCCATGACGGATCAGTTGATGAGGCCATCGGCGACTGCCGTAAGTCAGCATGGTCCCTAGAGTGCCGCCGAGCAGGCTCTGATACGTCTCTAACGCTTCGCGACATTGGCCGTTGAAGCACAAATGGGGACTTACGCGCATGAGGCTCCCTGTCGCCTAACGGTTGAGCTGAGCGCCGCGCGCGCTGCTGTATGGGCTTGGCACTTTATCTTCCACGCGTGCGCTCCAGCGAGTTGTTAGATTTGTCCGCCTGTGGTCCATAGCAGTACCACTGCGTACAAACCAACCACGAGCGGCAGAAAGAATTCAAAGATCGCTCGAAGGATGGAGACGGGGCGAGTCGACAAGGCGAGCATCCTGCGGACAATGCAGAGCGCCTCATTTGCCAGGCCAAATCGGATCTGCGCGACTCGGCATCGGATTGTTCGCTCTTAGCTTTTCGTTGGCGCTCGTAGTGAGCGAGTCTTTGCTCTTCTTCGTACCGTCGTAAGGCCCGTCGCCACGAGAAAATCAGCTGCCGCATAAATCAGGAAGGCGGAAAAGAAGTACACCGCAACGATCGCCAGGAGGAACAGCAATGCTTGCTGGTTCGCCTTGTCGAACTCAACGCCAAGGGCCTCAATCTTGGTTGGAACAAGACCGGTCTTCACGAGACCAACGCCCAATAGGCTGATCGCCAAGAGCATTCGGCGCTCTTTTCGCGTGACATCACTTAGCGGATCGCCAAGGAGCAAATCGCGCGCTGCCGGATCGGTCATGGTGAACTCCGACAAACCTAACGGTTGAGCTGAGCGGCGCGCACGCCGACGTATGACTTGGCACTTTATCTCTCACGCGTCCGCTCCAGCGATTTGTTAGGCGTCATGTGAATTCGGCTTGCGTGCGATCACACTCACAAATGAAATGTGCCCGAAGAATTCCCCAGCTTGCGCGCGGCGCCGTGCTTCCTTCCGGAGGGCATCCGCGGCATCTGCGGAAAGAGAGCCCGATGCCGAGAGGATATCAGCGCCGCGATCGACGAGCGTGAGCATGTAGGTCGGCTCGGCTGTCTGCGTATAGCCGTGGCTTCGAAGACTCAGCAACCGGAACCCGGTCGACTCAAGCGTCTTGGACAGGCGTCGCATGAGCCATGGATCGTGGACGAAGTTGGCCACCATTGCGTTCACGAGAGGTTGAAGTGGATCGAAGGCGTTGATCGCTACTGTCGTCGTCGTGAAGTCGCCGTCGAACACGGTCAACCAACCGTCCGGACGAAGTACGCGATAGGCCTCGCGCAACGCGACCTCTGGATTGGGTATGTGACACAGCGTCGTGTGAAACACGACTAAGTCGAACGATGCGTCGGCAAAAGTTAGCGAGCGACCATCGCCTTGCATGAAAGTCAGGCTGGGCAGATACCCGCCGAGTTCTTGAGCTCGGGCCACAAATATCGGCGAGGGATCGAGCCCTGTGACTTCGAGCTTCAGCCACTCGACCAGCGCTCGGCTGATCGCGCCAGTACCGCAGCCGATTTCTAGCGCCTTCGCACCAGGCGGCAGTTCGATTTCCGACAAATATGCCCGCAATATTGCTTGCTGCTGCGAGTCCCTCGCCCGGAGCTCCAGAACTTCTGAGAGACGTTCCTGGAGCGCCGGTTCGGCGTCCGCGATCGTGGCGTATGGGTCTGGCATGATTGTCGCGCGAGACGTGATGACGCCTAACGGTTGAGCTGAGCGGCGCGCGCGCCGATGTATGAGCTTGGCACTTTATCTTTCACGCGTCCGCTCCAGCGATTTGTTAGGCATCACTTTCGCGAAGTGACCACAAAGTTCCAAGAACTCGTGGTGGCGCGCGAAATCGATACCTTCACGTTGATCCTTGGCGAGCCGATGGGCCGTTCTCAATGGAAAGCTGAAAGAGGGCCGGCTATTGGAGTCTTGAAACTCGATATCTAGCGGCGTGTTCACAAGTTCCGGGAAACCTGGAATGGTGTTAGCAAGGCGGCCCTCTGCCTTTGCACCCTTCGAGAATTCGTCGTTGAAGTTGTCCAAATAGAAGTCATGCGTTTTCAGATCAACCTCGACCCACACACCCCACGAGAATTCACCCTGTTGATATGTGAATGGCACAGAGAGCAAGCCACGAATAAAGAATCGATTCTCATCGAGAGTACACAGATCGGAGTTTAATCGCGTCCTCCGATACTTATCAGTACGACAGCGCAAAGGCTTCATCTGGGAGCTTGAAGCCCCAGTCGGTCGGAAGGCCCTGGTGCTCTTTGCCGCAGCTGGAGCAGATGTACGTGTGGCCTGCCATGTGATGCCTAACGATTGAGCTGAGCGGCGCGCACGCCGACGTCTGAGCTTGGCACTTTATCGTCCACGCGTCCGCTCCAGCGATTTGTTAGGCGTCATTGCGGTGCCCTTGCGTCGTCGACGGCCACGAAGGGTGTCGTAGATGAATTGAGCGAAATCAAATTGCCGGCGCTTCACTTCTTCCAACCGATTAGAGTCTGTACCTCGTTGGTCCACAGTGTTTTGCAACTCTGATACTCTTTAATCATCAGCCCATCATCCCCTGCGCGCTCCTTGTCAGTTTGGGCGATTACCTTCTGAATGGCCTCCTCCTCGTGACTCTTGAGGAAATCTCCATCTGACAGCAGCACGGCCGCCAGCCTGAAGTGGTTTCGCAGCATGCGCGCGAAATTGGCCGTTTCCGGGCTGTCATTCTTAGAAAGGCTAACCACAAATAGATTGACGTTTTCGCAGTAAATGTATTGCGCTGCCTTCGCTTCATCACGGTCCACGGCTAGAGCGGCGGGCGAAAGCAGCACGGCCAAAAGAAAGAGAAGTTCAGTTTTCATGTTCGATATTGCAAGTTGTAGAGGAACTGGGGACTTGAAGACGCATAACGCTTGAGCTGAGCGGCGCGCACGCCGATGTATGAGCTTGGCACTTTATCTCTCACGCGTCCGCTCCAGCGAGTTGTTAGGCGGCATTCTTGGTCTTTCCGATCACGTCCTGTGGTAACAATCGCGATGGTGCATTAGATGATTTGGTAACGACCAGTCGCTCGGCAATCCCGGCGTTCACTGCTTCCCAGCACTCTGCCGAGACACCCGTATGCCAGACGACGACAAGAACCAAACCTTTCCGGTGAACGCGTACGCGGTCCAGACGAGTGTTGTAGGCCCACACTTCGCGCAGTGCCTTCTCTCGCCGCTCCGCGTCCGCGTCGGACTTTGCCTCCAAACCGTAAATCCCGAGCTCCTTTTCTCCGGCGGCATATCGGGCGTAGAGTGCAGTTCGAATCCCCTCTCTACCCAGTTTGCCCTGCGACGAGCCGTGCGCTATGGCACGAACAAATTTATCGTCACTCGACAGTTGCGGGTTTTTCGGAGGTGCCACCCCAGGGGGAAGGTCTCTAAACGAATCAAGGCGGCGTGCCACAAGCGAGGCGTGCAGCTCGTGCCCTTCGAGAACCAAGGAGTCTAATCCGCTTCCGCACGCCGAGGATGCGGCTAAAAGAAATCCTGAAATAAGCAGGAGCCTTTCCATTCTTGACAAGACGCGTGAAGCGGCCAATTTGTGCTCCAATGCCACCTAACGGTTGAGCTGAGCGCCGCGACTGCGGCGGTTTGGGCTTGGCACTTTATCTTCCACGCGTGCGCTCCAGCGAGGTGTTAGACCTCATTCCTATTCGTAGACCTTGCCGCAATAGAGGAACGTCGCGAACTGTTTCCACGGGTTAGATGGAGACAGTCCTTGCGACACACCGAACTTTGAATCCTCTGCCCATGCAATCGCGGCATCCAAGAATGACTCAATCGTCGTGTTCTCCCAGCCACCTGCGTCAGGCCCGTACGCCGAGGCGGGATTCTTGCGTTCGAGCTCAGCGGAGTGTGCGCGATCCACCTGCAGCCGCTTGGCGAACGCGAGAAATGTCTGTTGGTCCGTCACTTCTTCCAAGAGCACTGACGTATCCATGAGGTCTAACGGTTGAGCTGAGCGGCGCGCGCGCCGACGATTGAACTTGGCACTTGATGTACCCCGCGTCCGCTCCAGCGAGGTGTTAGGCAGCACTTGCCGGTCACGGCGAATGCTCCCGCCTCAGCAGCTGGAATCTCGTGATGTCGCGAACGGCACCACTATAGACGCCAAAGTGGCCGGTGTTCTCGGCACTAAAGATTCCCTCGACCAACACGTACTTGCCTTCAAGTGCTTTCCAAGCTGAGCCCTTGTCGCTCGGAACAGAAAGCCAAAGCGCGTTCTTTGTGACGCCCTGATCAAAGTCCTCCTTGTGGAGGTACAAGCCATTTCCCTCAAACTCTATGCGAGGAACCCCAACAACTATGATTCGCTTTCCATCGAACTCGCGTGGTGTCGAAATGAGTTGGATCATGGAAACCATGATGGGGTCTGCTGCTTGCGCAAGTGATGTCGCAAGAACGAGACCAATGAGCGTGACAATGAGGCGTCGCATGAGTGCTGCCTAACGGTTGAGCTGAGCGGCGCGCACGCCGACGTATGAGCTTGGCACTTTATCCTTCACGCGTCCGCTCCAGCGAGGTGTTAGGTGTCATGAATTCAGCTACCTGCGGATGAATTCTTTGTGTCACGAAAAGGTCGAAAGTCCTGCTCGTCCACTGGAACATTTCACGTCCCGCCAATGCGGGCGGCCACATGACTCGGCTTCGGAAGTCCGTGCTATGGGAGAGCTGACATTCCAGGCCTGCTCCAAGTTGAATGGCTAGACACTTGAGCGCTTCGTCACGACCCTGGGCGTAAAAGGAGGCCTCGTACCACCGTGTGTTTCCGCGCTCCATAAATACCAAGAAGTAGTCATCTGCATATGGCCCGTTCTGGTTTGTGTACTCGCCGATTACCGCGATGTTCGCAATTGCGATATCCCACGGAACAAGGTCGCCACTGTACCTGAGGCGACCTTCGACAGTTTCGATCTGTGGAGACTTGTCGATGACTGTGGACATGACACCTAACGGTTGAGCTGAGCGGCGCGCACGCTGCTGTTTGGGCTTGGCACTTTATCGTCCACGCGTGCGCTCCAGCGAGGTGTTAGGCATCACTGGATTCATTGCAATCCTTGAATGTCGCTTTGACTTCTGGTGAAACGTTGGAATCCATGCTCCAGGTCATCCGGCAGGTACAACCGGGAACTGGACATTCCATCCAACCCTCCTTGGGTGGGTTACCGTACCCAAGCAAACGATGTGGGTTGAATGGATGTCCGCATTGCGCGCAGAGTTCATCTGCACCAGGCATTTGCGATTGTTCTTCTGGCAAGAGCGTAGCCCCCCGAAAGTGATGCCTAACGGTTGAGCTGAGCGCCGCGGCTGCGGCGGTTTGGGCTTGGCACTTTATTTCCCACGCGTGCGCTCCAGCGATGTGTTAGGCGTCGCCCTGCGGCGTCCTTCGGCGGCGCTTGCTGCAATTAAGAGCAGGAAAAATATTGGAGCAACGTAGAAACGGCAAAAATGCATCAGCGGAGTGATGTAAACCACCCTGCCGTGTTCACTGCTGGGAATAGTATGCCCAGTTGCGATGTTAGCCTCGGACGGCGACGTGCTGACGAGGTAGAGGAGATAGAACCATCCCAGCATTGCAACTGCGCTTGCAACCCACAGAGTGTTGCGCACGATGGCGGAGTTTAGGAGCATCGCGACGCCTAACGGTTGAGCTGAGCGGCGCGCACGCCGGCGTATGAGCTTGGCACTTTATCCCTCACGCGTCCGCTCCAGCGAGGTGTTAGGCGTCATGTCCGCCGGCAAGCGCGGGGGAATGAGCCAGGACAAGAGTCCGCCTGCTAGGGAACTCGCCACAAGTACCGCTGCGATCAAATCGCTCAGATCCCAGTCACAGAACCATAGCCACGCAACCGGAGGGATGAGCGTTGCGACTAGGCGCACCTTGCTTCGTTGCTGTGGAGCGGCAAGGACGGCCAGTAGAACAGAAGCCAGGCCTGATAGGGCTCCACTGGCAACTGCCCAGCCCCAGAAGCGGACGCTTTCGAAGGGAGTTATGCATGCGCCAGGGTCTTTACCTCCAAAGAGGCATCTGAGGCCGGCGCTCAAGCCGATCCCAAACGCGGTTTCGAGGTAGAGCCAGAATCCGGCAGCGCAGGCGACCGCGATTCCCGCGGGAGTGGCAAGCCACCTGATAGTGCGATGTTGCATGACGCCTAACGATTGAGTTGAGCGGCGCGGCTGCCGCGGTATGGGATTGGCACTTTATCGTCCCCGCGTCCGCTCGAACGAGGTGTTAGGCCGCAACACGAGTTCAGCCTTAGCATCCACAATGTTGCTACTCCTGAACCTTTCGCAGTCGCGCAGACGCCATAATTATAGCGGCTACAGCCAACCCTACTCCGACGGAGCGCCACACCCGCGGTACCTCGTAGGCTGAAAGTATCCACCCGATTATGAAGGTCAGCGCTAATCCGATGAGCACAACCGGCAGCGACGTACCGACGTTAACTGCGCCGCCACACATTGGGCAGGTCTTAACTCTCCCGGAGCGGCGCATCGGTGCTGAGAAGAAACCAGACATCTGCGGCGCAGTGCGGACACTTCATTTGCGGCCTAACGGTTGAGCTGAGCGGCGCGCACGCCGAAGTATGAGCTTGGCACTTTATCTTTCACGCGTCCGCTCCAGCGAGGTGTTAGGCGTCATGGGCGAGTCCACTTCGCGAATTCGCCAGCGCCTGTGATGAAACCCGCAACCTCAGCCCCGTCGCTTGGAGATTCTAGTACCTCGAGCGCAAGCAGCTGAACGAATGGCCAGGTCACGGGTTGGCCTGCGTCGTTTGCGTAGGCGTTGGGAGTCTCTGAACGAAGCCGCTGCTCGATTTCTTCGGGCGCGAACGACGCAAAGTACCGAACCTGGATGTCCAGTGAATCCGTCGGCTCACCTGCGACTTCACACCGGTACGCGACAATTGCGATTGCTGATGGCATGACGCCTAACGGTCGAGCTGAGCGCCGCGGGCACGCCGATTTTGACTTGGCACTTTATCTCCCACGCGTGCGCTCCAGCGAGATGTTAGGTTGCGGCAAGCGACAAGACATACGCGATTCTCTGTTTGTCCATGGCTAGCCAAGACGTTTCGCCCTGCAAATAGATTCCTCTGGCGCTCTCTATTTTCATAGCCATTGTCAGGCACCCCAGCCATGGCATTCCCACATAGCCTTTTGTAAGCATGCGGTTCGTTGATTGCGTGGCAGCAGCCACCCACATGCCGCTATCGGGAGGTTCAACTGTTCTAATGCGCACGTTGTCGCCGGGGCGCGTCATGTAGGGAACTCCAGGGCGTGCTGGTGCAGGTACGGAACCGGTGTCGACCGGGACAAATACCTCTCGACCCTTCATCAACATATAGAGGAGATGAAAGTCTTGGTCCCTCTTGTGCTCTGCGATATCAAAGATGACCTGTTCCAGATCGCGCTTGTCATTTCTCATTAGTTTCTTGAAGAGTGAGAACACGTCGGCTCCGCAACCTAACGGTTGAGCTGAGCGCCGCGCGCGCTGCTGCATGAACTTGGCACTTTATCTTCCACGCGTGCGCTCCAGCGAGGTGTTAGGACGCATGAAATGGCGAATGGTAAACCAACACGCCGATGCGCATGCCCACCCCACGACGCCACCGATCATACTTGCCACAAGGATCGCGACTGGCGACATCGGCAAGGCGAAGGGATCATCACGGGTCGAGGCTAAGTAGTACCCATACAGCACAAAACCCGCGGCGTAGCCAGCAACACCGAGCCAGAGCCAACGTACGGCACTTAGCAGGTGAAGCAAGAGCAGCGTCGGAATTGCGACGGCTGCGACGATTGCAAACGCAAGGCCCGCTCCCCACGCGAGGGTCATCAGTGCGAATCGGTTGAACAGATCGCCCGACCCCAGCGCAAGGAGCGCGACAACCAGGACGGGAAGTGCGGCGGCAATCACCACCCCTGCGCCGTATGCGACTGGCGTCCTCATGCGTCCTAACGGTTGAGCTGAGCGGCGCGCCCGCCGGCGTATGAGCTTGGCACTTTATCTTTCATGCGTTCGCTCCAGCGAGGTGTTAGGTTTCACAATCGGCCTCACGGTAGTCGGACCTCGCTGTAACGCATGTACGCGAGGTTGCCCTCTCCGACAAGAGCACCTTTCTCAACAAGCGTGCGGACCCGTTGTGCATAGAACAGGTCCGGTAATCCTGGAGCCCGCACGGCAGGGTTACCCATGGCGAGTCCCACCAACATGGCGACCTTTCGATTACTCCACTTCGCGTGGGAGAGCAGCTCTGCGTCGATGCGCTCCACAAACTCTGGACTTAGAGACGCCGCAACCCGCGCTTCTTCGCTACTCATCGGCGGATCCGGAGTGACGTCGTGTGAAGTCATGATGGGCGGCCGTGAAACCTAACGGTTGAGCTGAGCGCCGCGGCTGCGGCGGTTTGGGCTTGGCACTTTATTTCCCACGCGTGCGCTCCAGCGATGTGTTAGGCGTCGCCCTGCGGCGTCCTTCGGCGGCGCTTGCTGCAATTAAGAGCAGGAAAAATATTGGAGCAACGTAGAAACGGCAAAAATGCATCAGCGGAGTGATGTAAACCACCCTGCCGTGTTCACTGCTGGGAATAGTATGCCCAGTTGCGATGTTAGCCTCGGACGGCGACGTGCTGACGAGGTAGAGGAGATAGAACCATCCCAGCATTGCAACTGCGCTTGCAACCCACAGAGTGTTGCGCACGATGGCGGAGTTTAGGAGCATCGCGACGCCTAACTATAAGTAGACCGCAGAAATGCGGCTTTTAAAGACGTCGAAAGTGACGGATAACACAGTCGCTCCCTCGTAAATCCCTGATTCCACTTCACCACGTGACGCCTAACTGGTCAACGCCCCGCCAGCGATCCCATGGCCGCACCACCCCGACTTCTGGACGCAGTCCGGGCCGCGATCCGTCTGCGGCACTACAGCTATCGAACCGAAAAGGCTTATGTCGACTGGATCCGGCGCTTCGTTCTGCATCATGGACGGCGTCACCCGCGGGAACTGGGTGGAACCGAGGTCAGGGATTTTCTGAGCCACCTGGCCAGCGAGCGCCATGTGTCGCCAGCCACCCAGGCGCAGGCGCTCGCGGCGCTGCTCTTTCTATACAAACGCGTCATGAACGTCGATTTACCGTGGATCGACGATGTCGTACGTGCGCACCGCCCCAAGCGCCTGCCGACGGTACTCACGCGGGAAGAGGCCCGGCATGTAATCGCGCAGATGTCCGGCGTTCATCGACTCATTGCAAGCCTGCTGTATGGAAGCGGCCTCAGGCTGCTCGAAGCACTGCGACTTCGCGTCAAGGATTTGGACTTCTACCACCGCCGGATCCTGGTTCGCGATGGAAAGGGCATGAAGGATCGCGTCACCATCCTCTCCGCATCGGCCGCCGATGAGTTGCAGATACACCTGGAGAACGTCCGACTGCTCCATCGAGCATGCGATCCAGCGTGGCTTTGGTGGCGTCGAGTTGCCCCACGCGTTGGCCCGAAAGTACCCGCGCGCCAATCTGCAATGGGGATGGCAGTACGTCTTTCCCGGCAGTCCGCCCTGCCACCGATCCACGCACGGGTGAGCGCCGGCGCCATCATGTCCACGAAGAAAGCGTCCAGCGCCAGGTGCGAGCCGCAGCACGCGCGGCCTGCATCGAAAAGCCGGTTTCTCCACACACCTTTCGGCACTCTTTCGCAACGCACCTCCTGGAAACCGGATACGACATCCGCACGGTGCAGGAACTGCTGGGCCACAAGGACGTTTCAACGACCCAGATCTACACACATGTCATGGCACCCGGCAGCAACCCGGTCCGAAGCCCACTGGATTGAGCGACGGCGCCCGCCAACTCCGGGCGGCATCCCGCACCCGCCTGCGCTACCCTTCCCGCCCATGCGCGTCCTGCTCGTCACGCCCCCGATGATCCAGCTCAATACGCCGTATCCCGCGACGGCGTATCTGACGGGCTTCCTGCGCCAGCACGCCGCCGACCTCGGCCTCGAGGTGACGCAGGCCGACGCCTCGATCACCCTGTTCCTGCGCCTCTTCTCGGCCCCGCTCGTCACCCGCATGGCCGAGGCATTGCGCGAGCGCGCACGAATCCGCACCGCCAGCGCCGCGAAAATGCCGCCGTCGATCGCGCATTTCCTGAAGCACGCCGAGCGTTATGCCGCCACGGTCGAGCCGGCGATCCGCTTCCTGCAACGCCGCGATCCGAGCCTGGCATTCCGCATCGTCGGCCGTGCGTATCTGCCCGAAGGTCCGCGCTTCGCCCAAACGCATCACGAACAGATCCCTGCCGCCTTCGGCTCGCTCGGCACCACCGAGCAGGCGCGCTACCTCGCCAGCCTTTACGTCGACGACCTCGCCGACGTATGGCAGATCGGCATCGATCCGCGCTTCGAGCTGGCGCGTTATGGCGAGCGCCTGGCATCGAGCGCGGCGTCGTTCGATCCGCTTCATGACGCGCTCACGGGCGAGCCCACGCTGGTCGACGCCACTCTCGATGACATCACGCGCGAACTCATCGCCGCGGAACGACCCGACGTCGTCGCCGTGACCGCGCCCTTCCCCGGCAATGTCTACGGCGCGTTCCGCATGGCGCGCAACATCCGCGAGGTCGCACCGAAGGCGACGCTGGTGCTCGGCGGCGGCTGGGTCAACACGGAGCTGCGCTCCTTGCGCGATCCGCGCGTGTTCGACTACTTCGACTACGTGACGCTCGATGACGGCGAGCGTCCGCTGCTGAACCTGCTGTCGCGACTCAAGGGCCGGAACTCGCCGCTGGTGCGCACCTTCGTGCGCGAGAACGGCGTGGTCGCGCTCAAGTCAGACCCGACGCAGCACGACTACCCCGCGCGCGACACGGGCATCCCCACCTACGACGGCCTGCCGCTCGATCAGTACGTGTCGATCATGGAAATGCTGAATCCCATGCATCGCTTCTGGTCGGACGGCCGCTGGAACAAGATCACGCTGGCGCACGGCTGTTACTGGAAGAAGTGTTCGTTCTGCGATGTGTCACTCGACTACATCGGCCGCTATGACAAGCCGGGTACCGAGATCGTCATGCAACGCATCCGCGCGTTGATCGATGAAACCGGCGAATCCGGTTTCCACCTCGTCGATGAGGCCGCGCCGCCGGCGGGCATGCGCGCGCTCGCCAAGCGGCTCCTCGAGGAGAAGCTCAGCATCACCTGGTGGGGCAACATCCGCTTCGAGAAAACCTTCACGCCGGAGCTCTGCCAGCTGCTTGCCGACGCTGGGTGCGTGGCCGTAAGCGGCGGGCTCGAAGTGGCGTCGAACCGCCTGCTCGATCTCATGAAGAAAGGCGTCACCGTCGAGCAGGTGGCGCGTGTCACGCGCGCTTTCACCGACGCCGGCATCATGGTGCACGCCTATCTCATGTACGGCTTCCCGACAGAGACCGAGCAGGACACCATCGACGCGCTCGAACGCGTGCGCCAGTTGTTCGCCGCCGGGTGCATCCAGTCGGCCTACTGGCATCGCTTCGCGGCCACGGCCCACTCGCCCATCGGCCTGCATCCCGAGAAATACGGCATCACGCTGCGACCGCCGGAGAACATCCAGTTCGCGCACAACGACGTGGAGTTTCACGACCCCACCGGCACGGATCACGACTATCTCGGCGCGGGTCTGCGCAAGGCGCTGTACAACTACATGCACGGCATCGGGCTCGACACCGACGTGCGCGAGTGGTTCGCGCTGCGCCCGGACCAGAAAGGCGGTAACGGCCACTCGAAGAAGCCCGGCCGCCGCCGTCACCCGGTCCACTCCGTGCCGGCCACCACGGTGCCGCCGGACCTGATCGAGCGCTGCCTGTCCTGACGTGCTGATCGCCTTCAACAAGCCCTTCGGCGTGATCTGCAAGTTCTCGCCCGAACCCGGCAAGCGCACGCTCGCCGATTTCATCGACGTGCCGCGCGTGTATCCGGCCGGCCGGCTCGACACCGACAGCGAAGGCCTGCTGCTGCTCACGGACGATGGCGTACTCCAGACACGCATCGCCGATCCCGGCCACAAGCTCGCCAAGGTCTACTGGGCGCAGGTCGAAGGCACGCCGACGGAGGCGCACTCGAACCGCTGCGCAAGGGTGTCGATCTGGGCGATTTCAAAACGAAGCCTGCCGACGTGCGGCTCCTCGATGAACCCGCGAACCTCTGGCCGCGCGATCCGCCGATCCGCTATCGCGCGAAAATCCCGACGGCGTGGATCGAACTCACTCTGCGCGAAGGCAAGAACCGCCAGGTGCGGCGCATGACGGCCAAGGTGGGTTTTCCGACGCTGCGCCTGGTGCGCGCCGCGATTGGAAACATCAGTGTGAAGGACCTGGCACTCGGCGAATGGCGCGAGATCGAACCAGACTCACCGTGGAGCTGACGGTTCGATGATCTGCCCGATGCGCAGCAGGTTGCCGTCGGCATCGACGATGGCGAATTCGCGCAGTCCCCACGGCTTGTTCTGGAGGGCGTCCATGCGCGGGATGCCTTGCCGCGGCAACCCGGCCGCCGAGAACGCGCGGTAGATGGAGTCCACGTCGATCACCCGCAGGTAACAGCCCGCGGACGACTCTTCCGGGCGCAGCTCGCGGTGCGTGAAGAAATGCAGCTCCAGCGTGCCGCGCGTGAGGATGGCGTAATCGCCGTGCGCGTGAACGCCGCCCTCGAAGCCCAGCCGCCGATAAAACGCCACCGTCGCGTTCACATCGCGACTCGGCAGGGTCGGAATGGCCTTGTCTTGCACCTGCATCGCTACTCGAATCCCACGATTCGCCATTTCCCGTTCTTGCAGCTCAATGGCACCGCACCGCTCCGCGTCCTGACCGGGATCGTTTTCCAGAACGCTTCGCCGCATTGACGTTCCGTCGCCTGCGTGAAGGGATTGCTGGTTACCACGCAATCCCCCTCCACGCGCGCACCCAGCGTTTTCATCGAAAATTCCGACCACTCAGGCCCGGTGATTTCGACGATGGCGTAGTCGCGGCCATCCTTCGGCCGCACTTCTTTGAACGTCGACTGGGTCCGGCGATTCATCTCCATGAGCATGGCGGCGTTGGGTGAGTTCAGGACCTTTCGACATTCCACCAGCCAGATCTCGTCCACGTCCAGGGCCTTCAGTTCGGCCTCACAGTCTTTGGACCACGTCGTGCTCGAAGAATTTCGACAACATGGGTTCGAGATCTTCGACCTTGCAGGCGTCGGCCTGAACCGCGGAAATCCCCGCGACCATCGTCAACAGCACGCTCGCGATGAACTGTTTCATGTCTCTTCCGTTTTCGCCTTGCGCCACGAGAACAACAGGCTCCACAAGGGCCCGAAGACGAACCACACCAGGACTGACCCGGACGCGATGCGGAACCAGATCATTCAGCTCCGCGGTTCTCGCCTCATTGTTCACATAGGCGATCAGCGCGATCAACAGAACGATGGTGATGACCCAGGCGACGATGCTCCGGAACCACAATCCAAACTCATACCGCACTGCCGGCCAGCCGCGCGACGGCGCTTTTTGCGGCGCTGGACCTGCCTTGACCCAATGCGCGAAGCGCTGATCCGCCCAGCGGACGGCAATGCCACCGAACGCCACGGTGAATCCCACGTAGGCCGTGGCGAGACCGTGCGCGAACGTGGCCGGCGTGCCGCTCGCCAGATCCGCCGCGGTGAAGGCAAGCAGCAAGAGGTCCACGCCGGGCAACGAGAACAGCAGCGCACGACTGAGCCGCTCACGTTGCAGCAGGTAGCGCGCCGCCAGTCCCAGCGCCAGCACCAGCCAGAACGCCGCCTCGCAGCCGATGATCAGCCAATAGAGCAGGTAGTTGGGCTCGGCGGTCACTCAGGAGCCTGTCGTTGTTATCGGATTTTTTCGAATCGCCAGATCAATCCGTCGTCCGGATCGTTGATCTCAGCGACGTGCCGAAAACCGCACTTCGACAGGATGCGTTTCGACGCCGCGCCGTCGGGCAGCGTGTGGGCGCGCACCACCTTCACTTCGTCGCAGGCGAAAGCGTACGTCGGTGAGCGCCTGGGCAATTTCCGTCGCATAACCCCTTGCCGCGATGCGCCTCATCCACGGCATAGGCAATTTCCACCACCCCGCCTTCCGGTGGACCCGTGAAGCCACCCGTCCCGATCGCCATGCCGTCACGAAGCATGGCCGTGAATCCGAAGATCCAGGGATTTTCCGTCTGCGACGCGCGAAACATCGCCATCCACTTGGCCGAGATCTGCGCCTTCTCGTACGGCGTCATCGCCGCGATCATGGTTTCCACGTCGGCGCGCGTCTTGGGCCGCAGTTCGAGATTTGTGGTCAGAAGCGTCACGCGCCGCCTACCTTCTGGACACCGCTTGATACTCCGCCGCCTCGACGGTGATGGGCAGCCGTCCATACTGGAGCATCACGCGAATGAACATTCCTTCCGGTGGCGCGGGGGCGTCAAACTGCAAGCCCGGGCCAAACGGCGACTGGATCGTCGCAACCACCAGGGTCTTGCCATCCCAGGCAGACACGCACCTGGCGCCCGATGTGGCTTGCCGTTCTTTCCAGCAGCCGCTTCCCGGCCGCGTCGCGAGCCGCACCCGCATGGTTGCGCCTTTGTCTGTCTCGAAGATCTGCGCGTCTTCGACGTCGGCATCTGAAACCCACACGTCGCTCGCCATGTTCGTCAATGCAAGGGTGAACTTGCCGGGCGTCGAGGCCAACTGCTTCACGGTCGCCTCGGTGGGTGGAAAGCCATAGAAAGTGAACCGGATCGTGTTGCCGATCGATCCTGGATTTGAAGGACGCCGCAGGTTCGATCACGAATTCCTTCAGCCGTAAGCGTGATGATTTCCTGCGCACGCTCCATGTCCGCAGCGGAAGGGTTGCCGCTGGCGCGCACCGACAATGCGCCCGACTCGTCCTTTCCCTGCGACGCTCCGCATGCTGCCAGCACCAGGCACAGCGCGATCAACCCGAAGACTTGCCGCACCTATCGTCTCCCCATCGGTTCAACTATACAGCTTGCTGCGTCGCGGACTACTGGTTGGACGACGGCCGCGCCAACTCGCTACGTTGGCATCTCCCCTGACACCCACTCCGGCAGCCTTATGAGCACCAAGCGCAGTAAATACGATCCCCTGGCCACGTCCCGCCTCACCCGCTGGCTCGTGCTCCGCGACATGTTCCATAACGTTCTCGACGCCACCGAACTACCACCCGGCACCGACCTGCGTGCCGCCTTCGGCAACGGTCTCGCCGCGCTCGAGCGCGCCGGCTGGCGGAGCGAAGGCGCCACCGGCTCCATGGTCTTTGTTAGGCGTGGCGCGCGAACGGCGCCTGTTCGCCGTGCATGAACACGACCCGCACGAGCCGTTGCCTGCCCGGCCACGGAGCACCAGCGGGCCGCTGCCTGACCTGTGAGTAGCGCTGCGCGCGCGAACAGGATAGTTTCGCGCGCAGTGAACTCCCTATCGCTCATCGTTTACCGGGGCCGAGCCGGTGATCGGAACGCGCGTGGCACTGCCGGGGCCCAGATGCTCGGCATGGCGCTTGCGCGGCGTTTCAATTTGCCCACAACTTTCGTCGGCGTTCCCCAGCCGCCGCTGTCCAGTATGGCGTGGGACGAGCAACTCTCCGCGGCGCGCGGCGATCTGCACGCCTTCGCGGACGCGCTGCATGCGCAGCTCGGGCGCGGGGAACGCTGCATCACGGCCATGGGCCGCTGCGCGGCCGGGCTGGCCACGATTCCCGTGGTCGTCCGCCATCATCCGAACGCCTGCGTGGTGTGGTTCGACGCGCATGGCGATTCGAACCTGCCGAGCTCCAGCGCCGTTCCCTACCTCGGCGGCATGGTCATCACCGGCGCCGCCGGGCATTGGGACAGTGGCCTCGGCTCCGGCCTGTCGATGTCCAATGTCGTGCTGGTGGGTGCGCGCGACCTCGACCCGCATGAACGGCAGCTCATCGACAGCGGCGTTCTGCGCATCCTGCCGCCCGGTCCGCGCCTGGCGGAACGGCTGGGCAACTTCGTGGGCGATCGCGACGTCTACGTGCATCTCGACTGCGACGTGCTCGAGCCGGGCCTGGTGCCCATCGAGTACCAGGTGCCGGGCGGCCTGAGTTTCGACGACCTGCGCGCCTGCGCGACGGAACTCGCCAAGCGCAAGATCGTCGGCATGGAAATCTCCGAGTTCGAGTCCGAGTGGCTCGATGGTCGGCCGGGATCGGCCGACAGGCTCATCGACGCCATCGCACCGCTGATCGCCTGAGCACGTCATGGCCGACCTCGCATCACTCGAGCTCGAAACCCCGCGCCTGCTGTTGCGTCCGCCGCGCATGCAGGACTTCGACGCCTGGGCCGCGTTCCTCGAGGACGAAGTCGCGACGCGCTACATCGGCGGCACCCAGGTGCGCGCCACGGCATGGCGCACGTTCATGGGCATGTGCGGTTGCTGGCACATGACCGGCATCGCCATGTTCTCGGTGATCGAGAAATCCTCCGGCAAGTGGGTGGGCCGCCTCGGCCCCTGGTACCCCGAAGGCTGGCCGGCGCCGGAGGTTGGCTGGGGCATCGCGCGCGAACACTGGGGCAAGGGTTACGCCAGCGAAGGCGCCGCCGCCGCCATGGACTATGCCTTCGATGTGCTCGGCTGGGAAAAGGTCATCCACTGCATCGACGAGAACAATCTCGCCTCACAGGGCGTCGCGAAGAAGCTGGGCTCGACTTATCAGCAGCCGCGTGACGATGCCCTTCCCCTTCGAGAACACACCGGTGGCATCCTGGGGACAGACTCGCGAGCAATGGCGCACCGGCCCCGCACGACGTCAAATGGGGACATTCCTGATTTGCTAGCAAATCAGGAATGTCCCCATTTCTAGGCGGCGTAGCGCGGGTTGATGCGCTTCGAGTTGCGGCGCACCGGCTTCTGCAGACTCTTGACGCGCACCAGCTCGCGCGCCAGGTCGGCTTCGATGACTTCCACCAGACCGGCAACATGCTCGTGGGCGACGTCGACTTGCCTGGCTGTCGTACTGAATCGAAAAGCCGGCATCCGAATAGGGAATCATCACCTCGAGCGACTTGCTCCAGCGCGAACGGCGCGCGGAGATCACGCCCGGCTCAACCACGCTGGCAGCGAAACTTGTTGCGTGTGCAGGCGACGAGGATGGCGCGTTCGATGTCGGCGAGCGCCAGGCGCGTGCCGTCCTTGAGGACCGGGACTTCGCGTTCGATGACGTCCCTGGGGGAATCTTCGGCGTGCACGAGGGGTGCCGTGGACAGGAGGCCCAAGGCCAGTAGTGAGGCAAGGATGTGAATGCCTTTCACCATGAAACCAAGCTAAATCCAGCACGAAATCGCCGCAATGCTGGCGCGCCAAAGCTGCGGACTGTTTCGCACGGACCTCAGTCACACACCTGAGGAACTCCCCGAGACTGTTAGGGTCGTTGTCATATGGCAGGAAAAAAGAAGCGCCGCGTCACACTCGCCCTGTTGCTGGGCTACCTGCCGATTTCCTTCCTGTACCTCGGTCTCAGCGGTCAATTGAGCGCGGCCGACTGGCGCACGGCGTCACGCGAACCGGCGGGCCTGGCTCCCGATCCTGCGACCACGCCCGAAGCCGTGGTGCAGGTCTACTCCGCCCGCGCCACGGGCTGGCGCGGCTGGTTCGGCGTGCATACCTGGATTGCCGTCAAGCCGGCACACGCCAGCGAATTCACGGTGCACGAGGTCAATGGCTGGCGCCTGAAGCGAACCGGAACGGCGGTGGTCTCGAGTCATCGTCCGGCGGATGGCCGCTGGTACGGCAATGTGCCGGAATTGCTGGGCGACATCCGCGGCCCCGGCGTCGAGGCCATCATCGAGCGCATCGAGACGGCGGTGAAGAAATACCCCTACCCCGGGCGTTATCACGTCTGGCCGGGTCCGAACTCCAATACGTTCACGGCGTACCTGCTGCGCGAGGCGCCCGAGCTGCGCGTCGATTTGCCGCCCACGGCCATTGGCAAGGATTACCTCGGCTGGCGGTCGGTCAACACCACGCCGAGCGGCACGGGCGGACAGGCCAGCCTGTTTGGCATGGTGGGCGTCGCGGCAGGCCTCGAGGAAGGTGTCGAGGTGAATCTCCTCGGGTTCAATTTCGGCGTGGATCCGAAGAGCCTGTCGTTGAAACTGCCCATCGTCGGCCGGCTGGGTCCGGCTCGCGACGACACCCCGACCCGGATCGAAGCGCCGACTAACTAGCCAGCGCCTGGCGCTCGAGCTCGACGCTCCAGTCGGTGACTTCCCCGTCCCAGGCCTCGAGCACCGCTTCGACATCCTGCGGCCGTTGTGCCCCGATGCCGATGAGGCGCTGGGGATTCCATACCTTCGCGCGAATCTCGTGATCGTGCTTCTCGTGCGGGCCGGCCTTCGCTGCAGGCCCTGCACATGACGTTGACGCTGGCGTGCCAGTCTTCGAAGACCATGCGCCGTTCTTCGCACAGAGTCTCGAGCTCTTTCACCAGTGCTCTTCGAGTCCGCCTGTGCGTTGACGACATAGGTGCTGTAGTTGCCCGGCTCGAACATCTCGAGCATGTTGAACACCGACTTCTCGTTGCCGCTCGAGTCCAGCCGCGAACCCACGGGTGCGCCATCGTGCAACACGACGTCGCCATGGGCGACGCCGGACTCCGGGAACGGCAGACTCAGGATGCGCGCGCGTACCGGGCAAATCCGCTGCGCCCAGACGACTTCGGCTTCGCCATCCGGATTCAGCCGGATCGGCGTGGTGCCGAAATTGTCCTCGATCGGCCCCTCCTCGCCCTCGAGTCTTCATCCCGCAGAGCTTCCAGACGTCGCGCGCCGTTTTCCAGTCACGCAGCGCCGTCGCGGCGATCGCCAGGTTCCAGCGTGACGCATCGTCTTCCGGGTCCAGCTCGAAGGCGCGCTTGTTGTACTTGAACGAGTCGCGCCACTGGCCGCGGTACTTGTGTATCAGTCCGATGTTGTAGTGGATGCGCGAGTCGTTGACGTCCAGCTCCAGCGCGGCCAGGTACTTCGCGAGCGCGACGTCGTCATCGTCGGTGCTGTGCGCTTCTTTGAGCAGCTGGTCTACCGTCGGCATTCCGAGCTCCTGCTTGCTGACAAACATCGGGGGCGCGCCGCTCGCGCGACGCGCCCCCGCGTTCTCCTGATACGGCGTGCCTTGCGGCGCGCCGCCCCCTCAGGCGTGACCTATCCGTGAGCTTTTTCGCCCTTGCTCGTGGCGAATTCTTCCTCGGGAGAGAGGATGAGCTGATTTCGGCCGTAGAGCGCGAAGTACAGGATGCCGAGCACGTAGAAGATCGCGACCGCGAAGACCGCCTTCTGGTAGACCGGATCCTGCAGCTGGTACCAAAGCGTCACGAGCGCAATGACGATGGTGACGGCAGCACCGAAATTGCCCAGCGGGCTGCGATACGGCCGAATGATGTTCGGCATCTTCTTGCGCAGCACGATGAACGACAGGCCCTGCATGGCATACGAGATCATCGCGCCGAACACCGCCATGTTGAGCAGCGTCGAACCGATGATGGCGCCGCCCTTCTCCGAGCCGAGCAGGAACCAGAGGATCATCATGGTCGCGAAGCCCAACGCGGTACCGGCATACAGCGCCATGTGCGGCACCTTCTTCGCGTTCGTCAGCGACATGAAAGGCAGGTAGTAGCCGGCGCGCGCCAGCGAATAGATCTGCCGTCCGTACGCGTAGATGATCGTGTGGAAGCTCGCGATCAGGCCGATGACCGCGAGGAAGGCCAGCGTGTTGGCGGCCGCATTGCCGTACAACACACGGAAACCATCCAGCAGCGGCTCACCCGATTTCGCCAGCGAGAACGAGCCGTGCATGCCGTCGGCTTTGCCGATGCTCGAGTTCAGGAAGGTGATCAGCAGCGCCGACACCATGAGCGTCAACATGCCAGCGATGAGTCCCTTGGGCATGTCCTTCTTCGGGTCCGCGGACTCTTCCGCCGCGAGCGGCAACTGCTCGATGGCAAGGAACAGCCACACCGCGAATGGCAGCGTCGCCAGCACGCCCTTCCAGCCGAACGGGAACCACGCGCCACCGCCCTCGGCCAGCTCGATCGCCGTGCCGTCGGCACCGACGCCGACATTCAACGCCCAGCGCTCGAAGTCGATCGACGGAATCGCGCTGACCCAGAACACCGCGAGGATGGCCAGTGCCGCAACAGTCACCAGCACCGATACGCGGAACGACAGTTCGACGCCAAAGAGATTCAGCACCAGGAATACGATGTATGAGCCTGCCCACCATACGGGCTGAAATTCGGGTCCGGTCCCGAATATCGCTCCCAGGTAGGAGCCTATGAAGTACACGATCACCGCGGGTGTGAGGACGTACTCGATGCTCTCGGCCAGGCCGGTGAACATTCCGCCCCATGGCCCCATCGCGCTGCGCGCGAACGAATAGGCCGCCCCGGTGTGCGGCAAGGCCGGTGACATCTCGGCGAGGCTGAAGATCAGTCCCCAGTACATCGCGGCGATGATGAAGAGGGCTACCAACATCGAGCCCCAGCCGTTGGCGAGACCGAAATTCCAGCCCGAGTAGTGACCCGAGATGACGGCGCCGACTCCCAGCGCCCACAAGGACCAGACCTTTGCGTATCGCCTCAGACCTCGATTGGCGAAGTAATCAGCGCCGACCTGTTTATAGGTAACGCCGCCCGATGACTGTTCGTTCATGCGTAACTCCCCGAAGACGGGACAGGTTTATTTTTCTGTCCCTGAGCCGTTGATTGTTGTTGTGATATTGCAAGGACAGATAAATAAACCTGTCCCCGACTCGGGGCGAGTATAGGCTGAGGCTGCAGCAAAGCCGCAAGCCGATCCGGGACATCACTCTCGGTCGAGGTGAGCCTCGCGCGCGGCGGGAATTCAGCGCACCGCCCGCAAGTGATTGTTTCTAAAGGTGAATCAGGCGGCTGCCGGAAGCTCTGCACCACGCCGGCGCGGATGGAGGTGGCCGAAGAACTGCTCGGTTGCAGCACGCCACGAAAAAAGTTTTGCGCGGGCGACCGCGTCGTCACGGTGCAGCTTCAGCGCTTCGAGACACGTTCGAACCAGTCGACCACTGCCGGCGCAAATGTTTCGAGTTGCAATGGAAGTGTGACGTGGTTGTCGAATGGCGCCAGCGTGAGCTGGCTGCCCGGCGGCGCCAGCTTCATGAGTTCCTGGCTGTGTTCCGGCGACAGCCAGAGATCCTTTTCGCCATGGATGAACAGCACCGGGGCGTGGGTGCGCGCGAGCGCGGCCGGGATGTCGGCCTCGGCCCAGTCGAATCCGGCGATCTTTGCCTCGCGCACGTGCGCAGCCGCGAACTGTCGATCGGAAATTCCCTTTGCCTTGCTCGCGAATGCCGCGCGCATCAGTTCCGGCACGGCCTTCTCGGCCGAGGAAAACGGCTCCATCGCCACCACCGCCGCGATGCGCGGGTCACGGCCCGCGGCGACCAGCGCCACCGAGGCGCCGTAGGAGACGCCAAGAATTCCCACGCGGTCCACATCCCAGCCGCGGCCCGCGAGATCATCCAGCACCTGCGACAGGTCACGCGCTTCGAAGGCACCGAAGGAAATGTGCGCGCCGGTCGAGGCTCCGTGGCCGCGCAGATCGATCAACACGCAGCGAAAGCCGGCCTGCGCCAGGCGCACGGCCCAGGGCGTCACATAGTTGCGGTTCTGCAGATAGCCGTGCAGCAGCAGGATCGTGCCGCGCGACGACGTGGCGCGCACCGCCTCGCTCGCCGGCCGCCACGAAGCATTGAACTGGCCGATGTGCGGAACCTTGCCTTCCGCGTACTCCATGCGCAGTTCGTAAACGAAGCCGTAATTGCCGGGCTCGACGCTGGCCACCGCTATCGTTGCCGGCGGCGGGCCTGCCTGTACGGTCCAGGTCTGGGCAAAGGCGTCGGGCGCGCGTTTCAGGACTTCCCAGTCGGCGAACAGCGGCTTGATGCCACTCTTGTTAGGCGGCGCGACCACCTGCTTCGCCAGCATGGCGGAGACGCAACCCGAGAGAAGCAGGACGGCGCAAGCCAGCGCCAGGTTTCGAATCGCGCGCACTACGCCAGCACAAACCGCTCGAGCCAGTTGCTGATTTCCGCGAGTTTGATGCGCGGATCGGTGATGGCCTCTCCCACGCCGAAACGCCAGGCGAGGCGTGGGTCTCTGGGGTTGACGTGGAACGCTTCGAGATCCGCGACCAGTACATCCAGGTCGGCCTGGTCCTTGGCCAGCCCATCGCGGATCAACACGTCGGCATAACGGCGCGCCATGGCCGCGGCTTCGGCGACGCTGTACTCGGGGTGGTACTGCACGCCCCAGAAGTTCGCGCCATTGTCGAAGCGGATCTCTGCCGCCTGCAATCCCATGTCGTTGTGCGCCAGCGCGGTGGCATTCGCGGGCAGCGTTGCGACCGTGTCGACATGTACGGTCACGGCTTCGAACACTTCGGGTTTGCCGCGATACATCTCGTGCTCGCGCCCCTGCAGCGTAAGCTGGATGCGGCGCGCGAAGCCGAACTCGCGGCCGCGCGGGTTGCGTATCACCTGGCCGCCCGCGGCCGTCACGCCCACCTGCATGCCCCAGCAACTTCCGAAACAGGGCACGCCGGCTGCGAAAACCGCCTTGGCCAGTTCGATCTGCCGTTCCACCGGCGGCGAACGGTCATAGACATTGAGTGCGGAGCCCGTGATCACCGCGCCGTCGTAGTCACCGAGGGCGACACCCGCCGGTAGTTTGGGCTCCTCGTCGGCGGGCCGAACGATGTCCGTCTCGATTCCGGGCTTGAGGCGCGCCAGCGTGGCGGCGTATCCGTTGCCGGAATCCGTGCCACCCACGGACACGTGGTTCGCGCGGACCGCGGCCGCGTTGCCGTCGATGACGAGGATGCGCGGCATCAGGAGTTCGCTAACTCTTGAGCGACAGGTCGCCCTTCACCGCCGAGCGGAAGATGCGCTCGAGAGTCGCTGCGTCCACGGGAATGGGATTTCCGCCCGCGGATGGATCGATGGCCGCCTCGCGGCCGATTTCCTCCGGGTTGCGCAGCGTGACGCCGATATCGGCGAGCGAATGAGGAATGCCGAGTTCCTTGCGGAAATCGAGCACCCACGCCAGCACGCCGTCGATGCCGGGCTTCTGCAGATCGAGCACCCGCGCGACCACTTTCATGCGGTCGGCAATGGCGTCGCGGTTGTGCACGATGACGTAGGGCGTGATCACCGCGTTCGTGAGGCCGTGATGGGTATCGAAAAACGAGCCCACCGGATGCGCAATGGCGTGCACCGCGCCGAGCCCTTTCTGGAACGCCGTGGCGCCCATGCTGGCGGCCGCGAGCATGCGCGAGCGCGCTTCCATGTCGCCACCGTGCTTGCAGGCGCGCGGCAGGTAGGTCTTGATGAGCCGCATGCCCTCGAGCGCGACGCCGTCGGCCAGCGGATGGAATCCGGGCGCGCAGAAGGCCTCGAAGCAATGCACGAAGGCATCGAAACCCGTGGCGGCCGTGATCTTCGCCGGCAATCCCACGGTGAGCTCGGGATCCGAGATCACGATCCCCGGCATCATCTTCGGGTGAAAGATGATCTTCTTCTGATGGGTCTCTTCGTTGAGGATGACGCCGGCGCGGCCCACTTCACTGCCGGTTCCGGCGGTGGTCGGCACTGCAACGATCGGCGCGATGCCCTTGGGATCCGCGCGTGTCCACCAGTCACCGATGTCCTCGAAATCCCACAGCGGGCGGGTCTGTCCCGACATGAAGGCGATGACCTTGCCCGCGTCCAGTCCCGACCCGCCACCGAAGGCAATCACGCCATCGTGCGCGCCGGCGTGGTAGGCCTTGAGACCGGCCTCCACGTTCGCCGCAACAGGATTGCCACGCACGTCGGAAAACAGTTTGGCCATGGGCAGCAGGCTCAGCGCCTGGCGGATCATCAGCGAATCCTTGAGGCCCGAGTCCGTCACGATGAGCGGACGCACGATGCCCAGTTCTTCGCAGGCCCTGGGAAGCTCCGCGATGCGGCCGGGACCGGCCCACACGCGCGTGGGATAGTTCCAGTTGCCTTTCATTTCGATTGCTCATGACGTCGTTGGTCCGCAGATGAAATGACTTCGGCCGCGTCAGGTGCTCGTAGCCCACCACCGACAGCGTGCAACCGCGGCCCGAATCCTTGGTGCCCGTCCATGCCAGCGCGGGATCGAGATAGTCGCAGCGATTCATGAACCAGGTGCCGGTGTTGACGCGCGTGCCCAGTGCCTGCGCCACGGCCTCATCTTCGGTCCAGATCGCGGCCGTGAGCCCGAAGTCGCTGTCGTTCATGAGATCGACGGCCTCGTCGTCGGAGCTCACCTTCATGATGCCGGCCACGGGCCCGAAAATTTCCTCGCGCATGATGGGCATGCGGTGATCGACGTTCACCAGCACCTGCGGGGCGAGATACGGCGTGCCCCGTTGCGCTGCGTGCGAATGTGGACTCGGCGATGAGCCCGCGCGCGCCGGCCTTGATCGAGACATCGATCTGCGATCGCACCGCGTCCGCCGCCGCGGTACGCACCACCGGTCCCAGCGTCGTGGCCGCATTCGCGCGGATCGTCGAGCACGTACTGGCGCGTGAGATCTGCAAAACCGTCGACGAACTTCTGGTAGACGCCGTGGTGCACGTAGATGCGCTGCAGTCCGCAACACGACTGCCCCGAATTGAAATAGGCGCCGTCGACGATGTTCTCGATGGCGTGCGTGAGGTTGGCGTCGTGGCGCACGTACACCGGGTCGCAGCCGCCGAGCTCGAGTCCCACGCCGATGAAACGCGACGACGCCGCGCGCTGCACGGCATGGCCGCCGGCCACCGAGCCCGTGAACGCGACGAAATTGATGCGCGGGTCGCGGATGATGCGATCCGTGTCTTCGTGCGAGGCGTGCACGATCTGGAACACGCCCTTCGGCAGTCCCGCCGCTTCGAAACACTCCGCGAAGCGCTCCGCGCACAGCGGCGTCTGCGCCGAATGCTTGAGGATGACGGCGTTGCCGGCCATGAGGGCGGGCACCACGCTGTTCACCGCGATCAGGAACGGGTAGTTCCAGGCCGCGATGGTGAAGACCACGCCCAGCGGTTCGCGGCGCACGAAGCGCGTGAAATTCGGCTTGGGGCCCGCGTCGAGGTCGGCCAGTGCCGTGGGCGCAATCGCGATCATGTGGCGCGCGCGTTCGAGCGTGCCGCGCACTTCGTTGGGGGCGTAGCGCGCCGGGCGGCCCATCTGCCAGGTCAATTCCTCGGCGATCTGCGGTCCGCGCTTCTCGAACTCGTCGCAGAAGCGCGACAGCAGCTTCGCGCGTTCCTCGAGCGGCACATTGCGCCACACCACCTGGGCGTGACGCGACGTGCGCAGGATCTCGTTGATGACGTCCGTGGTCGCGAGCATGCGCTCGACGTACGTGCGCCCGTCCACCGGGCTCACGGTTTTCTGGATCGCGGCGATCTGCGTGATGGTAGTCAATCGTGGCTCAATCAGATGATCTCGAAGTAACGCGCCAGCTCCCAGTCGGTGATGGCGCGGCGGAACTCACGGTCTTCCCACTCGCGGCTGGCGGCAAAGTGCTCGACGAAGGCATCGCCGAACAGCGCGCGGCCGGCCTTGGATTTCTCCAGCCATTCCGAGGCTTCGGTGAGCGTGCGCGGCAATGATCGCGTCTTCGGGAATTTCTTGTCGTAGGCGTTGCCCTCCACCATCGGATCCGGCTCGATCTTGTTCTCGATGCCGTAGAGGCCCGAGCCGAGCGCCACCGCGATGGCGAGATAGGGATTGATGTCGGCCGCCGCGATGCGGTACTCGACGCGCTGGCTGGACGGGCCACCGGGAATGACGCGCAAGGCGGTGGTGCGGTTCTCGACGCCCCACGTCGAGGCGGTCGGCGCCCAGAACCCGGGAATCAGGCGCGAGTAGGCATTCACGGTGCAGGCCACCATGGCTAACAACTCGGGCATGAGCTTCTGCTGACCGCCCACGTACCAGCGCATTTCATCCGACATGTTGTGCGGCTTGGCGGCGTCGTGAAAGGCCGCCGTGCCGTCGGACTTGCGCTTGAGCGAGGTGTGCACGTGGCCGCTCTGCCCCGGCCAGTCCTTGGACCACTTGGCCATGAACGTGGCCATCATTCCGTTGCGCTGCGCCAGCACCTTGGTGAAGGTCTTGAACAGTGCGCCGCGATCCGCGGCTTCGAGCGCGTCGCAATACTGGATGGCCGCTTCGAGCACGCCGGGACCGGTTTCGGTGTGCAGTCCCTCGATGGGAATGCGCATGTCGGCGCAGAGCTTCAACAACTGGTGATAGAACTCGGCGTGCACCGAGGAGCGCAGCACCGAGTAGCCGAAGTAGCCCGGCGTCAGGGTGGTGAGATTGCGGAAGCCCTTCTCGCGGACGCTCTCCGGAGTTTCCTTGAACATGAAGAATTCGAACTCGGTGGCGGCGATGGCCGAGTAGCCCATGTCATCCGCTTTCTTGAGGACGCGACGCAGCGTCGCGCGCGGGCACACCGCCTCGGCGCCTTCGGCGAACTCGCCGAGGAACATGACCATGTCGCCTTCGAAAGGCAGCGCGCGACAGGTGTCGGGCAACACCCGCACCGGCGCATCCGGATAGGCCGTGTGCCAGCCGGTGTATTTCACGTTGTCGTAGAGCTGGTCGTTCGAGTCCCAGCCCAGCACCACGTCGCAGAAGCCGAAGCCCTTGTCCAGGGCCGAGAAGAACTTGTCGCGGCCCATGTACTTGCCGCGCATGATCCCGTCGTTGTCGAACACCCCTACCTTGATGTGATCGAGCTTGCGCTCTTCGACGATCCTGCGCGCGTCGGCGGCAGTACGGACGTTTTCTGGCTGCATTGGGCCACTCTTATATATATGACTCAGAATGGGGGCAGCCCCCGTTTGCTGGCAAAAGGGGTCAGTCCTCCCCGAGAGGGGTGACCCCTTTTGCTGGGAAACGGGGGCTGCCCCCTTTCGAAGTATGTGGCCGAACGCCGCTTCCTAGCAAAGGGAGCGCGGGCGAGCGGCGCGGCGGGGCGGAACGCCCCGCGGATCAGGACATGGCCAGGCGGCGGTTGTCGCGTGTGATGCGCGGGAACTCGACCCAGAACGTGGTGCCTGCGCCCACCTGGCTCACGAATCCGATATTGCCGCGCATCTGTTCGACGAGCTGCCGGCGTGATGTACAGACCCGAGACCCGCACCGCCCTTGCGCCGGGCCGTAGCCGGATCGGCCTGCGAAAACTTGCCGAAGATGCGCGCGCGGAATTCCTCCGGGATCCCCTCGCCCTGGTCGCGCACGAACATGCGGACCCAGTCTCCACGCAACTCCGCGCCGACCTCGACGACACCGCCGGCGCGGCGAGAACTTGGCGGCGTTCGACAGCAGGTTCGACAACACCTGGCCGTAACGCGACCGGGTCGACATAGACCATGAGCCGGGATCGATCTCGCCTAACACGATGCTGACACCGAGCCTGCGCGCGCCCGGTTCGTTGGCTTCAACCGCCTGCCGCGTGATGTCGGCCGATCGACTCGTCCCTGAAATCGAGCTGCATGTTTCCGGCGGCGAGTTTTTCCAGGTCCAGGATCTCGTCGACCAGCACCGTGAGGCGCTCGCAGTTGCTCTGGCAGACATCGAAGAGTTGCCGCGCTGGCTCCGGCATCTGGATCTCGCGCAGCGCCGAAATCCCGCACAACGCATCGCGGATGGCGGCGAGCGGCGCGCGCAGTTCGTGGCTCACCACGGACACGAATTCCTCCTTGATGCGTTCGATGACCTTGCGTTCGGTGATGTCCTGGATCTGCGCCACCAGGAACTCCGCTTCGCCAGTCGGCCGGCGCACCAGCGACATGTTGAGCTGCGCCCAGATGACGCGCCCGTCGCGATGCACGTAGCGTTTCTCGAGCTGGTAACTCGGGCTCCTGCCCTCCAGCAGCGCACGCAGCTGGTCGGCGCTGCCGGGGAGATCGTCCGGGATACGTGATGGTCTGGAAATCCATGGCCAGCAGTTCCTGCTCGGAGTAGCCGAGAAGCTGGCAGAGCGCCGGGTTCACCTTCATGAAGTGGCCGTCCGGCAGCACCAGCGCCTTGCCGATGGGCGCCTTGTCCATGCGGCACGATTCATTGCCTCGCTGGAGCGCAGCGCCGCCTCAGCCAACTTTCGCGCCGTGATGACCTCGGTGAACATGACGATGCCGCCGACCTTGCCGGCGGCGTCGAGCCAGGGGTGAATGGCCCACTGGTTCCATTCCCGCTTGCCGTCGGCACGCACCCAGAGTCCTCGCGGATGTCGAATCTCTCGCCGCGCAGCGCCCGCTGGTGGATGTCGATCCAGTGCGGCATCGCGCGGATCTCGGGGAACACGTCGTAGTGGCTGAGACCGATGATGTCGCGGTCCTCGAGCCGTAGTCCTGCAGCCAGCGCCGGCTGGTCATGATGTAGCGCATGTCGCCGTCGAACATCGCGATCGCCGCCGGCGTGTTCTCGATCAGCAGGCGCAGCTGGCGACTCGGAGCGCTCCAGCTCCTGTTGCTGCCGCTTCTTCTGCGTGATGTCCTGGATGGAGCCGACCATGCGCCCGGATTTCCGTCGTTGTCGATCTGCGCCTGGCCGTAGACGTGCACCCAGACGTATTCGCCGTCGTTGCGGCGCAGGCGGAACTCGGTGTCGAAGGCGTTCCTCGCCCCTGACGTGCCCGAAAATTGCGCGTTCGACACGCCCCTTGTCGTCCGGGTGCAGGCGGCTCGGGAAACCCTCGTAGGAAAGCGTCGCCTGGCCCGGAGGAATGCCGAGGATCTCCGCGACATTTCTCCGAGGCGGACATCCTGTTGGTCGCCACGTCCCATTCCCAAAGGCCCACGCTCATGCCGCGCATGACCAGTCCGTAGCGCTCATCACTTTCGCCAGCGCCTTTGCGGAGGCCTTCAGCCGCGCGGCCTTGAGGCGGGCAACGAGCACGTAGCGCACCAGGACCGACGAAAGAGTGGCGATCAGCAAGCCGGCGATCAGCACAATGATGCGGCAGCAGGGTCGTCGCTGGCATCCACGTATTTCTGCGAAGCGCCGACCGTGAAAGTCCACGGGCGGTCGTGGATGCTTGAAGCTGATCTCGCGCGTCCAGTCGGGATTGCTGGTCGCAGCTTCTCCGTTGTCGAAATAGGTGACGCCACCGTACTGGACCTGGAATGCGAAGGAGTCGCCGGCCGCCGCATCGAGCACATTCGCGGAAGAATCCGCGGCTCGAGAACAGCCGCGACCAGGAAGCCGTCGAACTGGCCTCGCGCACCACGGGCACATACACGATGAAGGCCGATTCGCCGGGCGCGATTTCGCGCGGCTCGGTGACGAAGGGGGCACCCTGTTCGGCGCGATTCGGCGAGGCGGCTGCGCGAGACCCGCATACGAGCCGAGGTCGCGATTCTCAACCCAGCCACTGCGGCGCGATCCTTCCGCCCACTGCACGCGATAGTCAGGCCCTATCCACTGCAATTCTTCCAGTCCATCGACCTGGCGGACCTGGTCGCGCGCGTCGTTGCGCCACACCGCGTACGAGGTGCCGCCGCCGGCGCCCAGCGGTGCGACATGCGATACAGTGACTGCATGCGGATGCGGGTCGGCCCGCTCCAGGCGCGCTTCGAGGCGCCGCGTCTCGCCCTCCACCATCGAGCTGATGCTGGCGCGTCGGCGTTGCGCAACATGGCATAGGCCGCCACGCTGCCGACACCCACCAGTACGAGCGTCGCCAGCGGCAGGATCCAGGGTTGTTCGAGCGGCCCGCGCGGGATACACGGCCTCGCGACGCGCGCCGAAAACGACCAGCAGCACCGCGAACAATCCGGTGAACAGCAGGCCGCCAAACAACACGAAGTAGCGCGCCGTGGGATTGCTCGGCCTTTTCGAATTCCGGCGTGCTCTGCCAGGTCACGATCCATGCCTGTCCGAAGACGTGGATCTCGCGCCGCAGGCTGAACCATGGCTCGGCACGCGCGAGGCGCGTGCTAAATAACGGCCCGGCCTCCATGTCGGCTCCATCGGACAGCGAAATGTCGAGGCTGCGGCCCTGGCTGGGTGTCAGGTTGGCCAGCATGCCTTGCGCGAGAAAAGGCGCGTACACGAATCCGCGCAGCGCGCGGCGCCGCTGCTCGGGATTGTCGAGCGGCGCACTCGTGCGGTACACCGGCTGCAGCAGCAGGAATCTCCAGGCGGCGTCTTCCTGGACGCCATGGATCGGCCGCGTGAAGGTGGGGAGGCCGCGTGGTGGCGGCAGCCTCGGCGGCTTCGCGCAGGCGCGGTTCGAGGACGATATTGAGGCCCAGCGCGGCGCCGTTGTCGAGTTCCGGCTCGATGTAGGTGATCACATCGAACATGGCGCCGCGCTCGTCGGGATGAATGCGGAAATTCGGGCGCGCCATCCTGGCGCACGCGCTCGAGATATTCGGCCTTGCCGGTCCAGGCAAAACGCTCTATCCACCCGAGCCCCAGCATGCCGGGATAGTCTTCGCGTACACGCAGTGATTCGGTGAAGGTGCGCCACTCGTTGCGCGACACGTACACCGAGCTCTGGAACGCCGCGGCGCCGCTGCGCGTCGCGCCCGCGTAGGCGGCGAGGCGGGTGTTCATCGCCTGCTCGCTCTCCGTGGCCAGCGTTTCGAATTGCTGCCTGGCTCTGCTGCGTGCGACGATTCCGCGATGGAATTCCACGCATAGAAAGTCAGGACCAGCGGCAACACCAGCAGCATCAGGCCGATGGCGTGCAGGCCGCGCACCGCTCGATCGCGCCATGATCAGCGCGCGTCGCTCGCCCGGGAGTACCAGTACCAGCGGCATGAAGACCAGCACACCGAACATGTCGCCGGTCCACCAGGTGAACCAGTTGGGCAGCAATTTCTTGCCGCGGCCTGCTGTCGCCGAAGGCGTACAGCGACGAAATGCCGATGGTCGCAGCACCATGCAGGTCAGCGGACCCGCCACCACCAGCAGCCGCAGCACTTCGTGTGACACCGTCGCAGCTTTACCGGCTTGACCGAACCAGCGCGCGACCAGCGCATGCGCCAGCAAGGCCTGCAGCGTGGCGCCGCTGGCCAGGCAAGTCGCGACCACGCAGTTCCCGCATCTCCGGCAAGTCTTGCGCGCCGGAGGTAGGCCCGCGGTCGCGATTCAGGAGGAACGAGCCGAGGAATACGCCGGGCGCGAGCCCCCTGCCATGCGCCAGCAACATGCCGCAGCGCGATGCCGGTCGGGGGCCAGATGACGGTGGCATAAGCGGGGGGAACGGCCAGCGAGAGACCGAGTCTTGCCCGCTCAGGTAATAGAGCGGCGGCGAGAAGCGCAACCTTCGCCCAGGTACCCGATGCGCACCGACGTGCGTCAACTGTCGTTTCGTCCCGCTAGCGCCCGTTCAGCGCATGGCCAGCCGCAGATCTTCGATTTCTTCGCGAGCCTGCTCCAGTGTCTCTTCCACCGCCATGATGTCAAGACGCAGGCGCGAAAAGCACGCGATCTTCTCCACGGTCATCGACAGGTCCTGCATGCGCCCGGCGTGCCCGACCACCAGGTAGCTGGTCGCCAGGATGTCCGTGAGATCCGGCTCGTCACCGACCACTTCGCGATTGAGGTTCTCGTAATTGCACGACGGCCTCGATCACTTCTTCGTTGATGCGCCAGCCGGTGAGGATGCGCTTCGCGAACGGCGCATGCCACTTGCGCAGGATGCCGGCGTACTTGGTGCGGTCGCGCAACACGAACGGATAGTGTGCGGCGCGCGTCAGGACGAACAGCTTGCCCGACGCCGTGCATGAGACCGCCGAGGAAGGCGATGTCGCGATTCACGCGCGTGAACTTGCGCGCGATCACGAACGACACCGCCGCCGTCCAGGCGCTGCGTTCCCACAGCGCCTCGAGGTGCGGGCGGATGTCCTTGACCGAATGCGCCTGCGAGAGCTGCCGCAGCGCATAGGCCAGCGCGGCCGAACGCAGCAGGTCGAAGCCCACGCGGGTCACACCGGTACGCAGGTCGGTGATCTGCCGGCGCGTCGGATTCAGCGCGGCGGAGTTCGCCATCTGCAGCACGCGGCCGACCAGCACGGGCTCGTAGTTGATGACCGGCACGAGCTGCGGAATGCCCACCTCCGGATCGCGACAGCATCTGCTGCAGGCGGGTGACGATCTGCGGCACGCCGGGCAGCGTCAGCCGCGCATCCGGAGCGTGATCGCGGCCAGGTCCTTCTCGAGTGCCGCGGCGTCGTGCGCGACGATGTTCTCGATCGTGGTCGTCCCTAACGCCATCGCGGGCATGATGTTCATCCTCCGAGCGCGGCCTTGAGCGCCGCGATTTCTTCCGCCGACTCGTCGAGCACGCTGTGACAATCGCGCAGCTGCAGTTGCAGGCGCTTGCAGCCCCTTGAGCAGCGCCTCGTCGGGCGTCACTATTTCCTCGGCCGCTGCGATTGCGTTCGAGCAGCATCGCGAGCGACAACACGTCGGTCAGCGTCACCGGGCCGCGCGCCTCGCGATCCAGGTCTTCGTGACCGCGCCACCGCGTCGACGATCTCGTCGGCCACGTGCCAGTTCTCGAGCAGCGCCTTGGCGACGTTGGCATGCCAGTCGCGCACGATCGAGTTGTAGGTGAGCGGATCGGCGATCAGCGCCGGGAACTTGCTGGCGCGCGTCAGGATGTAGATGCGGCCGACGTTGTGCATCAGGCCGGCGAGCAGCGCGGTGTCGCCGTTGAGCGAAGAGAAGCGCCGCGCGATCACATGGCACAGCGCGGCGATCTGCACGCTGCTCTTCCACAGCGCATCGAGCTGCGGCGCGAGGTGCTGGAATTCCGCCGACCTTGCGCAACTGCTCCATGGCGAACGTGAGCGCCGCCGAACGCACGATGTTGAAACCCACGCGCGCCACGGCCGTGCGCAGGTCGGCGATCTTGCGGGCCGGAGGCATTGAGCGCCGCGGAATTCGCCATGGTCATGAGCTTGCGCGGCGAGCATCGGCTCGGAGCCGATCACGCGCACCACGGTGTCGTTGCTGCACGTTATCGTCCGACAGCGTCTTCTGCAGCCGGATGACCACGTCGGGCACCGACGGCAGTTCCACCTGCCCTTCCGACAACTCGGCGGCCAGCGCCTTCACGAAGGCGAACACCACGGTGTTCGGCATGCGCGCGCGACTCGACGCGTGGAGGCTTCCGCGATGCTCATGCGCCGAGCGCCTGGCGCAGCGAGACAGATCGCCTCGTGCGATTCGGCCAGCGCGGCGCACACAGGCCTCGGCGTCGAGTTTCATGCGGCGCGCGGCCGGCATGCCGAGGAACAGCATGTCCGCCGGCCGCGGAGCCGGGACCGAGCTGCGCGAGGGCGCTGGCCACGGCGAGCACGTCGCCGAGATCGGTGGCGCCCTGGTGTTCGCGCTCGGCGCTCTCGCCGGCCGTCACCGCGGCGACGATTTCGTCGGAGAGTTCCCAGTTGCGCAGGATGGCCTCGGCCAGGCGCCCGTGCCATTCGGCGACCAGCGTCTGGTAGGTGCCGGCGTCGGCGAGCAGCGCCGGAAAACGCGCCGCGCGCGTCAGTAGATAGAGCTTGCCGACGCCCTGCAGCAGGCCGGCCGAGCAAGGCGGCATCGGCATTGATCTGGGTGAAGCGCCGGGCCACCACGTGGCTCATCGGCGGCGATGTGCACGGATTCCTGCCACAGATCGGCCAGCGGCTCGCTCGACGCCCTTGTACGCTTCGGCGCGGCGCAGCTGCGACATGGCGAAGGCGATCGTGGCGCTGCGCGCCATGTTGAAGCCGATGCGCGAGATGGCGCTGCGCAGGTCGGTGAAGCGTCTGCCGCTGGGATTCAGGGCCGCGGAGTTCGCGAGCTGCAGCAGGCGCGCGGCCAGCGCCGGCTCGGCGCTCACGATGCGCACCACGAGATCCGACGTCGACCAGTTCGTTGGTCAGCGCGCGGCGTACGCGCGTGGCCACTTCGGGAAAGCTCGGCAGGTCGATCTTCTCACCGGCAAGCTCGACGTTCAGCGCTTCGACGAGGCGTGCCAGTTCCGACTGGCGCGCGTTCGCGGCACCTTGCGGCGGAGGCATTGAAACCACGTTGAAGCTCATGAGTCTGCAGGCTGACCGGTACTGATTCCTGTATCGGCCGCGCCGCAGGCTGTTTAACCATTACAGACCGAATGTGAACGTGTGCACCCGATCGTGGCCGCGCCTTGCCGGTGCCATATGTAAAGTGCCGGTCAGTCGGCCAGCGCGGCCCTCAGCGAGGCGATTTCGGCCGCCGACGCCGCTGAGAATTTCCCCTACGGTTGCCGCATCCAGGCGCAGCCGCGCGAAGGGCGCGGCGCCGAGAAACGCCGCGCCGGTGAGTTCGGCGGGATCGCCCACGGTGACCAGGTAGCGCGCGGCCAGCAACACGTCGCTGAGCGAGCCGGTCGCGGCGGCGTCGGCATGTCCGGCACGGACGCGAAATCGCAGGCCGCGTCCAGCACTTCGTCCGGCAGCTCCCATTTCACCAGCAGCACGCGCGCCGCCCGCGCATGCCAGGCGCTTTCGATTTCGTTGCGCACGACGTCGTCGCCGAACAACGACGGGAAGCGGCTCACCCGCGTGAGCACGAACAACTTCCCCACCGCATGCAGCATGCCGGCCAGCAACGCCTGGTCGGCGTCCGCGCGCCCCTGGTGGCGCGCGACGGCGTAACTCATGGCGGCGAGGCGCGCGCTCGCTTCCCAGATCTCGCGGAACTGCGTCTCCAGCCCGCGCCAGGACTCGCCGCGACGCATCTGCGACATCGCAAAGGCGATGGTGGCGCTGCGTGCCAGGTTGAATCCGATGCGCGCGATGGCCGTCCGCAGCGTGGTCACGCGTTGCGCGGTGGGATTCAGCGCCGCCGAGTTGGCGAGCTGCAGCAGCCTCACGGCCAGCGAAGGCTCGGCGCTGACGATACGCACCACGTCGTCGATGACGATGTCGTCGTCGGCCAGCGCCTGGCGTACGCGCAGCGCGACTTCCGGAAAGCTGGGCAGCTCCGGCGACTCGCCGGCGAGCTCCTGCGCAATGCCGCGCGTGAACTCGGCCAGCGCCGGCCCGAGAGGCAGGTGTGTTGGCGACAGTGGTTCGGTGGATGCCATCGGATCCTCAGAACAACTCGATCTCGCCGTCGACGGTGCTGGAACCGAGCTGCTGCAGGTACTGCCGCTCCTGCGCCATCAGGATCTCGTCGCGGCCCGAGGTGAGCTTGCGCACCCGCATGCGGCCGGTCTGCGGAAAATAGACCACGCGGCGCGCGAAGTTGTCGCCCAGGTCCTCGCCGAATACCTTGAAGCCTTCCTCGCGCATGTATTCGCGCACGAAATCGATGTTGCGCGCGCCGATGTCGGTGTTGATCTCCGCGAGCACGCGCCCACCGCCGACCAGCTTGATCTCCAGGTCTTCGCGGCGTCCGCCGAGTTTCAGGATGTCATTGATGAGGCGTTCCATCGCCACGTTGCCATAACGCGTCGCGGCGCTGGCCGCGCCGCCCCAGGCGCTCTCACCGTTCGACCCGTCGAGCGGCAGCATGAAATGATTCATGCCACCGACATTGAGCCGCGTATCGCGGATGCACGCCGAGACACAGGAGCCGAGTACCGTGGAGACGACCTCGGCGTGGCGCGTCACGTAGTACTCGCCGGGCAACAGGCGCGCCGAGAAGCAGTGGTGCTCCTGGTCCCAGTAGCGCGTGACGTGCGCGAAATGCGGCAACGCCGGCATCATCTGCGCATCGGGCGGCGGAATCCGCCCGAGGCGAATTCGCGTCGATGTCTTGCCGCTGGGTTCGTTCATGCGCGTCTCAGAACAGCTCCACGCTGCCGCGCAGGGACTCGTGGTCGCTGTCGGCATTGGCCGCCGGTGCACCCGGCAGGTGACCGAGCAGGATGTCGAACAGCCGGCGCTCGTCCTCCATGGTGTAACGTGAGCGGATGACCGCGAGCAACGCGGCGGCCGGCGGCGCCACCGGCGCGGCCAGCGCATCGTGCAGGTCGCCGAGCGCGTCGCGCACGTGTTGCACGCGCTGCGCGAACTGATCGTGGTACTGCATCGCGAACATGGCGCGTTGTGCCTCGGCAACCAGGCTGGCGCCCTGCTCCGCGATCGCCGGATCGGAATGGACGGACAACTCCGCACCCAGCTTCGCGAATGCCGCCACCGACTTCGCCAGGCGGTCGACCTGCGAACCGGAATTCTGCAAGGCCACTTCGAGCTGACTGGCAGTCAGCTCGAGCAGCGGAGGAAAGGGAATCGAGGCCTGCTTCATGTGTCTTACAGCAGGCGCGTGAGCGTCGCCAGGAGCTGCGCGGGGTTGAATGGCTTGACGATCCAGCCCGTGGCGCCGGCGCGTTTGCCTTCCATCTTCTTTTCCTGGCTCGACTCGGTGGTGAGCAGCAGCAGCGGCGTCAGCCGGTACGACGGCAAGGCGCGCAACTCGCTTACCAGCGTGATCCCATCCATGCGCGGCATGTTCACGTCGGAGATCACCAGGTCCACGGCCTTGGTGCGCGCGAAATCCAGCGCCTCCTGGCCATCGGACGCTTCCACGACGCCGTAACCCGCCGATTGCAGCGTGGCGCGCACCATCTGGCGCATCGAGGTCGAGTCATCCACTGTCAGTATCGTTCTCATGTTCTCTCCCGAATGCTTCGATCAGCGGCTCGCCGCCAGCGCCTGCGCACCGGCCTTTTCCGCGAGGCGCGTGATCGTCTCCGCCACCTGCGACAGCGGCACGATCTCGTCCACTGCGCCAGTCGCACCGCGGCGCCCGGCATTCCCCACACCACGCTGGTGGTCTCGTCCTGCGCGATGGTGGGCGCGCCGGCATCGCGCATTTCGCGCAGGCCCCGTGCACCGTCGTCACCCATGCCGGTGAGGATCACGCCGACCGCGTTCGGCCCGACCTGCTGGGCCACCGAGCGGAACAACACGTCCACGCTCGGGCAATGCCGGTTCACCGGCGGGCCATCGCTGATCCGGCAGCGATAACGCGCGCCATCGCGCTCCACCAGCAGATGGCTGCCACCCGGCGCGATGTAGACATGGCCGGGCATGATGAGCTGTCCGTCGGTGGGCTCGCAGACCGACAGCGGACACACCGAGTCCATGCGGCGCGCGAATTGCGCGCTGAAGGCGGCGGGAATGTGCTGCGCGACCACGACGGCAGGCGAGTCCGCCGGCAATCCCATGAGCACCTCGCGGATGGCCTCGGTGCCGCCGGTGGATGAACCCACGGCGATGATGCGTTCGGTGGTTCGCAGCATCTTGCCGCGCGCCGCTGCCGGCAGGATGGCATCGGCCGAATGCTTGGGCGGCACGGCGCCAGCGGCGGCGTGGCAGCGCTGCGGCGCGCCCGCACGCGGGCGCGCGCCGCAACCCGGATCTTGGCGAGGATTTCTTCGCTGAAATCCTTGAGTGTTCCGGCGATGTCCACCTTGGGCTTGGAAACGAAATCGATGGCGCCGAGTTCCAGCGCCTTGAGCGTGATCTCCGCGCCGCGATCGGTCAGCGACGACACCATGACCACCGGCATGGGCCGCAGCCGCATGAGATTGGCCAGGAACGTGAGCCCGTCCATGCGCGGCATTTCGACGTCCAGCGTGAGCACGTCCGGGTTGGTCTCCTTGATGCGTTCGCGCGCCACGAACGGATCGGACGCCGTGCCCACCACTTCGATGTCACGCGCGGTCTTGAGGATCTCGACCAGGATCTGCCGCACCAGGGCCGAATCGTCCACCACCAGAACCTTGATCCTGCTTGCACTCATGGCTTCCACGTTCAGTTATCGAGACGCCGGTAGATAGTCCGGCCGATGAGCTCGTACTTTTCGCTGACGCGGTACAGGCTCTCCGAATGACCGAGGAACAGGAAATCCCCGGGACGCTGCAGTCTTGCCATGCGCTCGAACAACACGCGCTGCGTCGGCTTGTCGAAATAGATGATGACGTTGCGGCAGAAGATCGCATCGAACGGGCCGCGCACCGGCCAGTCATGCATGAGATTGAGCTGCTTGAAGGTGATGAGGTTGCGCAGCTCCTCGCGCGCCCGGTACTTGCCGGCCTGCGCCGCTGCGCCCTTGTCGAAGAAGCGCGACTTGCGCTTCGGGTCCATGCCCTGGAATCGCTCCTCGGCATAGATGCCGGCGGCGCCGGTCGCGACCACCGCGGAATCGAGGTCGGTGGCCAGCAGCTTCACGTCCCAGCCCGCGAGCTGCTGCTGCGCTTCGCGCAGCACCATGGCGATGGAATACGGTTCCTCGCCGGTGGAGGCCGCGCAGCACCAGATACGCATCCGGCGGGTGGCGGCGGCCTTCGCCATGAGCGCGGGCAGGCCCTCCCGCGCGAGGAACTCGAAGTGATGCGATTCGCGGAAGAACGAGGTGAGGTTCGTGGTCACCGCGTTGGTGAATTCCTCGAGCTCGGCGCCCTCGCCGCGCTCCAGCAGCTCGATGTACTCGGCAAAGCTCGCGATCTGCAGCGCGCGCAGTCGCCGTGCCAGGCGGCCATAGACCAGCTGGCGCTTGGCCGGCGACAGCGCGATGCCCGTGTGCTCACGCACCAGCTCGCGCAGCCGCTCGAACTCGGCCGTTCGATAACGCGAAATCGCCGCCGGGCAATTGCGCGATGGGCGCAACCGGCCCGCTCATCGACGCCACCTTTTGTCTGCCGACGCCGCAGGCCGCATGAAATGCTCCTTCAACGCTCGGGCGCTTCGATACACGGAAGTCACGAGGCGATCGATGTCGAGCAGCATGACCATCTTGCTGTCGACGCTGGTGAGACCGCGCACGCAGGCGCGTCGGCCGACGGAGCCCAGCTCCGGCGTCGGCTTGATGTTGTCCGGCGCGACGCTGTACACCTCGGAGACCGCGTCGACCACGATGCCGGCCGTCTTCTCGCCACGCGCACCGTGCACGCGCACCACGATGACCACGTTCGAACTGCCCGCCGCGCGCGGCGCCAGGCCGAAACGCATGCGCAGGTCGATCACCGGCACGATGACGCCGCGCAGGTTCATGACGCCCAGCAGGTAGGGCGGCGTGTAGGGCACACGCGTGACGCCTTCCCAGCCCTTGATCTCCTGTACGCACAGGATCGTCGACGCCGTATTCCTCACCGGCACAGACGAAGGTGAGGTACTGGGCGTGGCCTTCCAGGTCGGACTCCAGGTGGCTGTTGGCAGCCAGCGCGGCGGCTTGCATGTTCATCTGGCTCAACCTTCAGAACTCGGACCACTCGGCGCCGCCGCCGGCGGCGGCGACCTTGCGGGCCTTCACGGGAGCGGCGGTGGCGGTGGCCGGCGACGCCGCAGGTGCAGCCGCGGCGGGACGAGCGGGCCTGTTCATGCGCCGCTCAGCCGTACCGGCTTCCACCTGGTAATGCGCCACCATCGAATTCAGCATCAGCGCCTGCTCGACGATGGCCTGGCTCGCCGCAGCGGCCTCTTCGACCAGCGCCGCGTTCTGCTGCGTGTTGCTCGTCCATCTGCATGATGGCCTTGTTGACCTGCTCGATGCCGCTGGACTGCTCGCGGCTGGCGGCAGCGATCTCGGCCACGATGTCCGTGACCTTCTTGACCGCGCTGACGATCTCCTCGAGCGTCTTGCCCGATTCGTCGACCAGGCGGCTGCCTTCGTCGACCTTGGACACGCTGTCCTGGATCAGCGCCTTGATCTCCTTTGCAGCGGTCGCCGAGCGACCCGCGAGATTGCGCACTTCGGTCGCCACCACTGCAAAGCCGCGGCCCTGCTCACCGGCACGCGCTGCTTCCACCGCGGCGTTCAGCGCCAGCAGGTTGGTCTGGAAGGCGATCTCGTCGATGACGCCGATGATGTCGGCGATCTTCTTGCTCGCAGTGTTGATGTCACGCATCGCATTCACCGCGGAACTGACCACCGTGCCGCCCTTCTCGGCCTGCTGGCGTGCGGCCATGGCGAGCTGGTTGGCCTGGCCGGCGTTGTCGGCAGTCTGCTTGACGGTGGAGGTCATCTCCTCCATCGACGAGGCGGTCTCTTCGAGGCTCGACGCCTGCTCTTCGGTGCGCTGCGACAGGTTGATGTTGCCGCGCGAGATTTCCTCGGCGCCCGCGTGCACCTGCACTGCCATGTTCTTCACCTGCGACACGACGCCCGCCATGTTGCCGACCAGCGATTCACGCCGGTGCCCATGGAGACATAGAGGCCGGAGCGTGCCGTCGAGGGTCCATCGAGCGGGTGAGATCGCCGGCGTTGGCGCCTTCCACCAGGCGGCGCATTTCAGCCACCACGTCGCTCACGCGTGACCACCAGGCCATTGAGACCGTTGGCGAGCACTTCGAAGAATCCGCTCTTGCCCACCAGCGAAATGCGCTGATCGAGCTGGCCGTGGGACACGGCCGAAACCAGGTCGCCAATTTCCTTTTCGGCGGCCACTTCCTGGGTGCGTTCCACCCACTCGACCACGGTGCCGATGCGTTTGCCGTCGGCATCCACGATCGGGCTGGCGGTGCTCACCAGCGTGCGCGAGCCGACCACGGACTGCGAGGTCACTGCCTGGCGCGCCGCGGCGATGTCGTCGCGCTGGCGCGCGCCGTCCTGGTAGAAGATCTCGAGGTTGGCGCCGACCAGCCGGCTCGCATCGAAGCGCGGCTGGATGCGCTGGAAGTCCGACTGTGCGGCAGACATGAGCCGCTGCGCCGCCGGATTCAGATAGATGACGTGGAACTGCTCGTCGCAGACCACGACGTTGACCGACGAAGCATCCAGCGCCTGCTTGATGCGCGCGGTCGCAACGCCTCGCTCGCGTTCTTCCGCGGCGGCGCGGCTGTCCGCTTCCACGCGCGCGGCGAGGCGCTCCTGCATGTTGGACAGCGCGGACAGCAATTCGCCCAGCTCGTCGGTCGAATCACTGATGAGTTCGTTGTCGAACTTGCCCTTGGCGAGTTCACCAAAGGCGCCGTTGGCCACCTCGAGCTTGTGCGTGATGTGGCTCGAGACCTGCCGCTGCACCCGGTAGGCCAGCGCAACGCCCAGCAGCACGAAGGCGATTTCGATGCCCAGCGTCCACTGGCTCGAAGTGGCGCGCGAGTGCAGCAGCATCGACAGCTCGACATTGGCCTGGTCGCGCAGCTCCGAAAGATCTTCGGTCAGCAGCTCGATTTCGTTCGAGACCGCCATGGCGCGGTCGTGCGCCATTTCCTGGCGTGCCTCGGTGGCCAGCACCGTGAAGGCGGCATCGAGGCGGCGAGCCAGTTCCTGGGACTTGGCGGGAATCTGCGATTCGATGGTGGCAGTGACGGTGTAGTTGCCCGCCAGGAAATGCATGGCGCTCTGCAAGCGCGTGCGCGCATCCGCCACCTCGCTGGCCAGGGCCATGTAAGTCCCCACACTCTTGTCGCCCGCGACCAGCGCGTTCATGGCGCGGCGCGAGCTGGCAAGCGACTCGACGCCCTTGGGCAGGTCGAACAAGGCGCTGAACATCAGCGGGAAGGTGTCGGCGCCCGGATCGAGGATCAGGCCCGACAACTCCGACACGGCCTGCACGCGCTTGTGCAGGTCAGCGATCAGCGCCGTGGTCTCCGGCGTCTGCGATGCAGCGCCGCCGTCGCCTTCGATGGCGGTCTCGACCCGCGGGCGCAGCGACTGCCAGGCAGAAGCGTCGATGTACTGGCGCTCGCCATCCTTGACCAGTTCGTCGAGGCGCGTGATCGACTCCTCGACGAGGCCCTGGTGTTCGGCCAGCTCGGAGCGTTCGTTCTCGGCGCCCGCGGCGACCGCGGCATAGTGCTCGCGATACTCGGACAGGTTCGCCGCAATCGCGATGAGCTCCGAGGCCCACTTGAGGCCGGTGTCCTCGTGGCGCGCGGCGCTGATCTTTTCGAACTCGAGGCGCGCGGCGATCAGGCACAGCACCGCCAGCGGAACCAACATTGACAATGTCACGAAGAGGAACTTGCCTCGCAGTGACAGGTTGCTGATGTACTTTTTCATTTTCCTAGAAACCTTGGGGTTGACTACGCGCATACGAATCATCGGCGGGCGCATCGCGCCTCGCACTCAGCTGCCACGTGCGCTCGTGGGACATTTCAAAACGCAGGCCCGCGACCCAGGAGTCGCCGACGCCATGAGAAGCTCCCGGATCGTCGATGAACTGCACGTTCGGCAGCAGCACGAGCCAGGGAGTGAGTTCGGTGCGATACACCAGTTCCACCACTGTTTCTGCAGTCGTGGCCGGTGCGCCTTCGAAGGCGCTGATGTCGCGGAAAGGATCACCGGCATGCGCCCAGGCAATGCCGAGACCCAGCGAATCGCCGGGTCGCGACTTCCACAGATTCTGGGCGGTGACCGCAAAACCCGCGTAGCGATCGACGGCATTGAACTTCGCCGGCGCGGTGCCGGCGCGCAGTGCGCCATCGAAGCTCACGTCGCCGGCCGTGCCGAGCGACAGATCGACCAAGGTGTAGAAGCCGTGGTTGCCGTGCTCGGGCGCGGCGCTCGGCTGCAGCGCTGCGTCGATGCGTTCGAACGGCGCCGTGTACATCCATGAGCCGACCGACAATTTATGGATCCGGTCAGAGGAATATTCGACTTCGCCGATGAGCAACGCACCTTCGCTGCTCGATACGTGCAGGCTGGTGAAATCGTCGTCGTCGCTGCCCGGCGCGCCATCGTAGGCGCCCAAACGCCAGCGGAAGCTTTCATCGATCGCACCGGCAGCGCGGATTCCGAAACCGGTCACCGGCCAAACCACCGGGCCACGCACGCCGGTCTGCGACAACTCGGTGCCGATGCCGAATGGCGACGCGGTGAACAATCCCTGGGTCACCGGTGTGTCGAACTCCGCGTTCAGATCGAGAATGCCTGCGCGCACGCTGCTCTCGCTGTCGCCGAAACCAATCTCGAACCAGGATTCGTACAGACGCCAGCCCGCTGCGGCTTCGATGTTGTTGATGCCCTGCAAGTCGCCGACGAGCTCGCCGGTGATCTCGTCGCCGCCCATGTACATCACTGCGAGGCTGGACTGCACCCGCGTGCCGAATGCCGTCGTGGCCCAGTTGAGTCCCAGGTCGAATGCGCTCGAATACGCATTGCCGACCTCCAGGCCGCCCGTGGTGTTGCGACGCAGATCGCCCGCGTACGCCACGCTGAGATCCAGCACCGAGTCATGAACGGATTCCTGCGCCGCCGCGATCTGGGTCATGCCTGCGAGCAGCAGTCCGAGCGATGTGGTTGAGCGTGACATGGGGTTGAAAAACCTGGTGGTTAAAACTCGCTTCACTCGACGGATTCAATTGCTCGCCGTGTCGACCGCGCGAAGATCCGCGCTGGCCATCAGGCGTTCGACATCCAGCAAAATCCGCATGCGCTGGTCCAGCGTCCCGAAACCGATGATGTGGCTGGTGTCGGCCTGGTTACCAAGATGCGGCGCGGGCTTGATGTCCGCGCTGGCGAGCGTGATCACATCCGAGACGGCGTCGACGACGATGCCGACCACGCGCGCGCCCACATTCAGGATGATGACCACCGTGAATTCGTTGAAGTCCGCGCGCTCCAGCTTGAACTTGATGCGCAGGTCGATGATTGGCACGACCACGCCGCGCAGGTTGATCACACCGAGCAGCCACGCCGGCGAATGCGGGATGGCCGTCACCGGAGACCAGCCGCGAATCTCCTGCACCGTGAGAATTCCGACGCCGTATTCCTCGCCGGCGAGCCGGAAGGTCAGGAACTGGAGGGCGTCCCGGGCTTCGTTGCCCGTCATGTGTGCCAGTGAATTCATGCCGCTTCCTGCGCCGACGCACGGCGCGTCTCCTGGGACTGGAACCGGGAAATGACGCCGGGGACATCGAGAATCAGTGCGACGCGCCCGTCACCGAGCATGGTGGCGCCGGCGAGTCCGACGACCGGGCGGAAGTTGGTCTCGAGACTCTTGATGACCACCTGCTGCTGCGACATCAGTTCATCGACGAACAGCCCGACGCGTTTGCCGTCGGCCTCGACGATCATCAACAGGCCGTCGAGCAGGTCGGTGTGCTGCGGCTCGATGCCGAACAGTTCGTAGAGCCGCACGATGGGCAGGTAGTCGTCGCGCAGGCGGAACACCTGGGCGCGCGCGGCCACCGAGCTCACCTGCTCTTCGCGCACCTGGATGGTCTCGACGATCGAGACGATGGGCACGACGTAGACTTCAGTGCCCACGCGCGCCAGCTGGCCGTCGAGGATGGCCAGCGTCAGCGGCAGGCGGATTCGCACCATGCTGCCCTTGCCGGTCGTCGAATGAATCTGCACGTGGCCGCCGAGCTCGTTGATGTTGCGCTTGACCACGTCCATGCCCACGCCGCGGCCGGACACGTCGCTGACCACGTCGGCGGTGGAGAAGCCCGGCGCGAAAATGAGATTGAAGACGCGCTCCTCGGAGAGCTCCTCGTCCGCGCCCACCAGCCCGCGCTCGCGCGCCTTGGCCAGGATCCTGTCGCGCTTGAGTCCGCCGCCGTCGTCGCGCACTTCGACGATCACGTTGCCGCCCTTGTGATAGGCGCTGAGTTCGATGACGCCGTGCGCCGGCTTGCCGGCCGCGAGGCGTACCTCTGGAGTTTCGATGCCATGGTCGATGGCATTGCGCACCAGGTGCACCAGCGGATCGCCGATCTTTTCGAGCACGGTCTTGTCGAGCTCGGTGGTGTCGCCGCTGAGGCGCAGCTCGATCTTCTTGCCGAGCCGCTGACCGAGATCGCGCACCAGGCGCGGGAAACGATTGAATACGAAGCTGATGGGCAACATGCGCACGCGCATGACGCTTTCCTGCAGGTTGCGCATGTGCCGCTCGAGCTGTCCGAGCGCATTGCGCAACTCCTCGGCATCGTGGCCTTCGAGCGGCGCGGCCAGCTGGCTCAGCACCGATTGCGTGATCACCAGCTCGCCGACGGAGTTCAGCAGCTCGTCGATCTTCTCGATGCTGACGCGGATCGATCCACCATCGCCGGCCGCGGCAGACGGCAGCGACGTTGCCGCGGCGGCAGCGGCGGCCGCCTGGGTGCTGGCAGCATTGTTCCTGGGCGCCAGTGACTCGTCGATCGGCGGCGCCGCGGGCGTCGGCGCTGGCGGCTCTTCCAGCCACCGGGGCGGCGGTGGCCACCGCGAGTTCCTGCACTTCCGGCGTCGCCAACGCTGGCGCCATGTCGGCGGCATCGGGCGCGGGACCGAAGGCTTCGAGTTTCAGATCGCACTCGCCCTCGACCCAGTCGAACACCGCCTTGATGGCGGATTCCTTGACCGGGCCATTGACCTCGATGCGCCACGAGAGCCGGCACTCCTCCGGATCGAGCTCCGTGAGCGGCGGAATCCACTTGGCGTCCACGCGCACCTCGCAGGGTGCGAGCGTCGCCAGTTCGCGCAGCAATCGCAGCGGATCATTGCCATGGCGCAGTAGTTTGGGTCCCGGAATGAAATGGATGCGCCAGCCGCTGCGAGTCTCGGCCGGACGTGAGCTGGGCCGACGCCGGGCGGGTGCCGCGGTGGCGGTCGCCGGCATTGCCGGCACCGTGGCCGCCGGCGAATCGCCGGGCGTGGCCAGGATGAGTTCGATCTCGGCGTGCAGCGCGGTGACGCGCGCCTTGTCCATGGGCTGCTTGTGCTGAGTCGCACCCAGCATCTCGCGCATCAGGTCGCACGAGCGCAGCAGGGTGTCGACCAGCTTCGCGTCGACGCGCCGCTTGCCTGCACGCAGCTGGTCGAGCAACGTCTCCAGCGTGTGCGTGAATGCGGCAACATCGGTGAAGCCGAAAGTCGCGGCGCCGCCCTTGATGGAATGCGCGACGCGGAAGATGGTGTTGATCAGCTCCAGGTCGGCGTCGCCGGCCGAGAGCTTGAGCAGCGCGTTCTCCATCGAGTCGAGCGCTTCGAAGCTCTCGGCGAAGAAGGTGTCGTGGAATTGGGCGAGATCGAGGGTCATGCCGGTTCTCAGCACCGGACTCTCGAGCAGCGCGCCCACGCCCAGCACGCGAATCGCGTCGTCGAGCGCCGGCGAGCGTCCTTTCCAGGCGTAGGAAATGTTGCGTTCCAGGCAGTCGAGCGCAAACGCGACCACGAGCTGCACTCCCGGCGGTGTCGATCTGCTGCACGCCGCTGCCGTCGATCTCGTAGGGACCGGGTAGTTCGGCCTGCGCCAGCAGTTGCGCGCGCAAGTGCTGCGCCTCGTGGATGGTGCAGCTGACGCCCAGCACGACGCGCCCGGTGACGGGGGTGCCGCCTGCGGCAGGTGCCATGGCATTCGCTTCGGACTTCATGGGCTCGGGGATCTCCGGCGGAGTCGGCTCGACCCCCTGTTTCGGCCGACTGACCCGCACGGTTGATGAGACGCGTTTCACAGCGCGTGACTTGCGCTTCTTCAAGCGACGTTTTCGCGCTGCGATTCAGCGCCATGCAGGCGTTGGAGTAGGCGCGCCTCTGAGTCGGCTATGCCGCAGGTCGCGACAATTTCCGCGACCGTGGCGCCGGAGCGCGCCAGGCGGCGCGCCGTTTCATAACTGCGTACCGGCGAGTTGTCGCGGCGCGGGGCACGCGGCGCTTCGGCCGGACGTTGTTCGACACGCGCCGGAATGGCGGCGACCAGCGTGGCCAGCGCGGCCACCCTCTCGGCCAACACCTGGATTTCGGCGCGCGAGCTTTGCAGCTCGGCGCTCACGAGGTCTAACTGCTCGGCAAATTCGCGCCGCATGCGGTGCAACGCCCAGGCAAAGCCGATGAATGCCGTAATGATGGCGAATGCCCGGGCCCCGGACAGCAAGATCGACAGATCAGATTCCATGAACTCACTCCTGCGCCGGATTTCCGGCGCCTGCACCGACAGTTACCGGTAGAGGAGCAGGTTCCGTGCCAGACGGCAGGCGCGGGCTGTGTGATGTTGTTCACGGGCGCCGAGCTGGACTCGGTCGATTGCACATCGTTGGAAAATGCATCTGCCGGCAGCTCGGGAATGGGCAAGCCGATGTCTGCGCCCTGCTCCGCCTGGCTCACCATGCCGGCGGCGTCGGCCGGAGCCGGCGCGCCTTCGCCGGCGAGAATGACGATGATCACGCGCCGGTTCGCATCGCGGCCGGCGGCAGTGTCATTGGGCTGGGTCGGACGAAACTCGCCGAAGCCGATGACCGAGAGCCGCGCCGGCGATAATGCCGGCGCGCGCGAAGCGATGCACGACGCTCGCGGCGCGCGCCGCGGAGAGTTCCCAGTTCGACGGGTAGTGACTGCGTGTTGATGGGCTGGTTGTCGGTGTGACCTTCGACGCGCACCGGGTTCGGGTATTTCACGAGTGTGCCGGCCAGCGCGTCGAGCGCGGGGATGGCCTTGTCGGACAGCGTGGCCACGCCGCTCGCGAACAGGATGTCGGTGCGCACTTCGACCTCGAGCCAGAACTCGTGGCGGCGCACCGCGACCAGGTTGGCGTCGACCAGCGCCTGCAGGGCGATTTCGAGCTCGTCGGCGACGCGCGCCAGCTGCTGCGCCACCGGATGATCCATCGGCATCGGCTGGGCGTGACCGGTGCGGCCTGCGCCCGGATATGGCGCCGGCCCGGCGCCCGCCTCGTCCGCGCTGTTGACGGGGATCGCCTCGAGCATCTTGCGCGGCTGCCCGTCGATCATCGACTGCTGCACGATGGTCATGGCGATGTCGGCGCCCGAACCGCGGGTCTTCGGTCCCACCTGCACCGGCTCGAGCGTGCGCGGCTGGCCGCGGAATGCCGCGTTCAGCGAATCCGACAACACGCGGAACTTGCCCTCGTTGATCGAGGAGATGGCGTACATCACCACGAAGAACGCCAGCAGCAGCGTGATCAGGTCGCCATAGGGAATGGCCCACGCTTCGTGGTTGACGTGATCTTCGTGCTTGCGTTTGCGGGCCATAATGGGGACATTCCTGATTTGCTAGCAAAAGGGGACGGGCCTCATCCCGTCCGGCTTGAATGCAGCGAAACGCGCTGCGAGGCGCGTCCCCTTTTGCTGCAAATCAGGAATGTCCCCATTAGTGAAGGTAGCCGTGCAGCTTCGATTCGATGGCGCGCGGGTTCTCGCCGAGCACGATGGACACCACGCCTTCGATGACCATCTCGCGTACCTGGGTCTGCTCGGCCACGATGCCCTTGAGCTTGCCGGCCACCGGCAGGAAGAACAGGTTGGCGAGCCCGATGCCGTACACGGTCGCGGTGAATGCGGCCGCGATGCCGGTGCCGAGCTTCGAGGGATCGGCGAGGTTCTGCATGACGGCCATGAGGCCGAGCACGGCGCCGATGATGCCGAGCGTGGGCGAGTAGATGCCCATGCCTTCGTACACCTTCGCGGCGCGAGTGTCGGCATGTTCGCGCACGCCGACTTCCACTTCGAGGATGGCGCGGATCGCGTCGGGCTCACCGCCGTCGACCACCAGTTGCAGGCCGCGCTTCACGAACGGGTCCTGTTCCTGCTCGATGAGTGGCTCCAGGCCCAGCAAGCCCTGCTTGCGCGCGATGGTGCTCCACTCGACGATCTTCTTGATGAGTTCCTCTGCATGCACCGGCGGCGGCTTGATCACCCACGAGAAGCGGCTCATGGCGTGCTTGAACACCGCCAGCGGCGTCTGGATGAAAATCGCGGCGAAGGTACCGACCACGACGATCATGAACGCGGCCGCGGACAGCAATGCATGGATGCCCGCGCCCTTGAGCACGGCGCCCACCAGCACCGCGACCAGCGCGAGAACGAAACCTATGGCGGAAAGTATGTCCACGGCTGCTATTCAATAGACCCTAACGGGGGCCACCCGCCACGCTCGCGAGCAGCGCGTCGATGTCGTCCTGGGCAGTCACGACGCCACCGTCCGTGGTGCCCGGCACATGCGGACCCACGCCGCGGCGCATTTCACCCGGCCCCTGCATCTCGTCCAGCTTCAGTACCGGCATGCGGCGCGTGTCTTCGCCGCTGGCCAGCGACACGAGCTGACCGAGCACGGTCTCCAGCTCGATCACCAGCTTGATGACGGCATTGATGATCTGGCCGGAGAGGTCCTGGTAGCCCTGCGCCAGCAACATCTGCGACAGGAATCTGCGCACGCGCTCGGCGTCGCGCACTGCCCGTTCGAGGCATTCATTGGCGCGCTCCGGCCACAGCGTCGCGACGGCCAGCTGGCGCGAACCATGCAGGCCCCATTCTTCGAGCAGCTGTGCGGATTCGTACGCCATGCGGTCGATGAGCGGAGTGGACTGCTCGACCAGGTCGAGCGTGCGATGCGCGGCCTCTTCGGTGAGCTTGACCACGTGCGCCAGTCGCCGGCGCGCATCCGGCACTTCCTGGTCGGCGAGCACTTCGAGGCGCGCCTGTTCGCGAAAGCGGCGCAGCGCCGACATCGCATCGGCGGTGATACGTTTCAATTCGGGATTGAGTTCGACGTTGAGCTGCGCGCGCAGCCGCTCGAAAGCGGCGCGGAACGCGCGTTCGTCGTTGGCGTCGAGTGCGCCCGCGAGATCAGCGACGTGAGAGCGGTAACGCCCGGAAAGCGAGTCGTCCTGCGACATCTGATGTCACCCAGAGCCCGGCTCTAGGCCGCCGCCTTGCTGGCGAGGATCTTGTCGATCTTTTCCTTGAGGGTCGCGGCGGTGAACGGCTTGATGACGTAGCCGCTGACGCCGGCCTGCGCCGCTTCGATGATCTGTTCGCGCTTGGCCTCGGCGGTGAGCATCAGCACCGGCAGCTTGCCGAGCTTGGCATCGGCGCGCACCGCCTTGAGCAGGTCGAGGCCCGGCATGCCGGGCATGTTCCAGTCGGTGATGAGGAAATCGAACGCGCCGTTCTTGAGCAGCGGCAACGCGGTGTTGCCGTCGTCCGCCTCGGTGATGTCGCTGTAGCCCAGCTCATTGAGCAGGCCCTTGACGATCCTGCGCATGGTCGAAAAGTCGTCGACCACCAGAATTTTCATGTTGTTGCTCACGTCGGGCACTCCTCTCGCGTCGAATTCACAAACGATCGCGCCAGCCGGCCAGGCGCGCCTGCAGACGCGTCAGCGCCTGCCCATGGATCTGACAGATGCGCGACTCACTCACCTTGAGCACCGCACCGATCTCCTTCAAATTCAGCTCGTCGTCGTAGTACAGGGACATCACCATGCGCTCGCGCTCCGGCAGGCCCTCGATGGCCTCCGCCAGCGCGGCGCGAAAACGTCTCGTCGATCACGTCGCGGAACGGGTCCGCTGCCGGATCGGTGGCGTTGATCTCGCCCTCTTCGGTCGTGAGGCTCGCGATCTGGCAACCAGCCGCGTCCTCCACGATCTTGTGGTACTCGTCGAGGCTCACACCCATCTTGTTCGCGACATCGGTGTCGCGCGCCTCGCGGCCGATCTCGCCCTCGAGCTCGCGGATCGCGTTCGCCACCGCGCGCGCCTTGCGATGCACCGAGCGCGGCGCCCAGTCGAGCTTGCGCAGCCCGTCGAGCATCGCGCCCCGAATCCGAATCCCGGCGTAAGTTTCGAAACTCGCGCCGCGTCCCACCGAGTAGTTGGACGCCGCCTCCAGCAGGCCGAGCATTCCGGCCTGGATGAGGTCGTCGACCTCGACCGACGCCGGCAGGCGCCCCGCCAGGTGGTAGGCGATGCGCTTGACGAGTTCGGCATGGCGCATCACCAGCTGCTCGGTATCCCGGGCGCTGGCGCGCTGGCTGTACGCGCTCACTCCTGTCATCGAACCACCTCGAGTCGCACCGATGGACGTCTGATCAGGCGCTCGACGAAGAACTCCACGTTGCCCCTTGGGCCTTCTGCTATGGGCCACATATCGGCGCGCAGGGCGAGCGTCTTGAGCGCCATGGCCGCGGGACAGGATGGATACGCCGTCACAACGGGACGCTGTTCACGGATCGAGCGGCGCAGGAACGTGTCTTCGGGAATCTCGCCGACATAATCCAGCTCGACCGACAGGAAGCGCGAGGCCACTCGTTCGAATCGCTGGAACAGGGCTTGTCCTAGTCCACGCCCGCGCGACTGGTTGGCGAGCACGCGGAACTGCCGGACACCATGGTCGCGGGAAAGAATCTTGATGAGCGCATAGGCGTCGGTGAGTGATGCCGGCTCGTCGCAGATGACCACCAGCACTTGCTGGGCGGCCTGCGAAAACTGCAGCACGGATCCGGCGATTCCCGGCGCGGTATCCACGACCAGGAAATCGAGCGCGCGTGCTCAGGTCGCCGAAGGCGCGCACCAGGCCGAGGTGCGTGAGCGAATCGAGCTCGGCGAGCTGCGTGATGCCGGATGCGGCCGGCACCACCTTGAAACCCTGCGGTGCATCGAGCACCACTTCTTCGAGCGAACAGGTTCCGGCGAGCACATCGGCCAGCGTCAGGCGCGGCGTGAGCCCCAGGAACACGTCGACGTTGGCGAGACCCAGGTCGCCGTCGAGCAGCATCACTTCCTTGCCGCGCGACGCGAGCGAGGCGGCCAGGTTCACGGCGACCGTGGTCTTGCCCACGCCACCCTTGCCGCCGGTGACGGCGACCACCTGGACCGGATTCGCGTTGGCGGCGCGCGCGGCGCTGTCGGCCGCTGCGGTGTTCTTCTTATTTGCGGACATTCTTGACTCCGGCAATGCGCCGCTGCATCACTTCATCGTCGGCGCTCGATCCGTTGCGGGTCGCGATTTCCACTGCGCGGCTCACGAGCACGTGCGAACGCGCGGGTTGCAGATCCTCGGGGACACGTTGCCCGTCGCTGATGTAGGACGCGGGCAGCTTGTGGCGCACCAGCGCCGACAACACGCCGCCGAGGCTCACCGCCTCGTCCACCTTGGTGATGGCGCAGGCCGTCGGCTTCGCGAGCGCGAAACGCTGCACGACCTCGTCGATGGCACCGGCCTGGGTGCTGGCGGGCAACACCAGCGCCGTCTGGATGCTGGCCTGCATCTGGTTCAGCAGGCGCAGGCGGCGCGCGAGTTCGGGATCGCGCGGGCTCGCACCCGCGGTGTCGATCATCACGAACTGGCAGCCGCGCAGTTCGTACAGCAATTCGGGAAGTTCGGCGACGTCATAGACGTTGTGCGTGGTGACACCCAGCAGGCGTCCCAGCATGTGCATCTGCTCATGCGCGCCGATACGCACGGCATCCGCCGACACGAGCGCGACGCGGCGCGGTCCGTGACGCAGCACCCAGCGCGCGGCCAGCTTGGCCAGCAGCGTGGTCTTGCCGGCGCCGGCGGGACCCGCGAAGGCCACGACACCACCCTGCTCCAGCCAGCGATCGCCGGTGGTCTGGATGGTGCGGGCGACGGTCGCGAGCGCGAAGCGGCGAGCCGCCGAGAAACCCAGCTCGCGCGGGAATCTTGCTGATCAGCGAGTTGGCGAGATCCTGCGTGATGCCGAGCTGCGCCAGTTCCTTGTGCATGGCCGCCTGTACCGGCGAGCGGCGCGACATGTCGTTCCACGCCAGCGTCGCGAGCTGCGACTCGAGCATGCGACGCATGTCTTTCATTTCGTTCGCCAGCGCTTCGCTGGCCGGGAGCGCGCGGCGCGACTTCGGCGGCCACATGGGCCGGCGCGATTTCCTCGGAGAGCTGCGAGCTGGAGCGGCGCTTCAGCAGTTCCGCATGACGTGTTTCTGCAGTGCGCCCGGCATCGGGGCGCGGCTCCTGGTAGCGCGTGGCAACCGACTCGGTCTCCGCGCGCGTCACCACCGGATTGCGTGCCAGCGACGCATTCTCGACGGCGCGGGCGACTTCCATGTCGATGGCCGCGACGACTTCGACGTCGGAACCCACACGGCCGGAGGACAGGATGACCGCATCGGGTCCGAGCCCTTCACGCACCTGCGCGAGCGCGGTGCGCATGTCCTTGGCGATGTATCTCTGAATTCTCATCTATGCTCACCTCGACTCCCTACCGCCGTCACCATCCGCACCTTGCGGTTGTCAGGCAGCTCGTTCCACGCGAGTACGTGCAGTCCCGGCACGCTCACCCGGAAGAACCGCGCCAGCGCGGCGCGCAGTGCCGGGGGTGTCAGCAACACCGCCGGTTCACCGCCACGTTCTTGACGCTGTGCGGCTTCCTGTAGTCCTCGTTGCAAGCGCTCTGCCAGCCCGGGCTCGAGACCGGGGCTGGCGCCGGAATTCGTGAGTCCGTTTGACAATAGGCGCTCGAGATCGGGCTCAAGTGTGATGACGGGCAACTCTTCGGCGAGACCGACGATGTCCTGGACGATCTGTCGACCCAGGGCAACCCTGACCTGCGCGATGAGCGTCGCGGCGTCCTGGGTACGCGGACCGGCTTCCGCCAGCGCTTCGAGGATGGCGCGCACGTTGCGGATCGGTACGCGCTCGGCCAGCAGGCCCTGCATCACGCGCACCACCGTGGCGAGCGGCAGCACTTTGGGAATCAATTCATCGACCAGCTTGGGCGAGGTCTTCGCCAGCGACTTCATGAGCTGCTCGGCCTCTTCGTGTCCGAAGAGTTCATGGGCATGCGTCTGGATGAGATGCGAGAGATGCGTCGCGATCACGGTCGCGGCATCGACCACCGTGTAGCCCAGCGACTGCGCGTGTTCGCGCAACGACGGCTCGATCCACACCGCTTCCATGCCGAAGGCCGGGTCACGCGTGGTGACGCCGGTCAGCGGCCCGAAGACGCGGCCCGGATTGATCGCGAGTTCGCGATCCGGGTGCACCACGCTTTCGCCGATGGCGACTCCCGCCAGGCGAATGCGATAAGCTGTTGGGGCCCAGTTCCAGGTTGTCGCGAATGTGTACCGGCTGCACCAGGAAGCCGAGTTCCTGCGTGAGTTTGCGCCTGATGCCACGAATTCTCGCCAGCAGGTCGCCGCCCTTGGTGCGATCGACCAGCGGCACGAGCCGGTAGCCGACCTCGAGTCCGACCACGTCCACCGGACGCACGTCGTCCCAGGACAACTCCTGCTGCTCGGCGGGCTGTGCCGGCGCAGGCTCGGGCGGCAGTTCTTCGACGACCGGCTTTTCGCGCTGCTGCTTGAGTTTCCAGGCGCCCCAGCCGGCCAGCGCCGCAAACGACAGGAACACGAGATTCGGCATGCCGGGAATCAGGCCCATGGCACCCAGCACGCTCGCGGCCACCGCCAGCGCCTTGGGCTGGCCAAACAACTGTTTGCCCAGCTCCTGGCTCACGTCCTGCTCGCGCGAGATTCGCGTCACGATAATAGCGACGGCCACCGACAGCAGCAGCCCGGGAATCTGCGCCACCAGGCCGTCACCGATGGTGAGCAGCGTGTAGGTCTTGGTGGCCTCGCCCATGGGCAGGTCGTGCATCATCGTGCCGATGAGCAGGCCGCCGATGATGTTGATGACCATGATGAGGATGCCGGCGACGGCGTCGCCGCGCACGAACTTGCTGGCGCCGTCCATCGAGCCGTAGAAATCCGATTCGGCGCGCACTTCGGCGCGGCGCTCGCGCGCCTGGTCCTGGGTGATGATGCCGGCGTTGAGGTCGGCGTCGATGGCCATCTGCTTGCCGGGCATGGCGTCCAACGCGAAGCGCGCCGACACTTCCGACACGCGGCCGGCGCCCTTGGTCACCACCACGAAATTGATGATGGTGAGGATGATGAACACCACGGCGCCGACGGCGTAGTTGCCGCCGATCACGAACTCGCCGAAGGCCGCGATGACCTTGCCGGCCGCGTGTGAGCCTTCGTGTCCGTGCATCAGCACCACGCGCGTCGAGGCGACGTTGAGCGCCAGCCGCAGGATGGTGACCAGCAGCAGCACGGTCGGGAAAATCGCGAATTCCAGCGGCCGCTTCACCTGGAACACGGCCATGATGATGACCAGCGACAACGCGATGTTGAACGTGAACAACACGTCCAGCATCAGCGGCGGCAGCGGCAGGATCATCATCGCGAGGATGGCGACCAGGCCCAGCGGCACACCGATGCCGAGTCGCATCATGGGTCCGAATATGGGATTGCCGTCTGTGCTGGCCATGTTCGGTTACTGGATGGTCGGTGGCGGCGGCGGAGCCGCGCCACGCTCGCGCGCGGCGCGCAGCTGGTAGACGTAGGTCAGGACCTGCGCCACGGTCACGTAGAGCGCGGCAGGCACTTCGCGGCCAAGTTCGACGTTCTTGTAGAGCGCACGCGCCAGCGGTGGGGCCTCGACGATCGGAACATTGTTTTCCGTGGCGATCTCGCGGATCTTTGCGGCCAGCAGCTCGGTGCCCTTGGCGACGACAATGGGCGCGCGATTCTTGGTTTCGTCGTAGCGCAGCGCCACGGCGAAGTGCGTCGGGTTGGTGACCACGACGTCGGCCTTCGGCACGTCCTGCAACATGCGGCCACGCGCCAGCGCGCGCTGCGCCTCGCGAATGCGGCCGCGGGTTTCGGGCGAGCCTTCGCTCTCCTTGTATTCTTCCTTCACTTCCTCGCGCGTCATGCGCAGGTCCTGGGCGTGCTGCCAGAGCTGGTACGGCACGTCGACCGCGGCGATCACCGCCAGGCCGCAGGCCAGCACCAGCAGTGAGTAACCGGCGAGTGAGGCGGAATGGCCGATGGCCTGCCCCACCGGCTCACCGGTGAGGCCCATGAGCTGCGGAGTCAGTGCCTTGAGCAGCACCCAGGCGATGAGACCGATGACACCGACCTTGGCGAGGCCCTTGCCCAATTCCACCATGCCGCGTTTCGAGAACATGCGGCCCAGCCCGCTCGCGGGATTGAGCCGCGAGAACTGCGGCATCATCGCTTTGCCGGAAAAATTCCAGCCGCCGATGGCGATGGGCGCGGCCAGCGCCGCGACGAAGGTGGCGCCGAGGATGGGCAGGATGATCCACAGGGCGCGGGCTCCGGCAGTGGTCAGCGCCGGCCAGATCGCGTCTTCGGACATGACCGTGTCGGGCGAGAGGCTGAGCGAATCCTGCATGAAATCGGCAAGCTGCCCGGCCGCCATGCGGCCCAGCGAGTAGATAGCCCCGGCGGCCGCGATACACACCGCGGCGGTGGAAAGCTCGGTGGAACGCGGAACCTGGCCTTTCTTGCGCGCCTCCTCGAGGCGCTTCGGTGTAGCTTGTTCAGTGCGTTCGGCGCCGCTCTCTGCCATGGCTCAGTCCCCCGTGAGGGCGCGCACGAAGGCGAAGCCCTGCGCGATGAGTTGCGCCACCCCTTCCTGCAGGGGTCCGATACCGGCCAGCACCACGAGCAAGCCGACCACCAGCGAGATCGGGAAACCCACGGCGAAGAGATTCAGCGAGGGCGCGGCGCGGCTCACGACGCCGAACGCCAGGTTGACGATGAGCAACGCGGTGACGCCCGGCAGCGCGATGGAAATCGCGCCCGAGAACAGCTGTCCACCCCACAGCACCAGGTTCCAGAGGCCTTCGCGGCCAAGACCCGTGGCGCCGATGGGCATGGTGGTAAAGCCATGCGACCAGCACTTCGAGCAGTGCGAGATGGCCGCCGAGAGCGAGAAACGTCAGCGTGGCGAGAATGATGTAGAGCTGGCCCAGGGCCACGGTGCTCGATGCCGCGCAGCGGATCGACGTTGAAGGCGAACGACAGGCCCATGCTGTTGGCCAGCAACTGGCCGGCGAGGCCCAGCGCGTCGAACACGATCTGCAGGGCAAAACCCAGCGCCACGCCGATGAGCAGCTGCTGCGCGACCACCACGAAGCCCAGCGGAGAAAACGGCGCGACGCCCGTGGCCGGGGTCAGCGGCACGACCAGCGCTGTCAGCGCGACGGCGAGCAGGATGCGCGTACGCGCGGGCACGAAACGCGCGCCGAACATCGGGGCCACCATGAGGCAGGCGCCGATGCGCGCGAACGGGAAGAAGCCCTGCGCCACGTAGGCTTCGAGTTGACCGGTTGTGAGGGCGATGGACATCTCTGCCTTCGCCCTACCCGATCATCCCGGGAATACTTTCGATGAGTCCGCGGGTGTATTCGACCAGCGTGCGCAACATCCACGGACCGGTGATGGCCAGCACCGCGGCCATGGACAGCAGTTTCGGAATGAACGACAGCGTCATCTCGTTGATCTGGGTCGCGGCCTGGAAGATGCCCACGATGAGACCGACGGCGAGCGCCGTGAGCAGCAGCGGCGCCGCGAGCAGCAGCGTGACTTCGAGTGCGTGACGGCCGACGGTTACTACGGTTTCTGGTGTCATCTGAAGAAGCTGCTATCTGAAAAAGCTTTGGGCCAGCGTGCCCATGACCAGCGCCCAGCCGTCGATGAGCACGAACAACATGATCTTGAACGGCAACGAGATCAGCACCGGCGACAACATCATCATGCCCATGGACATGAGCACGCTCGCCACCACGAGATCGATGATCACGAAGGGAATGAACAGCAGGAAGCCGATCTGGAACGCGGTCTTGAGCTCGCTGGTCATGAAGGCCGGCACGAGGATGTTCAGCGGCACGTCCGCGGGCTTCGCGAATCCCTTGCCGCCGGAGATGCGCACGAAGGTGGCGATGTCCGACTCGCGCGTCTGCTCGAGCATGAAGCCCTTGAGCGGCACGACGGCGCGCTCGAGCGCCACCTGTGCCTCGATGGTGCCTTCCATGTAGGGCTGCGCGGCTTCGGTGTTGATGCGTGTCACCACCGGCGCCATCACGAACAGTGTCAGGAACAGCGCGAGACCGACCAGCACCTGGTTGGGCGGCGTCTGGCCCGCACCGATGGCCTGGCGCAGGATGGCCAGCACGATCACGATGCGCGTGAAGGCCGTCATCATGAGCAGGATGGCCGGCAGCAGCGTCAGCACCGTCATCAGGATGAGAACCTGCAGCGTCAGCGAGTACGTCTGACCACCGCCAGGATTGGTCGTGACGGTGACCGCCGGCAGGCCGGTCGCCGCCTGCGCCATGAGAGGCGCAGTCATGGCCGCGAGCGCGACGAGCCCGCGGACGAAGAAGTTGCGCTTGCGGCTCATCTGCCCGGTTTTCATTTGCCCAGGCTCCGCATCAGCATGTCCTTGAAATTGGGCAGCGCGGGTTTGTCCGACACCGGCGCCGGTGGCGCCTCGGTATTGGCGCCCGGCGGGAATACGTGCAGCGTGCGCACCGAGCCACCGGCCACGCCGATGAGCAGGTCGGTATCGCCGACGCGGACCAGCATGCAGCGCTCCTTCGGTCCCACCGCGCGATCGCTCAGCACCTGGATGCGGTCCTGCTTGCCGATGCCGAAGCGCCGCATGCGCTTGAGGCCCCAGGCGAGCAGCACGATGAGGCCGACGATGAGCAGCAGCGCCAGCGTCACGTCGAGCGTGCCGCCGGCGGCCGTGCCATGCGAGGCCGCCTCGGGCGCGGCAAAAAGCGAGGGCTGCGACATTCGCCAGCTACCTGAGTTTGCGAATGCGTTCGGCCGGGCTGACCACGTCGGTGATGCGGATGCCGAACTTTTCGTTCACCACCACCACTTCGCCGTGCGCCACCAGCGTGCCGTTCACGAAGACGTCGAGGGGTTCACCCGCGGCGCGATCCAGCTCCACCACCGAGCCCTGGTTGAGCTGCAGCAGGTTGCGAATCGGAATGCGCGTGCGGCCGACTTCCATCGACAGGGTGACCGGCACATCGAGAATGACCTCGAGGTTGACGTCGCGCGCGGCATCGTCGGTGTTCTGATTCTGCGGCGCGACCGCCGCTTCGGACTTGGGAGCCATCTACTGTTTCCTCTCGTTGGGTCGACGCAGCAGGTTCGCATCCATGGCGTTGCCGCCCGGCCTGCGGATCCGCTGCTCATAACGCACGCATTGCTGGCCGCGCGACACCCCGAAGGCGCCGCGGAACAGCGGTACGCCATCGGCGAGCACGGTGGCCTTGCCGGCAAAATCACAGGGCAGCACGTCGCCGGGCTGCATGTGCACCAGCTGCGACACGGTGATGCTGCCGCTGCCCAGCACGGTGGTGAGATCCACTTCGGCGTCCTGCAGGCAGTCTTTGAGCGAGGCGAGCCAGCGCTCGTCCTGTTCGGCGCGATCTGATTGCACGCCGGAATCGAGCACTTCGCGCAGCGGTTCGATCATCGAATACGGCATCACGATGTGCAGCGCGCCACCGCCGCCGTCCAGTTCGATCTGGAACGGGCACACCACCACGACCTCGGAGGGCGTGACGATGCCGGCGAAATTCGGATTGATTTCGGAGTTGAGGTATTCGACCTCGATGTTCGCGATCGGTGTCCAGGCTTCGCGCATGTCGGCGAAGGCATTGCGCAGGAACATGTGGACCACGCGCATCTCGGTGGGCGTGAACTCGCGTCCTTCGATCTTGGCGTGACGGCCGACGCCGCCGAAGAAGTTGTCGACGATCGCGAAGACCAGCTTCGGATCGAGCACGAACAGCGCGGTACCGCGCAGCGGATTGATCTTGACCAGGTTCAGGTTGATGGGCAGCACCAGCGAATGGGTGTATTCGCTGAACTTCTTCATCGTGACCTGGCCGACCGCGAGCTCCACGTTCTTGCGCAGCAGGTTGTACAGGCTGACGCGCGTCTGGCGCGCGAAGCGCTCGTTGACCATCTCGAGCGTCGGCATGCGGCCGCGCACGATGCGCATTTCACGGCTGAAGTCGTAGGCGCGCGATTCGCCGGGAGCCGGCGGCGGATCGGTGCTGACCGCACCGGCGTCCACGCCGTTCAGCAGCGCGTCGATTTCATCCTGGTTGAGAACTTCCTGGCCGCTCATCGTCCACCTACTGCATTACAAACGCGGTGAAATACAGGGCTTCCACTTTCGTCGGATCGCCGCCCATCTCCTTGACGATGGTGCGCACGCTCTCGAGACAGCGGGTACGGAGTGCTTCCTTGCCCTCGGTCGTGGAGACGGACTCGTAGGTCTGGTTGCCGAGGATCATGAGCAGGTCGTTGCGCACGCGCGGATCGTTGTCCTTGACCATGGTTTCCACGGCCAGGTCGCGCGTCATGATGCCGACGGTGACTTGCAGGAAGCGCACCATCGATTGGGATTCGAAATTCACCACGAACGGCGGGTCGAGAGTTGACGTAGCGCGGCGGGATCTTCTGTTTCGACTACGGCCTTCTTGCGGCTTCACCCTTGGCGGCGAAATACTTCCATGCGCCAAATCCACCGCCGCCCAGCACCAGCAGGCTCACGATGATCAGGATCAGGCTCTTGCCGCCCTTGGCGGGGGCCTGGCCCTCGCCGTCTTCCAACGTTTCTGCATCTGTCGCCATGCAAACTTCCTTCGCGCGATCAATTTCGATCGAGGGAAGTGGTGCAACGCGCGTGCCACGGTCGAAGCGTGAGAGGCGTCACGAAACCTGGCGCGTTGGCGCCGGTTTTTTGGCGGTGCCCCGCAAATGGGACATGCCTATTTTGAAATGGGGACATTCCTGATTTCCCCGCTTTTGCTGAGGAAATCAGGAATGTCCCCATTTCATAAATAGGAATGTCCCCATTTACGCGTAGAGGTCGAGGAGTCCGGTGGCGTGTACGTCGCGAGTGGCGCGCGTCTCGATTTCGGGGTCGGCGGCCTGCCGCGAGCTGGTCGGCGTTTCGGGGCGGTTCTGTCGGGCAAACCCCTGCGAGACACTCGCATCCATGAGATTGAAACCCTGTGCCGCCAGCATTTCGCGCAGGCGCGGCAACGAGGCTTCGATGAGCGCCCGCGTCTCGGCGTGCGCGGCGCCGAAGTGAATGCTGGCCTGGCCGTCACGCACGGTGACGCTGACATCCATGGGTCCCAGGTCGACCGGCGACAGCTGCAGCGACGCCTGTGATTCACCGCCGCGCACCATGAGTGAGATGCGCGTCGCGAAGTCGTCGGCCCAGCGCGGATCGCGCACCGAGGTGGCGATGCCCTGCTGCTCTGAAACAGAAGTCGTGGGACGTACCCCATGCGCCAGCCATTCGGCGGCACGCGCACCCTGGGGCGCCGTGTCGCTGGTGCCGGTGGATGCATCTGCGCGCGTGGCATTCAGGCCATCCACGGCCGCGAACAAATCGCCGGTCCGGTTCGCGGCTGCGGCTGCGTCCGCGTCGAGGCCCATCCGGCATGAAGGCAGATGTGCCGCCGGCGCGACGCGGCAAACCGCTCATCAGCCGTCAGCAGCGGATCCGCTGCAGCAACATTCGCGGTGCCCGCGGGCGGTGTACCCGCCGGCGTCGCCGCATTGAGAATCGTGGTGCCCAGCAGGCCGGCGAGAAATACCAGCGGCTCGTCTCGAAGAATCGCTGTCATCAGTGCCGTCGTCTTCGGCGTCTGAGGCCGTCGGCGCCGCATCTCGAGATTCAATTGCCCGTGAGCTCCGTCATGGGCGCCGCGCCAGGGTTTCCAACGCCAGCACCAGTCGAAGGAAGTCGCGGCCGACGTGCCCGGGGACGCTGCCGGCGTGTCGCCGCCAACGCTGGTGTCCGTTGAGGAAATCAATTGCCCTGCAATCATGGTTTGCGGTCCTTGGCCGTCGCGCGTTGCTGCGACAACTCGTCACTTTCGATCTGGTCGCGGCGATTCGCGGCGCGCGTTTCTTCGCTCTGCCAGCGCTCCGCCAGGGTTTCGACCACGTGGGCTCGCTGCGCCGCTTCGCGCCAGTGTGAGCGCTCGGCGTCCAGCGCCTTCTGCGCCTGCGCCACCAGATCACGCTGCTGCGCCATGGCCTCGCCGAGGCGCGCGAGGAAGGTCTGGAAATCGCGCATGCCGATGACATCGGCGCCGGCGCCCGCGCGCGTCGCGAAGCCGTTTTCGTATTCGCTGCGATACTTCTCCAGCGCCGCGAGTTTCTGCTGCATTTCGACCAGGTGCCGTTCGGCGGCGCCCACCCGTTCGGCGCGTTCGCGCTCGGTGCGCGCCGCGGCCTGCTGGACGACATCGAGCCGCTCGGAGCGTTTCATACCGCTGCCTTCTGGTTGGGTGCCACGGAGGCGAACAGCTGACGCAGGGCATTCACCGCTTCAGTGTGCGTGACACGCTGTTCGATGGGTTGCATGAGGAATTTCTGCATCGCCGGCCACAACTCGATGGCGGCATCGATGCGCGGATCGCTGCCCTTCTGGTAGGCGCCGATCGAGATGAGATCGCGGTGCTGCTGGTAGATGGCCAGCGTCTGGCGGAAGCGCCGCGCCAGCTCGGCATGTTCGTTCGGAATGATTTCGTGCATCACGCGGCTGACCGACGCTTCCACGTCCACCGCCGGATACTGACCGGCCTCGGCGATGCGCCGCGACAGCACCACGTGGCCGTCGAGAATGGCGCGCGCCGCATCGGCGATCGGATCCTGCTGATCGTCGCCCTCGGTGAGCACCGTGTAGAAAGCCGTGATCGAGCCGCGGTCCTTGGCGCCGTTGCCGGCGCGTTCCACCAGCGCCGGCAGGCGCGCGAACACCGACGGCGGATAACCCTTGGTGGCCGGCGCTTCGCCGATGGCGAGGCCGATCTCGCGCTGCGCCTGCGCAAATCGCGTCAACGAATCCATGATCAGCAGCACGGACAGTCCGCGCTCGCGGAAATATTCGGCGATCGAGGTGGCCAGCCACGCGCCGTGCAGGCGGATCAGCGGCGGGTTGTCCGCCGGGCATGCGACCACCACGGAGCGGCGACGGCCCTCGGGCCCGAGAATGCGCTCGACGAATTCCTTCACTTCGCGGCCGCGTTCGCCGATCAGTCCCACGACGATGACGTCGGCGCTGGTGTAACGCGCCATCATGCCGAGCAACACCGACTTGCCCACGCCCGAGCCTGCGAACAGGCCGATACGCTGACCGCGACCCACGGTGAGCAGTGAATTGATGGAGCGCACGCCCACGTCGAGCGGCGTGTCGATCGGATGGCGCATCAACGGATTGATGGTCTGGCCCAGCAGCTTGACGCGTTCGTCGGCCTGGATGGGACCGAGCCCGTCGAGCGGAATGCCATTGCCATCGATGACCCGGCCCAGCAGGCCCGGGCCCACTTGCACGCTGCCGGCGCGCTGTCGCGGCATCACGCGCGCCGCGGGCGCGAGCCCATGCACTTCGCTCGTGGGCATGAGAAACAGTTTGTCGCCGGCGAAGCCGACCACTTCGGCCTCGACGCGCGAGCCATCGCCGTTCAGCAGGTCGCAGACGTCGCCGACCGCCGCCTGGCAGCCCGAGGCTTCCAGCGCCAGCCCGACCATGCGCGTCAGCGAACCTTCCACCGGCGGCGACGGCAACTGCTTCGCGCGCGCCACCTGGCGCGCCATGCGCTCGGCCCAGCCGCGCGCGCGTTCGGCGCGGAATTCCTTCACGGCGCTCACTCCGCGCCCTCCGCTTCGCCGCCGGCGCGTTCGGACGTCTCGGACGATCGTCGCCGAGCAGCCCCGACAACACCGCGGCCACGCTGGCTTCGAAGCGCGCGTCGATGCTGGAGTTGTCGGTGGTGAGGCGGCAGCCGCCGCGCGCCATGAGCGGGTCTTCGGCGAGCTGCCACTCCTGGTCACCCGCGGCGACGCGCCAGCTTTTCGCGCACGATGGCCGCGTCGTCGGGATGCAGATGAATCTTGATATTGCGGGCGCCCAGCGGCAGCAGGCTCACCGTGTGCCGGATGATGCCGATGACCTGGGTGGGATCGATCTTGAGCTCGCGCCGCACCAGGTGCTTGGCAATCGAGAGCGCCAGGCGCGTGAGTTCGGTTTCGACCTGCGCATCCAGATCGTCGAGCGGCTTTGCCAGTGTGCCGATGATGGCTTCGAGCGCCGCGATCTTCACGTCCACTTCGGCGATGCGCTTGGCGAGCTCCGCTTCGCCCTTGCGCACGCCTTCCACGTGGCCGTCCTTGAAGCCATGTTCCCAGGCCTCGCGTTCGACCAGGGTGAGATGCATGACATTGACGCCCTTGGCGCCGGCGCGCGGCATCGTCGCGCCTTCCACCGCGGGCAGGTCCCAGCGCGACACATCCTTCTGATGCGCGCGATCGGACTCAGACATATTCCTCGCCCTTGCCGCCGAGCTGGATGGTGCCCTCGTCGGCCAGCTTGCGCGCGGCCAGCAGGATTTCCTTCTGCGCGGCCTCGACGTCCGCGAGGCGCACCGGGCCCTTGGCCTCGAGGTCGCCCTTGAGCATCTCCGCCGCGCGCTGCGACATGTTCTTGAAGACCTTGGCCTTGAAGGTCTCGTCGGCGCCCTTGAGCGCGATGAGCAGCTTGTCGGCCGGAACCTGGCGCAGCAGTTCCTGCATGCCGCGATCGTCGATCTCGAGCAGATCGTCGAACACGAACATGAGGTCCTGGATCTTCTGCGACAGCGCCTCGTCGCTCTTGCCGATGTCGCCCATGATGGTCGTGCCCACGGACGAATCGAGCAGGTTGACCATTTCCGCCGCGACACGCAGGCCGCCGAGCGCCGAGCTCTTGGCGTTGGCGCCATTGGCGGCGAAAGTCTTTTCCATCATGTCGTCGAGTTCGGCCAGCGCCGATGGCTGGATGCCGTCGAGCATCGCGACGCGCGTCACCAGGTCCGAGCGCGATCCTTCCGGCAGGTTGGACAGCACTTCGGCCGCCTGGTCGGATTCCAGGTACGACAGCACGATGGCGATGATCTGCGGATGTTCGTTGCGGAGCATCTCGGCCACCTGCCGGGCATCCATCCACTTGAGCGCGTCCAGTCCCTTGCGCTGGCCGCCGAGGCTGATGCGATCCATGAGGCTGGCCGCTTTTTCCTCGCCCAGCGCGTTGACCAGCACCTTGCGCACGTAGTCGTCGTTGGAGACGCCGAGCGAGGTCTGCATATCCACCGCGCTGGTGAATTCGCCGAGAACTTTGCGCACTTCGTCGCGCGACACGTTGCTGAGCTCGGACATGCTGCGGCCGAGGCGCTGCACGTCCTTGGCACCGAGGTGCTTGAGGATTTCCGCGGCCTCGCTCTCACCCAGCGTCAGCAGCAGGATGGCGGCGCGCTCGACGCCGTTGCGACCGGACTTCTGGGCGGCATCACTCATCGTCGGCACCCATGACTTCACGACCTGCGCGCCGCGCTTCGGATCCGCGGCGACCAGGCCGCGCGCCTGCGCGATCTGCTGTTCGTAGGCAATGGCCGGCGCTTCCGGCGGTCCACCGACGGCGGCGGCGCCACCTCCGGCGATCGCACCGGCCAGCGCGCCCTGGCGCAGGCCCGGCGCCTTGGCGGCGTTGACGAGTCCACGCGCCAGCGGCTTGAGCACGCTGAAGATGATGATCAGCAGCACGAGAGCCCGGCGATGACCTTGGCCAGCGTCTGCACCCAGGCGCGCTCCCACAGCGGTACGGATTCGAGCTCACCCTCCGCGGCCGGCGCCTCGCCGAGGAACGAGGAATTCACGACATTGACCGAGTCGCCACGCGCGGCGTCGAAGCCCACGGCATCGCGCACCAGCGCGGTCAGGCGCTCGATCTGTTCGGGGGGCACCGGCGTTTCGGTGACCTTGCCCTCCGCGTCGGTGACGCGCAGGTTGTCGATGAGCACCGCCACCGACAGGCGCGTCACGCGACCCGCGGGCTGGCGCGTGTAGGCCATGGTGCGGTCGATTTCGTAGTTGCGCGTCGACTGGCGCGAAGTCGAATCCGGTCCGGTGACCTGCGTGGAATTCGCGTTGTTAGGCGTGGCGCCGGCGGCCGCGCCCTGCGCGGAACCGGGCGGCGTCGGCGCCTGACTGCGCCACCGCGGGAGACGCACCGGGCGGCAATGCCACACCGGGCTGCGGCGGTTGATTGGTGAGCGCACCGGGTACACCGCCGGCGGCATTGGCGCCGTTACGCGCCGCCTCTTCGGCGACGGATTCGCTGCGCACCACCTGGCTTTGCGGGTTGTACTGCTCGCGGGTCTGTTCGGTGGTGGCCATGTCGACCTGCGCCACCACCTGCGCGCGGACGCGGCCCGGACCGACCAGCGGCGTCAGCATTTCCTGGATGCGCTGCGCATAGGATTCTTCCAGGCGATGCGCGAACTCGAACATCTTGTCGCGCATGGCGAGATCGCTGTCGGCATTCGGCGAGGACAACAGGCGGCCCGACTGGTCCACCACGGTGACCTGCGAGGCTTCCATTTCCGGAATGCTCGACGCGACCAGGTTCGCGATGGCCTGCACCTGCTCGGCGTCGAGGCGGCGACCGGCCCGAAGCTGCAGGAATACCGACGCGGAGCCGGGCTTTCGATCGCTGACGAAGGCCGACTGTCGCGCCATGGCGAGGTGCACGCGCGCGCCCTGAACGTTCTGCAATGACGCGATGGTGCGCGCGAGCTCGGTTTCGAGTGCGTGCTGGTAACGCGCGTTCTCCATGAACGCGCTCACGCCGAAGCCCGGATCCTTGGTCATGGCGCTGACGCCGCCGCCACCTTCGGGCAGGCCCTGCGCAGCCAGCTTGAGACGCGCCGCGGCGAGTTGCTCGGCGGGCACGCTGATCGAAGCACCGGCATCCTCGAGCTTGTAGGGAATTCGGGCGCTGTCGAGCGCCTGGGTCACCTGCGAGGCGTCTTCACCGCTCAGGTTTGCGTACAGCAGGCTGTAGGTCGGTCCCACCGACCACAACATCACGCCGACACCGGCGGCCACCGCGGCGGCGACGCCCAGCAGCAGCATCAGCGGCTTCAGCCCGCTGAGGACGCGTTGACCGGAAACGTTGGATTCAGCAGCCATCGATTGAGTCCTTCAGGCCTTACAACGGCATGTTCATGATTTCGCGGTACGCATCGACGAACTTGTTGCGTACCTCGGTCAACGCGCGAAACGACACGTTGGCCTTCTGCATTTCCAGCATCACCTGCGGCAGTTCGACGCCCGGCACGCCGCGCTCGAACCTCGCGGCGAGGTCGGTGGCGCGCGCCTGCGTCTGGTTGACGCTCTCGATGCCCTGCTTCAGCAGCTTGGCGAAACCGTTGTCGACACCGGCAACGGCAGTGTTGCCCGCACCGGTTCCGCCGATGCCGCCGACGGCGCCACTGCGCGCGGTCTGCGACATGCTGCGGATCTGCGACAGACACGCGATCAATTTCCATCTGGCTCATGAGACCTCCCGGTTACGCCGGCGGGAACATCGATGCCGGCATTGCGGATGCGGGCCAGCTTGTAGCGCAGCGTGCGCGGGCTGATCCCCAGCTTCTCGGCCACCTCGCGGCGGCTGCCATTGGCCGCGCGCAGCGCGTCCAGGATCACGTCGCGTTCGGCGCGTTCCATGGTCTGGTGGAGCGCGGGGCTATTGCCGCCCTGCGCCGCCTCGAGCAGCGTCGGCTGCTTCTCGAACAGGATGTGTTCGGCCTCGATGACCGAGCCTTCGACCAGCACCAGCGCACGCTGCAGCAGGTTGTCGAGCTCGCGCACGTTGCCGGGCCAGGTGTAAGTGAGCAGCAGGTGTGCCGCATCGGCGGACAACGCCGGAATGCGTTTGCCCGGACGCGCACGCACCTGTAACAGATGAGTGGCGAGCGGCAGGATGTCGTCGCGACGGTCGCGCAGCGGGTTGACCGCCAGGGGGAACACGTTGAGACGGTAGTAGAGATCTTCGCGGAAGCGGCCCGCGGCGACTTCGGCGCGCAGCATGCGGTTGGTGGTGGCGATGACCCGCACGTCGAGCGCCACGGGCTCGCTGCCGCCGATGCGTTCCACCTCGCGCTCCTGCAGGACGCGCAGCAGTTTGGCCTGCAGCGCCAGGGGCATCTCGGTGATTTCATCCAGCAGCAGCGTTCCGCCCTGCGCCTGTTCGAATTTGCCGGCGTGTGCGTTGGTCGCGCCGGTGAAGGAGCCGCGTTCGTAGCCGAACAGCATTGCTTCCAGCATGTTCTCCGGGATGGCCGCGCAGTTGACCGCGATGAAGGGTCGGCCCGAACGCGGACTGGCGCGATGAATGAGCCGTGCCAGCACTTCCTTGCCGGTGCCGGACTCGCCGACGACGAGTACCGTGCAATCGGCTGCTGGCGACGCGGCGCGCCAGGTCCACGATCAGCCGCGACGACGCGTCGACCGCAACCGGCTCCAGCGATTCGCTCAAACTCTGTTCGGTGCCCATCTGAAACCTCAACACTTCTGGCCATGGCGGCCATTGGTTGCAGTTGCAAGAGCTGTGCCCGGCCGCTTCGCGTGACGGCGATCACATGAAAGTCAGTTTTCCGGCGCCGACCAAATGGGGACATTCCTGTTTTTCGCGAATGCCCGCTGAACGCGCGCGATGTCGCACGTGAGATCTGCGCGACATAGTGGAAGCCCTGACACTCCCGCGAATCAGCGCAGGGCGTCATCAAGGAAAAATAGGAATGTCCCTATTTATGCGCCGGCCATGCCGAGCTTGCGCAGTTTCTCGACCAGCGTCGTGCGGCGCAGGGACAGCAGCCGTGCAGCATGGGCGACGGTGCCGCCGGAACGCTGCAGTGCCTGGCTGATGAGGCTGCGCTCGATGAGTGTCAGGTGAGCGCGCAGGTCGACGCCGCACTCTGGCAGGCGCGTCGGGGATTCCTGCTCGCAGTTCCACACGGAAGCCGGCAATACGGCGTCGTCATCGCTCTCCTCGCCGCCCGCCATCGAAGCGATGAGCTGCGGGATTTCCTCGATCATCGGGGCAGCGAGCGACGGAATCGGGTCTGACGCGGTCCAGTCGGCCGGGCGGTAACGCGCCGGCAGATCGCCGATGCCCACCGGGCGCTCGGGGCACAGGATGGCCAGCCGCTCGATGAGATTCGACAGCTCGCGGATGTTTCCCGGCCACGGATAGTTGCCGAGCGCCTCGAGCGTTTCGGGCATCAGCCTCAGGCGCGGGCGTCCACGGGCGGCCGCCTGCGCAATGAACGCATCGATGAGCGCCGGCAGATCGCTGATGCGAGTCGGCCAGCGTCGGCATCTCGATGGGGAACACGTTGAGGCGGTAGAACAGGTCGCCGCGGAACGAACCGCGCATGATGGATTCTTCGAGGTTGCGGTGCGTTGCGGCAATGATGCGCACATCGCAATGGCTCGAGGTATTGCTGCCGACACGTTCGTAGATGCGCTCCTGGAGGACGCGCAGCAATTTCACCTGCATGGGCAGGCTCATGTCGCCGATCTCGTCGAGGAACAGCGTGCCGCCCTCGGCGATCTCGAACCGGCCCTTGCGGGCGGTGATGGCGCCGGTGAACGAGCCCTTCTCGTGACCGAACAGTTCGGACTCGAGCAATTCAGCGGGGATGGCGCCGCAGTTGACGGCGACGAACGGACGGAGGCGACGCGGGCTGGCCGCGTGGATCGCGCGCGCGGCGATCTCTTTTCCCGTACCGGATTCCCCTAGTATGAGAACCGTGGAATCGTAGGGCGCGACCTGCTGGATGAGCCGGTTGACCGCGGCTATCGCAGGCGATGTCCCTGTCGGCAGCAGCACTCCCTCGATCTCCCTGGGGTACGCGGCCTGGCGATCTTCTGCATTGCGCGCGACTCCCTCGCCCTGCGCAGTAATGCATTCGACTGTCTGCACGAATCACCTCTCTCTGGGAATATCTTCCCTACAAACGCTGAGGGAAAGCGTGATGTGCAGTCCAACTTTTTTCGGTGCGGCTGCGCAGTCCCTAACAAGGTTGCGCGTGAAAAATTGTTTCGCGGTGCGTCGCGTGGAAACCCCTAGTGAAATTCTCGCGTGATTTGCGTGCTCAGGTTTTTCCTTACGCGGCTCGCTGATCTCACGCGCGCTGCTGACGCGAGCCGGCAATCTTTCGCCGGTGGCGGCGAAACACCAGCTTCTCGATGTGATCCGCGACCGTCTCGCCGAGCCACAGGAAACGTACGCGTGTTTCACCCGACTGGGTGGAAACGACTTCCGACGGAAGACACAGCGGCTGCACGATGAGCTCGCGCAGCGTGATTTCGAGAATGCCGTGCGAGCCTGGCGCCAGCGTCTCTTCCGTCTGGAAGGTCGCACCCATGGCGTTGAACCTGATCTTTGCCGGGCGTACACGCGGCTGGCTCTGCGCCAGCAGCTGGCCGGCGAGATCCAGCAGCAGGTTGAGCTTGAAATCGAGCCGCATGAGGTCGGCCGAGTGCGGCGACTCGTCGTCGGACTTCTCGATCTGGCCATGCTCTTCCAGCGCGTCGCAGGCCTGCAGCACGCGCAGGTTGCGTTCCACCATGTGCTGGGCAGCCGTCACTTCGCTGACGGTGTCGGTCTGCGGGCTCCAGCGGACCGGAAGCCAGTCCTCGTAGGCCAGCTTGTCGAACATCACGATGGTGTCGCGGCCGTCAAACATGGCGGCAATGTTACTCGCAGCCCGGCTTGCCGCCCATCATCGCGGTGATGGCCGCTTCGGCTTCATCCGCGGCCTGCGTCAATGCGAGCAGGCAGCGGCGGCCCTCGGTGTCCAGCGGCAGACGTGCCAGCCACTCGAGCAACTCGCGCCGCTCACTCATGGCTTCCTGCACCCTGCCCCAGCGCTGCTCGAGCATGTAACCGGTGAGTTCGTGGGTGCAGGTCAGCACCGCCGAGGCGACACGTCGCCAGTCGGAAGTGGCATCGCGTGCCACCGGTGCGCGGGTGCCACGCACCACCGTGAGCCGGGGACGGCCACGCGGAATTTGACGGGCTGGCAGTGTCATGGTGTGTGCGCCACCTGCGCGCGTCCCTGCGCCGGCAGTTGCAGCCAGGCAGCACGGATCTCGTTCAGCAGGCGGCTGACTTCGTCGAGCGATTCAGGCTTGTTCGAGGCATTGGCCTGCATGAGGCGCATGCACATGTATTCGTAGAGCGCGTCGAGATTGGCTGCCACCGCGCCGCCGGCCTTGAGGTTGAGGCAGTTGCGCAGCTCGTCGATGATGGCGACCGCGCGATGCAGCAGCTGCGCCTTTTCGGCGCCGCCGCCATGACTCATCTGTCCGCGTGCCGTGGCGATGCGCTCCAGCGCGCCGTCCATCAGCATGACGATCAGCCGGTGCGGATCCGCGGCCGCAACTCCCGCATGCGCAGAGGTGCTGCGATAGGCGGCGAGTTTTGAGGCGTTGGGCTGAAAGGCCATCGAGAGGTGCTCCGAACTACATCATGTAGCAAGGAACTTAACGGCCCGGCGGGGACGGACTTGAGCGTACGGAAATGCGAACCGGCTCCACCTCGCCCCATGACAACTGACAAATAATGCAGGCAGGAAGTACCCATGCCATCCCACGATCCCAACCGTTGCCGCGAACAGCTCGCCACACTGATGGCCGCGCAGAACGCCCAGCTGGCCGCGCTCGAGAGCCTGCTGAAGCAGGAATACGAGCTGCTGCAGGCCAGGGACATGGAAGCCCTCGACAAGGCCGGCACGGCGCACCATCAGTACATCGGCCAGATACTGCGCATCGAAGACGAACGCCGCGCGCTGTGCCGCGCCACCGGGCGCAGCGACGATCCGGCCGGGCTGCACAGCCTGCTCGCCTGGTGCGACCCCACCGAGTTGCTGCGGCCCGCAATGCAGGAATACCGCGAGCGCACCCAGCGCTGCCGCGAACAAAACGACCGCAATGGCATCCTGGTCAACGGCAGACTGCAGCGTGTTTCCGGCACGCTGAATGTGCTCGACGGCGGTGCCCAGGAAGGCCGCACTTACGGGCCCGGCAGCGACAAGAGTCGCGGCTACGGCCGCAAGCTCGTCACGCGCGCCTGAACCGCCGCGCTCACCGGCTCAATCGTCTTTGTCCCGGGCCAGCCAGCTGTCGAGCGAACTGGCAGTGGTGTTCAACTGGCCCAGCAGTGTGTCGAGGGCGTTGAACTGCTTGAAGTATCGCTGCTCGATGACCTTCATGCGCGCATTCAGCACATCCTGCTTGTCTTTCAGGTCCACGAGCGTGTCGGTGATGTTGCTGCTGCGGACCGTCAGCTCGCCGGTGGTGGAGGTCTTCGACCCCATGAGGTCGGCGAGCTTGACCGCGACACCGTTGTCGGAGGTGAAGATGTCGCTGACCGCGCCCGGGTTGGCCTCCAGCGCGGCATTGAATTTGACGCCGTCGAGCTGCAGCCTCCCATCGGCCTGCGTGGTTAGCCCTAAGCTCGCAAGCGTGGTGTAGTTGCCGTTCACGCCGGACACCGGCGAGGAAACCAGCTTGCGCACCTGTGATTCGATGTTGCGCAACATTGCATCGCCGAGCAGCGTGCCAGCACTCCCGGTGCTGACGTCGTACCTGCTCAGAGACTTGATGGTGCTCGCCAGCGAGTTATAGGCATCGACGAATTTCTTTGCGGCATCCTGGATCGCCGCATCGTCACGCTCGACTCCCAGCAAGACCGTGCTGCCCACCGCGGTGGGAGCCTTCAGCGTCAGCGTCACGCCCTCGATGGCATTGCTGACCGTGTTCGAACCGCTGTGGATCTCGTAGCCCGACACGAACAGGATGGCGTCCTGGGCCTCGCTCCGCAGTTCCATGTTCTCCAGTTGCTCCAGCCCACCGTTGCCGCCGCTGGCGGTCACGGTCAGCGCGCGGTCCGCGCCGGTCTTCATGCTGGTCAGCACCAGGTGCGTGCCTTCCACGTCGGTGAGCAGCGATGCCTGCACGCCGGTGTTGGCCGCGGACTTGTTGATCGCATCGCGGATGCTGGTGAGGCTGTTGCCACCCTCGCCCACTTCAATACTGAACGAGGAGTCGCCCACCGCAATGGTGAGTGTGCCGGTACCCACGATGGCGCTGGCGGATCCGAATGCCTCGGAACCGAGCTGTGCCGCCTTGGCAAGCTGTTGCACCTGTACGTCGTAGGAGCCCGCCGCTGCCGACGCGTTAGCCTTGGCGGTGAACGCCGCTTCGTCGCTCACCGATACGCTGCGCGAGGTGAAGCTGCCGGCGCTGACCAGCGAGTTCATGCTGGCCTGCAAGCCCGACATGGCGCCCATCAGCGTCGCCATCGCCGAGAACTGCTCGGTCAGCTTGGTCTTCTTGTTGTCGATGCGCGTCTGCCCCGCAGAGCGCTCGGCGGCAACCAACTTGGACACCAGCGAATCGATGTCGAGTCCAGAGCCAATGCCAGTGGAAGTAATCGTAGACATGATTCAAAGCATGTCAGGTCGTCACATTGAGGAATGTGCCGGACCACTCATCTAGATAGCGCCTCATTTGCAGCGCCTCTTCATTAGGGATCTGGCGGATGACTTCGCCGGTGGCAGCCGCGCGAACGGTGATCACCATGCTCTCGGTATCGGCATCGACGCGGAATTCCAGGTCTCTGCCGCTGGACTTCAGGTAATCGCGCAATTGCTGGGCCACGGCCTCCATGCGATGGCGCTGCTCGCCCTGGGAGAGCGCCGCGGTGGCGGCACGGGGAGCGGGCGACACGGAGCGGCCCGGTTTCGCGACCGGCTCGGCGGCCGGTGCGCTGGATTTAGGACTAACGGCTTGGGTATCCATGTCGCCTCATCCAAGTGAAGGCGACGGGATCTCGCGATCCCGCCGCCCTCTTTCTTCATTGGCTGAAGCTGCTGCGCATTAACGCAGGAGCGACAGCACGTTCTGCGGGGCCGAGTTGGCCTGCGCCACCATCGCCGTACCCGCCTGCTGCAGGATCTGGGCGCGGGTCAGGGCCGCCGTCTCAGCTGCGAAGTCCGTATCCTGAATACGGCTGCGCGAGGCTGAGAGATTCTCGGACACAGCCTGGAGGCTGTTGATCGTCGAATCGAAGCGGTTCTGGATGGCGCCCAGCGTGCTGCGCAGTGTGCTGACCGACGTCAGCGCCGAGTCCATGCGCAGGATGGTGTCGTTGGCACCGCCCACGCTAAGGACGTCGACAGCCGTAAGGCCGTTGGTCGACTCGGCGGCAGTGCCCGCCGTGAGACCCAGGTCGGCCGCGCCGGCACCCGTGAGCGTGAACGCTTCGCCGGCAGAGATCGACAGGATTCCGTTCGCATCAATCGTGCCCGCGCGCACCAACCGAAGCGATCTTGTCGAGAAGCTCCTGCGAATTCGCGTAGGCGCCCGACAGGTCAACCGAGTTGGTGCCGACCGCGAGGGTCAGCGCACCGACCGGCGTACCGGTAACGAGGGGCACAGCAGCGCACTGCCGCCGTGCCATTCGTGTGAGCAGCCGCGAAACCGGCCGTGGCCGAAAGTGCCGCCCGTGCCGTCATTGACATCGGCGATCGTGAAGTCCGTACCGTCGGCTTGGAGAAGGCCAGGGTGCCGGCCAGCGGCGGTGCCCGAAACGGTGATGCCTGCGGTGGTCAGAGCTGGCAGACGTCAGCGGCGATTGCCACGTCGACGTCAGCGCCATCCACGACCTCAGCGGCGCCGGTCGGCGGTGACGTGACTGGCCACACCATCGACGTCCAACGTGAACTCGTCGCCGACGGCGGCGAGGGTCGCGTCGGCGAACGCGCCCGAGGCGCCCGACGTGTGGCGACCGCGGCGACGGCGGCAACGGCCGGCGTGTCGGCAGTCGCGGCAACCACCGCGTTCACGTCCACGGCAGCGCCGGCGGACGAGAAGATGTTGCCGATGTCCGCGTTCTTCACGCTGCTGTCGAGGCCGACCGAGATCGTCTCGCCCACGTTCGCACCGACCTGGAAGGTCGCGTTGCCGAACGAACCGTCCAGCACCTTGCGGCCGTTGAACGAGGTCTGCGTGGCGATGCGGTTGACTTCCGCCAGGCGCTGCTGCACTTCCTGGTCCAGGGCAGCGCGGTCGCTGTCGCTGTTGGTCGCGTTGGCCGACTGCACGGCCAGCTCGCGGATGCGCTGCAGGTTGTTAGACACTTCCTGCAGGGCGCTTTCCGTGGTCTGGGCGAGCGAGATGCCGTCGTTGGCATTGCGCACGGCCTGGGTCAGACCGTTGATCTGGGTGGTCATGCGGCTCGAGATGGCGAGGCCGGCGGCGTCGTCCTTCGCGCTGTTGATGCGCAAGCCCGAGGACAAGCGCTGCAGCGAGGTGGCCAGCTGACTACCGGATGTCGACAGATTGCGCTGGGCATTCAGCGACATCACGTTGGTGTTGATGACAAGTGCCATTAGAAATACTCCTGTTAAAACTTTCGATTCGAAGACTGTTCCGGTTTAGGCAACCGGCGGGGTGCGCTGCGGATTACTCCCGCCAGTGCGCGGCTCATGTCGGTTAACGGCGCCGCCGGGGGTTGCTTGAGGGGAACCCGTTGCCGGGCCGTCAAAGTGCGCAGCGGCTCACATCCGCTGCGACGCGCGTCACATCACAGATAGTCGAAAAGTGACAGCTGCGAAATCTTCGAATACGCGGCCTGAGCCGCCTGGAGGCTGGTGTACTGCTGGTTCAGCTGGCTGATCGCCGAGGCATAGTCGAGATCGCGGATGTCGGAAATCAGCTCCTGCAGATCGACTTCCTCCGAGTCGCGGAAGTCCGCCGCGGTGTCGATGGCCTGCAGCCGCGTGCCGACTTCCGCGCGCAGGCTAACCACTCGTTCGAGCCCCGCGTCGATGTTCATGATGGAGGCGCCGATCTCCGCCTGGAATGCCGCCTCGCTGCCGGCGATGGCGACGTCGCCTTCGAGGGCGCGCGCCAGTTCGTCGAGCATGGCGAAGATGTCGGTGTTCTGCGCGGGCGTGATGTTGAACGAATCGTTCGCGGCCGGCGCGCCGGTGATGGTGACGTTCACGCCCAGGAAGCTGATGCTCTGACCCGAAGTGAATCCCGAGCCCGACGCGATCACCACGGGCGTCGGCATGCTGCCGTCGACCACCTGCCAGTCCGTGGCGCTGGAGAATTCCAGCGTGTAACTGTCCGCGACCCAGGCCGAGGAGTCCGTCACCGTGCCCACGCCGATGGTCGCATCGCCGGTGTTGGTCGCCGAAACCGTCGTGCGGAACACGCCGTTGCGCTCGGCAATGCCCATGAAGGCGTCCTGGCCGACATGCACATCGGCCAGCGATTGCGTGCTGCTGATGCGGATCTGCCGCGTCGTCTGGTCGCCCAGGTAGTTGACGCCGGTCGCGCCTTGCGCGAACGGCCTGGTCGCGGTCGACGTGCCGGCGAACAGGTATTCGCCGTTGGCATCCTGGCGATTGGCCATTTCCATGAGGCCCGCGAGATTCTGCCTCACCTGGTTGGCGATCATCTTGCGCTCGGCCTGGCCGAGCGTGGCGTTCGCGCCGGCCAGGGCCGAGTCGCGCGCGCTCTGCAGCAGCGAGGTGATGTCCGCCAGCGTCTGTTCCTCGTAGCCGAGGCGGCTCTCGATGATGTTGGAATTGCGTTCGAATTGCGCGTTGTCCGCGAGCCTGCGTTCCAGGCCCGCGACGCGGGTGGCGCCGATCGGATCCTCGGCCGCGGTCTGGAATTTCTTGCCGGTGGCGATCTGGTTCTGCGTCTTCGAAAGCTTGACCTGGTTCTCGAGGATGGCGCTGATGCTGTTGCGCTGCATGCCCGCGGTGGATATGCGCATGGCTTATCTCCGCACCGCGTTGATGAGTTCGTCGAAACATCTGGCCGGAGATCGCGATGATCTGCGCGGCGGCCTGGTAGGCCTGCTGGAAGCGCAGCATGTTGGCGGCTTCCTCGTCGAGATTCACGCCGGACACCGCGTCACGCGCGGCGATGTCGTTCTGATGCACGGTGCTCTCCGCGTCACGGCTCATCTGCGCGGCGCGGGTCTGCGATCCAAGGTTCCCGGTGAGTCGCTCGACGGCCCCCGTCACCGACACCGTGCCGCCTTCGAGCACACCGGACTTCATGGCGTCGGCAATGGCAAAGGCGTTGCGATTGTCGCCCACGGCGCCGGCATTGCTGCGCACCGTGAACGCGTCACCCGTGGCCGGTGAACCATTGATCTGCACGCGCCAGCCGTTGACGTCGATGTCGCTGCCGGCCGCGTAGGTGATGTCCGCGCCGCCGTTGACCGAATAGGTAGTCGCCGAGGTGAACACGATGTTCACCGTCGACAGCAGCTGCGCGTCGCCCGAATCGAGCACTTCGCCGGCCGTAATGGTGCCGTTGCCCGCGTTGCTGCTGGCGGCGCTGGCGCGAATCGGCGCCGCGGCTGCAATACGCGCCGGATCGGTGATCGCCACCGAGAATCCTGCGATGGCTTCGCGCGACGGGTGAACCACGAACTGGTCGCCAGTTGCCGCGCCGGCACCGATGGTGAGCGACACGCCATCGAAAACGATGGGATCGGCAATCGTGCCCGTACCGGTGAAGCTCACCGCGGAACCCGTGTCCTGGCGGCGCACGGTATAGCCAGTGCCGGTGCGAGTCACCACGTAGTCATTCGACGTGATGGCGCTGAGGTCGGTGCGCGTCGCGGTGGCGAGCGCAGTACCGGTATTGGTCGTCGGGTAGGTGACGCCCACGCCGCCGACATTGAAGAAGTCACCGCCCAGTGCTCCCGTGAGGTCCATGCCCTCGCGATGCTGCGCGTTGACCTGCGAGGCCACGGCCAGGGTGATGCGTCCGAGCTCGTTGCGCGCGGGATCCAGCATTTCGCGACGCCAGTCGAGCAGGCCGCCCAGCGTGCCGCCCGAAACACTGCGCGAGATGTCGACCGTGCCGCCGGCGGTTTGCAGCGCGAGCTGCAGGCGCGTGGGATCGAGCGGATCCTGCACCGTCGTGATGGTGGAGGCCGTGGTGCCCAGCACCAGCGGCTGACCATTGCCGATGAAAACGTTGAGAGAGGAATTGCCCTCGGCCACCACGGTCACGCCTACCTTGGCGGACAACTGATCGATGAGCTGATCGCGCTGATCGAGCAGGTCGTTGGGCGGCTGTCCGGTTTGCTGGATGGCCACCGCGATATCGCCGTTCAGGCGTGCCACGCCTTGCGCCAGCACGGTGATTTCGCCGGCCTCGACGGGCAGCCGCGCATCCACGTCGGAGGACATTTCGCGCAGCCGCGTGTCGTAACTCTGCAGGCGGTTGACCAGCGCCCGGCCCTGCGCGAGCAGCACCTGGCGGGCCGAAATGGAGCTCGGTGTGCTGGAGACTTCGTTCAACGCGTCGGTGTAACCCTGCACCGAGGCGCTGAGACCGTTGGAGGTATCGCCGAGCAGATTGTCGAGACGCTCGGCCTGCGAAGCGAAGGCTTCGAGACGTGCAAGCGTGCCGCTGGAGCTGCGGGCCTGCTCCGCGAGAAACTGGTCGTACACGCGCCGCACCTGCGTCGCGTTGACTCCGCTGCCGATCCAGTTGGATCCATAGGCCTGCGGCGTGCGCGTTTCAAATTCAACGCGCTGGCGGGTGTAACCCTCCGTCGAGACGTTTGCGATGTTGTGGGCGGTCGTGTCCAGCGCGCGCTGCAAGGCGCGCAAACTCGACAGACCTGTCCCGAGCATGTCAGCCATTGTTCATCCTCGAGCTGGGTATCGGCGTTTCGGGCGCCGACTTGAACGGGTTCACATCCGCGGCAAGTGGCAGCCGCTCAGCGAGAGCCACCAGCTTGTTGGCGTACTCGGGATCCGTGGCATAGCCGCCGCGTTGCAGCGCATCGGCGAAGGCGCGCACATTGCCGCCGGTGCCCAGCGCGTCCGCGTAACGCGGGTTGTCGCGCAACACGCGAACATAATCCGTCACGTTTTCCGCGAGTGACCCGTAGGCGCGAAACCGGGCCTGCTCGTCGCGCGCCACGCCGTCGACGAATTCGGTAGTCGGCGAGGCGACGCTTGCGCCATTCCAGGAAGCGCCGGCCTTGATGCCAAAGAAATTGTGACTGGCGCTGCCGCCATCGGACGGCTGCGAAGTGCCCCATCCGGTTTCCAGCGCGGCCTGCGCGATGATGGCGCGCGGATCCACGCCGAGCTCGCGCGCGGCCGCCGTGGCATGCGGCAGGATTTCCTCGACGAACTTGCGTTGTTGTTCGGGTGTGACCTGGGTCAGTGTCCGCGGTGCCCGCACGCGGCGTTGGGATCGACGGCGCCCTGGCCCAACTGGCGAATCAGCATGTCGGCGAGGCCGAGGCCCCTGCCCTGCGACAGCTGCACCGCGAGCTGGTCATCCGCCATGTCCTGGTACATGTCGGCCTGGTCGCTGCCGAACATGGGATCGCCGAAGCTCGCGCTGCGCATGCTGTCGAGCATCATCTTGGTGAAGATGCTCTCGAACTGGCGCGCGACTTCGCGCAACACCTTGCGGGTCGTTGCCATCGGCGCCCCGGCGCAATGCCGCGAACTGGCGAAAGTCGTGCGCATTCGGCGCCGGCGTCGCGCGTTCACGCGTGACGGGGGCATTGGATTGCGCATCGATCTTCGGTGTCATCGTGTCATCCGTCAGATCACGATGAGTTCGGCGCGCAGCGCGCCGGATTCCTTGAGCGCTTCGAGAATGGCGACCAGGTCGCCTGGCGCTGCGCCCACCTGGTTGACGGCGCGCACGATGTCATTGAGGTCGACGCCGGCGTCGAACACGAACATGCGTGCCGCGGGCTGATCCACCGACACCGAGCTTTCCGGCACTGCCACGGTTTCACCGCGACTGAATTCATAGGGCTGGCTCACCGAGGTTCGCTCGGTGATGGTCACGGACAGCGAGCCATGCGCGACCGCGGCCGGCATCACGCGCACACGCGAGCCGATCACCACGGTGCCGGTGCGCGAGTTCACGATGACGCGCGCCGGCGCCTCACCCGGCTCGATCTCGATCTGCTCGAGCGTCGAAAGGTAGGCGATGCGCTGGTTGGGATCCGCCGGAGCGGCCACCCTCACCGACACGCCGTCGACGGCCTGCGCGGTGGCGTCGCCCAGCAACTTGTTGATGCCCTCGACCAGCCGCGCCGAGGTGGTGAAATCCGGCACGTGCAGATTCAGCATGACGAACGGGGTCTTGTCGAAGCCGGTGGCCACTTCGCGCTCCACCGTGGCGCCGTTGGGAATACGTCCCGCCGAGGGAACGTTGACCGCGATGCGCGAGCCGTCCTTGCCGGACACACCGAAGCCGCCCACCACGAGGCTGCCCTGCGCGATGGCGTAGACCTGGCCGTCGGCGCCGAGCAGCGGCGTCATGATCAAACTACCGCCACGCAGCGAGCCGGCATTGCCGATCGACGATACGGTCACGTCGATGGCCTGGCCGGGCTTGGAGAACGGCGGCAGTTCAGCGTGCACGGTCACCGCGGCCACGTTCTTGAGCTGCGGATTGGTGTTGGGCGGAATCGTGATGCCGTAGCGGATGAGCATGTTCTTGATGCTCTGGAGCGTGAACGGCGTCTGGCTGGTCTGGTCGCCGGTGCCGTCGAGACCCACCACGAGTCCGTAGCCCACGAGCTGGTTGGTACGCACTCCGGCGACCTGCGCGAGATCCTTGACGCGCTCGGCCTGCGCCAGGCCGGCCAGCAGACACCACGCGGCGCAGATGGCCGCGATGGGTCGAATGAATCGGAACGGGGGGTGGTACATGTAAAGCAGCGCTCCGTTCAGAAGGGCGTGTGCGGTGAATTGAAGAAGCGATACAGCCAGCCAGGCTTGCTGGCATTGGCCACCGTGCCCTGGCCGCCGTACGAGATGTAGGCGTCAGCCACCTTCCACGAGACCACGGAGTTGTCAGGCGCGATGTCCGAGGGACGCACGATGCCCTCGACGCGCACGAACTCGCGTCCGGTGTTGATGGTGATCCACTTCTGGCCGCGCACCAGCAGGTTGCCGTTGGGGAATCGCTTGGCCACGGTCACGCTGATGGCGCCGTCGAGCGCGTTGCTCTGCTTGCTCGCGCCATTGCCCGCGAAGCTCGATTCGTTGTCCATCGAAGCTTCGAGGACGGGCACGCCATTCACGGTCACCGGTCGGCCGGCGATCACGGGACCCGTGAGATCGGCCTGGCTCGACTTGTTGGCCGAGGTGCTCGCGGTCTTCTCGGCGCTGGTGTTTTCCTGCAGCCGGATGGTGAGCGTGTCGCCGACATTGCGCGCCGTGACGTTCTGCCACAGCGACATCTCCGTGCCCTGCGCATAGATGGCGCCGGGCGTTGGTCGCCGGAAGCTGATCCTCCGCAGGCCACGTCGCGGTGAAATCGCGTCCGTCTTCCATCGGGCTGGTGGCGCAGCCGACTAACAGCAACGTCAATGTAGCGAGAGCGAATCTCATAACTGGTTGTTCACGTATTCGAGCATCTGGTCGGCAGTCGAAATGGCCTTGGAATTCATTTCGTAGGCGCGCTGCGTCTCGATCATGTTCACCAGTTCCTCGACCACGTTGACGTTCGAGGCTTCGACCGAACCCTGGGTGGTAAAGCCCAGGCCGTTCTGGCCGGGAGTACCCGACTGCGCCGGGCCACTGGCGGCGGTCTCAGCGAGCAGGTTTTCACCCAGCGGCTGCAGGCCGGCCGGATTCACGAAATCGGTGACCTGCAGCTGGCCCACCTGCACCGGCGCCGGCCTGGCCGGCGAGACGCACGCTGACCATGCCATCGCGACCGATGCTGATGCTCTGCGCACCTTCGGGAATGCTGATGCCGGGCTGCAGGATGTAGCCGCTCGAGGTGACCATCTGCCCTTCCGAGGACATCTGGAAGCTGCCGTCACGGGTGTAGGCATTGGTGCCGTCGGGCAACTGGATCTGGAAAAAGCCGCGGCCTTCGATGGCCACGTCCAGCGCATTGTCGGTCTGCGTGAGACCGCCCTGCGTGTAGAGCTTTTCGGTGGCGACCACGCGCACACCAGTGCCGAGGTGCACGCCCGAAGGCGCCTCGGTGTCCTGCGAAGTCGAAGCGCCGACCTGGCGGACGTTCTGGTACAGCAGGTCTTCGAACACCACGCGGCCTTTCTTGAAGCCGCTGGTGCTGACGTTGGCGAGATTGTTGGACGTGACCGCGAGGCGCGTCTGCTGCGCATCGAGTCCGGTCTTGGCTGCCCACAGTGCTGGATTCATTTAAATACTCCTGGTTAGCCGAGGCGCATGAGTTGGCTCGCGGCTGCGGCGTTTTCTTCGGCCGTGCGAATCGCCTTGACCTGCATTTCGAATTGCCGCGCCAGCTCGATCATGGTGACCATGGCTTCGGCGGTATTGACGTTGCTCGACTCGAGCGTGCCGGCACTGATCTGCACGGCCGCGTCGGGCGGCGCGTCGCTGCCGTCCTTCAGGCGGAACAGGCCGTCGTCGCCACGCTGCAGGTCGGCATCGGGCGGATTGACGAGCTTGAGGCGATCCACGGTGGCCGTGGTGTCCGGCGCCTGGCCCTGCGCCACGATGGACATCGATCCATCACGCGCAAAGAAGATCGAGAATACGGCGGAATGTTGATCGGACCGCCATCGCCCAGCACTTGCTGACCCGTAGCCGTCATGAGCTGGCCGGTGGCATCCACCTGCAGGTTGCCGGCGCGCGTGTACGCTTCCTTGCCATCCGCTCCCTGCACGGCGATCCAGCCCGGGCCGTTGATGGCGACGTCGAGATCGCGGCCCGTGGACAGCAGCGCGCCCGAGGTCTTGTCCCAGCCCACGGTGCCGTTGGTGGCGTAGACACGCGAGGCGTAGCCGGTTCCGTCGACCGCGCGGCTCTGGAAGGCGGCGAGATCGGCACGAAAGCCGGTGGTGCTCACGTTGGCGAGATTGTGGTTGTTGACGGTCTGCGCGCGCAGGGTCTCCGCCGCGCCCGTCATCGCCACATAGAGCATTCTGTCCATGACTAGCTACCTCGCCGATAGAGAAGAATATTCACCTAGCGAATATTCATGATCGTCTGGGTGATCTGGTCAGCCGTGCTGATCATCTGCGCGTTCGCCTGGAAGTTGCGCTGCGCGGTGATCATGTTGACCAGCTGTTCGGTCACGTCGACGTTGGCGCCTTCGAGCGCGCCCGACTGCACCAGGCCGAAGCCCGAATTGCCGGCTTCGCCGCGCAATGCCTGTCCGGAGGAGAAGGTCTCGGCCCACTGCGTGTTGCCGAGCTGCTGCAGGCCCTGCGGATTGGCGAAATTGGCCATGGCGACCTGGCCGAGCGACTGCGAATTACCGTTGGTGAAACGCGCCTGAACGATGCCGGTCTCGTCGATGTCGATGCCGATGAGACGGCCGGTGGTGTAACCATCCTGCGTCACCGAGTTCACCGCGAAGTTGCCGCCGAACTGCGTCGACTGCGCGAGATCCACCGTGACCGTCATGTCGGCCGCGCCGGTGGTCGGGGTGTATGGCGGGAAGGCGAGCAGGCCGCCGGCCGGCGCGGTGAGCACGCCAGTGTTCGAGTACTGCAGCGTCTGGGGCGCACCCACCAGTGTGCCGTCGATGGCCAGCTGCGACGTCCACTGGTTGGCGGTCGCCGTCTTCACGAAGTACATCGTGCCGGTATGCGTGGCACCCAATGAGTCGTAGAGGGTCAGCGAAGTCGCCTGGTTGAAGGAATTCGGATCGTTGGGGTCAAACACGGGTACCGGCGGCGGCGTTGCACTGGCCGGCAGGTTGAGCACGTAGTCCACGTTGGCAGTGGCCTGCGGCGCCGAGTCCGTGGTGACGAGACGCAGGTCCGAGAGACCGCCGGTGTTGAAACCGCCGCCGGTGAGCGGCGGATAGACCTGCAGTCGCTGGCCCATCGAATTGACCACGTAGCCGTCGCGATTCATCTGGAACGCCCCGGCGCGCGTGTAGGCCAGCGCACCCTGGTCAGAGAGGATGAACATGCCCTGCCCGCTCACGGCGAGATCCAGGTTCGAGTCGGTGAACTCGATGTTGCCCTGCGCGAACTGTTGCGCGACCGCGGCCACGCGTACGCCGTTACCGCTGGCGTTGCTGGATACACCCTGCAACGACACGGCAAACATGTCGGCGAATTCGGTGCGCGAGCCCTTGAAGCCCGTGGTGGAGGTGTTGGCGATGTTGTTGGCGGTGACGTTCAGGTCCGCCTGCGCCGCGTTGAGTCCGGAAAGGGCAATACGAAAAGGCATTGTGTTGGCTCCCTAAATTTCTTGGCCTGAATCTTGTGAATGCGTCAGAGCACGCGCTCGATGTCGCCCATGGCCAGTTCGCCGAGCGAGTCCGTATCGAGCATCAGTGCGCCGGTGGACGGATCGAGCGCCACGCTCGACACGCGGGCAGCGACGCTGGTTTTCAGAGAAACGTTTTCATTGCCGACGCGGGCGATGACTTCGATGCGATAGGCGCCGGCCGGAGCCGCGCTGCCATCGTTCGTGGTGCCATCCCAGGTGAAGGCCTGCGCGCCGCGCGAGTTGTCGAGGGCCTGTGTCTTCACGAGCGCGCCGCTCGGATCCTTGATCACGAGTTGCACGGCCGAGGCGCCTGCGGGCACGTTGATCAGGCCCTGCGGTCCACGCGCGACGCCGTCGACGGCGTCCTGCAGGTAGACGCCGTTGCCGGGCGCGATGACCGTGCGGCCGATGAGGCCGGCGCCATCCAGTACCTGGTTGCCGCGCAGGCTGTCGGTGAGCGAGCTGATCTGCTGGTTCATTTCCGACAGGCCCGACACCGAGCTGAATTGCGCCAGCTGGCCGACGTATTGCGCCGGGTCCATGGGCTTGAAGGGATCCTGGTTCCGGAGCTGCGTGATCATGAGCGTCAGGAAATCTTCCTGGTTGAGCTCGGTCTTCTTCGCGTTGGCCTCGTTGGCCGCGCGCCGCGCCGCCGCGGCTTCCGGATCGGAGTTCTGCCGCACCAGGGCGGCGTTGATGGTGTCCATGTCGAGCATGTTGGTTCTCCTGAGCTACCGCGATCAGCCCTGGCCCAGGCGCAGCGTGGCCAGCAACATGTCCTTCGAGGTGTTCATCACCTCGACATTGTTCTGGTAGGAACGCGACGCCGAGATCATGTTGACCATTTCTTCGACCACGTTGACCGCGGGCGCGTACACGTAGCCCTCGGCATTGGCGAGCGGGTTGCCCGGCTCGTAACGCGCCGTGGCAGGCGCCTGCGATTCATAGATGCCGGTGACGCGCACCGCGGCGTTACCGCCCTCGCCCTGCTGCGCGGCGCCGGCCTGGAGCTGCGCCCGCACGGCTTCGAAAATCGGGTGGCGCGCCTTGTAGACGCGATTCGGATCGCCGCTGACGCTCTCGGCGTTGGCGAGGTTGCTGGCGGTGGTGTTCAGGCGCACCGACTGCGCCGACATGCCCGAACCCGCGATATCAAAAGCCTTGAAGGAAGACATTGAACGTTACCTCGACAATGATGCCCGGCAGCTAGCTACCGAGGATGGCCGTCAGCAGGCCACGGAATTTCGAATTGAGGAAAGTCAGCGTCGCCTGGTAACGCACGGCGTTTTCGGCGAAGGCGGCCTGCTCGAGCTGCGCATCGACGGTATTGCCGTCGAGCGCCGGCGCCAGCGGCGTGCGGTACTTGAGATCAGGGTTGGCGGCGGCATCGGCCGTGGCATTGCCACCGATGTGCCCGGGCCGCGTGGTCGCGAGGTGCACACCGCTGGTGGGCGTCTCGCCCGCGGCGCGCGCCATGGCCTGGCGGAAATCGAGGTCCCGCGCCTTGTAGCCCGGCGTGTCGGCATTCGCGAGGTTGTTGGCTATGAGCTCGGTGCGTCGCGCACGCACGTCGAGTGCAGCGGCGTGCACGCTGACGTACTGGTCGAGATTCAAAGGCATGTTCACTCCTCGCGCCGGTGTCATCGATCCGACGTACGGGGAGCAAAGCAAGTGACGTGCCACGCGGCGTTTTTGCGCAACGCGGGCCGTTTATGGCCGGGAGGAAGCTCGGGGCTTGTGACGCAGCACGCACCGGGGAGGTGAGCGTTTGCCGCGTGGCGGCGGCGCACTTCCGCACGCTGCCAGCCTTCCGTCGCAACCTGCGTAACGGCGCCGGCAATGATTTCTTGAGCCGCCGCGCGCATGGCACGTGGATTGCTAACTACAGGACATGTCAGTCAATCGTTTGACCCCCCCAGGCAGCAGTAATCCTCGTGGGCCTCTTGCTGGGCGGCAGCGCAATGCTGGCCACCGCGCAGGATGCTCCGGCGCTGCAGTCGCTGGACTCGATCCGCGCTGCGGCCGAACGCGCCCTGCGCGCGGAGCTCACCGAGGTGTCGGGCGTGGAACTCACCGCCGCGGCGCTCGATCCGCGGCTGCGCCTGCCGGCCTGCGGCTCGCGACTCGATACCCATGCCACCGCCCCGCGCGGTTCGCAGGCCAAGTCGCTGGTGCGTGTGAGCTGCTCCCAGGGCGGCAGCTGGTCGCTCAACGTCCCGGTCGAAATTCGCCGCGAGCTCACGGTATTCGTAGTGCGGCGGTCGCTGGCGCGCGGCGAAGCGCTGCTGGCCGCCGATGTCACGCCGCAGAAGCGCGTATTGCCTGGTCTCGCCTCGCCCTTCGTCATGCGCATCGAGGATCTGAATGGGCGCCTGACACGGCGGGTGTTGCCGGAAGGCACGGCGGTCACCGCCGATGCGCTCACGGCCGCACTCCTTATACATAGGGGGCAGACCGTGACCCTGGCCGCCAATGCCGGGGGAATCGAAGTTCGCGCCCCGGGCCGGGCGCTGGCCGACGCCAGTGCCCGCCAACGCGTGCGGGTGCAGAACCTCGATTCGCTAAAGGTGATCGAGGGGATTGCCGAAACCGAGGGTGTGGTCCGCGTAACCCCATGAGCGCATTGTGAATTGGCGCACATTGACAGAATCTGCGCCAAATAATCGTCGCTCCCCTAAAGACTTTCAGTGATCCGGCCGTTAAGGGGTTCGACGATCCAGGAGTGATGGCGATGGCGAACAAAATCAGCGGAATTGACGGACGACCAGTGCAAGTGGGAGGCGGCGCCCCCGTCTCGCGCACGCGCGACTCGACCGACGGCCGCAAGGCAGACACCACCGCTTCGCCGTCGAATGTCGACGTCTCCGACACCGCGCGCACTCTTGCCGTTCTCGAAGAGCGGATTGCCAATGTCCCGGTGGTCAGCGAAGCCCGCGTCGAAGCGGTGCGTCGCGCGCTGGACGAAGGCCGCTATCACGTCGACGCGCAGCGCGTTGCCGACAAGATGCTGCGCTTCGAAGGCGACCTGCTCGCCGCGATTCCGGCCCACAAGTAGGCCGGCGCAGCGGCCGCTCCGAAACTCGCGGATGCATACCCAAGTGGATGCCAATCTCACTCGCGACCACCTGGCGCGCCTGCTCGCCGAGGAAAACTCCGCGCTCACTGAATTCGAAGCCCTGCTCGACCGCGAACACGTGGCACTGAGCAAGCGCGACATCGACGCGCTCGAAGCGCTCGCTGACGCGCGCCAGTCGAGCATCACGCAGTTGCTCCGGCTCGAAGACGAGCGGCGCAGCATGTGCAGCATGCTCGGCTATGACACCGATCTTTCCGGACTCGCCCGGCTCATCGCCTGGTGCGATCCGCAGCGCACGCTCACCGCCGCGTACGAGGAATGTTCGACGCGCGCACGCAAGTGTCGCGACCTGAACGACCGCAATGGCCTGCTGGTCGGCGCACAGATCAAGCGCGTCGAGGGACTGCTCGGCGCCATCACCGGCACCGACACCGCGCCGCGAGCCTATGGGCCGCGCCGCGCCGGCGCCTACGCGCCCGGCGCCGGACAGGTGCTCTCGGCCGAAGCCTGAACCGATCCTCTCTGCTCGCTCCCAACAGAGCAAGCCTTTCCAACGCGCCCACCGGGCGCGTTTTTTTTGCCGCTGACTAACTACCATGGTTCCACGTGGAGCGTTGTCGCGACCGTTAACCTAATCCCGCGCGCGGCCAGGAAACATAAGAGACGGGGTTCAAATAATTGCCGCGCTCCCGCGAAGCGCGTCACATTCGGCGGCTCAATTTGTCCGCCTTGCCGCCGTAAAGGTGCCTAGGGAGCGTGCTCAAAGGCACGCGCAATGAATCGCTGGCGGCAGCCTCACGGGTTCGTGCACACCGACCGACGGTACTCCTCTCTCGCAAGTGCTCGTGTGCTGCCGCCGGCCCCAACTACTAATAACTGTACGCAGGACCCGGGACCTGAACGCAGCGGCTTCGAGCATACGAACTCCCCGGCACTCGCGAAGCCTTCTACTCCTTCTGAGCGTGGCTGCGCTGACGGCCTGTGGCGGTGGCGGCGGCGGCGCTTCCAGCCCGCCCCCGAGCAATACCCAGCCCCCGGTCTTCCGCCCCCGGTCACCATCGAGGCGCCGTCCACGTCCGCTGCGGACCTGTCGCTCGCCGACCGTCTCTACAAGGGTGATGCGCGCACACCGGCCGATTTCGACCTGGAAGCGCGTCCGTCGAATGTCACGGGCATGATTTCGACGCGGCATCTCAAGAACACCGACCTGGCGGCTGGCCCGCAGGCCATGGGCAACACCTACGAGGTGTGCACCAATGACATGGCGCAGGCCATGGAATGGTCCGAGCGCCAGGCCACCTGGCAGGGGCAATATTCCGATCTCGTCGAAGTGCGCAGCGATGCGCGCCTGTTCGAAGTGGTGCGCGTGCCGCGCGCAGACGTGAGCGCGATGCTCCGTCATCGCGTGTTCCGCTGTGATTACCTGGATCGCGCCGGCTCCGACCTGCGCAGCGATTCGGGCGCGGCGGGCCTCATGAACCAGCGTCCGCTCAATGCCGAAGAGCTCGAGAAACTGGCCGAGTACCTGTGGCAGTTCACGATGTTCAACAACTCGGACTACGCGGTGGCGAGCAGCGCCACTTCCACGAGCGGCGATTCCATCGTGCAGACCATTCGCATGGGTCAGCTGATCCGCGGTTCGTCCGGCGGCTGCGACACCGTGCAGCTGGTCGACTGGACGCACACCCTGAACTCAGCCGACGGATCGCTGGCGCGTGCGCTCAGCAACGTGCGTTCGTTCCAGGTACGCAGCGCCGCCGGCGCGGTCGAGAGCTGCGCGATCTGAAGACTGGTCCCGGCCCGCGCGGCCGGTGTTTACTTGAAGTCCTTGACCAGGGTGCGCAGGTAGCCGCGGAATGATTTCGCGAGCTCCGGATGCGCGAGCGCGTATTCCACGTTGGCCTGCAGGTAGCCGAGCTTGCTGCCGCAGTCATAGCGCTTGCCGGAAAACTTGTATGCGTACACCGGCTCGTCAGCCATGAGCCGCGCGATGCCGTCGGTGAGCTGGATCTCGCCGCCCGCGCCCTCGCCTATCTTCTCGAGATGATTGAACAGGCCGGGCGTGAGCAGGTACCGGCCCACCACCGCGAGATTCGAGGGAGCCTGCGCCGGCTTCGGCTTTTCCACGATGCGATCGATGCGCAACAGGTCGCCGCGGGTTTCACCGGTCTTCACGATGCCGTACTTGTCGGTCTGATCCTTCGGCACGGTCTGGACGGCCACGATGCTGCCGTCGTCGAATCGCTCAGCCATCTGCTTGAGGCAGGCTTCTTTCGCGTCGATGAGATCGTCCGCGAGGTGCACGAAGAATGGCGCGTTCCCCACCGCCGGCTTGGCGCACAACACCGCGTGGCCGAGGCCCAGTGGCGCGGGCTGGCGAATGTAGATGCACGAGGCGTAGGAAGGCAGCACGCTGCGCAGGGTGTTCAGCAGATCGCTCTTGCCCTGCTTGAGCAGCAGGCTCTCCAGTTCGCCGTCGGTGTCGAAATGATCTTCGATGGCGCGCTTGGATGAGCCGGTGATGAACACCAGGCGTCGCGCGCCGGCTTCCAGCGCCTCTTCCACCGCGTACTGGATCAGCGGCTTGTCGACGATGGGCAGCATTTCCTTGGGGCTGGCCTTGGTCGCCGGCAGGAATCTCGTACCCCGGCCGGCGACCGGAAATACGGCAACGTCGATGCGGTTCTTCTTGTCCTTGACGGGCATACGGGCTCCGGATTTGGGGCCGAAACCATACCATGCCCGCCATAATTCCCCATTGAGGGGCCGGTAGTGAGGACGCGAGAGCTTGAAAGCCTCCACGTCCTCGGGGACCGTAAGACGCCGCTTACGACCCGGGCTTCACCGGTTTCGCCGCCGGTACCGTGGCCGGTGCCGGCTTGTCAGCCCCCAGGCGGATGTCCGCGCGGTTCTTGTCGATGAGCTTCTGCGTGATGCCCTCCACCATGGCGAGCTGGTCGGCGCTCTTGAACGGGCCGTTCTTGTCGCGGTAGCTCACGATGGCCTTGGCCTTGGCCGGACCGATGCCGTCCAGCGCCTTGGCGAGCGCGGTGGCATCCGCGGTGTTGATGTTGACCGGCTCGGCAACCACCACCTGCCCCAGCAGCAGCGTGGCGGCGAGCGTGGGAACCCAGTATTTCAATGAATTGAATGAGCAAGACATGTATGGCCTCCTTGCGTGACATGGCCCGGCGAGATCCGGACGCAGGAAGACTAACAATGTCGGCGTGCCTGGCGGCAGTCGCCAAACTCGTCAAATGCTGCGGTTATTCGTACTCCGCAGGGAATCCCAGGCGCGGCAACGCGGGCAGCGCCAGTGCCAGGTGACGCTGGCTACGCCGCATTCATCGCAGCGAAAACGCTCGGGCGGTGGCAGCAGCTCGGGCTCCTCGCTCAGCTGCGAGCGCAGGCGGGTATCGAGTTCCGCGGCGCGCGAGCCGAGGGCCGTGTGCGCTTCCTGCAGAAATGCTTCTTCCATGGTGCGCGAGCCGCCGAGTGCCGCGGCGTACAGCTCGAGCGTGCGCTCGGTTTCGCCCGAGGCCGCCGCGATGCGCGCCGCGAGCATTTTTGTGCGCGCGCCACCGGGCGCGTGAACGCGCGCCGCAGCAAGCTGGGTACGGGCGCCGGCGACGTCGCCTGCGGCCAGCGCGGTTTCACCGAGTTCGCAGCAGTAATGCGCCGCGTCGGCGGCATGTTCAAGCTGCTTCTCGGCCGGCAACTCGGCCCACAATTCCAGCGCCGCGCGCCACTCGCGTTGCTGCTCGTACACCCAGGCGAGCCGGTCGAGAACGGCGGCGCGATAACGCGTCGAGGTCAGCAGGCTGCGCAGTTTTTCCTCGGCGCGATCCATGAGCCCGGCGCTCATGTAATCGAGGCCCAGCGCGAAGATCGCCTGCTCGCGGATCGCCGGATCGCGATTTTCCGCGAGTCCGGTGTGAATGGCGATGGCGCGATCCACTTCGCCGCGCTTGCGCATCAGGCTGCCGAGCGCGAACTGAATCTCGGCCTCGTGCGACTTGGTGGCGAGACGCGTGAACACCTCGGCAGCGCGGTCGTAGCGGTCGTTGACCAGGTGATCGAGGCCGGCGAAATACTCGGTGTCGCCGCGCACACGGCGGCCGCGCGCGGAGCGCCGTCCGAGCACGAAGGCCGCCGCCCCGACGAGCAGGAAACACAGCAGCAGGACTTCGGGGCCGATACCGCGCAGACGCATGCGCGGACGTTATCAGAAAGGGGACTGGTTTATTTATTGGCCGCAGATCGCTCGATTGGCGCCGCGAAATCAATAATAAACCTGTCCCCGCCTCTTGGGACCGCGGCAGCCCGCTGCCAGTCGCGCCAGTAGTTCGGGTAGGTCTTGGCCACGCAGCCCGGATCGAGAATCCGGAGTCCGGGGAGCAACGATCCCAGCACGCCGAAGCACATGGCGATGCGATGGTCGTGATAGGTCTCGATTTCCACCACCGCGGGTGCCGCTGCGCGAGACTGCGGCAACGGCGCGATACGCATCCAGTCCGGCCCTTCTTCGACCGTCACGCCGAGCTTGCGCAGTTCGCGTGTCGGCGCGGCGATGCGGTCGCATTCCTTCACGCGCAACGTGGCCAGGCCCGTGATGTGTGTCGGGCGCTCGAGGAACGGGGCGAGCATCATCAGCGTGGGAGCGACGTCAGGCATGCTGGTCATGTCGACCGGCCCGTCGAATGCGGCATCGAGCCGTCGCGGGCCTTCGACCCGGGTACTGTCTGGCTTGCGCGTGACCCGGGCGCCAAGTTTTTCGCACAGTCCGAAGAAGGCGTAATCGCCCTGGCGCGTACCGGCGCCAAGGTTGGATAGCGTGATCGACGCGCCGTGCAGCGTCGCCAGCGCGGCGAAATACGAAGCCGCCGACGCGTCGCCTTCGACATCGATGCTGCCGGCCTGGTACGCCTGCCGTGGCACGACCAGGCTGCGGTAGTGATCGTTCTGGACGCGCACGCCGAACTTGGCCATTTCGTCGAGGGTGAGTTCAACGTAGGGCTTGCTGGTGAGCTCGCCTTCCACCTCGATGGTGAGACCGCTCAGCGGCGCGACGGTCAGCAGGCTGGTGAGGTACTGGCTCGAGATCGAGCCCGGCACACGCGCGGGACCGCGCAGTTCACGTGTACCCCGCACCGTCGTCGGCAGGAAGCCGTCATCGGTGGATTCGAGGTTCGCGCCCAGTGCGCCCAGCGCATCGACCAGGTCCTTGTTGGGTCGCTTGCGCATCGAGATGTGACCATCGACGACGGTGACATCCGGCCTCAGTGCCGCGAAGGCCAGCATGAGACGCGCGGTGACCGCGCTCTGCCCGACATCGAGCGTGATGCGGCCCGGCGCGAATTCGCCGCCCTTCCCCACGATGCGCACTTCGTCCTCGCGCGAGTCATCGACGGCAATGCCGAGCCGGCGCAGGCAGTCCTTCATGCGCCAGTAGTCGTCGGCTTCTCCGGGAAAACGGATGGTGCTGGTGCCATTGGCCAGCGCCGCAATGGCGCAGTCACGCAGCGTGAGGGACTTGCTGCCCGGGAAGCGCGGTGCTGAATTCGAAGGGCCGGCGCCCAGGTTCGAGTCCAGAATGGCGGATAGGAAATGAGGTCGAGCCCCATTGCTAGCGAAACTGGTGGACAGATTCAGTCTCTCCCCACACATCCATGTCCGGTTTTCCTCAATCCCGGATGGGCCGATCCGCGCCATCGTTGACGCGTTCGCGCAGATCCTTGCCGGGCTTGAAGTGGGGAACGTACTTGCCGGAAAGCGCCACGGCTTCACCGGTCTTGGGATTGCGGCCCTGCCGCGGCGGCCGGAAGTGCAGCGAGAACGAGCCGAAGCCACGAATCTCGATGCGATCTCCCGCCGACAGGGCGTCACTCATGATCTCGAGGATCTGTTTGAGTGCGAGCTCAACATCCTTGGCTGGCAGGTGTTTCTGTTTCGCCGTGATGATCTCGATGAGCTCGGACTTTGTCATGGGCCGCTACCGTTATTGCTGTTGTAGAGACTAACTAATTCAGCGGAACACTCAACGATCGCCGCCGATCTGCTCCTTGAGCAGGTCGCCAAGGCTGGTGCCCGACGAGGGTTGGTCGGAGCGGTAATTGGACACCGCCTCCTGCTCCTCGTGGATCTCCTTCGCCTTGATCGACAGCGCAATCGTGCGGGTCTTGCGATCGACGCCCGTGAAGCGGGCTTCGATTTCCTGGCCCACCTTCAGCACGGTGCGCGCGTCCTCGACGCGGTCGCGGCCCAGTTCGCTGGCGCGCAGCTGGCCTTCGATGCCGTTGCCGAGTTCGATGACCGCGCCGCGCGCGTCCACTTCCTTGACCACGCCCCTGACGATGGTGCCCTTCGGATTCGTGGCGATGTACTCGCTGAACGGATCCTGCGCGAGCTGCTTGATACCAAGCGAAATGCGCTCACGCTCCGGGTCGATGGACAGCACCATGGCTTCCACCTGCTGGCCCTTCTGGTAATTGCGCACGGCTTCTTCGCCGGCCACGTCCCAGGAGAGATCGCTCAGGTGCACGAGTCCGTCGATGTTGCCGGCGAGCCCGATGAACACGCCGAAGTCCGTGATGGACTTGATCTGGCCCGACACCTTGTCGCCACGGTTGAAGTTCTCGGAGAACTCCTTCCAGGGATTCTGCTTGCACTGCTTGAGGCCGAGGCTGATGCGGCGACGCTCTTCATCCACGTCCAGCACCATGACTTCGACTTCCTGGCCCGAGTGCACGACCTTGGCCGGGTTGACGTTCTTGTTGGTCCAGTCCATTTCGGACACGTGGACCAGGCCTTCGACGCCGTCCTCGATCTCCACGAACGCGCCGTAGTCGGCGATGTTGGTGACCTTGCCGAACACGCGGGTGTTGGGCGGGTAGCGGCGGGCGATGTTTTCCCACGGATCCGCGCCGAGCTGCTTGAGGCCCAGCGAGACACGCGAACGCTCGCGGTCGAACTTGAGGATGCGGACGTCGATCTCGTCGCCAACCTTGACGACTTCCGACGGATGCTTGACGCGCTTCCACGCCATGTCGGTGATGTGCAGCAGGCCGTCGATGCCACCGAGATCCACGAACGCGCCGTAGTCGGTGAGATTCTTGACCGTGCCCTTGAGTACGGTGCCTTCCTGCAGGTTGTCCATGAGCGCGCTGCGCTCGGCGGAGAATTCCTGCTCCACGACCGCGCGGCGGCTGACCACCACGTTGTTGCGCTTCTGGTCGAGCTTGATGACCTTGAACTCGAGGGACTTGCCTTCGAGGTAGGCGGTATCGCGCACCGGACGGACATCGACCAGCGAACCGGGAAGGAACGCGCGGACATTGTCGATCTCGACGGTGAAACCACCCTTCACGCGGCCCGTGATGGTGCCGGTGACGATTTCGGACTTGTTGAACGACTCTTCGAGACGGGTCCAGGTGCGGGCACGCTTGGCTTTTTCGCGCGAGAGGCGCGTTTCGCCGGTGCCGTCTTCCATGGCATCGAGAGCGACTTCGACGCTGTCACCAGCCTTGACCTCGATTTCTCCACGTTCGTTCTTGAATTGTTCGAGCGGGATGACCGCTTCGGACTTCAGGCCCACGTTGACTACGACCATGTCGTCGCCTACGTCGACGATCAGGCCAGTGAGGATCATTCCGGGGCGGATTCGCTGATTAGCGATGCTCTGTTCGAAGAGCTGGGCAAAACTTTCTGTCATTTACTCACTCGCACGGTCCGATGTTGAGTCACGGCCGTGTTGATTGCCGCTCTCGGGACTCCGTCCCTCGAGGTTGTTGTCAAAAGCTCCACGATCCTTGTGAAGCAACCATTCCCTTCATTGCCAGAGCTTGCGCTCGCGTCCGAGCGAGAGCACCCGCTCGACAACGTCGTCGATACTCAATCCGGTGGAGTCGAGTAGCTGCGCGTCCGGCGCGGGCTTCAACGGAGCGACCTGGCGGGTTGAATCCCGCAAATCACGCTCCGCGATCTCCCGCGAAAGGGCGGCAAGACTAGCAGCGGAGCCCTTTTCGATCAACTGCTTATGACGCCTTTGGGCCCGTTCCTCAGCGCTGGCAGTAAGGAAAACCTTCAACTGGGCGTCCGGAAAGATGACGGTACCCATATCCCTCCCGTCGGCCACCAGTCCGGGGGGTGTGGCAAAGGACCTTTGACGGTCCAAAAGGGCGGTCCTGACCGCCGGCCAGGCGGCCACCCGGGAGGCCCCTGCCCCGGCCTGTTCATTGCGGATCTCCCGGCTCACGTCCCGCCCGTCGAGCAGCACCTGTTCCTCACCCTCGCGGGCAGAGAACACCACCTGCATGGTGCGGGCGATGGAGACATGCTCGGGGACGTCATCCGGATCGATGTTCCGGTGAACGCCGGCCAGAGCGACCAGCCGGTACAGGGCACCGCTGTCGAGCAGGTTCCAGCCCACACGCGCGGCGACCAGGCGACTGATGGTGCCCTTGCCCGAGCTCGAGGGCCCGTCGATGGTGACGATGGGTACGGTGGTGATGCTCATGCCAGGGAAGAGGCTAGCAAGCTTCCCATGCACGCAGGAACCGATCGTTCTGCTCGACCGTGCCAAGCGTCACCCGCAGGTGCTCGGGCAGCTGGTAGTTGCCCACCGGCCGCACGATGATTCCCTGGCGCAGCAGGACCTGGAAACGCGCCTGCGCATTCGGCACCGGCGTGCAACAGCAGGAAATTGCCAGCCGATGGCACGACGCGAGTTCCGCCGCTGGCGAGACGTTGCGACACGCGGGCGCGCTCCGCCACCGCCACCTTGACCGCGCTTCCATGTGCGCCGGAATCGTCGAGAGCCGCCGCCGCTCCGGCGAGGCCGACGACGGAAACATTGAAGGCCTGTCGCACGCGATTGAGCATGTCGGCCACCGTCGGATGACTGACCGCGTATCCCACGCGTACCCCTGCCAGGCCATATGCCTTGGAGAAGGTGCGGAACACCACGAGATTCGGATAACGATCCAGCCACTGAATGCCGTCCTGCAACGGCAAGCCGCCGATGTATTCGAAGTACGCCTCGTCGAGCGCCACCACCACGTGCGGCGGCACCGCGGCGATGAAGGCCTCGAGTTCCGGCGCTGGCATCCAGGTGCCGGTGGGGTTGTTAGGGTTGGCGATGAACACCACGCGGGTGCGCGTGTTGAGGGCTCGCGCCATGGCGGACAGGTCGTGACCCAGCGGCATGTTCGAACTCGGCGGCAATGCGGGTACCGCGATGCCGGTGGCACCGGTCGCCTGGATGGCGATCGGGTACACGGCAAAAGCGTATTGCGAGTAGACGGCTTCGAGACCGGGCTTCAGGAAGGCCTCGGCCAGCAACACCAGCGCGTCGTTCGAACCGTTGCCCAGCGTGATCTGGTTGATGCCAACACCGAGCTTCGCGGCCAGTTTCTGCTTGAGCACATGACCGCTGCCATCGGGATACAGCCACGTATCGTCAAGCGCGCGCTGCATGGCGGCGATGGCCAGCGGGCTCGGCCCGAAGGGATTCTCGTTCGACGCCAGCTTGATGATGTTGGTGATGCCGAGCTCGCGTTCGAGTTCCTCGATGGGCTTGCCCGGCACGTAGGGCGCGAGCGAGCGGACATTTTCGACGGCGAGGTCGCCGGGCTTGTCAGAAAATGGGGACATTCCTATTTTCAGGAGACGGCGCGTGGATACGAGCCGAGCACGCGGAACAGCGAGGCGCGCTTCTTCAAGGCGGTGAGCGCCTTGGTGACGTGCGGCTCGTCCGCATGCCCCTCGATGTCGAAGAAGAACACGTAGTCCCATTTCTTGCGGTGGGACGGCCGCGACTCGATGCGTGTCAGGCTGATCTTGTGTTTCGCGAGCGGTTCGAGCAACCGGAACAATGCGCCGGGCGAGTCGGTGTGCAGCGCCGAACACAGGATGGTGGTGCGGTCGACTCCGGAAGGCTTGAACACCTTCTTGCCCACTACAAAAAAGCGCGTGGTGTTGTCCTCGCGATCTTCGATCTCGGCGGCCAGCATTTTCAAACCGTAGACATCGGCGGCAGTCTCGCCGGCAATGGCCGCCGTGCCCTCCTCGTCGCGGGCGCGGCGTGCGGCCTCGGCATTGCTCGAGGCCGGGATGCGCGGCACCTCGGGCAGATGTTCATCGAGCCAGCCACGGCACTGGGCCAGCGACTGCGGATGGCTGCAGATGCGCTTGATCTTGTCGATGCGTTCCATGCCGCCCATGAGGAACTGGTGGATGCGCAGTTCCACCTCGCCACAGATCCTGAGCGGCGAGCCTAACAAGCTGTCGAGCGTGTGATTGACCGAGCCCTCGGTGGAATTCTCCACCGGCACCACGCCGAAATCGGCCAGCCCCGCTTCGACCTCGTGGAATACCTCGTCCACCGAAGACAGCGCCAGCGCGCGCACCGAGTGACCGAAATGCTTGAGAGTCGCGGTCTGGGAGAACGTGCCCTCGGGGCCGAGATAGCCCACCTTGAGCGGCTCTTCCTGCGCCAGGCACGCGGACATGATCTCGCGGAACAGCCGCAGGATTTCCTCGGTACGCAGCGGGCCCTTGTTACGCTCGCGCGCCATGCGCAGCACCTGCGCCTCGCGCTCCGGACGATAGAAGTCGACGGTGTGGCCATCGGCGTGCTTGGAGATGCCGACCTGGCGTGCCAGGTGCGCGCGTTCATTGAGCAACGCCTGGATGCGCGCATCCACGTCGTCGATTTTCGAACGCAGTTGCTCGATCGGCGCGGGCGGGGCGGATGGCGCCGCCGCCTGCTTCGCGTTCGATTTGCTGCTCTTCTCTGTCTTCCGCTTCGCCATCGTCCGCCCTCGTGGCGCTCCCCGGTCTGCGGGCAGTTATATCACCCGCGCGGCCAGCACGCCCGAGATCGCCCGGATCTTGTCGATGACGGCGGCATCCACCGCGCCATCGGTATCGATGAGCGTGTACGCATATTCGCCACGGGACTTGTTGAGCAGCTCGGCAATGTTCAGCGAGGCGCCGGCGAGCAGCGTGGAGATCTGGCCCACCATGTTAGGCACGTTGCTGTTGGCGATGCAGATGCGCGCGGTCTTGGGGGCGCGCGGCAGCACCACTTCGGGGAAGTTCACGCTGTTCTTGATGTTGCCGTTCTCGAGGTAGTCCTTGACGGTGTCGGCGACCATGACGGCGCAGTTGTCCTCGGCCTCGTTGGTGGAAGCACCGAGATGCGGCAAGGTCACGATCTTCGGGTGATCCTTGGTGGCATTGGTCGGGAAGTCGCAGACGTAGCCCTGCAGTCGGCCGTCATCCAGCGCATGCGATGATAGCCTTTTCGTCCACGATGGGCCCGCGCGCGAAGTTCAGGATCACGCCGTTCTTGCGCATGAGCTTGAGGCGCGCCTCGTTGACCAGGCCACGCGTCTCGGGCGTCAGCGGCACGTGCACCGAGATCACATCCGAGCGCACGAACAGGTCATCCAGCGACAGCGCCTGCTCCACGTTGGACGACAGCTGCCAGGCGCGTTGCACGGTGATTTGCGGATCGTAGCCCAGCACCTTCATGCCGAGACCCAGCGCCGAGTTCGCGACTTCCACGCCGATGGCGCCGAGGCCCACGACGCCGAGCGTGCGTCCCGGCAGTTCGAAGCCCACGAAATTCTTCTTGCCCTTTTCCACCGCCACGTCGATGGCGTGATCGTCACCGTTCTGCGACTTGGCGAAGGTCCAGGCCTGCGTGATGTTGCGCGCCGCGAGGAACATGCCGGCCAGCACCAGTTCCTTCACCGCGTTGGCATTGGCGCCGGGCGCGTTGAACACGGGAACGCCCTTCTTCGAGAGCGCGTCGACCGGGATGTTGTTGGTACCCGCACCGGCGCGGCCCACGGCGCGCAGGCTCTCGGGTAATGCCAGTTTGTGCATGTCCGCCGAGCGCACCAGGATGGCGTCGGGGCTGTTGATGTCGGACGCCACCTCGAAGCGGTCGCGCGGCAGGCGCTCCAGCCCCTTGATGCTGATGTTGTTGAGCGTCTGGATCTTGAATCGCATCGTCTATCTCCTTGGCGCAGACCTTATTGCCTGGCCGGTCGATTCGCGGACGCTATTGCCCGCGAACAAAACTCATGTGCGGCAACGGGGACAGGTTTATTTTTCGCAGCGCGCGTCGCGAAAGTCGCGCATGCACACTCGCGAAAAATAAACCTGTCCCCTCTTGTTCACGGCCGTTGCGTCTTCTTCGAATTCCTTCATGAAGTTCACGAGGGCGTCGATGCCTTCGATGGACATGGCGTTGTAGATGGACGCACGCATGCCGCCCACCGAGCGATGTCCCTCGAGATTCACCAGGCCGGCCTTGGCGGCCTCGGCGCAGAAAGCCTTGTCGAGTTCGGGCTTGGCCAGCGTGAACGGCACGTTCATCCACGAACGCGCGTTCTTCGCCACCGGGCTCTTGTAGAAGCTGCTGGCTTCGATGAAGCCGTAGAGCTTGTCGGCCTTGGCGCGATTGCGCTGTTCCATGGCCTCGAGGCCGCCCTGCTTCTTGAGCCACTTGAACACCAGGCCGGCGAAATACCAGCCAAAGGTGGGCGGCGTGTTGAGCATGGAGCCTTCGTCGGCCATGGCCTTGAAGTCCCACACCGAGGGCGTGCCGGGGCGCGCCTTGCCGATGAGATCCTCGCGCACGATGACCACGCAAATGCCTGACGGGCCGATGTTCTTCTGCGCGCCGGCGTAAATGAGACCGAACTTCGTGACGTCCAGCGGCCGCGACAGAATGGTGCTGGAGAAATCCGCCACCAGCGGCACGTTGCCGCCATCTTTGTTGATTTGGGGAATGTAATCGAACTCCACGCCGCCGATGGTCTCGTTGGGCGTGTAGTGGAAGTACGCCGCGCCGGGCGACAGCTTGAGCGTGCCCTGCGCGGGAACCGTGGAGTAGTTCGAGGCAGCCTCGTCGGCGGATACGTTGACGACCTTGCAGATAACGCTTCGCTTCGCCGATGGCCTTCTTCGACCACGCGCCGGTGTTCACGTAATCGACGGTGGAGTCGGCGGTGGCCAGGTTCATCGGGATCGCCGAGAACATGCCGGTGGCGCCGCCCTGCAGGAACAGCACCTTGTAGTTAGCGGGAATCGACAGCAGCTCGCGCAGGTCGGCTTCTGCCTGCTGGGCGACGGCGATGAACGCCTTGCTGCGGTGGGAAACTTCCATCACCGACATGCCGCTGGACAGCCAGTCGGTCATCTCGGTCTGAGCCTGTTGAAGGACTTCGAGGGGCAGTGTGGCCGGCCCCGCGGCGAAATTGAATACGCGCATGAAATATTCCTCTCGTGCGGACCTTATTGCCCGCCCGTTTGTTCGCCCCGGACGTTATTGCCCGAGGGCGCGAAATATATCAGGACGTTGGCGTATCGGCAGGGCCACTTGTCGAGGAATCCCCTGACGGCATTCCCGGTACCGACGGATCGGCGCCCGGTGCTTCTTCGCCGAGGCTCTCGATGCGCTCGATCCCGGTCAAACGCTCGCTTTCTCCCAGCCGGATGAGGCGAACGCCCTGCGTATTGCGCCCGACAACGGAGATTTCGCTCACCGGAGTGCGCACCAGCGTTCCAGTAGAACTAATCAGCATGAGCTCATGATCAGAATTCACTTGCAGCGCCGCGACCATTTCACCGTTGCGCTCGGTAGTTTGCAGCGCGATGACACCCTGTCCGCCGCGGCCGTGCTGCGGGAAGTCTTCCAGCGGCGTGAGCTTGCCGTAGCCGTTGGCCGACGCCGTGAGAATGAGCCCGTCGCCGACCACGATGAGCGAAATCAGCTCCTGCGCCGCGCCAAGCTTGATGCCGCGCACACCGGTGGCCTCGCGTCCCATGGGGCGAACTTCTTCTTCGTTGAAGCGGATGGACTTGCCACCACTCGACGAGAGAATGACTTCGCGCCGGCCATCGGTGAGCGCCACGCCGACCAGGCGATCGCCCTCGTCGAGTGACAGGGCGATGATGCCGCTGGCGCGCGGCCGCGAGAACGCCGACAGCGGCGTCTTCTTGACCGTGCCCTGGCTGGTCGCCATGAACACGAAGTGATCGTCATCGAACTGCTTGATGGGAAGGATGGCGTTGATCTTCTCGCCTTCTTCGAGCGGCAACAGGTTGACCATCGGCTTGCCACGCGAGCCACGGCCCGCCTGCGGAAGTTCGAATACGCGCTTCCAGTACACCTTGCCGCGATTGCTGAAGCACAGGATGGTGTCGTGCGTGTGCGCAACGAAGAGCTTCTCGACGAAGTCTTCGTCCTTCACCGAGGTGGCGGCCTTGCCGCGCCCGCCGCGGCGCTGCACCTGGTACTCGGTGACCGGCTGGCACTTGGCGTAGCCGGCATGCGAGAGCGTGACCACCACGTCCTGCGGCTCGATCAGGTCCTCGGTGGACAAATCGAGGTGGTCGCGGTTGATCTCGGTGCGGCGCGCATCGCCGTACTGCTCGCGCACGGCGATCAGTTCTTCGCGCACCACCTGCGCCAGCCTCTCGGGCCGCGCCAGGATGTCGGTGAGGTCGACGATCAGCGCCAGCAGTTCCTGGTACTCGGCAACGATCTTGTCCTGTTCGAGTCCCGTCAGGCGATGCAGGCGCATGTCGAGAATGGCCTGGGCCTGGGTCTCGGTGAGCCGGTAGCCACCGTCGACGATTCCAAACTCGGCGCTGACCGTCTGCGGCCGCGTGCTGATCGAACCGGCTCGCGCCAGCATTTCGGGCACCGCGCCGGAATTCCACACACGACCCATGAGGCCGACCTTGGCTTCCACCGACGACGGCGAAGCCTTGATGAGTGCGATCACCTCGTCGATGTTGGCCAGCGCCACTGCGAGGCCCTCGAGAATATGTGCGCGGTCGCGCGCCCTGGCGAGGTCGTAGATCGTGCGCCGCGTGACGATCTCACGGCGGTGGCGCACGAAGGCTTCGAGCATCTCCTTGAGCGACAGCAGCTTCGGCTGGCCGTCGATGAGCGCGACCATGTTGATGCCGAACACGGTCTCGAGCGGCGTCTGCGCAAAGAGGTTGTTCAGCACCACTTCGGCGACTTCACCTCGCTTGAGTTCGATGACCACGCGCATGCCGTCCTTGTCGGACTCATCGCGCAGGTCGGAGATGCCGTCGATTTCCTTGTTGCGGGCCAGTTCGGCGATGCGCTCGAGCAGGCGCGCCTTGTTCACCTGGTACGGAAGTTCCGTGACGATGATGGCCTGGCGCCCGCCAGCCTTGTCGACGTCCTCGAAATGCGTGCGCGCGCGGATCGACAGTCGGCCACGACCGGTGCGATAGGCGGTGGCGATTTCGGTGGCGCCATTGATGATGCCGGCGGTCGGGAAATCTGGTCCCGGCACGTGCTGCATGAGTTCCGCCAGCGTTACCTCGGGCTTGTCGAGCACCGCAAGGCAGGCGTTGACGATTTCCACCAGGTTGTGAGGCGGGATATTGGTGGCCATGCCGACGGCAATACCTGCCGAGCCATTGACCAGCAGATTGGGGGAGCGCGCCGGCAATACCGAGGGCTCGGTCTCCGAGCCGTCGTAGTTCGACACGAAGTCGACGGTTTCCTTCTCGATATCAGCCAGCAGTTCGCCGGCGATGCGCGACATGCGCACTTCGGTGTAACGCATGGCCGCCGGCGCGTCGCCGTCCACCGAGCCGAAGTTGCCCTGCCCGTCCACCAGCAGGTAGCGCATGGAAAAGTCCTGCGCCATGCGCACCAGCGCGTCGTACACGGCGTTGTCGCCGTGCGGGTGGTACTTGCCGATGACATCGCCGACCACGCGGGCGGATTTCTTGTAGGCCTTGTTGTGCTCGTTACCCAGCTCGCGCATGGCGTGCAGGATGCGGCGATGTACCGGCTTCAGTCCGTCGCGCACGTCGGGCAGCGCGCGGCCCACGATTACGCTCATGGCGTAGTCGAGATAGGACTGGCGCATCTCGTCTTCGAGATTGACGGGCAGGATTTCGCGCGCGATTTCGTTCATGTATGGAGGGGTCAAAAAAAGGTGCGGAATTCTAGCACGCAGACCCCGCGGAAATGCCTGTTTTCACGTGCGTTCTTGCCCATTCCGGGGCTCGTCGCAGCTATACTCCCGGGCCTCATGACGAGCCCGCGGAAATCGCCAGAAACTCCCGACGTGTCGATGAATAGCGACGCTGCGGAAATCGCCAAATTCGAGGCGGCGGCGCATCGCTTCTGGGATGTGGATGGTGAGTTCAAACCGCTGCATCGGCTCAATCCCGTGCGTGCGCGCTATGTCGAGGAACGCGCCAACCTGCGCGGCGCACGCGTGCTCGATGTGGGTTGCGGCGGCGGCCTGCTCGCCGAATCACTGGCGCGTGCCGGCGCGAATGTCACGGCGATCGATCTCGCACCCAGCATGGTGGACACCGCGCGGCTGCACGCCCTCGATTCCGGCCTCACCATCGACTATCGCGTGGACTCGGCGGAAAGCCTGGTGCGCGCGCATGCCGGACAGTTCGACGTCGTCACCTGCATGGAAATGCTCGAGCACGTACCGGATCCGGCCGGCACCATCGGAGTACTCGCAGAGCTGGCCCGCCCCGGTGGCCATGTGTTCATCTCCACCATCAACCGGAACTTCAAATCCTTCGCGCTCGCCATCGTGGGTGCAGAATATCTCGCGCGGCTGGTGCCGCGCGGCACACACGAATACGAGCGCCTGTTGAAACCTTCCGAAATTGCGCGCTTTGCGCGCGCCGCCGGGCTCGATGTCGCCGACATCGCGGGACTCAAGTACGACCCGCTGCGCGAGCTGTGCACACTGACGCGCGATCCTTCCGTGAACTATCTCGTGCACCTGACCCGGGCCGGCGCGCCGTCGCGCTCCTGAGCGCGCCATCCGGGACAGCCGCATGAACCACTCGAAAACGCATAACGGCGGTGCCATCAAGGCTGTGTTGTTCGATCTCGACGGAACACTGCTCGATACCGCACAGGACATGATGGACGCGCTGAACGCGCTGCGCGCCGAGGAAAACCTCGCGCCGCTGCCCTACGAGATGGTGCGCTGCCAGGTTTCTCATGGTGCCAACGCGCTGGTGAAGCTGTCCTTCGGCGAACTGCCGCCCGACGCGCACGAGACCATGCGCAAGAGGCTGCTCGACATCTATCGCCGGCAACTCGCCAAGCACACCTGCCTGTTCGAAGGCGGCGATGAAATGCTGGCCGCCCTCGAAAGTCGCGGGGTGTACTGGGGCATCGTCACGAACAAGCCGGCGTGGCTCACCGATCCCCTGCTCGTGGAAGTCGGCCTGCACAAGCGCGCGCGCGCCGTGGTCAGCGGCGACAGCCTGCCCGAGCGCAAGCCTCATCCGCTGCCGCTGCTGCACGCCGCTTCGACCATGGGCATTCCACCCGCGGCCTGTGTTTACGTCGGCGATGCCGAGCGCGACATGCAGGCGGCGAAGGCCGCGGGCATGTTTGCACTGGTGGCCGGGTACGGTTATCTCGGCGACGACGATCGCGCCGATGGATGGTTCTCGCATGGCTGGCTCGACTCTCCGCTCGAACTTATCGAGTGGCTGGACAAGTCGCGCAACGGTTCGGTGTGAACACGGCCATTCTCATCGGTGTGCTCGCCGCGATCGCGGCCGCCGTCATCGGATACCTGACAGGCACATTACGAGCCGCCCGGCGTTCTGAAGTGCTGCGCGCCGACCTGGCCGAGGCGCGCGCGCGTATCGCCAGCGACGAGCAGCAGCGCGCCCGCACGGCGGAGTTGCTGGCACAGAGCGAAGCGCAGGTGCGCGCCGCCATCGAAGGCGCCTCGCGTCTCGCGCTCGACGCCAACAGCGAGACGTTTCTCAAGCTGGCGCGCGAAGTCTTCGGGCGCGACCAGGCGGCTGCGCAGTCCTCGCTCAAGGAACGCGAGACCGCCATTGCGCAACTGCTCGAACCCATCAAGGAGTCACTGCGCAAGCAGGAGGAGCAGGCGCAGAACATCGTGCGCGAGCACCGCGAATCAGCCGGCAAGATCACCGGGCAGATCGAGAATCTCGTCAAGGTGCAGGATCTCCTGCAACGCGAGACCCGCAACCTCTCGACCGCGTTGCGCCGTCCCGAAGTGCGCGGCCGCTGGGGTGAAATCACCCTGCGCCGCGTGGTGGAGCTCGCGGGCCTCTCCGAGCATTGCGATTTCACCGAGCAGGAGCACATCGCCAGCGCTGAACGCGGGCCACTGCGGCCGGACCTGCTGGTGCGCATGCCGGAATCGCGCACCATTGTCGTCGACGCAAAGACGCCGCTCGATGCCTACATGGACGCGGCCGAAGCCCCGGACGATGAAACCCGGCGCATCGCGCTCGGACGCCACGCCATGCAGGTGGAACAACGCGTGCGCGAACTGGGACAGAAGAGCTACTGGGAACAGTTCGAGCACAGCCCGGAATTCGCGGTGCTGTTCCTGCCGGGCGATCAGTTCCTGTCCGCGGCGCTGGCCGAACGGCCCGACCTGATCGAGTCGGCGCTCAAGCAGCGCATCATCGTCACCACGCCCTCCACGCTCATGGCGCTGCTCAAGGTCATCGCCTACGGCTGGCGGCAGAATCTGATGACCGAGAACGCAAACGAGATCCGCAAGCTCGGATCGGATCTGCACAAGCGCCTCACGACTTTCGTATCGCACCTGCAGAAGGTGTCGCGCTCGCTGGGCAATGCGGTCGAATCCTTCAATGCTTCCATTGGCTCAATGGAACGCAACGTGCTGCCGCAGGCGCGCAAGTTCACCGAGCTCGGCGTGGCGGGCGAAGAACTGGAGTCCATTGACCCAGTCGAGCAGCTCGTGCGGCTGCCCGCGAGCGAAAGCAGATCCCCCTCCGACGAGACCGCGACTGACGAGACCCAGAATTGAGCGCGAACGATTTCGATCCCATGCGTCATGTACCCGGGCCGCATGAATTCGACGGCCGCGTCGTCATGGTCACCGGTGCCGGGGCCGGCATCGGCCGCGCTGTAGCCCTGGCGCTGGCGGCGGCCGGAGCCGAAGTGATCCTGCTCGGGCGCACGGTGCGCAAGCTCGAAGCGGTGCACGCCGAGATCCAGAAACTCGGCGCACCCGAAGCCAGCATCGTGCCGCTGGACCTGGAGCGCGCGCTGTCGGCCGAATACGAGGCCGTGGCAGCCGCGGTTGAAAAGCGTTATGGACGGCTCGATGGGCTGCTGCACAACGCCGCCTTGTTAGGCACGCTCACCTCGATCGAACAATACGACGTGCCGACATTCATGCGCGTCATGCACGTCAACGTCACGGCGGAGTTCGTGCTGACGCAGCGACTCCTGCCGCTGCTGCGCGCCTCCAGCGATGCCGCGGTGCTGTTCACTTCGAGCGGCGTCGGCAATCGCGGGCGCGCCTACTGGGGCGCGTACTCGATTTCCAAGTTCGCGGTCGAGGGCATGTCGCAGGTGCTGGCGCACGAGCTCGAAGGCACGTCGCGGGTGCGAGTGAACGTGATCGATCCGGGCAAGGTGCGCACTCCGATGCGCCGCGCCGCCTATCCTTCCGAGGCGCCTGAATCCCTGCCCACGCCGGAATCGGTGACTGGCGCGTACCTCGCGCTGCTCGGGCCGGCGAGCCGTGGCATCACGGCTCAACGTTTTCGGGCGCAGGCTCCCTGAGCAGCGACTCGACTTCGTCGTCGGTGAGCTGACGGAACTGCCCGCGCGCCAGGCCCTTGTCCAGCTTGGCCGCGCCGATGGACACGCGCAGCACGCGGCTCACCAGTGCGCCCTGGCGTTCGAACAGCTGACGGATGTCCTTGCCGCTGGCGCCGCGAGCCACCACCGCATACCAGCGATTCGCGGCTTCGGTCATCGCCTCGCTGGAACTGAGATGTTCGATGTCGATCCGCGCGGGGCGGTCGAGCTTGCCGCTCTTCACACCTTCGACCTGGTCGGGGCCCAGCTGGCCGCGCACGCGCACCGTGAATTCGCTGGGCAAGCGGTGGACAGCGCGCTGCAGTTTCGCGGCCAACCCGCCATCCGAGGTCACGAGTTCGGCACCGCCATCGATGCCCGGCATGGGGCTCACGGCGACGAAGCGGCGTCCCGCGGTCTTCGGCAGGCGCTCGATGAGCGCGGCGCGTTCGGCAGTGGACTCGCGCAGCGGATCACCCGGCGAGCGGTTGAACAGGAACACCTGTGCGCCCGCCGCGGCGCGCGTACGAATGGGCCGCCCGTCGAGACGGATGTCATCCGCCGAGGTGACTTTCTGTCCGAGCTCGGCGACGCGACCATTGACCGTCAGCCGCTGCGCGCGGATCCACTCTTCCACGCCGCGGCGCGATGCGAGGCCGCGTTGTGCGAGATATTTCTGCAACCGCTCGGCGACGCCGGCGGGCGTCGAACGCGAGCGTGGCATGGATATCCCCTGTGTCTGCCTTCAGGTTTCGTCGGAGGGCGGCGCCGCCACCAGGCCGGAGGCGGAATTGCCTGGCGCGACCAGTTCCTCGTCGTCGGAATCGTCATCGGCCGCGGCATCGAGCTTTTCGGCGTTGTCGTCGGCCGTGGAGACCACGGCAACTTCACCATGATCAACAATGGAATCCGGGACAATGGAATCCGGGGCGAGGCCTTCGGCGGCCGGCTCCACCCCATCGACGGACGGCGTGGTCCCCGGCAGCGGCAGCTGCAGGTTGAGGTCGCTGAGCGACTTGAGCTCGGCCAGCGGCGGCAGGTCCTCGATGGATTTGAGTGAGAAGTAATCGAGGAACTCGGCCGTCGTGCCCAACAACTCGGGATGCCCGGGCACGTCGCGATGTCCGACGACGCGCACCCAGGTGCGCTCCATGAGTGTCTTGACGATTTCCGGATTCACCGCGACGCCGCGCACGTGTTCGATTTCGGCGCGCGTGATGGGCTGGCGGTAGGCGATCAGCGCCAGGGTCTCGAGCAGCGCACGCGAGTACTTGCGCGGACGATCCGGCCAGAGGCGCGACACTTCGAGCGCGAACTCGTTGCGCACCTGGAAACGGAAACCGTTGGCGGTCTCCCTGATGGTGACGCCACGGCCGTCGTAGTCGGCGGCAAGCGATTCAAGAATGGCGCGCATTTCCTTTGCGGTGGGACGCGACTGCTCTTCGAAGACCTGCAGCAGCTCGGACACGGACACGGGCCGCGCCGCGGCCAGCAGCGCCGCTTCCACGACATTCTTGAGGTAGGAATCAATCATGCGTTTCTCCGTCCTTCTGCGGACCGTCATCGTCCGCAACCTCGGGCTCCAGCACCGATTCGTTGGCGGCCTCGCCAACGACTTCCACGATCGCCTGCTCCTCCGCGGCGTCATTGTCGACCGCCAGCTTCAGTCCGCGCGCGCCCTGGGCGCCGCGCACGTGCAGCGGCGCGTAGGCCTCGGTCTGCACGATGTCGATCAGGCCTTCACGCACCAGCTCGAGGATGGCGACGAAGGTCACGGTGACTCCCATGCGGCCTTCCTCGGGGCGGAACAGCTGCGCGAACTCCACGAAACTGGATCGTTCGAGCGTCGCGAGAATATCAGACATGCGCACGCGCACGGACAGTCGCTCGCGCTGCACGTGGTGGTGGGCGAACATTTCGGCGCGCATCACCACGTCGCGGAATGCCAACAGCATTTCCTGCATTGCGACCTGTGGCATTGGCCGCGAGGATTTGCGCTCGCCGAGTTCGGCGCTGCCCACCCAGGTGTCGCGGTCCATGCGCGGAATGCGGTCGATGCCCTCGGCGGCGCTCTTGAAGCGCTCGTATTCCTGCAGGCGGCGCACCAGGTCGGCGCGCGGATCGCTCTCCTCGCCCGCGTTCGGATCGGTGGCGCGCGGCAGCAGCATGCGCGACTTGATCTCGGCCAGCGTCGCGGCCATGACCAGGTATTCGCCGGCCAGCTCGAGCTGCAGCCCCTCCATCAGGGTGATGTACTCCATGTACTGCCGGGTGATGTCGGCGATCGGAATGTCCAGGATGTCGAGGTTCTGCCGCCGGATCATGTAGAGCAGCAGGTCGAGCGGTCCCTCGAAGGCATCGAGGAACACCTCGAGCGCGTCCGGCGGGATGTAGAGATCTTTTGGCAGCTGCGTGATGGGCTCGCCGTTCACGAGTGCAAACGGCATTTCCACCTGCTCGGGGGATTCGCCGTGTTTCTCCGCGGCGGCTTCGTCCCGCTCCGCAGAGTTGTCGACGACGATGCGTAATTCCGGCTTGGCGGCTTTGTTGGCCATTCAATCCACCCTGAGATTCATGACACGGCGGACTTCATCGAGGGTTGCGCGAGCGGCGTCGCGCGCCTTCTCGCCACCCTCGGCGACGATGTTACGCACCAGCTCGGGATTTTCCTCGAATTCCTGGGCGCGCTTGCGGATGCCGGAGATCTCCTCGACCACCTTTTCGATCAGCGGCTTCTTGCACTCGAGGCAACCGATACCCGCCGTGCGACAGCCATTCGCTGCCCAGGTGCGGGTCTCCTCGCTCGAATAGATCTTGTGCAGGTCGAACACCGGGCAGATATCCGGGTTTCCCGGATCCGTGCGGCGCACTCGCGCCGGGTCGGTCTGCATGGTCTTGAGCTTCTTGGCAACCTCGTCCGGATCTTCGCGCAGGCCGATGGTGTTGCCGTAGGACTTGGACATCTTGCGTCCGTCGAGTCCCGGCACCTTGGGCGTCGCGGTGAGCAGCACCTGCGGCTCGGGCAGGATGCTGACGCTGCTGCCCTCCAGGTAACCCAGCAGTCTTTCGCGGTCGGCCACCGTGAGGCGCGTGTTGGTCTCGACCAGTTGTCGCGCCTTATCGAGCGCGAGCTGGTCACCGTTTTCCTGGAATTTCTTGCGCAACTGCTTGTACATCGTGCTGTTGCGGCCGCCGAGCTGCTTGATGGCGTTCTCGGCCTTGGTTTCGAAATCCGGCTCGCGGCCGAAGAGATGATTGAAGCGGCGCGCGATCTCGCGCGTGATCTCGACGTGCGCCACCTGGTCCTCGCCCACCGGCACGAAGGCCGGGCGGTACAACAGGATGTCGGCGGTCTGCAGCAGCGGATAACCGAGGAACCCGTACGTGGCGAGGTCCTTTTCCTTCAGCTCTTCCTGCTGGTCCTTGTAGCTCGGCACGCGCTCGAGCCAGCCGAGTGGCGTCACCATCGACAGCAGCAGGTGCAGCTCGGCGTGTTCGGGCACATGCGACTGCACGAACAGAGTGGACACGCCCGGATTGAGTCCGGCAGCGAGCCAGTCGATGAGCATCTCGTGGATGAACCTCGGGCAGGGACTTGGTGTCCTCGTAGCCCGTGGTCAACGCATGCCAGTCCGCGACGAAGAAATAGCACTCGTACTGGTACTGGAGCTCGACCCAGTTCTTGAGCGCACCGTGATAGTTGCCGAGATGCAACTGACCCGTCGGCCGCATTCCAGAAAGAACTCGTTTTGCTTGCGGATGACTGCTCACGGGAAGCGCGCAGTATACAGGGGCGGGATGCGCTAAAGACCCAGCTTTTCCAGTGATCCGCGACCAATCCGTGTCACGACGGGCGGTGTGACGGCGAGGTCCACGACCGTCGTTGGTTCGATGCCGCAATGACCGCCGTCGAGCACGCAATCGACTTGATGCTCGAGGCGATTTCTGATCTCGCGGCCATCGGTGAGCGGCAACTCGTCGCCGGGCAGCAGCAGCGTGGAACTCATCATGGGTTCGCCGAGTTCCGCGAGCAGCAGCTGCGGCACCGGATGATCCGGCACGCGGATGCCGATGGTGCGTCGTTTCTCGTGTTGCAGGCGCCGCGGGGTTTCACGCGTGGCCGGAAGCAGGAAGGTGTACGGCCCCGGCGTCGCCGCCTTGAGCATGCGGAACTGCCAGGTTTCCACACGGGCATAACGTCCGATTTCCGCCAGGTCGCGGCACACCAGCGTGAAGTGGTGGTGACGATCCGCCTCGCGGATGCGCCGGATGCGCTCCAGCGCTTCCTTGTCGCCGATGTGGCATCCAAGCGCATAACAGGAATCCGTCGGATAGACGATCAACCCGCCCTGGCGCGCAATTTCTGCCGCACGGCGAATCAGCCGCAGCTGCGGATTCTCGGGATGTAGCTCGAAGTACTGGCTCACGGCGGCGCTACGCGCTCGCGGGACACGGCGTTGCGCGGGGCCGTTATCATACGCGCCCCGCCTCACACGCCAGACACATGCAAGTCGCCATCGAATTCGCTCCGTGGGTCATCTTCGGACTCGTGTACAAGTTCGGCGGCGGGCTCTACCCCGCCACCGCCTCACTCATGGCGGCGATTGTTCTGCCGCTGGCCTACGGCTGGCTGCGCGAACGCAAGATCAAGCAGATGCACCTGGTGCTGGCCATCCTGGTGTGGGTGTTCGGCGCTGCGACCCTGATTCTCCACGACGTGCGCTTCCTGCAGTGGAAGGCTTCGGTGTACTACTGGATCTGCGGTCTCGCGCTCATTGGATCGACGTTCATCGGCAAGCAATCGCTGCTGGAGCGACTGCTTGGCAAGGCCCTCGCCGAAGGCGACATGAGCCTGCCGGCGAGCACCTGGCGCACATACTCGTTGCTGATTGGCGCTGCAAACATTGTCTTTGGACTGGCGAACATCTGGGTCGCACTGAATCGCTCCGAGGCCGACTGGGTCACGTTCAAGGTCTGGATGCTCACGCCTTTTGCCATCGTGACCACGCTCGGCCTGTTGTTCTGGATGCTGCGCGGCGCCGTCAGCAAGGAGAACGCTGCGTGACGCGATTCGCCGCGCGTCGAGCGTCTGCGCGCCGCGCTCGAGCAGGCGTTGCATCCGGCCACTGCTCGAGATTCGCGATGACAGTGCCAAACACATCGGTCACGCCGGTGCCCGCGAAGGCGGCCATTTTCACGTGACCATCGCCGCGTCCGCCTTCAACGGCGTGCCGCAGGTACAGCGCCATCGGATGGTCTATGCTGCCGCCGCTGAACTCATGGGCCGTGACATTCACGCGTTGTCGATCGACGCGCGGCCCGTTTAGCCCCTGTACGAAGAAAATCATTCAACTTGTTGAGAGATCAAATGAAATTTACCCGTTTCCTGCTCGTGGGAATGACGCTGGCGCTGGCCGCGTGCAACAAGCCCGCCGCCGAAAAACCCGCCGCAGTCCCCGCGACTCCGGCCAAGCCGCCGTTTGTCACCGTGAACGACAAGGCGATCAGCCCCGAGCTCTACGAGGACTTCACCAAGATGCTGACCGCGCGGCAAGACTTCGGCCGACCTCACGCCTGAAGACCGCGAAGCCATTCGTGACCGCCTGGTGCGCATGGAGCTCATCGCGCAGCAGGCCGAGAAAGACGGACTCACCAAGGATCCCGAAATCGCGGGGCGTCTCGAGATCACACGCCTGCAGATCCTGCAGCAGTCGGTGGCGCAGAAGTATCTCAAGGATCGCCCGCCCACCGAGGCCGAACTGCGCGCGGAATTCGACACGCAACTCGCCACCACGCCGCTGATCGAGTATCACGCGCGCCATATCCTGGTGAGTGGCGAGGACGTCGCGCTGAAGGTCATCGAGCAGCTCAAGGGCGGCGCCGATTTCGGCAACCTCGCGCGCCGGGTTTCCATCGACAAGGCCACCGCGGTTCGCGGCGGCGACCTCGACTGGTTCCCGCCGAACGCCATGGCCAAGCCCTTCTCCGATGCCATCTCGCTGCTCAAGAACGGCGAATTCACCAAGACTCCGGTGAACTCACCGGACGGCTGGCACGTGATCCAGTTGCTCGGCACGCGCGATCGCCCACCGCCCGCCTTCGAGGCCGTGCAGGATCAGCTGCGCGAGATCGTGCAGACCAAGAAGTTCATCGCGTACTCGGATGGACTGGTGCGGGCCGCGAAGATCACTCCGGCGCTGCAGAATCCGCCGGCCCCGGCGCCCGTCGCGACGGCACCTGCGGCTCCTGCGGCACCTGCCGCACCGGCTGCCGCGCCAGCGGCGACGCCTCCGGCCAACTAACTGCCGAAGATCAGGGCCGCCGGTTCCTCACGCGGGATCCGGCGGCCTTCTCGTTTTCAGGATCTGCTTCCAGCGCGGCCTCGTCGAGGATGCGCACGCCGAGTGACTGGGCCTTGGCGAGCTTGGAGCCGGCATCGGCCCCCACCACCAGGAAGCTGGTCTTCTTCGAGACGCTGCCCGACACCTTGGCACCCAGCTCGCGCAGCGCCTCTTCCGCCGTTTCGCGCTCCATGGCCGCCAGCGTGCCGGTAATCACGAAGGTGAGGCCGGCGAGCGGCATGCTCCTCGGCCTGCACGACGTCGATCTTGGGCCACGTCACTTTGGCGTCGATGAGCCTGGCGACCACCTGCCGCGCGTCGGGGTTGGCGAAGAACTTTGCGATTTCCTGCGAAACGACCGGGCCCACGTCCGGTGTCTCCTCGACCTTCGCGGCGTCCGCCTGCATCAGCGGCTCGAGGTCGCCAAACTGTTCGGCCAGCGCGCGCGCCGTCGATTCGCCAACCTGCGGGATGCCGAGAGCGAACAACAGGCGCGGCAAGGTAGTTTGTTTGCTCTTCTCGATGGCCTTGATGAGGCTGGCGGCGTTCTTCTCGCCGAAGCGCCGTTCGGCGGGTTTGCCGTCCTCGGGTTTCTGCGCGATGAACTTCAGCGCACCCAGCTCCGCTTCGGTGAGTGAATACAGGTCCGCCGGCGTGTTGAGGCGGCCGTCGTTCACCAGTTGTTCGACCAGCTTCTCGCCCAGGCCTTCGACGTCCATGGCACGCCGGCCGGCGAAATGCAGGATCCACTCGGCGCGCTGCGCGCGGCACTTGATGACGCCGCCCGTGCACTTGTAGACGGCCTGGTCCTCCTGGCGGACCACCGGCGAACCGCAGACCGGGCAACTCGCAGGCATCACGATTTCGCGGGTGTCGTCGGGCCGCTTCTCGGGCAGGTAACGCACCACCTCGGGAATCACGTCGCCGGCGCGCCGCACGACCACCGTGTCGCCGATCCTGAATCCCTTGCGCGCCACCTCGTCCATGTTGTGCAGCGTGGCGTTGCTGACGGTCACGCCGCCCACGAATACCGGCTTGAGCTTGGCGGCCGGCGTGAGCGCGCCGGTGCGCCCGACGTTGAAGATCACGTCCTCGAGCAGCGTCATTTCTTCATCGGCAGGATACTTGTGCGCCAGCGCCCAGCGCGGCGCACGTGACACGAAGCCGAGTCGCTCCTGGTCCGCGCGACTATCTACCTTGTAGACCACACCATCGATCTGGTACGGCAGTTTGCCGCGCCGCGCGCCGATGTCGCGGTAATACTCCAGGCAACCCTCGACGCCGACGACCTTCCTGCCTTCCGGGCAGGTGCGCAGCCCCCAGGCGTTGAGCTGGGGCGCGAGTTCGCTGTGACGCTCGGGCACGGCGCCGCCTTCGACCACGCCGACCTCGTAGAAGAAGAGATCGAGCGGACGCCGGGCGGTGATCCGCGAGTCGAGCTGGCGCAGCGACCCCGAAGCCGCATTGCGCGGATTGACATAGGTCTTGTCGCCGCGTTCCACGGCATCACGATTCATCTTCTCGAATCCCGCGTACGGCAGGAACACTTCGCCGCGCACTTCGAGCACCGCGGGCGGCTTGCCGCGCAGGCGCCGCGGCACCGAGCGGATGGTGGCGACATTCGCGGTCACGTCCTCGCCGGTGACGCCATCGCCACGGGTCGCGGCGCGAAAGTATTCGCCGTTGCGGAACATCACCGAGATCGCGAGACCGTCGAGCTTGGGTGTCGCGGAGTAGTCGATGGGACCCTCTCGGCCCAGCCGTTCGCGCACCTTGCGATCGAAGTCGGCGAGATCTTCGTCGGTGAAGCCATTGGCCAGCGACAACATCGGGATGGCGTGCTGCACGCTGGCGAATTCCGGCGCGACGCTGCCCGACACGCGTTGCGTGGGTGAATCGGGAGTGACCAGCCCGGGGTTCGCGGCCTCGAGCCGCTTGAGCTCGTTCATGAGCCGGTCGTATTCGGCGTCCGGGACCGCCGGCTCGTTGAGGATGTAGTAGCGGTGGTCGTGACCGTTGATTTCATCGCGCAACTGCGCGACCCGCGCGGCAGCCGCCGATTCCGCCATGAATCAGGCCTCGCCTGCTGCGCGGGCCTGGGCGGGACCTTCCAGCGACTGGCGCAGACGCGAGATGCGCTGGGGCGTCAGTTCCTCGCCGTGCTGGTCGGTGATGGAACCGTCGAGGCGTTCGGCCAGCATGCGCGCCGCGCGTACCAGCTCATCGAAAGTGTCGCGCTCGGAGAGCACGCCGGGCAGCACCGAGAACAGGTTGAGTCCCGAAAAACGCTGCGAGTCCATGATCGACGGATCGAAGGTGCCGGGTTGCGCCAGCGCCGCGGCACTGACGATGACACGACCGCGCGAATCCGGCAGGTGATAGATGTCGAGCGGCCCATGCCAGAAACCGGCGCTCGCGAACGCCTGCCGCAGCGCGCGCCCTCCGAAACGTGGTTCGCCGCTGTGGAACCAGTCGCATCGTGACGATGCGGCGCTCTGCTTCCTTCGGCCATGCGAGCACCAGCTGCGGTCCGTGCACCGGCTGCTCGTCGAACACGCGCACCTCGGAGATTTCGTCGTGCTGGTCCTGATTGCCCTGGCCGATATACGGCTCGTTGCGCGTCGCCGGCGGCTCCGCGCCGCCCGCCGCGACGTCCACGGCCACTTCATCGGAGATCGCGATGCCGAGCGCGCGGCGCGTGCCGGACGCAGAGGTACTCGAGAGTTCGATGACCGGCAGGTTGTCCGATGCCGCCACGCGCGCGTCGCGCACCACGTTGATATCCGGCAGCGGACCCTTCGTTGACGAAGTCACTTCCGCCGGCAGATCCTCGCGCACGGTCGCGCTCAATGCGCGACCACGCCGCCCACGCCACCATTCGAAGCCCGCGATGCCGGCGATGAACAACACGCCGGCGACCAGGAGAATGAGGCGCAGCTCGGTCATGATTTACGCAGTCGCCATGCGCACCGCCTCGTCGACGTCGACCGACACGAGCCGCGAGCAACCCGGCTCGTGCATGGTGACGCCCAACAACTGCGAGGCGAGCTCCATGGTCGCCTTGTTGTGCGTGATGAAGATGAACTGCACGCGTTCGGACATCTGCCGCACGATGTCGCAGAAGCGGCCGACGTTGTGCTCGTCGAGCGGCGCATCCACTTCGTCCAGCAGGCAGAACGGCGCGGGATTCAGGTCGAAGATCGAGAACACCAGCGCGACGGCGGTGAGCGCCTTCTCACCGCCCGAGAGCTGGTGAATGCTGCTGTTGCGCTTGCCAGGCGGGCGCGCCATGACGGCCACGCCGGCCTCGAGGATGTCCTCGCCGACGATCTCCAGGTACGCATGCCCGCCGCCGAACAGCTTGGGGAACTTGTCTTTCAGGCCGGCGTTGATGCGATTGAAGGTGTCCTCGAAGCGGGTGCGCGTTTCCTTGTCGATCTTGCGCATGGCCTCTTCGAGCGTGGTCAGCGCCGAGGTGACGTCGGCGAACTGGCGATCGAGGTATTCCTTGCGCTCGCTCGATTCCTTCAGCTCGTCGATGGCCGCGAGATTCACCTGCCCGAGTTTCTCGAGGTCCGCGCGCGTGCCGTTCAGCGACTCTTCCCAGGCGGTGACCGCGGAGTCCGCGGCGAGCCCGGCGAGGATCTCGGTGAGATCGAAACGCGTGGCGGCGAACTGCTCGATGATGCCTTCGCGCCGCACGCGCGATTCCTGCGCCAGCAGGCGCGCCTGTTCGACGCCGGCGCGCGCCGTGTTGACGCGTGATTCGGCATCGAGACGTTTTTCATCGAGCGCGCGCAGGGCGGCGTCGGCTTCTTCGAGCGCGCGCCGTTCGGCCGCGAGCTCGCCTTCGACATCGAGGCGACGCGCGAGGAAATCCGCGAGCCGGGATTCCAGCTCGACGATGGGCTGATCGCCGTTGGCGAGCGTGGCTTCGAGTTCGTCGCGGCGCGTGTGCGTCAGCAGTCGCTGATCGGACATGCGCTTGAGGCCCACACCCATCGAGCTCTCGCTGGAACGGCGCGACTCGATACGGATCAGCAGATCGCGGCTGGCGAGCTGCGCGGCCTGCGAGCGCGCACGCGCCGTCTGCACGCCCTCGCGACAGTCGTCGCGATCGGCTTCCAGGCCGGAGCGCCGTGAATCGAGCGCATCGAGGGACACGAGTCCGCGATCGAGCTCGGCCCGGGCGCGCGCCAGCGCATCCTGGGACAGGCTGATGTCGCGGCTCACATCGGCGGCTTCTTCTTCCAGCCGCTCGCGCCGCACGGTCGATTCCTGGGCACGCGCGCGTTCACCTTCGAGCTGACCCAGCAGGTCGGCGTGGTCGCGATGCGCGCCCTGGATGCGGCTCTGCGCCGCATCGCGTTCGCGTTCGGCCTGCGCCAGGTCTTCGCGGCAGGTGGCGAGCCGCGCTTCGGTGTCACGCGCGTTCTCTTCGGTGCGCGCCAGCTCGGTGCGCAATTGCTTGAGCCGCTGCTCGCGTTCGAGCACGCCCGAATGCGGATCGCCGCCGCGATTGACGCGCAGCCAGTCGCGGCCGATCCACTCACCCGTGCGGGTGATGACCGATTCGTCGTGCGAAATCTCGCGGCGCAGCTTCAGCGCCTCGGGGAGGGTCTCCGCGAGACGTACCCGCGACAGCAGCCGCACGATCGCGGCCGGTCCGGAAACCACGCCGGACAACATGCCCGCGGCGCCATCGGCTTCCATGTGCTCGCCGGCCTGCAGCAGCGAAATGCGACCCACGGGCAGCGACGGCAGGACATCCGCCAGTGCATCGAGCTCGTCGACACACAGGGCTTCGAGATAGTCGCCGAGCGCGGTTTCGACCGCGCGTTCCCAGCCGTCGCGCACTGCAAGCTGCGCCGCGAGCCGCGGCTGCTGCGCCAGTCCCGAACCGTTGAGCCATTCGGCGGTGCGCGAATCGCCGCGGCCCAGCGCCGCTTTCTGCAGGGCCTCGAGCGACACCACCTCGGCGCGGCAGCGTTCGCGCTCGTTGCGCGCAGCTTCGAGGCGGCTCTCGGCTTCGAACTGTGCCGCACGCAGCTTCTGCGAGCGGTCGAGCGCCGCGGTCAGCGCGCGCGACAATTCATCGGCGGAGCTGCGCGCCAGGGATTCCTTCTCGGTGAGCTGGCCCAGCAGCGCCGACGATTCCTGCACCATCAGCGCATCGCGTTCCAGGCCCAGGCGATCGGTCTGTGTCGACAGGCGCCGCAGCTGGTTCTCGAGCTGCTCGATGCGGGCGCGCTCCACCTGGGTGGTCTGGTGGGCGGAGCCCTGTTCGCGGTTGAAATCTTCCCAGCGCTGCTGCCAGCCGGCGAGCGCCGCTTCCGCCGCGGCCAGTTCCTCGTTGAGCGTGCCTTCGGCGGTCTGCGCCTGCGCGAGCTCGGGACCGATCTGTTCGATCTCGGCGCGCAGGTCGGCGATCTGCCGCTGGTCGCGTGATATGTGCGTATCGAGTTCGGCGAGCGTGGCGCGAGCCTGCGAGAGCTCGTTGCGCTGCTGATCGCGCAACTCGCGCGTATGGGTGATGGATTGTTCGGTGCGGCTGATTTCCGCGCCGACCTCGTAGTAGCGCGCCTGCACGGCGCTCACGCGGTCGGACTGCTCGGCCTGGTAGACACGCTGAGTTTCGATGGCCGCTTCCGCCGCGCGCTGATCCGCGAGCGCCTGTTGCATGGTGAGCTCGCACTCGCGCACCGCGCTGTCCTGCACTTCGGCGCCGGAATCGATCTCGCGCAGCCGCAGTGCCAGCAGCTCCGCGGTCAGGCGCCGCTCGGTTTCCTTGAGCGCCTGGTAGCGGCGCGCGGTCGCGGCCTGGCGCTGCAGGTGACGGATCTGCTTGTCGACTTCGTCGCGCACGTCCTGCAGGCGCTCGAGGTTCTCGCGCGTGTCGGAGATGCGCGCCTCGGTCTCCTTGCGGCGCTCCTTGTAACGCGAGATGCCCGCGGCCTCTTCGACGAAGGCGCGCATGTCGTCGGCCTTGGCCTCGATGACGCGCGAGATCATGCCCTGCTCGATGATGGCGTAGCTGCGCGATCCCAGGCCGGTACCGAGGAACAGCTGCGTGATGTCCTTGCGGCGGCAGCGCGCGCCATTGAGGAAATAGTTAGACGTTCCGTCGCGCGCCACCTGGCGCTTGAGCGACACCTCGGCGTAGTCGGCATACGGGCCGGAGATCTTGCCGTCGCTGTTGTCGAACACCAGTTCGACCGAGGCGGTGCCCACCGGCTTGCGCGACGCCGAACCGTTGAAGATGACGTCGGTCATCGAGTCGCCGCGCAGGTGCTTCGCCGACAACTCGCCCATCACCCAGCGAACCGCGTCGATGATGTTCGATTTGCCGCACCCGTTGGGACCCACGACGCCGGTGAGATTGCTTGGAAATCCCACGGAGGTCGGATCGGCGAAAGACTTGAAACCAGCAACTTTGATCTTGGTCAGGCGCATCTATTTTTTCCGGAACGGGCGAGCGGAAGAACTGGCGTCGTAGTGTAAAGTAATCGCAATATTTTTCAGGTCGCTTCGTGCGAGCGAAACACCACGACAAATCCCGGCCATCAAGATGTCCACGCAACCTTCGACACGACTTGAGACTTTTGCAAATCCCTCGCGCGAGATCGATTACACGATCCGCATGACGCTGCCCGAGTTCACCTGCCTGTGTCCGAAAACCGGCCAGCCGGACTTCGCCACCTTCGAGCTCGAATACGTGCCCGATGAGCTGTGCGTCGAGCTGAAATCGCTCAAGCTCTACCTGTGGTCATTTCGCGACCGCGGCGCCTTTCACGAGGCGGTCACCAATCAGATCGCCGACGACCTGTCCCGGGCCTGCCAGCCCCGCTTCCTCAGGCTGGTGGGGAAGTTCAATGTCCGGGGTGGGATTTACACGACGGTGGTCGTGGAACGGCGCAAGCCCGGCTGGCAGGCCGCCCACAAGCGTCCAACTGCCCTGATTTCACGTAAGAAATTTGCCGCCGTGTCGCCAAAAACACGCGGCTGTACAGCCGTGAATCCGCCGCTATAATCCCGCGTCCTGCAAACCGGCCCCGTTCAAACTAAGGGCCTGGAGCGACACACAATGCCGACCAAGCGAGCGGCTGCAAAGCCCGCCAAGCCGAAGAAAGCCGAGAAACCAAAGTTGACCGCAAAGAAGCCGGCGACGAAGCCCGTCGCAGCGAAATCCGCAGCGAAATCCATCCCGACCAAGGCCACTGCCAACGACCAAGGCTGCCGCTCCGGCGAAGCCCGTCGCCCCCGTAAAGCCGGCTCCCGCTCCGAGCCAGGCTGCGAGTGCAACTCCAGTTGCCCAGGCCATCCGCAAGACGCCGCCGTCCGAGCGCATCGTCGTGACCGCGAACGGAATTCCGTCCGCGGGCGGAATCACCGCGACACCGCGTCCCGCGCAGGCCGATGGTGAAGGTGAAGAGTCGCTCGACGCCGGCAGCCTGCTCGCAGGGCCCCGCAATGTAACGCCGTACATCGCCAAGCGTGGCGAGGCGTACATGAACAATGTGCAGCTGGACCACTTCCGCAACATCCTCAACAGCTGGAAGCGCGACCTCATGGAAGAAGTCGACCGCACCGTCTCGCACATGAAAGACGAGGCGGCCAACTTCCCGGATCCGAACGACCGCGCCACGCAGGAAGAAGAGTTCAGCCTCGAACTGCGCACCCGCGACCGCGAGCGCAAGTTGATCCGCAAGATCGACGAAGCCCTCAAGCGCGTCGAAGACGGCAGCTACGGCTACTGCCTCGAGACCGGCGAAGAGATCGGCGTGAAGCGCCTCGAAGCGCGCCCGGTCGCGACCCTGACGCTCGAAGCGCAGGAACGCCGCGAGCGCCGCGAACGTCAATACGGCGACCGCGACGACCGGTATCGCTGACAACGACGGTTCGAAGTGACTTCAACACTACACGGACGCCGCCGCTTCGGCGGCGTTTTCCGTTGTGGGGCGCAAGCCCCTGGGCAAGATTCGCGCCCTCCCCCACGGGCCCCCTGCACCTCGGATCGCTCCTCGCTGCCGTGGGCAGCTACCTCGACGCACGCACCAACGGCGCACGCTGGCTGGTGCGAATCGAGGACATCGACACGCCGCGCGTCGTTCCCGGGTGCGCCGCTGAAATCCTGCGCACGCTCGAGACCTTCGGATTCGAATGGGACGGGGAAGTTCTCTACCAGAGCACGCGACGCGACGCCTATCGCGCGGCGCTCGCGCAACTCACCGCCGCGGGTCGTCTGTTCGACTGCAGTTGCACCCGCAAGGATCTCGGCGCGGGAGGCAACGACGACGCGCCCGGCTATCCCGGTACCTGTCGCGACGGGCCAACCCGACCCGGCGCTACCTCGCGACGCTTCCGCGTCAGCGACACGCGTGTCGAGTTCGACGATCTCTTCCAGGGAAAACAGGATTTCGACCTGACTACCTGCGGCGACGTCGTGGTCGAGCGGCGCGACGGTCTCGCGAGTTATCAGCTCGCGGTGGTGGTCGACGACGCGTTCCAGGGCGTCACGCGCGTGGTGCGTGGCGCGGATCTCATCTCGAGTACGCCCTGGCAAATCGATCTGCAGGCGGCGCTGTCCCTGCCGCGGCCTATCTACGGACACCTGCCACTGCTGCTGGAACCCGACGGCAGCAAACTATCCAAATCGAGGCGTGCGCTTCCTCTCGATCCCTCGCAAGTGGCCAAAGGGCTTACAGCCACCCTTACGCTTTTGTCCCACACGCCGCCGCCCGATTTGGAGCATTCCACTGCCAAAGATGTGTGGAAATGGGCGTTTGCGCACTGGCGCCCGCAAGCGCTTGCGGGCAGCGTCAGCCGCGAGCTGTCCGCGGCCGGCGACAAATAAGCAAATATTGAGCAGGAAATTGTGAGGTACTGGGAAGGTGTACTAAGGTAGGCGCCACACGGAGGGTGAAGGCATGAGCGAACCACGCGTCATCAAGAAATACCCGAATCGACGTCTGTACGACACGGTGCAGAGCAAATACATCACGCTCAGCGACATCCGGTCTCTGGTCCTCGAACGAATCGACTTCGTTGTCATCGACAAGAAGTCGCAGGAAGACATCACACGCAGCATCCTGCTGCAGGTGATCGCGGAACAGGAACACGGTGTCGATCCGGTGATGAGTCGCGATTTTCTCTCGCAGGTGATCCGCTCGTACGGCGGCACGTTGCAGGGAATGTTGTCGAGCTACCTCGAACAGAGCATGAAGCTGTTCAGCTCGCAGCAGCGCGAACTGCGCGACAAGGTCAAGGCAGTCGTCGGAATGGATCCGGTGGAAACCGTCGCTGGCGTCGCACAGCGCAATTACCAGCGCTGGCGATCGGTACAGGATGAGATCTTCAAGACGCTCATGAACGCTGCGGGTCGCAGCGGTCGCGACGGCGAAGACAAGCCGACCGAAACTACCAGTCACCAGTAGCGGCGCTCCGAGAAGTCACGATCCTGCGCCTCATCGGGCGCGGGATCTTTCCACGCACGACCAACCACTCGATCACCCATGGCCCTGTGCCCGCAATGCGACCACTCGGTCCTCGTACACACCCTCCTCACTGACAACCTTGCTGCCTACAGCTGCGGCAATTGCCTCGGCACGCTGGTCAGCCTGGTCTCGTATCGCGCCTGGCGCGAGAGCGCGGCGGGCCGTCATGCGCTCCGCGACACGCCGCCCGCGGTCGCCGACGTCGATCCGCCCGATTCCACCGGCGCGAAGAAGTGTCCGAAGTGCCGCTCGCTGATGAGCAAGTACCGCGTCACCGCCGACAAGGCCAACCGGCTCGATTACTGCCCGCACTGCGAGGAGATCTGGCTCGATGAAGGCGAGTGGCAGCTCGTCGAGGGCCTGGTGCTCGCAGGCGACTTCACCAAGGTATTCACGCAGGCATGGCAATACGCCGTGCGCAGCGGCATCACCACGGCCATGGAAGAACAGCGGCTGCGTGAGATGTTGGGCGGCGACTACGAACGGGTCGCGCAGTTTGCCGAGTGGCTGCAGGCACAGCCGGCGAAACAGGAAATCCTGGCAGTTGTCAGGCGCTCAGCGCGAATAGTCAGGCTCGCGCCCACAAAAGAAAACGCCGCCCTGAAGGGGCGGCGTTCATTGAAAGCCAGAAGCTTTCTATTTGCCTTACGCGGCGTCGACGTTACGCATGGTCAGGCGCACGCGACCCTGGCGGTCGACTTCGAGCACCTTGACGCGAACGTTGTCGCCTTCCTTGAGCTTGTCGGCGACCCTCTCGACGCGCTCCTCGCTGATCTGCGAGATGTGCACCAGGCCGTCGCGACCCGGCAGGATGGCGACGAACGCGCCGAAGTCCATGAGGCGCACGACCTTGCCTTCGTAGATACGGCCGACTTCGACGTCCGCCGTGATCAGCTCGATGCGCGCCTGCGCTTCGCGACCGGCGGCGCCCGAGACGCTGGCAATCTTGACCGTGCCATCGTTCTCGATGTCGATGGTGGTGCCGGTCTCTTCGGTGATCTGGCGGATGACCGCGCCACCCTTGCCGATGACGTCGCGAATCTTTTCCGGGTCGATCTTGAGGGTGATGATCGACGGCGCCCACTCGGACATCTTCTCGCGGCTCGCGGAGATGACCTTGTTCATCTCGCCGAGGATGTGCAGGCGGCCTTCTTTGGCCTGGGCCAGCGCCACTTTCATGATGTCGGCCGAGATGCCCTCGACCTTGATGTCCATCTGCAGGGCGGTGACGCCGTCTTTCGAACCGGCCACCTTGAAATCCATGTCGCCCAGGTGATCTTCGTCACCCAGGATGTCGGTGATGACCTTGAAGCGCTCGCCTTCGAGCACCAGGCCCATGGCGACGCCGGCCACCGGCGCCTTGATCGGCACGCCCGCGTCCATCAGGGACAGCGAAGCGCCGCAGACCGAGGCCATCGACGAGGAACCGTTCGACTCGAGAATTTCCGAGACGATGCGGATGACGTACGGGAATTTCTCCATGTCCGGCATCACCGCCGCGATGCCGCGACGCGCCAGGTTGCCGTGGCCGATTTCGCGGCGCTTCGGCGAACCCATCATGCCGGTCTCACCGACGGAGAACGGAGGGAAGTTGTAATGGAACATGAACGGCTCGCGGCGTTCGCCTTCGAGCGCATCGATGATCTGCGCGTCGCGGCCGGTGCCGAGCGTGGTGACCACCAGCGACTGCGTCTCGCCGCGCGTGAACAGCGCCGAACCATGGGTACGCGGCAGCACGCCGACCTTCACGGTGATCGGACGCACGGTGGTCGCATTGCGACCGTCGATGCGCGGCTCACCATTGAGGATGCGCTGGCGGACAATGTTGCTCTCGAGCTTGAACAGTGAATTGTCGACGTCATCGGCAGTGAACTTCGGGGCGTCACCACCGGCAAGCGCCAGCGTGCATGCGGCCTTGATCTCGCCGACCTTGGTGTAGCGCGCCTGCTTCTCGGTGATGAGGTAGGCATCGGACAACGCCTTCTGGGCGCTGGCTGCAACGGCGGCGTCGAGTTCGGCGCTGATCGCCGAGGGCTTCCAGTCCCACTTCGGCTTGCCGACGGCGGCGACCATTTCATTGATGGTCTTGATGGCGATCTGCATCTGCTCGTGACCGAACACCACGGCGCCGAGCATCACCTCTTCGGAAAGGCCCTTGGCTTCGGATTCGACCATGAGCACCGACTTCTGCGGTGCCGGCGACGACCAGGTGCAACTGCGATTCCTTGAGATCCTTCTGCGTCGGGTTCAGCAGGTACTTGCCGTCCTTGTAACCGACGCGAGCGGCGCCGATGGGGCCGGCGAACGGCACTCCCGCCAGCGACAGTGCGGCCGAGGCGCCAATCAGCGCGGGGATGTCCGCGTCGATGTCCGGATCCATCGAGACCACCGTGGCCACGACCTGGACTTCATTGAAGAAGCCGTCGGGGAACAGCGGGCGGATCGGGCGATCGATGAGGCGTGAGGTCAGCGTTTCCTTTTCGGTGGGCCGACCTTCACGCTTGAAGAAGCCACCGGGGATGCGACCCGCGGCATAGGTCTTCTCGATGTAATTGACGGTCAGCGGGAAGAAGTCCTTGCCCGGCACCGCCTTCTTGGCGGCAACCGCCGTCACCAGCACGACCGTGTCACCCATCGACACCACCACCGAGGCCGAGGCCTGGCGGGCGACTTCGCCGGTTTCGATGGAGACTGAGTGCTGACCATACTGAAATGATTTCTTGAGAACGCTCACGCTTGATTTCCTTCACGAGGCCCAAATGCCCCGAGTGCGTTATTGACTTGGAGAAAAACGAAAAAGGCCGCGCGAGGAGCGCGGCCTTGAGAGTCGGGTGTTAGCGCCGGAGTCCCAGGCGCTCGACGACCTCCTGATACTTCGAGCGGCTTGGTGGCCTTCAGGTAGTCGAGGAGCTTGCGGCGCTGGTTCACGAGCTTTACCAGCCCGCGACGCGACGCGTGATCGCGCTTGTGCGCGCCGAAGTGATCGCCGAGTCCGTTGATGCGCTCGGAAAGCAGCGCGATCTGGACTTCGGGAGAGCCGGTGTCGTTGGCAGCGCGACGGAATTCGGTGACCACACCGGTTTTCTTTTCAGTGGCAAGAGACATCTTGTTTCGATCCTTAAATCGTAAATTTCGGTCTGCATTTTGCGGGCGCGAATTCTACAGAAAAGCATTCACAAAGCATAGGCTTAGGGAACGCCTGAGGTGATCAGGCGACGCGGCTGCAGTCGGCCGTCGGGAAGCACCTCCGCCAGGCCCATAAATGCCCCGCTCGGCTCGTAGAGGCGTACTCGTCGTCCGACCGGTACGCCGGTGAGGTCGGTGTCGACAGCCTGCCCATGGCGCAGCGCGACGGCCTGGCTTGATCCCACGCCGGCCCGCGGCAGGTGCCCCAGCGCGGCGTCGGCCGCCAGCAGGTCAGTCCGATCTGCAGCCCCCGCCAACGCGGCCTCGAGGGTGACCATCGGCATGTCGCGGAATGGCTCGACCCAGGTTCGCCGCAGGCGGGTCAGGTGGCCCAGCGTGCCGAGCTTGCGGGCGATATCCTCGCCGAGCACCCGGATGTAGGTGCCCTTGGCGCATTCGCAGACCAGGTCGAGCGCGTCTGGGCCGCAGGGCCACCAGCTCGAGTCGCCGGATATCGATGGTGCGTGGCGCGCGCTCGACTTCCACGCCCCTGGCGCGCCAGCTCGTACAGCGGGCGGCCGTCGCGTTTCAGACGCCGAATACATGGGTGGCACCTGCGAATGGATGCCACGAAAGGCCGACCAGCGCCGACTCCACCGCCGCCGGGTCGAGCGCTGGCACCGCGGCCTGCTCGACCACCTGCCCCTCGGCATCGCCGGTATCGGTGCGGGCGCCGAGTTGCACGGTGAATTCGTAGCACTTGGCGCCGGATTCGATCTCGGCGATGACCTTGGTGGCCTCGTCCAGGCACACGGGCAACATGCCGGTGGCCATGGGATCGAGGGTGCCGACGTGACCGGCGCTATGGGCTCCAAAGGCCTTGCGTACGCGCTGCAGGGCGCCGTTCGACGTCAGCCCCTGGGGCTTGTCGAGCAGGATGATGCCGGTCGGCATGATCGAACTAGTTCTTGCCCTGATCGGATTTCACCGCGCCATCGATGAGGCGCGTGAGTTTGTCGGCGTGTTCGATCTGCTGGTCGTAGACGAATTCGAGTTTTGGCGCGTGACGCAGCGCCAGGGCACGCCCCACCTCGCCGCGCAGGAATCCGGCGGCGCGGTTCAGGCCCTCCATCACTTCCCCGGGCGCGTGCTTGCCGCCGAAGGGCACGAAGAACACGCGCGCGCTGGACAGATCCGGCGCCACGTTGACGGAGGTCACCGTGACATTGCCGACGCGCGGATCGCGCACTTCACGCGATACCAGCGTCGACAGGACGCGCTGCATCTCGCCTTCGATGCGGGCGAGGCGCTGGGACTTGGCGTTCATGTTCTGACCCCGTCGCGCTACTGGATGGTGCGCGCAACCTCGACGCGGGAGTAACACTCGATCTGGTCGCCCACGCGCACGTCCTGGTAGTTCTTCACGCCGATGCCGCATTCGGTGCCGGCGCGCACCTCGCTGGCGTCGTCCTTGAAGCGCCGCAGCGATTCGAGCGCGCCCTCGAAGATGACCACGCTCTCGCGCAGCACGCGGATCGGGTTGTTGCGCTTGACGACGCCCTCGGTCACGAGGCAACCGGCGACCACGCCGAACTTGCTCGAGCGGAACACCTCGCGGACCTGGGCCGTACCGACGATGGTTTCCTTGATCTCGGGCGCCAGCAGGCCGCTCATCAGCTGCTTCACGTAGTCGATGGCTTCGTAAATGATGCTGAAGTACTGCACCTCGACTTCGCCGTCCTTCATGGCGTCGCGCGCGGCCGCGTCGGCGCGCACGTTGAAGCCCACGATGCGCGCCTTGGAGGCCGCCGCGAGCTGCACGTCGGAGATGGTGATGCCGCCGACACCGCTGGCGATGATCTTGACCGCCACTTCCTCGGTGGAAAGTTTGTTCAATGCGTCGCGCAGCGCTTCGGCGCTGCCCTGCACGTCGGTCTTGAGCAGGATGGGAATGCTGCCCGCTTTCTGTTCTTCCATCTGCGCGAACACATCGCCCATCTTCGAGGCCTGCTTCGCGAGCTTCACGTCGCGGAACTTGCCCTGGCGATACAGCGCGACTTCGCGCGCCTTGCGTTCGTTTTCGACCGCGAGAATTTCATCGCCGGCGTTCGGCGTGCCCTGCAGGCCCAGCACCTGCACCGGCATGGACGGCGCGGCGCTGTCCACCGGCTTGCCGTTTTCGTCGAACATGGCGCGCACGCGCCCGAATTCGTGGCCCGCGATGATGGGGTCACCCAGCCTCAGCGTGCCTTTCTTGACGAGCACCGTGGCCACGGCGCCGCGGCCCTTCTCGATGGACGCTTCGATGACGAAGCCGGTGGCGAGACCGTCGGCCGCCGCCGTGAGTTCGAGCACCTCGGACTGCAGCAGGATGGCGTCGAGCAACGAGTCGATGCCCTGGCCGGTCTTGGCCGACACCTGCACGAACATGTTGTTGCCGCCCCATTCCTCGGCGATGACTTCGTGCTTCGAAAGCTCGGTGCGCACGCGATCCGGATCCGCATCGCCCTTGTCGATCTTGTTCACGGCCACAACGATGGGGACTCCAGCCGCCTTGGCGTGCTGAATGGCTTCGATGGTCTGCGGCATGACGCCGTCATCGGCCGCAACCACGAGCACCACGACGTCAGTCGCCTTCGCGCCGCGCGCACGCATGGCGGTAAACGCCGCGTGGCCGGGAGTATCGAGGAAGGTGATGACGCCCTTGGGCGTCTCCACGTGATAGGCGCCGATGTGCTGCGTGATGCCGCCGGCCTCACCCGCCGCCACCTTGGCGCGACGAATGTAATCGAGCAGCGAAGTCTTGCCGTGGTCGACGTGGCCCATGACGGTGACCACGGGCGGACGCGGCTGCTCATGCTCGGGCACGTGCTCGCCCTGCAGGTCCTCTTCGACCTGGTCGCCCTTCAGTACCTTGGCGACATGGCCCATCTCCTCGACCACCAGCGTCGCGGTGTCGCGATCGATGGGCTGGTTGATGGTGGCCATGACGCCCATGTTCATCATGGTCTTGATGACTTCGGTGGCCTTGACCGCCATCTTCTGCGCGATTTCCTGCGGCGTGATGGTCTCGCCGATGGTGACTTCGCGCTTGACCGGCGCGGTGGGCATTTCGAAGGCGTGTTTCGCCTCGACACTCACGTTGCTGGTGGTGCGTTCCTTGACGCGCTTCTTCTTCTTGTTGCGCGCGCTGACGCCGCCGGCGACGTGCAGCTCCTGGCGACCGTAACGGGTGGCGTCCTTGGCGGGGTCGACTACGACCGGCGCCGCGGCCTTCTCCGGCTTGTGGCGCTCGGGACGGGCCGGCTGAGCGTGCGCGACGGCCGCTTCCGCGGCGGCGCGGCGCTGCGCTTCCTGTTCCTGCTTGAGGCGCGCCTCTTCCTGCGCGCGACGCTGCTCTTCGGCCTGCTTCTTGCGCGAGGCCTCGTCTTCGATGCGGCGGCGGTTCTCGGCCTCCATGCGCTCGCTTTCGCGGCGCGCGGCTTCCTGGCGATCACGCTCGGCCTGTTCGGCGGCTTCGATTTCCTTGCGCTTGTGATCGGCTTCGTCCTGGTGAGCCTTGTTCTGCTCCTCGAGAACGTCGCGCTTGATGTAGGTCTTCTTGTGGCGGACTTCGACGTTCACCGTGCGCGCGCGGCCCTGCTGGCTCGCCTGCTTGAGCTCGCTCTGCGTCTTGCGCGCCAGCGTGATCTTGCGCGGCGCGGCGGCGCCCACCTGCGTCTTGCTGGTGGGCTCGGAGGCGCCATGCGAGCGGCGCAGGTGCGTGAGCAGCTCGAGCTTGGCCTCGTCGCTGATCAGAGCCTGCGGGCCTTCGACCTGGATGCCCGCGGATTCCAGCTGCACCAGCAGCCGGTCAACCGGGACCTTCAGGACTTCAGCAAATTGAGCAACAGTGACGTCGGACATAACTCTCCCAGAATCCTCAGGCGCGCCCGGCCTCGAACCAGATTTCGCGCGCCTTCATGATGAGCTTGCCGGCCTCTTCGGACGACAGCCCTTCGATATCCAACAGGTCGTCGACCGCCTGGTCGGCAAGATCCTCGCGCGTACGTACGCCGCGGCGTGCCAGCGCCAGCGCGAGATCGGGCTTCATGCCCTCCAGCAGCAGCAGATCGTCTGCCGGCATGCCGGATTCGAGCGTCTCTTCGCTGGCGATGGCCTGCGTGAGCAACACGTCGCGCGCGCGGTTGCGCAGTTCCTTGACCATCTCGTCGTCGAACTCTTCGATGTTCGCGAGTTCCGACTGCGGCAGGTAGGCCACTTCCTCGACCGTCGAGAAACCTTCCTGCACCAGGATAGTGGCCACGTCTTCGTCGACGTCGAGCTGCTTCATGAACGCTTCGACGAGCGTCTTGGCCTCGGTCTCGCTCTTGGCCTCGGCGTCCGACTCGGTCATGACGTTGAGGTCCCAGCCGGTGAGCTGGCTCGCCAGGCGGATGTTCTGGCCGCCGCGGCCGATGGCCTGCGAGAGTTTGTCCTCGGCCACCGCGATGTCCATGGAATGCGAGTCTTCGTCCACGACGATCGACAGCACTTCGGCCGGCGACATCGAGTTGATGACGAACTGCGCGGCATTTTCGTCGTGCGGAATGATGTCGACGCGCTCGCCGGCGATCTCGTTCGAGACCGCCTGCACGCGCGAACCGCGCATGCCGACGCAGGCGCCGACCGGATCGACGCGCGGCTCGAGGCTCTTCACCGCGATCTTGGCGCGCACGCCCGGATCGCGCGCGGCGCCGAGGATCTGGATCAGGCCCTGGCCCACTTCGGGTACTTCGAGCTTGAAGAGCTCGATGAGGAATTCACGCGCGGTGCGCGTCAGGAACAGCTGCGGGCCGCGCGGCTCGGAGCGCACTTCCTTGAGGAACGCCTTGATGCGGTCCTGGCTCTTCACGATCTCGCGCGGAATCATGTCGGTGCGCGGCACGAAACCTTCGGCGTTGCCGCCGAGGTCGACATAGATGCCATTGCGATCGACGCGCTTGACCACGCCCGACACCAGCGTGCCGACGCGATCCTTGTACGCATCGACCACCTGTGAGCGCTCGGCCTCGCGCACTTTCTGCACGATGACCTGCTTGGCCTGCTGGGCGGCGATGCGGCCGAAGGCCACCGATTCCATGGGCTCCTCGACGAAGCCGCCGATTTCGGCGCTCTTGTTGAGGTCGACCGCGTCGTCGAGGCGCAGCTCGCGCTCCGGAACCTCGAGTTCCTTGGAATCGTCGGCGAACACCTTCCAGCGGCGGAACGTGTCGTAGTCGCCGGTCTTGCGGTTGATGGAGACGCGCACGTCCCATTCCTCGCCGTGTTTCTTGCGGGTAGCCGACGCCAGCGCCGCTTCGAGCGCGTCGAAGATGATCTCCTTGTCGACGCTCTTCTCGTTCGACACGGCATCCACAACCAGCAGAATCTCTTTGTTCATGGAAATGGCTTCCTAACTACAACGGCGCCAACCGCGCCCTACCAATCTCCGCGAGCCTTATGCTCACGGAGAAATTATCCACTTCGAGCTCGATGCTCTCGCCGTCCGCACGGCGCAGCATCCCCGTGTATCGCTTGCGCCCGTCGCGCGGCACCGCAAGCTCAACCTTCACCCGGTTGTCGACGAACCGGGCGAAATGCTCCGGCGTGCGCAACACCCGATCCAGGCCTGGCGAGGACACCTCGAGCGAGTACGCGCCCGGGAACGGATCCTCGACATCCAGCAATTCCGAAATCACCGGGCTGGCCGCTGTCACGTCGTCCATATCGATGCCCTCGGGCTTGTCGATGTAGACCCGCAGCGTCGCGCCACCCTGGGCCATCACGAACTCCACTTCGACGAGTTCGTAACCAATTTCCGCCAATGCCGGCTCAAACAGGGCGATGAGACGGTCATGTACTGCCGTATCCACCCGCCCTCCAACAAAAAAGGGCCCTGAGGCCCCACCAATACATCCGGCGCACATTTCTTCCTTTGAAGAAGGCGTGCCCGGCCCAAAAAAACAAAAGCCCCATCGGGGGCTTCTTCTTCGCTTTGGGAGTATCGCGGCCAGTCCGCCCTACCCACCGAGGGCGCGGATTGTACGGCAAGACTCCGTTATTGACAGCCCCTATTGACGACCATGGCCAACTCAAGTACCTTGCGCGCCCAAGGTAGCTGTTTAAGACATGGACAACATCACTGAAAAACTCGCGCCGATCCGCAAAGGGCTGCTGGAATTCGTGATCCTCAAGATCGTCGCCGCCGACAAGGTCTATGTCGCGGACATGTTGAAGCTCCTCGGCCCCACGGAGTTCGCGACGCAGGAAGGGACCCTGTATCCCCTCCTCAGCAAGCTGCGCCGCGAAGAACTGGTCGACTACGAGTGGCAGGAATCCGACGCGGGCCCGCCGCGCAAGTACTACAAGCTCACGCCGAAAGGCCGCACGCAACTTGTCGACGCTCAACGATTACTGGAAAGACCTGAACCGTACTCTCGCCGAATTTGGGAATTAAGCCATGCAAAAAGTGGTCAGCATCAGTCTCAATGGGAACTCGTACCAGCTCGAAGAGCCGGGCTACGAGCAGTTGCGCGCCTATCTCGAGCGCGCGGAATCGCGACTCAAGGACAGCCCGGATCGTGCCGAGGTCATGGCCGATCTCGAGCAGGCCGTCAGTGAAAAGTGCCGCGCCACGCTCGGTCCGCACAAGACCGTGGTGAACACCCTCGAAGTGGAACGCATCATCTCCGAGATGGGCCCGGTGGAGTCCGCGGACGAGAAATCCGCGCACGCCGAAGCCGAAGGTGGATCGAGTGGCGCCGCTCATTCGGCCTGGCCGCCCCGCAAGCGCCTGTTCCGCATCAGAGAAGGCGCCATGTGGGCCGGCGTGTGCAATGGCATTGCCGCGTACCTGAACGTTGACGTGACCTGGGTGCGTATCGCGTTCGTGCTGCTCACCCTCTTCACCGGGGTGTGGTTCTTTGTCTACCTGGTGCTGCTGTTCGTGATGCCCGTGGCGAACACTGCCGAAGATCGCGCCGCCGCCTTTGGCATGCCTTTCAACACCGAAGAGCTCATCAGTCGCGCAAAAAAAAACTTTGAAGAATTCAACCAGCAGTTCAAGTGGCGGCGCGAATGGCGGCGGCAGCAACGGCACTGGCACCGGCAGTTCCGGCAAATGAACGAACAGCTGCGCGTGGCGACCGCCCAGGCGGCGCCGGCGATGAATCAGACCGCGCGCGCGGTCGGCGGTCTCTTCGTGGTGGTGGCCGCGCTCTTCAGCGCAGTGATCGCCGTCGCGCTGGTACTCGCACTGATCTCGCTGTTTACGCAGCACAGCATTTTCGGCTGGATGCTGCCATTCGACATCCCGCTGTGGGTGGTGGCGCTCGTGCTGGTCGCGCTGTACCTCGCCATCTCCACGCCGCTGCGCATGATCCGCCACGGCGGCCACCAGCAAGGCGGCTATCACCCGGGATGGGGCGCGCTCCACGGGCTCATGTGGATCGGCTTTACGGTGCTGATGTTCTGGGGTGCTTACACATTCTTTCCGGGCGTGCGTGAAGTGGTTGACCAGCTGATGTGGGCGGCGAATCTCACCGTCACCACAATTTCGGAGACCATTGTTTGAAGGCGCTCGAAACCGTCACCGTCGAGACCGGACCCAAGCCCGCATTCACCGATCATCTGGATGCACGGCCTCGGCGCCGATGGCCACGACTTCGAGCCGCTGGTGCCCGAGTTGCTCGAGGACGGCATGCCGGCAATTCGCTTCGTGTTCCCGCATGCGCCGGTGCGCCCGGTGACCATCAACAATGGTTACCCGATGCGCGCCTGGTACGACATCATCGCCATCGATCGACGTTCGGCCGAGGACTCCAAGGGCATTGCGGAGTCCGCGGACGCCATCGGCGGGCTGATTCATCGCGAACACGCCCGCGGCATCGGCAGCGATCGCATCCTGGTCGCCGGCTTTTCGCAGGGCGGCGCCATGGCACTGCATCTCGCCACTCACCACCCGGACAAGTTCGCCGGCGTGATCGCCCTCTCCTGCTATCTGCCCATGGCCCGGGATCCCGCCAGATTGCGCAATGGCGCCAACCTGCGAACGCCCATCTTCATGGCGCACGGCACCCAGGATCCGGTGGTGCCGCTGGCGCTCGGCGACGAATCACGACAGTTGCTGACGACTGCCGGATACGACGTCGCCTGGCACACCTATCCCATGCCCCATGCATTGTGCGAACCGGAAGTCGCGGATATTCGCGCCTGGCTCGGACGAACCCTGACAGTGCTCGCCTGAAGGCGTCAGCGCTGCGCGCTCACCAGGTGCGCGCGGCCTATCGTCGCGATGGTCGGTGTACCCGCCTGACGCATGATGTTGGTCAGCTCGGTATCGAGAATGTTCAACACGGCTTCGACTCCCGGCTGACCGAACGCCGCCAGTCCCCAGGCCTGCGGCCGGCCGATGCCGACCCCGGCAGCGCCCAGCGCCAGCGCCTTGAATACATCCGTGCCGCGTCGAATGCCGCCGTCGAGGAACACCGGGATTCGACCGCGAACCGCCGCGAGCACTTCCGGCAGGCAGTCGACCGAGGCGCGCAGTGTTTCTTCGTTGCGTCCACCGTGGTTGGACACGACCAGGCCGTCGGCGCCATTTTCCAGGGCGATCACTGCGTCTTCCCTGGTCACGATGCCCTTGATGAGCAGTCGGCCCTTCACGATGGAACGCAGTTTTGCGAGATACGCCACTGACACATTGGCTGGCGTCGATCGCGGTGACGCGCGATACGTCGATGCCCGTGAACAGCGGCGCGCGTTTCCACATGAGGCGCGAATCGGGCGTGTGGCAGGCGGAGCAATCGCGGCTGTCGATACGCGTGGCCCGCTTGAGAGTCTCGAGATTGCGTGCACCGGGCGAGTCGACCGTGAACACGATGGCGGTGCATCCGGCGTTTTCGGCACGTGCCACCACCTTTTCGGTGACCGCCCAGTCGTCGGTGGGATAGAGCTGCTGCCAGATCGGCGCGCCCCGCGCCGCGGCGACATCTTCGGTCGAACTCGATGCGCCCGTGGACAACATCATGTGCGTGGATCGGCTGCGTGCAGCGCGCGCCACGCCCACCTCGGCGTCGGGGTGGAAGGCACGCATGGCCGAGACCGCCGAAAGGTAAATGGGGCTTGGCCAGGAGACACCGAACACCGAGGTCGCCAACGCCACGTTGCGCACGTCGTTGAAGCGGCGCGCGCGGATCTCGAAGTGCGAGAAGGCATCGTGATTGCGGATCACGGTGCGATCGTCGTCCACGCCGGTGGCGATGTAGCCGAAATGCGCGGGCGGCAGCGCGTCGCGCGCCAGCGGTTCGAAATCCATGACGTTGATGGCCTGGTCCGCGGAGGTGATCGGCGCCGCGGGCTTGCTGAACGCGCTCGCAACTGTCGCGGGTTGTTCCGCCAGGGCACGCGGCAAGAAAATCGGCAGAGTGCTCAGCCCACCGAGGACGGTACGTCGCGACAGCGACGGCCGCTTGAGACTTTTCATTCTTGTTATTCCTTGCCCGGAGCTGGCATGCCGCAGCTGGCCCGGGGCAGTCTACCGGGAAACTGACCGATTGATCTCGTACAGGCAGATGTTCACGGTGGAAGCAACGTTGAGCGATTCGATCGCGCCCGTTCCCGGGAATCGTGAACGCGCGCGCCTGGACCGATGCTTCGCGCGGCAGCCCGCGCGCCTCGTTGCCAAACAGATAACACTCGAACTGGCGGAAATCGGGCGACGCAACCGCTTCACCTTCGAGATCCAGGCAGGCAATACGGCTGAAGCGTGCGGGCAGCGAGTCCAGCGGCACGTCGATTTCCACGGGCACATGAAAAATGGCGCCCATGCTGGCGCGCACTACCTTGCCATTGTGGATGTCGACACTGTCGGGGCTCAGCAGGCAGCGGAAATCCCCGAACCACGCCAGTGTCCGCAGGATGGTGCCGAGATTGCCGGGATCCTGGATCTCGTGGAGATAGACAGCACGCTCGTTCGCACGCGGCATGGCGGCGGTGAATAGCGGCACGACCGCCGCGATGCCCTGCGGCGAACGCGTCTCACTGATCTGCGCCATCTGCCTCGATTGAATGACATGCATCGGAAGGGGACTCGACCAGTGTGCGAAGTCGCGCGTCAGGTAGATCTCGCTGGATCGCAACCGGGCGTCGCGCGTCGCGGCCTTCTGCAGTTCCTGCACCAGGTGCTCACCTTCCACGAGGAAGTGGCCCAGCTCCGCGCGGAATTTCTTCTGATGCAGCTTCTTGATGTCTTCGAATTTCATGCGAGATTCCGCGCCACGGCTTCGGCCACCTTGATGCCATCCACTCCGGCCGACAGGATTCCACCCGCATAACCGGCGCCTTCACCGCAGGGATAGAGCCCGCGCACGTTGAGGCTCTGCAATGAATCCGCGTCGCGGGTGATGCGGACCGGCGATGAGGTGCGGCTCTCGATGCCCGTGAGCACGGCATCATCGCGATCAAAACCGTCGATCTGCTGGCCGAACACCGGCAGAGCCTCGCGTATCGCATCGATGGCGTAATCCGGCAACGCCGGCGCCAGGTCGCCGAGTCGAACGCCGGGCGTATAAGACGGCGTCACTGCACCCAATTGCGTCGACGGCACACCGCGCAGGAAGTCGCCCACCAGTTGCCCCGGCGCGCAGTAGTCGCCGCCACCGAGATCAAACGCTTTCGATTCGAGCGCTTCCTGCAATTCGATTCCCGCCAGGGGGCCGCCCGGGTAGTCAGGCTCCGGGTTGATCGCCACGACGATGCCGGCATTCGCATTGCGTTCGTTTCGTGAGTACTGGCTCATGCCATTGGTCACCACGCGGCCGGTTTCGGAGGTGGCCGCGACCACCGTACCACCGGGGCACATGCAGAAGCTGTAGACCGACCTTCCATTGCTGGCGTGATGCACCAGCTTGTAGTCCGCGGCGCCGAGTTCGGGATGCCCGGCGAATTTCCCGAATCGTGCGGAATCGATCATCGACTGCGGATGTTCGATCCGGAAACCCAGCGCGAATGGTTTGGCCTCGAGGAATACCTCGCGCCGCTCCAGCATTCGCAGCGTATCGCGCGAACTGTGGCCGAGCGCCAGCACCACGTGCCGGCTGCGCAGGTTCTCACCGCTCTCGAGCACCACGCCTTCGATCTGGCCGCCTTCGATCAACACATCGGTGACTTTGCTTTCGAAGCGCACGTCACCGCCGAGCGCAATGATCTCGGCGCGCATTTTCTCGACCACGCCCGTGAGTCGAAAAGTGCCGATGTGCGGCTTGCTGACGAAAAGGATCTCCTCGGGCGCACCCGCGCGCACGAATTCGTGCATCACCTTGCGACCGTAGAACTTCGGATCCTTGATCTGGCTGTAGAGCTTTCCGTCCGAGAACAAACCCGCCCCGCCCTCGCCGAACTGCACGTTGGACTCCGGCGTGAGGATGTTCTTGCGCCACAGCGCCCAGGTATCCTGGGTGCGCCGGCGTACGTCGCGGCCGCGCTCCAGCACGATGGGCTTGAATCCCATCTGCGCCAGCAACAACGCGGCAAACAAACCGCAGGGGCCGAAGCCCACGACCAGCGGCCTGTCTTTCAATGTGGCCGGCGCCTGGGCGACCGGATGATAGGAAGTGTCGGGCGCGGGTTTGATTTGCGCATCGCGCGCGAAGCGTTTGAGGACGGCCGCTTCTTCGTTCACCAGCACATCGACGATGCAGATGAACTTGATGGCGTGCTTCTTGCGCGCATCGTAGCTGCGCTTGAAGAGTGTGACTTCGAGCAGATCCGAATCGCGAATCTGCAACCGCTTCAGCACGGCTTTGCGCAGCGCGTCCGGCGGGTAGTCGAGAGGCAGTGGCAACTCAGTGATGCGGATCACTGGAGACTTCCTGGCCGGTGTCCCCGGCAGAGGTAGAATGGCGCGCATTATGCCCCGGACCAAGAGCAGCAGCGAATGGCTGCGCCGACACGTCAACGACCCGTTCGTCAAGCAGGCGCAGCTCGATGGCTATCGCTCGCGCTCGGCGTACAAGCTCATCGAGCTCAATGAAAAGGACCGGTTGATCAAACCCGGCATGCGCATCATGGACCTGGGCTCGGCACCCGGCGGCTGGTCGCAGGTTGCCGGAAAGCTGGTCGGAAAGAAGGGCCGGGTCCTCGCCACCGACATCCTGCCGATGGATCCGGTTCCCAATGTCGATTTCATCCAGGGTGATTTCACCGACGAGGCCATCGTCGGGAAGCTGCTCGCCTGGCTGGACGACGGTCGCTTCGACCTCATCATCTCGGACATTGCGCCGAATCTTTCCGGAATCGATTCCGCCGACCAGGCGGGCTCCATGTATTTCCTCGAGCTGGCGCTCGACATCGTGCGCAAGACGCTGAAGCCCGGCGCCAACTTCGCGGCGAAAATGTTCCAGGGCTCGGGGTCGGATGAATACGTGAAGGAACTGCGCAAGTCGTTTGAGAAAGTGCTGATCCGCAAGCCGGCCGCCTCGCGCGCGCAGTCGCGCGAGGTCTACATCGTGGCGAAGGGCTTCAAGGGCCAATGAAATGAAAGAGGCCCGGGCGTTTCTCGCCGCAGCGATCGCCTTGCTGGTAGCCGGGTGCGCGAGCCAGCCGCGTCCGCCTGCCGTCGATCCCGATGCCGTGCGCGCAAAGATTCGGCGGCCTGATGCCGGCCACGGTCGCGAACACCGAGAGCTGGGCGGTCGACATCTACGCCGCGTTCGAATTCCTCGGTGTCCCCGTGACCACGGAACACATCTGCGGTGTGCTGGCTGTCATAGACCAGGAATCGAACTTTCAGGTGGACCCTCCGGTGCCCGGCCTTCCCGCCATTGCGCGTCGCGAAATTGAAGCCCGCGCCAAGAATCACCACATCCCCAAACTCCTGGTGAGCGCGGCTCTCGAACTCCGTTCGCCGAACGGCCTGAGCTACGGGGAGCGCCTGGACCGGGCCAGGACCGAGCGGGACCTGAGCGAGTTGTTCGAGGACTTCATCAGCAGGGTGCCGCTCGGCGAACGGCTGTTCGGCGACCTGAATCCCGTGCGCACGGGAGGACCGATGCAGGTGAGCATCGCGTTCGCGGAAAGACACGCGAAGGAGCGGCGCTACCCATATCCGATGACCGGAAAACGTTCGTGCCGAAGTCTTCACGCGGCGCGGCGGGCTCTACTTCGGCATCGCGCATCTGCTCGACTATCCGGCGACTTACGACGACATGGTCTTCAGGTTTGCGGATTACAACGCGGGGCACTACGCGAGTCGCAACGCCGCTTTCCAGAACGCGGTGAACATAGCGTCAGGAAAGCGGCTGGAACTCGATGGGGATCTGCTCATCGAGGGCAGCTCAGAACCGAGTGCCACGGAACTGGCGATTCGGACGCTCGGCGGACGGCTGGACCTGAGCGATGCGCAAATTCGCAGTGCGCTGGAACACGGCGACGAGGCGGAGTTCGAGCGGAGTGCGCTCTACGCGCGCGTGATGGCCCTGGCGGACGCGGTCCCACCCGGCCGCCCTGTGCCTCGAGCAATGGTGCCGCGGATTGCACTCAAGAGCCCGAAGATCACCCGCAACCTGACCACGGACTGGTTCGCGCGCCGCGTCGATGACCGCTACAAGCGGTGCCTGGCTCGAGCAGGGTGAGATCGAGACCGAAGTTTTGTCGCGGAGTGGGATTCGGGCACCGCCCAACTCAGGCAGCGCTATCTCGTTTGACGCCGTTGGCATCCGAGAAATTGGTAGCGGGGGCACGATTGGGAGTTCTCAGGCAGTCATTCCCCGTGATCGTGCCCCGAAGCCTGTCAGCGCCCGCCGGCCCATGACAAGAATCGCCGCTCCCGCGGCGATCGCCATGTAGATGTACGTGGGCATGGTGAGAAACAGATCGCCGACGAGATGCCACTCTCGGTAGAAGATCAGCCCGGCACCGCCGACGAACCAGCACTTCGCAAACGTCCAGGCAAATCGAATCGGCCGCCGTGCCCGCTCGGCAAGCCTCTGGCGCTCCGCGAGCTGGATACTGGACCACATCGCCTGGGAATCCGGCACCGGCTTGCGTTCCATGGCTCGCGCAACGCCCTTCATGAAGCGCGCGACCTCGTCGTCTTCATTGTTCATGTGACTTCCTCCAGTTCACGTTCTTTCAGAACGGCTGCAAGTTGCTGGCGGGCGCGGAACAGGACCACGCGGACACTCTTCTCGCTGAGCTTGAGCAACGGCGCGATCTCACGATGCTCGAAGCCCTCGACGTAGGCAAGCCACAACAGAACCTGCTGTTGCGGCTTGAGAGTTCGAAGTGCCAGGTTCATGTCGTGCGGCAGATCGAGGTCGACCTGGAACTGAGATTCGCTCTGCAAGTCACCAAGCCCGTGAAGCTCGCGCTTCTGCGCCCTGAAGTGATCCATGGCCACGGATGTCGCCGCCTTGTAGAGATACGACTTGAGCTGATGCTCCTCCAGGCGCGATACGTCCACGCGAAGCATGCGCAGAAAGCTGTCCTGCAGCAGGTCGTCGGCGAGCGCCAAGTTCCGGCACAGCAGGCGCAGATATGAACGCAGCGCAGGCGCCGCGCGTTCATACAGGCGCACGAATTCTTGCTCAGTCACGTCGGTGACCGTTACAGATTCAGACTACCGGCGCCGCGGGATCACGCTTCAACAGACCCCACTTCTTTTTCAGGTGGTAACTGACGGCGGCTCCGATGAGCAGCCCAAGGCCCGGGATCCCTACGAACAAGGCGGGGATGATCAAAACGGTATGGGTGGTGAATTTCGATAACAGGTAGAACGCCAGACCCACTCCCACTCCCAAAACGCCAAACACGACGAGAGCCATGGTTCCAAGGAGAGGGTTCGTTGTCTCCGCCGGCGCAACGCCGGTGCCATTCATGCGCTCGAGAAACCTCTTGCCCGCGTCGGTCGCGAGAAACTTCGCCACCTCTTCAGTGGACTGGCATTTCTCGAGGAACAGTTTCTGGGCTTCAAACGCCAATTTCTGTTCGTCGAACTCCAATTGCGCCCGAGCCGTTGCGGCGCGGCTGCCTACCCAGTTATCGACCGCTAACCACGCGAAAACGGCAATCACGATCAGCGGGCCAGCCAGGTGTTCCACGGGAACCTCCATTCGTTACAGATGTGGTTATAACGATGCCAGGGCCCGGTGGGTTAACACCGGAAAGCAGACGGCAGAACGCTGCTGGGTGTCCGGGAGCAGAAACGGCGTTTACCCCTTTTGGGGAAAGTGTCGCCGTGAACTTTCTCAGGTCTGAGAAAGTGGTAGCGGGGGCAGGATTTGAACCTGCGACCTTCGGGTTATGAGCCCGACGAGCTGCCAGACTGCTCCACCCCGCAACCGATCCCCTCGATCGAGGGGCGCGCATTCTCTGGCAAGCGCGGTCGCATTGCAAACCCTTATTAACCGATAACGCGCGCGCAGAGTTGAATCAACGCGTTGGGCACGATCCCGAGCACCAGCACGGCCGCGGCATTGAGCGCGAGCACGGCGCGCACCGGGAATCCCGTAGACCGGCCTTCCGGCAGGTCACCCGGCGCATCGAAGTACATGAGCTTGACCACGCGCAGGTAATAAAACACGCCCACCACCGACATCGCGGCCGCGATGAGGATGAGCCAGTAGTGCCCGGTGAGCCACAGCGCCTGGAAGATGTTGAACTTGGCCCAGAAGCCGATGAATGGCGGCACGCCCGGCAGTCGAGAACATGAGGAACATCATGGACAGCGCCAGCAGCGGATCGCGCTTGTGCAGTCCCTTGAAGTGGTCGAGGTCTTCGGCCTCGAAGCCCGCGCGGCTGGCGAGCACCAGCACGCCGAATGAACCCAGCGTCATGATCACGTACGCGACCGTGTAGTACAGCGCCGCTTCGTAGCCTTCGGCGGTGCCGGCGACGAAGCCCAGCAGGATGAACCCCACGTTGCCGATGGCCGAATACGCCAGCATGCGCTTGAGACTCGTCTGCGCGATGGCGATGACATTGCCGAATATCAGTGACAGCACCGCGAGCGGCGCGAGCATGTCCTGCCATGCGCTGCCGACGCTGCCCATGCCATGTGCCAGCAGCCGGAACGCGAAAGCGAACGACGCGATCTTCGGCACCGTCGACAGGAACAGGGTCACGGCCGTGGGTGCACCGCTGTAAACGTCCGGCACCCACATGTGGAACGGCACGGCGCCAAACTTGAACGCGATCGCGACCACGATGAACACCAGCCCGAGGATGACGCCCAGGCTCGGCTCGCCGGACGCCTTCGCGGCCAGGTCGTCGAGGTTGAGCGTGCCGTTCATGCCGTAGATGAGCGACATGCCATAAAGCAGCATTCCCGACGCAATGGCGCCGAGGACGAAGTACTTCATCGCCGATTCCGCGGCCAGCCCGGATTCGCGATCGAATGCGACCATCGCGTACAGCGACAGCGACATCAGCTCGACGCCGATGTACACCGTCAGCAGGCTGTTGGCCGACACCATGACGAAGATGCCGAGAAGACTCGTCAACGCCAGCACGTAGTACTCGCCGCGCATCATGCCGCGGCGCTCGAGATATTCCTGCGAATACAGCAATGCCACCGCGATGGAGACGAAGCCGAACAGCTTGAGGAACACCGCCAGCGGATCGGTGACGTAGCTGTCGCCGAACAACAGCACGCGCGTGTCCACATTCGAATAGAACGCGGTGACGGCCGCACCGCCGGCCAGCAGGACCATCGTCAGTCGCGGGGCGAGCCAGCGGCGCCGTTCGCCGAAGAACACGTCGGCCATGAGCAATACGCAGATCGCCGCCGTGAGGTAGATCTCGGGCAGCGCGGGCTGCAGGCTCGACCAGGTGAATGGCGTCATAGGGGCAACTTGCTCAGCGGAAATCTGCTCGACGAGGTGGCGAACGGTGGCCTGCATGACGTCGAGCAACGGCGCGGGCCACAGGCCGACGATCAGCACACCGACGGCCAGCAACCCGAGCACGAAGAACTCGCGGAAGTTGAGGTCCTGCAGTTCCGCGACGTGGTGATTCGCCACCTCACCGAAGATCACGCGCTTGACCAGCCACAGCGTGTAGGCCGCGCCGAGGATCAGCGTGAGGCCGGCGAGGAAGGCGTACCAGAAGTTGGCCTTGAACGCGGCGATGATGACCAGGAATTCGCCGACGAAGCCCGACGTGCCCGGGCAGACCGGAATTGGCGAGCGCGAACAGCACCATGAACGCCGCGAACTTCGGCATGGTGTTGACCACGCCACCGTAGGCGCTGATCTCGCGCGAATGCACGCGGTCGTACATGACGCCGACGCACAGGAACAATGCGCCGGAGATCAGGCCGTGCGAAACCATCTGCACCATCGCGCCGTCGATGCCCATGCCGGCGCCCTTCACCGATCCGGTCGCGGCCTGGATGTCGTATACGAGGAACGCACCCAGCGTCACGAAGCCCATGTGTGCGATCGACGAATAGGCGATGAGCTTCTTCATGTCGGTCTGCACGAGCGCGACGAAGCCGATGTACACCACCGCGACCAGCGACAGTCCGATCAGCAGCCAGTCGAATTCGCGACTCGCATCCGGGGTGATCGGCAGGCTGAAGCGCAGGAAACCGTAACCGCCCATCTTCAGCATGATGGCGGCCAGCACCACCGAGCCGCCGGTGGGCGCTTCGACGTGTGCGTCCGGCAACCAGGTGTGCACCGGCACCATCGGGATCTTGACTGCGAACGCCAGCAGGAAGGCGAAGAAGATCCACATCTGCTCGGTGGCGGACAGCGGCAACGCATGGAATTCCGCGATGCTGTAGTCGCCGGTCTTGAGGTACATGTAGATCAGCGCGACCAGCATGAACACGCTGCCCAGGAACGTGTACAGGAAGAACTTGATCGTGGCGTACACGCGCCGCGGACCGCCCCACACGCCGATGATGAGGAACATCGGAATGAGCATGGCTTCCCAGAAGAAGTAGAACAGCAGCGCATCGGCAGCCGCGAACACGCCGACCATCAGGCCTTCCATGATGAGGAAGGCGGCGAAGTACTGCGCCGGGCGCGACTCGATGACCGTCCAGGCGGCGATGATCACCGGCACGGTGATGAGCGTCGTCAGCAGGATCAGCGGCATCGAAATGCCATCGACGCCCAGGTAGTAAGTCGAGTTCAGCGCCGGGATCCACGGCAGGCGTTCCGGGAACTGCAGATCGAAGGTCGAGAGGTTGAAGTGCGTCCACAGGGGAATCGACGCACCGAACACCACCACCGCGGTGGCAAGCGCCACCCAGCGTCCGGCGCGCACTCCACGATCGCCGAGCAACAGCACGACCAGGCCGCCGGCAATCGGCGCCCAGGTCAGAAACGAAAGCAATCCAAACCCCATGTGATCCCGTTCTTCTTGATTAAGGCTTGTTAGTTCAGGTGTGCGTCAGGAACCAGCCGAGCATCACGGCCAGGCCGATCACCATCCAGAAGGCATACGAATAGAGAAAGCCGCTCTGCACGCGCCGTACCACGCCCGCGAGGAAACCGATGGTGCTGGCCGACCCGTTCACCGTGCCGTCGATGATGGTCTGGTCACCGGCCTTCCAGAAGAACGAGCCCAACAGGCGCCCGCCTCTTGCCAGCACGTTTTCGTTGAACGCAGTCGAAGCCGTACTTGTGCTCGAGCACCCAGCGCAGCGGCCTGAGCTTCGCGTCGATGACGTCCGGCAGGTGCGGCCACTTGATGTACAGCGCCCAGGCCGAGAACACCCCGGCGGCCATGATCCAGAACACCGGGTTCTGCAGTGCGTGCAGCCCGAAGTGCAGCCAGTTGCCCACGCTCGCGCCGATCTCGTGCAGGACTTCCTGATTCTTCGCGCTGAAGAAGATGGACTCGCCGAAGCCGCCGCCGAACAGCAGCGGCTCAAACGTCCAGGCACCAATGATGACCGACGGGATGGCGAGCGCGATGAGCGGACCGACCATGTCCCAGCGCTCCTTCAACGGCGGGCCGCCATGGTGACCGTGAGCATGATCATCGTGGGCATGATCATCGTGGGCGTGATCGTCATGCGCGCCATGATCGGCCGCGGCATGCGTCTCGTGTGCATCCCAGCGCGGCTTGCCGTGGAAGGTCATGAACAGCAGGCGGAACGAATAGAACGCTGTGACGAACACGCCGATCATCACGCACCAGTACGCATACGTGGCGATGGCGTTGTCTGGCTGCAGGTGATGCTGATGCTTCACCGCATCGATGATCAGATCCTTCGAGTAGTAACCCGAGAAGAACGGCGTGCCGATGAGCGCGAGCGAGCCGATCCAGCACGTGATCGCGGTGATCTTCATGTGCTTGAACAGGCCGCCCATCTTCCGCATGTCCTGCTCGTGGTGCATGCAGATGATGACCGAGCCTGCCGCGAGGAACAGCAGCGCCTTGAAGAAGGCGTGCGTCATGAGATGGAAGATGCCAAAGCTATAGGCCGAGACACCCAGCGCGACGGTCATGTAACCGAGCTGCGAGAGCGTGGAGTAAGCCACCACCCGCTTGATGTCGTTGTTGATGATGCCGAGGAAACCCATGAACAGCGCAGTCGTAGCGCCAATGAACAACACGAAGTTGAGCGCGTATTCGGAGTACTCGAACAGCGGCGACATGCGCGCCACCATGAAGATGCCCGCGGTCACCATGGTTGCCGCGTGGATCAGCGCGGAGATGGGCGTGGGGCCTTCCATCGAGTCCGGCAGCCACACGTGCAGCGGCACCTGCGCCGACTTGCCCATGGCGCCGATGAACAGGCAGATGCAGATGAAGGTCATCGCATTGACGCCATCGGTGCCCGGCAGCGTGAAGGTCTGGCCGGCGATCTGCGGCGCGGCCGCGAAGGCGTCGGAGTAGTCCAGCGAGGCGCCGCCGAACTGCGCCGTGTAGTACACGACGCCGGCGATGCCGAGCACGAAGCCGAAGTCGCCCACGCGATTCACAAGGAATGCCTTGAGGTTGGCGAAGATCGCCGTCGGCCGCTTGTACCAGAAGCCGATCAGCAGGTACGACACCACGCCCACCGCTTCCCAGCCGAAGAACAGCTGCATGAAGTTGTTGGACATGACCAGCATGAGCATCGAGAACGTGAACAGCGAGATGTAGCTGAAGAAGCGGTTGTAGCCGTCGTCATCGGCCATGTAGCCGATGGTGTACACGTGCACGCACAGCGACACGAAGGTCACCACGACCATCATCAACGCGGTCAGCTCGTCCACGAGGAAGCCGACCTGCATGCCCACGCCGTCGCTGACCAGCCACTGGTAGACGGTGCCGTTGAAGGTCTCCGCGTCGTGCAGGAATATCGAGCCGGCCACGTGCGCCGACAGGCCGAACGAAGCCGCGACGCCGAGAATGGTGACGCCGTGCGCCACCCAGCGCGGCAATACGCTGCAGAACAGGCCGGCGATCACCGCCGCCACCAGCGGCAGCAGCGGAATGGCGAGCAACAGGTTGGGGTTCAGGGATTCCACGCGCTCAGCCCTTGAGAGTGCTCAGGTCTTCGACGTTGATGCTGCGCCGTTCGCGGAACAGCACCACCAGGATGGCGAGGCCGATGGCGGACTCCGCCGCGGCCACCGTCAGCACGAAGAACACGAAGATCTGACCGTTGATGTCGTCGAGGTACCGCGAGAACGCCACGAAGTTGAAGTTCACGGCGAGCAGCAGCAGCTCCACGCACATGAGCAGCAGGATCAGGTTCTTGCGGTTGATGAACATGCCCGCCACCGAGATGGCGAACAGCACGCCGGAAAGGGTCAGCAGCCAGTTGAGCTGGATCATGGGCCCTTCTCCGTCAAGGATGGCCCCGTTGAAGAAGGCTCAGTCCCGGCCGGTCTGGCGCCGCCTTCGGCCGGCATCTTGATGATGCGCACGCGATCCTCGCTGCGCACGGCCACCTGCTTCGCCACGTTCTGCAGCTTGAGACCGGCGCGCTTGCGCATGGTGAGCGAGATCGCGGCCACGATGGCGATGAGCAGCAGCACGGCCGCGAGCTCGAAGGCGTAGACGTACTCGGTGTACAGCAGCTTGCCGAGCTCGGCGGTGTTGCTGTAGTCGGCTGGCTTCGACTGGGCGCCGGCCGTCACGTCGATACCGAGGCTGCGCGTCCACACCACGCTCACGATCTCGAACACCACGACGCCGGCGATGACGCCGCCGAACATCGCGTAACGCGTCACGCGCGCGCGCACTTCCTCGATGTTGATGTCGAGCATCATCACGACGAACAGGAACAGCACCATGACGGCGCCGACGTAGACCAGGATGAGCACCACGGCCAGGAACTCGGCCTCGATGAGCAGCCAGATCGAGGCGCTGGTGAAGAAGCACAACACCAGCAGCAACGCCGCGTGTACCGGGTTGCGCACGGTGATCATGGCCAGCGCCGAGACCGCGAGGACCGACGCAAACACCCAGAAGAGGACTTCGACTAACAACCCCGGCTCCCCTGTCAACGATACGCCGCGTCGGCGGCCTTGTCGGCGCTGATCAAAGCGTCATAGCGCTCGCCCACGGCGAGCAGCTTGTCCTTGGTCATGATGTTCTCGCCGCGGTTTTCCATGTGGTACTCGTGGATGCGGGTCTCGACGATGGCGTCCACCGGGCAGGCTTCTTCACAGAAACCGCAGTAGATGCACTTGAACAGGTCGATGTCGTAACGCGTGGTGCGGCGCGTGCCGTCCGCCGCCACGTCGGACTCGATGGTGATGGCCAGCGCCGGGCACACCGCCTCGCAGAGCTTGCACGCGATGCAGCGTTCCTCGCCGTTCGGATAGCGGCGCAACGCGTGCAGCCCGCGGAAACGCGGCGACTGCGGCGTCTTCTCTTCCGGATAGTTGATGGTGAACTTGCGCGTGAAGAGCTTCTTGAACGTGACCTTGAGGCCGCCGAGCAGCTCCCAGAGTGCAAATGTCTTGATGATGTTGCGCATTTAGCTCACCACTCTCCATGGCCCGACCTTGAAGTACGACATCACACCTTCAACCGCGATCCAGACGATGGTGATCGGAATCAGGATCTTCCAACCGAGACGCATGATCTGGTCGTAGCGGTAGCGCGGGAACGTGGCGCGGAACCAGAGGAAACAGAACAGGAAGAAGAAGAGTTTCACGAACAACCAGTGGAAGCCGTCGCCGATTGCACCGGCAACGAATGCGCCGAGAAGCGGGATGCTGCGAATCGCCTCGGGCAGATCGCCCGGCTCGTACAGGCCGTCGAGCGGACTCAACCAGCCACCGAAGAAGAACACCGCAGTCAGCGTCGAGATCAGCAGCATGTTGGCGTATTCGGCCAGGAAGAACAGCGCGAACGCGATGCCGGAATACTCCACGTGGAAGCCGGCGACGATTTCCGATTCGCCTTCGGCCACGTCGAACGGCGCGCGATTGGTCTCGGCCACGCCGGAGATGAAGTAGACCAGGAACAACGGGAACAGCCAGATGAAGTTCCACCAGATCATGCCGCCCTGCTGGGCCCTGGTGATGTCGCCCAGGTTCAAACTACCCGCAGCCATGATGACGCCGACCAGCGCGAAGCCCATGGCGATTTCGTAGGCCACGATCTGCGCCGCCGAGCGCATGGCACCGAGGAAGGCGTACTTGGAGTTCGAGGCCCAGCCCGCGAGGATGACGCCGTACACACCCACCGAAGTGAGCGCGAGCACGTAGAGCAGCCCCGCGTTGACGTCGGCGATCACCATGTTCGGATCGAGCGGAATCACGGCCCAGATCGCGAACGCCGGGATCAGCGTGATCATCGGTGCGAGGTGGAACAGAACCTTGTTCGACTCGCTGGGGATGATCACTTCCTTGATCAGCAGCTTGATGACGTCGGCGAACGGCTGAAAGATGCCGGGCGCGAAGCCGAAGAAGCTGCCGACGCGGTTCGGCCCCTTGCGCAGCTGCATCCAGCCGATGACCTTGCGTTCCCACAGCGTGGTGAACGCCACCGACAGGATGAGGATGACGGTGACCAGCAGGATCCAGTAGGTCGAGATCACGTACGACGGCGGGTTCGCGATCAGGAAGTCCCAGGCGGTATCGAAGAAGCTCATGCGCCCGAGCCTCCGTAGACCAGCGGCGCGAGCTTGCCTTCACGCGTACGCTGCAGTGAGGGCGCACGACGCAACACGGCGTCGATGGAATACATGGGCACGTCGACCACCCGCGCCTCAGCGGCACCGGCCCCACTCTTTGGAAGAGAGGCCTCGTGTGTGCCCTGGTAGGACGTGGCGACAATGTCGGCGCAACGGGAGCGAAGTTCCTCGCGCACTTCCTCGGAAGACTGGTAGTCGAACTCGGCGACACCGGCGAGATTGCCCAGCACTCGCAACACCTTCCAGCCGGGGCGCACTTCGCCCAGCGGCCGCGCAGCGCCCGTGAAGCTCTGCCACAGGCCTTCGAGGTTGACGTAGGTTCCCGAAGTCTCCGCAAACGTGGAGATCGGCAGCAGCACATGCGCCACGGACTTGAGTGTCTCGTCGGCGAACGGCGTGGCCGCAACCACGAACGATGCGCCACCGAGAGTGCGCACGGCGTCGGGGCCGAAACCATCGGCCCACGGTTCCGCGCCACCAAAGAGCAGATAGGCCTTCTGCGGCGCCGAGAGCATGTCGCGCGCGGACTTGCCGGCCGCAGCGCTCCTGATGCCGCCAGCGTCGCGATGCGGCACGGCGCCGGCGAGGTATGCGCCCGCGGCATTGCCGCCTTCGGCCAGCGTTCCCAGCGTTGCGCCCGTGGCTGCGGCGATGCCGGCGGCCAGCGCGCGCAGATCGGCATACGCCGAGTGACGCAGCGCCAGCGCGCCCAGCCACACCGCGCGCTTCGGACCACTCTTCAGAGCGGCAGCGATCGCGCGATGTGCGGTGTTCACCTGCGCGCCGGCCACCAGCGCGGCCAGGTGCTTCGGGGCTTTCGAATCCGTGGCGCCGTCGAGCACCGCCGAGTAGATAGCGGCGAGGTCACCGAGCTGCTTCGCGGGCGATGACTCGAGGTAACCGGCGACCGGGAACAGGTAGTCGTAGCGCGCGGGATTCAGGAAGGCGACCTTGGCGCCGCGCTTGGCCGCCTTTCGTACGCGGTGCGCCAGCACCGGCGCTTCGCGGCGCAGGTTCGAGCCCACGACGAGCAATGCATCGAGCTGATCGATGGCCGCAATGCTGAGCCCGCCCAGGCTCGGCGCCGCCGGATCGGCATCCTGGTCGCGGAAGTCCGTCTGGCGCAGGCGGTGATCGATGTTGCCGGACCCCAGCGCCCGCGTGAGCCGGCTGAGCAGATAAAGCTCTTCGACCGTGGCCGAGTTGCTCGCGAGCGTCGCAAGCTCAGCGCCCGCAGCCTTCAGACCCTTCGCGGCGGTTTCGAGTGCGACTTCCCAGGTGACGCGTTTCCACTCGGCGCTACTGCCCTCTCCCTGGCGCACCATGGGTGCTTCGAGACGGTCGGCGCTGTACACGCCTTCGTAGCTGTAGCGATCGCGATCCGCGATCCAGGTCTCGTTGATGTTTTCGTTGGGACGCGGCACCACGCGCATGAGCCTGCCGCGCAGTACGTGGCCGAAAATGTTGGTGCCGACGCCATCGTGCGGCGACACCAGCGCCGTCTGCGTCATTTCCCAGGCGCGCGCGCGATAGCGGAACGGCTTGGAATTGAGCGCGCCCACCGGGCAGAGGTCGATGATGTTGCCCGAGAGCTCGTGTTCGACGGCGCGCTCGACGTAGGTGCCGATCTCCATGTGCTCGCCACGGCCCGTCGTGCCGAGCTCCTGGATGCCGGCGATGTCCTGGCCGAAGCGCACACAGCGCGTGCAGTGAATGCAGCGCGTCATGTCGGTGGACACCAGCGGACCCAGGTCCTTGTCCTTGACCACGCGCTTGCGTTCGTTGAAACGCGCCGCGTCGCGGCCGAAACCCATGGCGAGATCCTGCAGCTCGCATTCGCCGCCCTGGTCGCAGATCGGGCAATCGAGCGGATGATTGATGAGCAGGAATTCCATCGTCGCCTTCTGGGCCCCGATGGCCTTAGGCGACTTGGTGAAGATCTTCATGCCCTCGGTAATGGGCGTGGCGCAGGCCGGCAGCGGCTTGGGCGCCTTCTCCACTTCCACCAGGCACATGCGGCAGTTGGCCGCGATGGGTAGTTTGTCGTGGTAACAGAAGCGCGGCACGTACGCGTCCTGCGCGTCCGTGACGTGGATGATCATCTGACCCTTCTTGCCCTGGCAGACCTTGCCGTCGACTTCGACGTTGACCACGTCGGACGGCGGCGCCGCAGGCGGTGCCGGAAGTCAGCGGAGGCGCTGCGCTCATGCCGCCCTCCGCGCCGGGTCGTCGACGATGCTGCGGCCACCGTTGTCGATCATGTATTCGAACTCGTGGCGGAAGTGCTTGAGGAAACTCTGCACCGGCCACGCGGCCGCGTCGCCGAGCGCGCAGATGGTGTGGCCTTCGATGCGCCCCGCGACATCCACCAGCAATTGCAGGTCTGGCCTTGACCCCTGCCCCGCCATGATCCGGCGGATCACGCGATTCATCCAGCCGGTGCCTTCGCGGCACGGCGTGCACTGGCCACAGGATTCACTCTTGTAAAAGCGCGACAGGCGCTCGAGCACCTTCACCATGCAGGTGGTCTCGTCCATGACGATGACCGCGGCGGAACCGACCGACGAACCCGCGGCCTTGAGCGAGTCGAAGTCCATGTTCGCGGCCAGGATCTTGTCCGCGGGCAACACGTACACCGAGGAACCGCCGGGAATCACCGCCTTGAGCTTGCGGCCGTCCTTCACACCGCCAGCAATCTCGAGCAGGTCCACGAATGGAATGCCCATCGGCACTTCGTAGTTGCCCGGCTTGTTGACGTGGCCTGATACCGAAAAGATGGCCGTGCCACCGGCATTCGGAACGCCCAGCTTGGCGAACCAGTCCGCGCCCTTGCGCAGGATGGTCGGCACGGAAGCGTAGCTCTGCGTGTTGTTGATGGTGGTCGGCAGGCCGTAGAGACCGAAGGCCGCCGGGAACGGCGGCTTGAAGCGCGGCTTGCCCTGCTTGCCTTCGAGAGAATCGAGCAGCGCGGTTTCTTCGCCGCAGATGTAGGCGCCGGCGCCCACCGCGGTGAACAGATCGAAATCCACGCCCGAACCCTGGATGTTCTTGCCTAACAACCCGGCGGCATAGGCTTCTTTCACCGCCGCTTCGAAGCGCGGTACGGGCTCGCCCAGGAACTCGCCGCGGATGTAGTTGTAGCCCACGGTGGCCGTCATGCAGTAACCGCCGATGGCCATGCCCTCGATGAGGGAATGCGGGTTGTAGCGCAGGATGTCGCGGTCGTGGCAGGTGCCGGGTTCGGATTCGTCCGAGTTGCACACGGTGTACTTCTGCACCGGCGACTTGCGCGGCATGAAGCTCCACTTGGTGCCGGTGGGGAATCCCGCGCCGCCGCGGCCTCGCAGGCCCGAAGCTTTCACCTGATCGATGACGCTCTCGGGCGTCGGCTTCTCGGCGAGGATCTTCTTCCACGCCTCGTAGCCGCCGATCCTGAGATAGTTCTCGAGCTTCCAGGATTCCTTGAACTTGAGCGGCTCGAACACCGTCAGGTTCATCTTGTCAGCCCACTTTTCTGCTGCACCTGCCATCTGGCTAACTCTACTTCAGCTCGTCGAGCACCTTGTCCACCTTCTCGGGTGTCAGGTACTCGTGGAATTCGTGATCGACCATCATCATCGGCGCGCCGGTGCAGGCCGCGAGGCACTCTTCTTCCTTCTTGAGGAAGATGCGCCCGTCAGGCGTGCTCTCACCGAGCTTGATGCCGAGTTTCTTCTCGCAATGCGCCACCAGGTCTTCCGCACCGTTCAGCATGCAACTGATGTTGGTGCAGATGCTGACGTGATGCCGGCCGCAGGGATGCGTCTCGAACATCGAATAGAAAGTGGCGACTTCGTAGACCTGCACCGGCGGCAGGCGCAGGTACTCGGCGACCGCGTCCATGAGCTCGGACGTCAGGAAACCGTTGTTCTGTTCCTGCGTGAACCGCAACGCCGACAACACGGCCGAGCGCTGCTTGCCGGTCGGGAAGCGACCGATCCACTCGTCGATCTCGTGACGCGTATGTTCGTTCAACAGGCGCGCCTTCTCGCCGAGCACCGGCTCGAACGTGCCGCCATCCGCTGTCTTGACGACCTGCGTCATCGATCCACCTCACCGAACACGATGTCCTGCGTGCCAATCACGGCAACCACGTCCGCCAGCATGTGGCCTTTGCACATTTCCTCGAGTGACGACAGGTGCGCGAAGCCCGGCGCACGGCACTTCAGCCGATACGGCTTGTTGGCGCCATCCGAGATCAGGTAAATGCCGAATTCGCCCTTGGGCGCTTCCACCGCGGCATAGGTCTCGCCTTCCGGCACCGAATAACCTTCGGTGAACAGCTTGAAGTGGTGAATCAGCGATTCCATGTCGCCCTTCATCTCTTCGCGACTCGGCGGGCGGACCTTGCGGTCGTCGATCATCACCGGCCCCGGATTCTTTCGCAGCCACTCGATGCATTGCTTGACGATGCGCGTGCTCTGGCGCATCTCTTCGATGCGCACCAGGTAGCGATCGTAGCAATCGCCGTTCACACCAATCGGAATGTCGAAATCGAGATCGGCATAGACCTCGTAGGGCTGTTTCTTGCGCAGGTCCCAGGCAATTCCGGAACCGCGCAGCATGGCGCCCGTGAATCCCAGCGCCATGGCACGTTCCGGAGTCACCACGCCGATGTTCACGGTGCGTTGCTTCCAGATGCGGTTGTCGGTGAGCAGGGTTTCGTATTCGTCGACGGCCTTCGGAAAGCGCCCCGCGAAATCGTCGATGAAATCGAGCATCGAGCCCTGGCGCGCCGCGTTCAGGCGATCGGCGCTCTTCTGCGTGCGCCACTTCGAAGACTGGTACTTCGGCATCGAGTCCGGCAGGTCGCGGTAAACACCGCCCGGGCGGTAATAAGTGGCATGCATGCGCGTGCCCGATACCGCCTCGTAACAATCCATGAGGTCTTCGCGTTCCTTGAAGGCGAGCAGGAACACGGTCATCGCGCCGATGTCGAGCGCGTGCGCGCCCAGCCACATGAGGTGGTTCAGGATGCGCGTGACTTCGTCGAACATCACGCGGATGTACTGCGCACGCACCGGCACCGTGACACCCAGCAGCCGCTCGATGGCCAGGACATAGGCGTGCTCGTTGCACATCATGGAAACGTAATCGAGCCGGTCCATGTAACCGATGGACTGGTTGTAAGGCTTGGACTCGGCCAGCTTCTCGGTGCCGCGATGCAGGAGTCCGATGTGCGGATCGGCCTTCTGGATGACTTCGCCGTCCATCTCGAGCACCAGGCGCAGCACACCGTGCGCCGCCGGATGCTGCGGACCGAAGTTCATCGTGTAATTGCGGATCTCGTTCATGTCCCGGGGTTACTTCTGAGTCTTGAGGGCCGGGTCATAACGGTTGTCGTTGCGAATGACCTTCGGCACCAGCGTGCGCGGCTCGATGCTCACCGGCTCGTACACCACGCGCTGCTTGTCGGCGTCGTAGCGCACTTCGACGTTGCCGATCAGCGGGAAATCCTTGCGGAACGGATGTCCGATGAAACCGTAGTCGGTGAGGATGCGGCGCAGATCCGGATGACCGGTGAACAGGATGCCGAACAGGTCGAATGCCTCGCGCTCGAACCAGTTGGCGCCGGGCCAGATGTCCACCACCGAATCGATGATCGGATCTTCGGCGTCCTCGCATCGCGCGCGCAGGCGCACGCGCTGGTTGTGGGTGACCGACAGGAGCTGGTAGGCGACGGCGAAGCGCGCGCCATCGTGCGGGAGGCGCGCACCGCCACGACTCACACCGCGGCTGAAGCCGGAGCCGGTGGCGGAAAGCGTCTTCCACTCGCTCGACGCGTAGTCGAGGTAGTCGATGCCGGCCAGGTCGATGAGGATTTCAAAGCGCAGTTCCGGTTCGTCGCGCAGCGCGATACACACCTGCTTCAGGCTGGCGGGCTGCACTTCGTAGCACAGCTCATCGGCCAGTGACGGCGCACGTTGCAGCAGACCTGGAAGGCGGGCTTCGACCTTGGCCGCGAGCGCCGCGATTTTTTCGATTTGTGGACACAGTCATGTGCGAGCAATGGTGCTGGTGCGCTCGATCTTCTTCTGCAGCTGGATGATTCCGTAGAGCAACGCCTCGGCGGTCGGCGGGCAGCCGGGCACGTAGACGTCCACGGGAACGATGCGATCGCAGCCACGCACCACGGCATATGAATAGTGGTAGTAACCACCACCGTTCGCGCACGAACCCATGGAGATGACCCAGCGCGGCTCGGGCATCTGGTCGTAAACCTTGCGCAGTGCGGGCGCCATCTTGTTCACCAGCGTACCGGCCACGATCATCACGTCGGACTGGCGCGGGCTCGGACGAAACACCACGCCGAAGCGGTCGAGGTCGTAGCGCGACGCACCCGCGTGCATCATCTCCACCGCGCAACACGCAAGACCGAAGGTCATCGGCCACAACGAGCCGGTGCGCGCCCAGTTCATCGCCGCGTCGATGGTGGTCGTGACGAACCCGCGCTCGGCGAATCCGCCGTCGCTGGTGGGTTCGGCGCTGACCGCGGCGTTACCGTCTAATCCCATTCGAGGGCTCCCTTTCTTCCACTCGTAGATGAAGCCGACCACGAGGATGAACAGGAAGATGCCCATGGCGACGAGACCGAAGACGCCGATCTCGTCGAGGACCACCGCCCACGGAAACAGGAATGCGATCTCAAGGTCGAAAACGATGAACAGGATGGCGACGAGGTAGTAACGCACGTCGAACTTCATGCGGCTGTCTTCGAATGCTTCGAAGCCGCATTCGTAGGGCGAGAGCTTCTGCGCATCGCCGCGTGCCTTGACACGCAGCCGGCCGATCACGAGGCCGAGCCCCATCAGCACCAGCGCCAGGCCGGTGGCGATGGTGAGAAAAATCAGTACCGGCAGGTAATTCGCAAGCATGTGTGGATGTTCTGCGCCGTCACGAAAAGGGGCAGCAACCTCTCGACAACGAGAGACAACCGCCCCCCAAAAATTCGGGCGCGATTGTAACAGGAGAAAGGAAAGTGATGGTGCCGACGGGGAGACTCGAACTCCCACGGATCGCTCCGCTAGCCCCTCAAGCTAGTGTGTCTACCAATTCCACCACGTCGGCGTTGCGCAAAAAATCGTCCGGCTGCAGTCCTACGGTCTCGCTCTTACGGCTTTTCAGGCGTCGGCTCGGCGGCAGGCGCCGCGGGCACCGGGACAGCGTTGGCGTCAATCGGCGCGGCTGGTGCCGGCGCTGGCGCCGTGTTGCTCGTCGGCACCTTGTCGAGCAGCGAAGTCGGCGCCACGGGACGCGCATCGCGCTGAAACAGGTAAGTGAGGCACAGGCTGTTCAGCATGAAGATCGCCGGCAAAGATCGCCGTCATGCGCGACAGGCCGGTGGTCGCACCGCGTGCACCGAAAACGGTGCCCGAGGCTCCGGCGCCGAATCCGGCTCCGGCATCGGCACCCTTGCCCCGCTGCAACAACACGAGGGCGACGATCACGAAGGCCGTGAGCACCTGCAAAATTGTAAGAATGGTTCGCAACATCTTGGGTACCAGGTTCAGGCGCGCGCAGCGGAAACGATGGCGAGGAATTCTTCGGCCTTGAGCGATGCGCCGCCGATGAGTCCGCCGTCGACGTTGGGCATCGAGAAGAGCTCCGCGGCATTCGCGGCCTTGACGCTGCCACCGTACTGGATGCGCACAAGGGCGGCGATTTTAGCATCGCGGCCGGCGATCCGCCCGCGGATGTGGGCGTGCACGTCTTCGGCCTGCTGCGGAGACGCCGTCTTGCCGGTGCCGATCGCCCATACCGGTTCGTACGCAATGACCGCACGGTTGAAAGCTTCCACGCCCGACAGGTCGAGCACCGCATCGAGCTGGCGGTCCACAACCTCGAATGTGCGTCCGGCCTCGCGTTCCGCGAGTTGTTCTCCCACGCAGAGAATCGGCGTGAGGCCCGCGGCCAGCACCGCGGCAAACTTGCGCGCCACGAGCTGATCGGACTCGCCGAACAAGGCGCGACGTTCGGAGTGGCCGACGATGGCGCCCGCGCATCCCACGTCGCGCAACATCGCGGCGGATACCTCACCGGTGAAGGCACCCTGGGTTTCCGCGCAAACATCCTGCGCTCCCAGGCTCACACGTGAACCCCCCAGCGCCCGCGTCAGCTCGGCCAGGTACACGAACGGCGGGCACACCCACACCTCGGCCGTCGAATTCGGCAGTTTGTGCACGATGGTCTCGACCAGCGCAGCGTTCTCCGCGCGCGAGCCGTGCATTTTCCAATTGCCTGCAATTATCTGGCGACGTGTGCATGTAGGCCCGGCTCAAAAAAGGGGCGCGATCATAGCGGCGGGCCCCTCAGGACGCAACGCGGCGCACCACAGCGGCGATTTCCTCGGCGCAACGCACCGTATCGGTCTCATCGCGTGCCTCGACCATGACGCGGATTACGGGTTCGGTGCCGGACGGGCGCAGGACGACGCGCCCCTCGTTGCCGAGCCGCAAAGCGACCTTCTGAACCGTCTCTTCGACCTCCGGGCACGGTCTTCGGGTCGAAACGGCGGGCCACTTTCACGTTGATCATGGTCTGCGGAAATCGGGGCATCCCGGCCGCCAGTTCGGCCAGGCTCTGGCCGGTCTCGCGCATGACGGCCAGCACCTGCAGTGCGGCCATCAGGGCATCCCCGGTCGTGGTCTTGTCGAGCAGCAGGATGTGACCCGAGGTCTCACCGCCCACCTCGCCACCGGTTTCGCGCAACATCGCGAGCACGTAGCGGTCACCGACCTGCGCCCGCCGGAAATCGATTCCCTGCTCGCGCAGCGCCACCTCGAGCCCGAGGTTGCTCATGACTGTCCCGATCACGGGTCCCTTGAGCAACCCGGCGCGTTTGCGCGCCGTGGCGATGATATAGATGAGTTGATCGCCATCGATGACGCGTCCCAGCCCATCGACCATCACGAGCCGGTCGCCATCGCCATCCAGCGCGATGCCAGCGGAGGCACGGACTCCCGGCACGGTGAGTTGCAGCAGTCCCGGCGAAGTCGAGCCGCAGCCGTCATTGATATTGCGGCCATTCGGCGAACAGCCGATCGGAATGATCTCGGCGCCCAGGTCCGCGAGTGTGCGCGGCACAACTTTGTATCCCGCGCCATTGGCGCAGTCGACCACCAGCTTGAGTCCCTCGAGGGTGAGGCCCTTGGGGAGCGATTCGGCACAGAAGTTCTGGTACAGGCGGCGCGACTTGTCCACGCGCTGCGCGCGACCGAGGCTCATCGATGAGCGCGTGATGGCGCCATGTTCGAGCTCGGCCTCGATGGCCTCTTCGATTTCATCGGAGAGTTTTCCGCCCTGGGCGTCGAAGAACTTGATGCCGTTGTCGTCGTAGAGATTGTGCGAAGCACTGATCACGATGCCGAAATCGCAGTTGAACCGGCGCGTGATATAGGCGATTCCTGGCGTGGGCAGCGGTCCGATCAGGCTGACGTTCACGCCAGCGGCAACGAAGCCCGCCTCGAGTGCGGCTTCGAACATGTAACCGGACAGACGTGTGTCCTTGCCGATGAGCACCGTGCCGCCCTTTGGTGCGAGCACGCGCGCCGCGGCGCTCGCGAGGCGCAGCGCGAAATCCACTGTCAGTGGAAATTCGCCGACCCGTCCGCGAACACCATCGGTGCCGAAATACTTACGTCCCATCGACCTGTTCTCCCTTGATCACCGCGGCCGCAACGCGCACCGCATCCACGGTCGCGCCCACGTCGTGGGCGCGCACAATACGCGCTCCGTGCAGAACCGCAATGGCAGCGAGTGCGATGCTGCCTGCCAGGCGTTCATCGACACTGCGGCCGGTAAGGCTTGCCAGCATCGACTTGCGCGACAGGCCAACCGCGATCGGCACACCCAGCGCCTCGAAACTCGCGAGTTGTTTGAGCAGCACCAGGTTGTCGACGATGCGCTTGCCGAAGCCGAAGCCGGGGTCGATTGCGAGGCGCGCCGCGTCGACGCCAGCCTCGCGGCAGGCGCGTATCCGCGCGGCAAGAAACGCGCTCACCTCTTCAACCACGTCGGTGTAGTGAGGAGCATCCTGCATGGTGCGTGGCTCGCCCTGCATGTGCATGAGACAGATACCCGCACCGCTCGCGGCCGCGGCGTCCAGTGCGCCGGGCTCCACCAGCGCGCGGACATCATTGATGATGTCGGCGCCCGCGGCGACCGCGGCGCTCATCACTTCGGGTTTGCTGGTGTCCACCGAGATGAACACTGCGGACTCGCGCCGCAAGGTTTCGATCACCGGGATGACACGTTCGAGTTCTTCGTCGAGGCCGGCGGCGCGCGCGCCGGGGCGCGTGGATTCGCCCCCCACGTCGATGATGCCTGCGCCTTCGGCGACCATGCGGCGCGCCTGCGCCAGTGCCGCGGCACGGTCCGCGAACCGGCCACCATCGGAGAAGGAATCGGGTGTGACGTTCAGGACACCCATCACCACGGGCGCGCCGAGATCGAGGATTCGATCCCGGCACTGCCATTGGGCGGCGTTATTCACCGACGGCCGCCCGCAGGCATGGAGCTAACTAGTCTTAGTGCTGACCGGCAGGCGTGCCGATAGCCCCGCCGCCCTCGGCCTCACCTTCCGGACGCTTCGGCGGCGGTGTGCCCACGGAATCATCCCAGTCGGCCGGCGGCTTGGGCGCCTTGCCGCTCATGATGTCCTTGATCTGCGTCTCGTCGATGGTTTCGTACTTCACGAGCGCATCGGCCATGGCGTGCAGCTTGTCGAGATGTGACTCGAGGATTTCCTTGGCGCGCTTGTAGTTCATGTCGATGACGCGGCGGATTTCCTCGTCGATCGCATGCGCGGTGTCGTCGGAGACCTGCTTGTGTTGCGTCATCTGGCGGCCGAGAAAGACCTCGCCATTTTCTTCCGAGTAGGTCAACGGACCGAGACGGTCGGACAGACCCCACTTCGTGACCATGCTGCGCGCCAGGTCGGTGGCGCGTTCGATGTCGTTCGAAGCACCGGTCGTCACGCCATCGACGCCGAAGATGAGCTCCTCGGCGCAGCGACCACCGAACAAGGAAGCGATATGACTCTCGAGGCGCCGCTTGCTGGTGCTGTAGCGGTCGCCTTCCGGCAGGTACCAGGTGAGACCCAGCGCGCGTCCGCGCGGAATGATGGTCACCTTGTACACGGGGTCGTGCTCGGGAACGGTATACCCCACGATGGCGTGGCCCGCCTCGTGATACGCCGTCATCTTCTTTTCCTGGTCGGACATGACCATGGAACGCCGCTCCGCGCCCATGTAGATCTTGTCCTTGGCGCGTTCGAACTCGTCCATGCTGACGATTCGTTTGTTCGCTCTTGCCGCGAATAGCGCGGCCTCGTTCACGAGGTTCGCGAGATCCGCACCGGAGAATCCCGGCGTGCCACGCGCGATGTACGCGGGCTTCACATCTTCGCTCAGCGGAACCTTGCGCATGTGGACGCGCAGGATCTGCTCGCGGCCACGCACATCGGGCAGCGGCACGACCACCTGGCGGTCGAAGCGGCCCGGGCGCAGCAGCGCCGGGTCGAGAACGTCCGGACGGTTGGTGGCGGCGATGACGATGATGCCCTCGCTGCCTTCGAAGCCATCCATCTCGACCAGCAACTGGTTCAGTGTCTGCTCGCGTTCGTCGTGACCGCCGCCGAGGCCGGCGCCGCGATGACGGCCGACTGCGTCGATTTCATCGATGAAGATGATGCAGGGCGCATGTTTCTTCGCCTGCTCGAACATGTCGCGCACGCGCGAGGCACCGACACCGACGAACATCTCGACGAAGTCGGAACCGGAGATGGTGAAGAACGGCACCTTGGCTTCACCCGCGATGGCGCGCGCCAACAGGGTCTTGCCGGTACCCGGCGAACCCACCATGAGCACGCCCTTCGGAATCTTGCCGCCGAGTTTCTGGAACTTGGACGGATCCTTCAGGAAGTCGACGATCTCGCCCACTTCCTGTTTGGCCTCGTCGACACCCGCCACGTCTGCGAAGGTCACATTGACCTGGTCTTCGCCCAACAGGCGTGCGCGGCTCTTGCCGAACGACATGGCGCCGCGGCCACCGGCCGAGCCCTGCATCTGGCGAAGCATGTAGACGAACACGAGGATGAGGAGCAGCGCTGGTGCAAGCTGCAGCAAGAGTTGCATCAAGAAATTTGGCTGCTTCGGCGGCTCGCCCTTGAACTCGACCTTGGCCTTGTCGAGCTGGCCGATGAGCCAGCTGTTGTCGGTTTCAGGGTTGAAAGCCTTGAATTTCGACTTGTCCTTGCGAATGCCGAGGATTTCCTCGCCTCGCAGGGTGACGGATTCGACCCGGCCGCTGCGCACATCCTCGAGCACGGTCGAGTAGGACACCTGCGTGGGCTCGGTTCCGGTGGGGACGTAGCGGCTGAAAACCACCACCATCACCATCAGGATCACGACCCAAAGCAGGATGTTTTTCGTCAAGTCATTCAAAGGTTTACCCTCGCTCGGAGCGACGCCCGGCATGCAGGATTGAGGCCACGCTACACCATCCGAAAACCGCTCGCCAGCAGGTAAAGCTCAGAACTGCCTGCCCGTGAGACGTCAGGCTTCGCGAAGCGGACCTTGGTTATGGACGTTTTGATGAGGACCGAGCCATTTGGTTTCAAGGCTGGCGGGCGAATTCAAGGGCCAGTTCCGCCAAATGCCCTGCAGAAAGTGCGGCATCCGGGTCCACCGCCGTCATGCCTGGCTGGAGGAGCTTCTGCTTGCAGCCGATCTCCGCTCTGCTCTTCGAGCGGCGTGGCATCTGCAATCTTTACGGCTTTTCTGTTGGAATCGGCGCCATGGAACTCTCGGAACGGCAGCGCAAATATCTGCGAGGGCTCGGTCACGTGCTCGACCCAGTGTTGTTGATCGGCCAGCACGGCCTCACGGCGGGCGTCATCGCTGAAGCGCAGCGTGCTTTGCACGATCACGAACTCATCAAAGTGAAGTTCCGCGGCGCCGATCGTGGAGTTCGTGACGCAGGTCTCGCGGAACTAGCCACTGCCACCGGAAGCATCCTGTTACAGCGCATCGGTCATACAGCCCTCTACTACAAACGCCGAATAGACCGTCCCGGAATTGTGATACCCGACGCATAAAGAGCCGCTGCCGCTGGCCGATTACTTTGGTGGGAGCGAGGATCGCTCCGACAAGGAGTACATGCCGAACTTCCAGTGGTAAGTCGCTGGAATAAGTCGTATATCAGTTACACATGGCGGCTCAAATCACACGCTCGTTTGGGCGCGAAGCTGTAGCGGTCTATCTAGCCGCCGCACTGGTCGTTCTTGGAACCTGGACCGCTTCCCGCTATCTCATCCTGCGCAAGTTCGAGAACATCGAGCAGAACGATGTCGCGCGCAGTATCGAGGTCATGCGCAAGGCGCTGGTCGCCAAGAACACCGAGATCGAAACCGTGTCGCGCGACTTCGCGCGCTGGGACGACATGTATTCGTACGTCTCGTCGCTCGACCAGAACTTCGAATACCAGAATTTCTCCGAGGCCGGCCTCGACGAAATGAACGTCGACCTTGTCTGGCTGCTCGACTCGAAAGAGAAGCTCATCTCCTCGTTCGAAAACGATACCGACGACTCGCGTTATCACCACCCGGCGAGCGAGACGGTTACGACAGAGATGAACCGTCTCACGCCGCTGGTGCGCAGCGTGCTCGACCAGGAAGGCACGTTGCGCCTGCTGCAGATCAATGGCGTGACGCACGTAATCGCCGCACACACCATCCTGCACAGCGATCGCAGTGGCCCGGCGGCGGGCACGCTGGTATTCGCGCGCCGCATCGGCGCGCCGGAAATCGCCAGCATCGGCGCCGACACACAGCTCAGTGTGCACTTCGCCCTGCTCGGCGACCGCGCGGTGGCCGATGACCGGCTGGAACTGCTCGCGGCCTCCGATGGGCGCCGCATCGTGCGACGATCCGAAAATCTCATCGAAGGGCAGCTGCGACTCGATTCGCTGGGCAACCAGCCACTCGCGGTGCTGTACACCCCGTTGCAGCGCTCGGTGATGCAAAGCGGCCAGCAGGGCGTGCGCTACCTCGTGGTCCTGGTCGCGTTGCTGGTCAGCATCGTGGTCGCCGCATGGCATGCCTATCGAGGCCGCCTCAAGCGCAGCGCCGATGCCGCGGCCACCAGCGAGACTCGTTACCGCGCCATCTTCGATCGTGCCGCCTCGGGCATCGTGTTGTTCGATCCCACTTCGCGCCGGATACTCGACGCCAACCCGCAGGCGCAGCGCCTGGTCGGCGCCTCGCTCGATGAACTGCGGCGCCGCGATGTCGCCACCATTTTCGATACACCGGTTTCGCTGGCGCCCGGCAGCGAGCGTGATGAACCGGCCGAGAGCCGACCGGCGCAGATCCTGCGCGGGGACGACGAACGTCGCGACGTGGAGTTCTCGATCGCCGACCTGGAACACGGCACCGGCCGCATCCACGCGATGATTCTCCAGGACGTGTCGCACCGGCGCGAGGCCGAGCGTCGCGCGCAGGAACACCAGCTGTCGTTGCAGCACCTGGCGACGCACGATGCGCTGACGGGGCTGCCCAATCGCACCTATCTCAACGAGGAACTGCCGCGTCTCATCGACGAGGCGGCACGACGCGGCGATTCGTTGTCCATCCTTTACATCGACTGCGACAACTTCAAGAACATCAACGATTCACGTGGCCACTCGATCGGCGACGACTATCTTCGTTCGGTCGCACGAAGACTGCGCGATTCGATCGCGAGCCCGGATCTCGTGGTGCGCATGGGCGGCGACGAATTCCTCGTGGTCACCCGTCATTACGGCCTCGAGCCCGACAGCGCGGCCATCGCCGAACGCGTGGCCGCGGCGCTCAAGAAGCCGGTGCGCCTCGGTGAGGCCACCTACTCCGCCACCACCAGCATCGGCATGTCGGTTTATCCGCGCGACGCCACCACGATGAGTGAGCTGCTGCGCTCGGCCGACATCGCGCTGTACGAAGCCAAGGCGCGCGGCCGCGACAATGTGCAGATGTTCGACGCCGCGATGAACAAGCGCGTGCACACGCGACTGGCGCTCGAGCAGGACCTGCGCAGCGCGGTCAACCGTGATGCCATCGAGATCCAGCTGCAGCCCATCGTCGATATCCGCAGCGGACGCCTGGTGTCGTTTGAAGCCCTGGCCCGCTGGAACGATCCGCGCCACGGCGCGGTGTCGCCGCTGGCGTTCATCGAGGTCGCCGAAGCGTCGGATCTCATCGTCGAGCTGGGCGAGTGCGTGTTCCGCAACGTCGCACGGCAGATCGCCAACTGGCAGCGCGCCGGCCTCAAGCCCGTGCCGGTGGCCGTGAACGTCTCTGCCAAGCAGCTCAAGCGCTCCAACCTGCCCGAACGCCTCGTGGCGATCGCGCACGAATTCGACATCGCGCCGCACCAGATGGAAGTCGAGCTCACCGAGAGCGTCGCCATGCAGGACAGCGAACAGCACGTGACCAAGCTGCATGCGCTGCGCGATCTTGGCGTGCGCGTGTCGGTGGACGATTTCGGCACCGGCTATTCGAGCCTTGCCTACCTGCGCAACCTGCCCATCGACTACCTCAAGATCGACCGCACCTTCGTGCGCGACATGAACGTCGACCGCAATGACGCCGCCATCGTGCGCGCCATCATCAGCATGGCCCAGAGCCTGCACCTCGGCATCGTCGCCGAGGGCATCGAAACCCGCGAGCACGCTTCGCAGCTGCTGGCGCTGGGCTGCTCCATCGGCCAGGGCTACTTCTTCTCGAAGCCCATGCCGGCGAGCGAAACCAACGAACTGCTGCGCACCATGCGCGGCGCAGCGCCGATGCAGAGCGGGCCCGAGCCTGGAGATCGTCAGGGTTTCCTGAACCGCCGGCGCGCGAACAGGATCGCGCCGCCTGCGCCGTCCACCGCCCTCAGGGCTTGCCCGGCACCCAGAAATCTTTCCAGCCCAGGCCGGCGGCCTTGATGGCTTGCAGACGGCGCTTGAGCTGCGCCTCGTCGATGTTCGCCGCCCGCCCGAGCTGAACGCAACCTTCACGCCCGCAGCCTTCGCGGCCTGCAACAGGGCAACGTCCGGTGCCTTGTCGCGATCGACGATCACCAGCAACGAGCCGTGGTGGTCAGCCAGCACTTCTTCCGGCCAGGCGAAGGCGGGCGTAAGCCCGTAACGCCGCGCAGTCGCTCCAGAAGGCGTCCGCGCCCGAAGGCGGGCGGCGCGAGATCGAGGTCGATCAGCGGAATGTTGTCGTTCGAGGCCTGGCTCACGAGCTGGTCGAGTTCCGCGTCGGCGATCGGCACCAGGCCGGCAGGCGGCGCGGCGTCTGTCGGGAAGGATCCTGACCTTCATGTTGCGGTACTTCACGACGCTGCCGGATCGTGCGCCTGCAGCCCGAAGGTGCCCGAGCCGAGCAAGCGCCCCTTCTTGTCATCGGCGCGCGATGCGCTCGGCGGGTTCCGCGTATTCGCAGATCAACTTGTCGTTGATGAAGGTCTGGATGGTCTTGCCGACGACGCGAATGCGGTAGTTGAACCACTCGTTGTCCTTCGCGGGCGCGATCCAGGTATTGCGCACGGCGTAGATGCTGCCGGTCATCTTGTGTTCGATGTAACCGTTCATCTTCTCGGCGGGCGGATTGGAGTTGATTACCTGCAGTTCGTAGCCGGCCGCGGGCCAGCCTTCGGGCTGCAGCTTCGTGTGCACGTAGATGCCGCTGTTGGCGCCCGGTGAGGTCATGACTTCCGGCGAGAATTCGAAATTGCGGAAGTCGTGTTTCGCAACCTTGCCGACGTAGTACAGGTGCGACCGTTCACCGCGCGTGACGAACGCGCCGTCTTCGACTGCCCAGGACTCCGGCCGCTCGGGCGCCTTCCAGCCCGCCATCGACTTGCCGTCCTGCAGCGCAATCCATTCCTGCGCCAGCACCTGCGGCGCCAGGCACAACATTGCCAGCGCGCCAGCCAAACACGCGAATCGCTTCATGTCCCGCCCCCGTGAAGCCAGTCAGAGATAGCGAACTTTGACGATTTCGTAGCTGTGCTTGCCGCCGGGTGCGGCGACATCGACGACGTCACCGGCGCTCTTGCCGACCAGCGCACGCGCGATTGGCGACGTGATGGAGATACGCCCGGACTTGATGTCGGCCTCGTCCTCGCCAACGATCTGGTAGCAGATGGACTTGCCTCCGTCCTGGTCTTCCAGGTCGACGGTGGCGCCGAATATGACCTTGCCGTTGTTGGTCACCGTGGACGGATCGATGATTTCGGCGGTCGAGATCTTCGCCTCGATTTCGCCGATGCGCCCTTCGATGAAACCCTGCTGCTCACGCGCGGCGTGATATTCGGCGTTCTCGGACAGGTCGCCGTGGCTGCGCGCCTCGGCAATCGCCTTGATGACCCGCGGACGGTCTTCGCTCTTGAGCCGCCTGAGCTCATTGCGCAGCGCTTCGGCGCCGCGCAGGGTCATCGGGTTGCGTTTCATGAACGCGCCTCTTTGTGCAGGTCCTGCAGCCGGTTCACTTCCACGGCATCCAGGTGATCGAGAGCTTCGCAGGTTGCGAGCGCTCCTGCGAGCGTCGTGTAGTAGGTAATGCGCTTGTGCACCGCTTCACGCCGGATGGAATTGGACTCGCGGATGGCGGTCTTGCCCTCCGTGGTGTTCACGATCATGGCGAATTCGTCGTTCTTGATCATGTCGACGATGTGGGGACGCCCTTCGCGAACCTTGTTGGCGCGTTTGCAGGGAATTCCGGCCTCGTTGATGACCCGCGCGGTGCCGTCGGTGGCGGCCAGTTCGAAGCCGTAGTCCACCAGTTTCTTCGCCAGCACGACCGCGCCCGCCTTGTCGCGTTCGCGCACGCTGATGAGCACCACGCCGGAACGCGGCAGGGTGACCCCGGAGGCCGCCTGCGCCTTGGCATAGGCCTCACCAAAGGTTCGGCCCGTTCCCATGACCTCGCCGGTGCTCTTCATTTCCGGACCGAGAATGGGATCCGCTTCGGGGAACTTGGTGAACGGGAACACCGCTTCCTTCACCGAGTAGTAAGGCGGCACGACTTCGCCGGCCAGCCCCATGGTCTTCATCTTGCGGCCCGTCATGACGCGCGCACCGATCTTGGCCAGCGGAACCCCGGTGGCCTTCGAAACGAACGGTGCGGTGCGCGACGCACGCGGATTCACTTCGAGGACGTAGATGATGCCGTTCTGGATCGCGAACTGGATGTTCATGAGCCCGACCACGGACAGCGCCTTGGCCAGCTTGCGGGTCTGATCGCGCAGGTCGTTCTGGGTCTCCGCGCTCAGGCTGTTGGGCGGCAATGAACAACCGGAATCGCCGGAGTGCACGCCGGCCTGTTCCACGTGCTCCATGATGCCGCCGATGAGCACATCCTCACCATCGCAGCAGGCGTCGACGTCGACCTCGATGGCCACGTCGAGGAAGCGGTCGAGCAGCACCGGGCTGTCGTTCGAGACGCTTACGGCCGTGGTCATGTAGTGGCGCAGGTCATCCTCGTTGAACACGATTTCCATGGCGCGGCCGCCGAGCACGTAGGAAGGGCGCACCACGAGCGGGAATCCGACTTCGCGCGCCAGCTTGACCGCCTGATCCTCGGTGCGCGCCGTGGCATTCGCCGGCTGCTTGAGGCCAAGGTTCTTCACCAGGATCTGGAAGCGCTCGCGATCCTCGGCAATGTCGATGGAATCCGGTGAAGTGCCGATGATGGGTGCACCAGCGGCTTCGAGCGCGCGCGACAGCTTGAGCGGCGTCTGGCCACCGTACTGCACGATCACGCCTTCCGGCTTCTCCTTGTCGATGACCTCGAGCACATCCTCGAGAGTCAGCGGCTCGAAATACAGGCGATCGGAAGTGTCGTAGTCGGTGGACACCGTCTCGGGATTGCAGTTGACCATGATGGTCTCGAAACCATCCTCGCGCAGCTGCAGCGCCGCGTGGACGCAGCAGTAGTCGAACTCGATGCCCTGCCCGATGCGGTTGGGTCCGCCGCCGAGGATCATGATCTTGCGCTTGTCGGTAGGATGCGCCTCGCACTCCTCCTCGTACGTCGAATACATGTAGGCCGTCGAAGTGGCGAACTCGGCCGCGCAGGTGTCGACGCGTTTGTAGACCGGACGGACGTTCAGCGAATGACGCTTCTCGCGAATGACCTTCTCGTCGACGCGAACGAGCTTGCCGATGCGGCTGTCCGAGAAACCCTTGCGCTTGAGCTCGCGCAGTCGATCGGCATCGAGACTGGCGACACCGGCTTCGCGCAGTCGTGCTTCTTCGACGATGAGCTCTTCGATCTGCGCCAGGAACCAGGGATCGATGTAGGAAAGTTCGCAGATCCGTTCCAGCGTCCAGCCGGCGCGGAATGCATCCGCCACGTACAGCAGGCGATTCGGGCCCGGTGCGCGCAGCTCATAGGCCAGCTTGTCGCGCAGTTCTTCGTCGAGCGGCTCCTGCGAGGTGAGTTGTTCGTTGAGGCCGTCGAGGCCGGTCTCGAGCCCGCGCAACGCCTTCTGCAGCGATTCCTGGAAGGTACGGCCGATGGCCATGACCTCGCCCACGGATTTCATCTGCGTGGTCAGGCGCGAATTCGCCGCCGGAAATTTCTCGAAGGTGAAGCGCGGCACCTTGGTGACCACGTAGTCGATGCTCGGTTCGAACGAGGCCGGCGTGGCGCCGCCCGTGATGTCGTTCTTGAGCTCGTCCAGCGTGTAACCCACCGCGAGCTTCGCGGCGATCTTGGCGATCGGGAACCCGGTCGCCTTCGAGGCCAGCGCCGAGGAGCGCGACACGCGCGGATTCATCTCGATGACCAGCAGGCGGCCATCCTTCGGGTTCACGGCGAACTGCACGTTCGAGCCGCCGGTATCGACGCCGATCTTGCGCAGCACCGCGATCGACGCGTTGCGCATGCGCTGGTATTCCTTGTCGGTGAGCGTCTGCGCCGGCGCGACGGTGATGGAATCGCCGGTGTGCACGCCCATGGGATCGAGGTTCTCGATGGAGCAGACGATGATGCAGTTGTCGTTCCGATCGCGAACGACCTCCATCTCGAATTCTTTCCAGCCGATCACCGATTCTTCGATGAGCACTTCGGACGTGGGCGAAGCATCGAGCCCGCGCTCGACGATCTGCTCGAATTCCTCGCGGTTGTAGGCGATGCCGCCGCCCGAGCCACCCATGGTGAACGACGGGCGGATGACGCAGGGGAATCCGACGGTGGCCTGGATCTCGTGCGCCTGCGGCAGCGAGTGCGCCACCGCGGCGCGCGGACACTCGAGGCCGATCTCCGTCATCGCATTGCGGAACAACTCGCGGTCCTCGGCCATGTCGATGGCTTCCCGGGATGCCGCGATGAGCTCCACGCCGTGTTTGGCGAGCACGCCTTCACGCACCAGGTCGAGGGCCGTGTTCAACGCCGTCTGGCCGCCCATGGTGGGCAGCAGTGCGTTGGGTTTTTCCTTCTCGATGATGCGCGCCAGCGTGCGCCAGTTGATGGGCTCGATGTAGATCGAGTCGGCCATCTCCGGGTCGGTCATGATGGTCGCGGGATTCGAATTCACGAGGATGACGCGGTAGCCCTCCTCCTTGAGTGCCTTGCAGGCCTGCGCGCCGGAATAGTCGAACTCGCACGCCTGGCCGATGATGATGGGGCCGGCGCCGATGATCAGGATGCTTTCGATGTCTGTACGTTTTGGCATGAGTAGTTAGCGTCGGCCTCAGGCGGCTTTGTCGGGCGGTGGCTGCTTGCCGGAGCTGCGGGCCCGGAGCTTTTGTTGAAGGCGCCTCAGCATGAGGTGGATGAACCGGTCGAACATGCCGCCCATTTCCTGCGGGCCAGGACTGGCCTCGGGATGGCCCTGGAAGCTGAAGGCGGGCTTGTCGATGCGCGCGATGCCCTGCAGCGTACCGTCGAACAGCGAGCGGTGCGTGGCCTTGAGCGTCGACGGCAGATCGCTCTCGTCCACCGCGAAGCCGTGATTCTGGCTGGTGATGAACACGCGGCCGGTTTCCAGGTCCTGCACCGGGTGGTTCGCGCCGTGGTGGCCGAACTTCATCTTCATGGTGCGTGCGCCGCTGGCCAGGCCCAGCAACTGGTGACCCAGGCAGATGCCGAAGGTCGGCAGGTCCGCCACCACCAGCGCGCGGATGGCCTCGATGGCGTATTCACACGGTTCCGGATCGCCGGGTCCGTTCGACAGGAACACGCCATCGGGATCGAGCGCCAGCACTTCCTCGGCCGTGGTCTGCGCCGGCACCACCGTCATGCGGCAGCCGCGGTCGGCGAGCATGCGCAGGATGTTGCGCTTGACGCCGTAGTCGAAGGCCACGACGTGCAGGCGCTGGTGCGCGCGCATCACCGGGCGGCTCTCGGGCTGCCACAGCGAGCCTTCGTTCCACTGGTAGACGCGCTTGGTGCTCACCACCTTGGCGAGATCCATGCCCTTGAGGCCGGGAAATTTCTTGGCGAGACGCACCGCGGCCGCGGCGTCGATCTTGTCGCCCGCCATGATGCAGCCGGCCTGCGCGCCCTTCTCGCGCAGGATGCGCGTGAGCTTGCGGGTATCGATGCCCGAGATGGCGACGATCTTGTGGCGCGCCAGGAATTCGCGCAGGTCCTCGGACTTGCGCCAGTTGCTCGACAGCGGCGGCAGGTCCCTAACTACCAGGCCCGCGGCATAGGCGGACGGTGCCTCGAGATCCTCGGGCGTGGTGCCCGTGTTGCCGATGTGCGGATAAGTCAGGGTGACTATCTGTCGTGAATACGACGGATCGGAAAGAATTTCCTGGTAACCGGTCAGTGCGGTATTGAAAACGACTTCGCCAGTGGTATTGCCTTTGGCGCCGATAGACTGGCCGTTGAAGATCGTTCCATCTTCCAGGGCCAGAACCGCGGTTACCGTCACGCGGGTACTCCACTCGAGCCTGTATCGGCCCGTAAAAAAGGGTTATTGGGTGGATTCTCTCCGCGCGCGGCGCGTACATGCACAAAGCGGGAGGAGTTCTCGCGAACATCCTCCCGCCCTGCGTTGGACTAACCCGTTTCGGATTAGGCGGCAATTTTACGAAGCGATCCCCGGGGTGTCCACGAAACTTCTGGCCCGTTTCGCGAATAATCCGCCGGGAAAGTTCTAAAGGCGTGGTTTGAAAAGCCCCTCTAAGCTACTTGTTTTTAATCCCAGTACGTGCGCCATGGTGTAACGGCCGGGTTTTTGCGCTGCGAGCCAGCCCGCCGCCCGGACGGCGCCGTGGGCAAAGACGGACCGGTCGGTCGCCTCGTGCCCGATGGTCAGACGCTCCCCGGTCCCGGCAAACAGCACGGTATGGGTACCGACGATGTCCCCGGCCCGGATGCTGGCAATACCGATTTCACCCGCGCGGCGTGCCGACTGCCCGGCCCGGCCGGTCAGGGTGTCCGCGTTCGGATCGAGGCCGCGAGCCTTGGCCGCACTGTCCGCCAGCGCCAGGGCCGTGCCCGAGGGCGCGTCTATCTTGTGCTTGTGGTGGGCTTCGACGATCTCGATGTCGAAGTCGGCCGGCAGCGCCTGCGCGGCGATGCGCACCAGCTCGCACGCCACGGCCACTCCCAGCGAGGTGTTAGGCGCGACCAGCACTGCGATGTCGCGCGACGCGGCCGCGACGCGCGCTTCGAACTCGGCACCGTGACCGGTGGTGCCGATCACGATGGGTACACGTGCCGCGCGGCACACGTTGAGCGCGCGCAGCGACAGCTCGGGACGCGAAAAATCGATCGCCACCTGCGCACCCGCGAGATCGGGCGCCAGTTCGCTGCTCACGGCGACGCCCAGCGATCCCACACCCGCGAGCTCGCCGACGTCGCGTCCCAGGGACTTGCTGCCCGCCGAGGCAATCGCGGCGACGATGTTCGAGCGCTGCCACCCGCCGCGCATGCGCGCACGATGGCCGCGCCCATGCGCCCGGTGGCCCCAATCAACGCTGCCTTCGCCACATGTGCTCCCTGTCTCTCTCCTGGCGCGACAGTGTGCCGCAGCATCGAGACTCATGCGAGACTGCCGCCCCATGATACGTATCGGCATCCTCGGTGCGGCACGGATCGCCCCGCGTGGCATCGTCACTCCCGCCAACGAACTGCTGGGCACCGAGGTGGTCGCCGTCGCGTCGCGCGACCTGTCGCGCGCCCGGGACTTCGCGGCCGCAACATTCGATCCCGATGGCTTTCGGTTCGTACGCGGAACTGATCGCGCGCGACGACATCGATCTCGTCTACGTCCCGCTGCCGCCGTCGGTCGCACCTCGAGTGGTGCACGGCTGCGCTGGCCAATGGCAAACACGTGCTGGTCGAAAAGCCGTTCGCCAGCAACGCCGAAGATGCGGCGCAGATGACGGCCGCGGCGCGCGCTTCCGGCCGCCATCTCTTCGAAGGCTTTCACTACCGCTTTCACCCGCTGTTCGAACAGGCGCTCGCGGCGCTGCGCAGCGGCGCCATTGGCCGGATCCGTCACATCGAAGCGGTGTTCAACGTCGCACTGCCCTACAAGCCGGGCGAACTGCGCTACATCGAAGACCTCGGTGGCGGCGCGCTCATGGACCTGGGCTGTTATTGCCTGCACTGGATCCGCACCGTCGCGGGCGACGAACCCACCGTGGTGAGCGCGACCGCCCGCTGCATCACGCCGGGCGTCGACATCGAGATCGAGGCCGAGCTGGCCTTCACCAGCGGTCCCACCGCGACGCTGAAATGTTCGATGCAGCCGGAAGATGGCGAGTTGACCCGGCGCCTGCGAGTGCAGGGAGACAAGGGTCTGCTCGACTTCGAGAACCCGGTTTCGCCCCACTCCGGCGCCACGCTCGCGGTGGAGTCCGAGGCTCCCTCGACGCCGCAGATCGTCGCCGGCGGCGAATCCACGTTTCACTTCCAGCTGCGACACGTCATGGATGTGATCGCGGGGCGCGCCCAACCGCTGACCGGCGGCGAAGACGCCGTCAACAACATGCGCGCCATCGATGCTATCTACCGCGCCGCCGGATTGCGGCCGCGCGGCCTCGCCGGCTGAAGGAACCACGATGAGTGCCGCGCGGTTCATTCTCGCGCTCGACCAGGGCACCACCAGCTCGCGTTCGCTGATTTTCGACGTGCGCGGGCACATCGTGGCCCAGGCGCAGCGCGAATTCCGCCAATACTTTCCGCAACCCGGCTGGGTCGAGCACGACGCGCTCGAGATCTGGGAATCGCAACGCGGCACCATGATCGAGGCACTGCGCGCAGCACGCCTCACGCCCGCAGACATCGCGGCGGTGGGCATCAGCAACCAGCGCGAAACCACGGTGTTGTGGGATCGCGCGACGGGAATACCCATCGCGCCCGCCATCGTCTGGCAGGATCGGCGAACCGCAGCCGCCTGCGAGGCACTGCGCGCGGCCGGGCTGGAAGCGGAGATCTCGGCTCGGACCGGCCTGCTGCTGGATCCGTATTTTTCGGCGACCAAGCTCGCCTGGCTGCTCGACCATGTGCCGGGTGCGCGCGGGCGCGCCGAGCGCGGCGAGCTGGCCTTCGGAACCGTGGACAGCTGGCTGCTGTTCAAGCTCACCGCGCATCGGCGTCACGTGACCGACGCGACCAACGCCAGCCGCACCCTGCTCTACAACCTGCGCGAGGGTAGCTGGGACGATCGGCTGCTCGAACTGTTGCGTGTGCCGCGTGCCTGCCTGCCCGAGATCGTCGACACCTGCCTGGCGCGCGCCGATGCGCTCGAGATCGACATCGACGGCAGCAAACTACCGCTGAGCGGTATCGCCGGCGATCAGCAGGCCGCGCTTTTCGGACAGGCGTGTTTCTCGCCTGGCATGGCCAAGAACACCTACGGCACCGGTTGCTTCGCACTCATGAACATCGGCGCCAACCCCAGGCCTTCGCGCCATCGCCTGCTCACGAGCGTGGCCCTGCGCCGCGGCGCCTGCCAGTACGCACTGGAGGGCGGCGTGTTCATGGGTGGCGCCACCGTGCAATGGCTGCGCGACGGCCTCGGCATCATCGAGCGCTCCGCGGACGTCGAAGCCCTGGCTGCCTCGGTACCTGACACTGGCGATGTCTACCTGGTGCCGGCCTTCGCGGGACTGGGCGCACCCCAGTGGGATGCCGCGGCCCGCGGCACCATCGTCGGCCTCACGCGCGGCTCGACGCGCGCGCACCTGGCGCGCGCCGCGCTCGAGAGCATCGCCTTCCAGACCGCCGATCTCATCGAGGCCATGCAGCAGGATTGCGGCCACGCGCTCACGGAATTGCGCGTCGATGGCGGCGCGGCACGCAACGACCTGCTGCTGCAGATGCAGGCGGACCTGCTCGGTGTACCCGTTCTGAGGCCGGTGAATACCGAGACGACGGCATTCGGCGCCGCGGCCTTCGCCGGCCTGGGTGTCGGACTGTGGCAATCGGAAGCCGAGCTCACGGCGCTCTGGCAACTCGACCGGCGATTCGAGCCTCGCATGCGTCGCGAGCTATCGCCGCCGAACGCCGGGCACGCTGGCAGCAGGCCGTCGCGCGCTCGCGCGGCTGGGCCGTATGAACATGAAGCGCATGCGGCCGCCCGCTGATCGCCGCCATCACGGCGACGCTTGTATTCGTCGCTTCCCACGCGTGGTGGCAGCAACGCAGCGTCCCGCATTACCTGGCCGCGCCGCCCGCGGATTCGCCGCGCAATTCGCGCCGCCCAGCGCCGCGGACTCGGCGCAAACGCGCGCAGAACTCGACGAGTTGCTTGCCATGCAGTCCACGCGAACTGCCGGACAGGTGGCAACGGCGCGCGCCGATCGCAAGACGGAAATCGAGCGGTTCTACCCGGCGCTCGGCATCGACGTGAATCGTCCGCCCGAGCTGCCGCGGCTGCATCGACTCGCGGAACACGTCGAAGACGATGTACGCATCTACGTGCGCGCGGTGAAGGACCGGTTCCGGCGCCTGCGTCCCTACGAAATCGAGCCGCGGCTCGCACCGTGCATCAACGATGTCCAGGGAGACCTGTCCTACCCCAGTGGGCATGCGGCCTTTGGCTATTCCATGGCCTACCTGCTATCCATGCTGGTGCCCGAACGAATCCAGGCGCTCGAGGATCGGGCCAATGAGTTCGCACGACAACGCATGATGTGCGGCGTCCACTTCCGCTCCGACCTCGAAGCGGGTCGACTCGCCGCCCTGCGGCTGTTGTCGGACATGAACGCGGTACCCGGGTTTCGTGATGACGCCACCCTGGCTGGCCAGGAATTGCGCGCCGCGCTGGGGCTGCCGCCGCTGAAAATCCCGCACTGAAGGGAGCTAGGGTTCCGGCCACTCCAGCGCGAGCCGCGCGCCGCCGAGACTGGCGCTGGACGGCGGCGGCGACATGGCCCCGGTGCAGCGTGGCAATTCGCGCCACGATTGCGAGTCCGAGTCCGAAGCCGCCGGTTTCGCGATTGCGGCTGGTGTCGAGCCGCGTGAAGGCCTGGAACACCGAGGCACGGTGGGTTTCGGGAATTCCCTCCCCGTCGTCTTCGACGACCAGGCGACAGAGCCCGTTGTCGCGCGCCACTTCGATGCGCACGTTCTGGCGCGCGTAACGCAGCGCATTCGCGAGCAGGTTGCTCAGCGCCAGCTCCATGAGCCGCGGTTCCATCCACAAGGTCTCGAGATCATCGCGCCGCACGGTCGAGACGTTGCGCTCGTGCGGCGGGCATGAGCCGAGCACCTGCCTGAGCCACGGCGCGACGGCGACGGACTGGCAGTCCATGCGCAGGCCCGGGTGATCGAGTCGCGCGTAATCGAGCATGTCGGAGATCAGGTCGTCGATCTGCTGCACGTCATTGCTCACCGCGCGCAGCTGCAGGTGCAGGCGTTCGTCGACTTCGCCTTCGAGCACGGCGACGGCGAACCGGACGCGCGCCAGCGGCGTGCGCATCTCGTGCGACAAGGCAGCGGTCATTTCCTTCTGGCTCTGGATGAGCTGGCTGATGCGCGCCGACATGTCATCGAGGTTGCGCGCCAGGCTCCTGAGCTGCGTGATGCGATGCGCGGTGTCGAGCGGCTCGCGATAGTCGGAGGCAAACTTCTGCGATGCATCGGTCAGCACCCGCAGATCCGTGAGCAAGGGCCGCAGCCACAGGCCGACGATCAGCAGAATGGACGCGTAGAAAAGCACCGGCAGCAGGCGCGCGAGCCATCCTTCGGAGGGCGGCATCGAATGGGCCCAGGCGCGATCGCGCCGTCGAGCGCCGCCGAGCGCCACAGGTAGTACACGTTGCCGGCATCGTCGACCAGCTCGCTGGGCAGATCACCCAGCGTGGCGCCGGAGATGTCGCCGCTTTCGAGCAGGTCGAGTCTCGAGGCCGAGTTGCCGGCCGAGTTCCGCAGCACGTTCCTGGCGTGCATCGGCCGGCGTCGCCGCGAGATCGCTTCTCCATGAGGCGCAGCGTGGATACCAGCCACGGATCGGCGGCGCGCACCTGGCGCGCCTGCAGCGCGCCGAAGCCCAGGTCGAGCAGCATGGCAACGACCAGCAGGCCGCCGGCCAGCACCACGTACGAGCGGATGAAAAGCCCGCGCTCGCCGGCTGCGAGCCATTCCTTCAAGCGCTGACTTCCCAGGCGTCGGGAACGAGTAGATAGCCCTTGCCCCACACGGTCTTGATGCGGGTCGGCGCGGCCGCATCGTCACCCAGCTTGCGGCGCAGCTTGGACACGCGCCCGTCGATGGAGCGATCGAGCCCGTCGTAGTCGATGCCGCGCATGCTGCGAAACACCTCGTCGCGGCTCACCAGTTCCCCGGCACGGCGTGCGAGCAGGCTCAGCAGCTCGAACTCCTGGGTGGTGAGCGGCACGGGCCTGGCCGTGCAGCCACACTTCGCGCGAGGTCTCGCTGATGCGCAGTGCGCCGAGCTGCAGGTCCGCGCGCCGCTCGCCGGCGGGACTGCCTCGCCCGGCGCGTCGCAACAACGCACGCACGCGCGCCAGCAGCACCATGGGATCGACGGGTTTCATCACGTAATCATCGGCGCCGGCTTCGAGCCCGATGACGTGATCGAAATCGGTGTCGCGCGCCGTGAGGATCAGGACCGGCACTTCACTGAGCACGCCGCAGTTCCCGGCAGATGGCCAGTCCGTCCTTGCCCGGCAGCAACAGGTCGAGCAGCACCAGTCGTGGGCGTTCCTGTGCGAATCGCTCCAGCGCACGATCGCCGCGCGCCTCGATCGAAACTCGCAGCCCGTTCTGCCCGAGATACGTGGCCGTGAGCTCGGCGAGGCGGGCGTCGTCTTCGATGAGCAGGATGTCGATGTTCGAGGAGGTCATAGAACGTCCCAGACGTGCCGCATGCGCCGGTCGCGTCGCCGGTCCGCCGAGTCCAGTCGCAACACCTCGATCTTGACCTCGGCGGCACGCTGCACGCCACCTGGCGCGCCGAGCCAGTAGACGAACGCCTCCTTCACCTCGCGCTTGTGGGAATGCGTGCCAGAGAGCGCTCTCGCCCAGCAGCGCAGCGGCGCGTCCAGCGCGCTGTCATTCAGGCAGTACTCGGCGGCGATCGTGCTCTTCCAGCGGATGTCGAAGGTCATCGAGCAGACGGTCGGACTCGCGCTCGGTGACACACAGCAGCGGCTTGACCATGAGGCGCGCCGCCGGCACGTCGGCGCCCGCCGCCGGCAGGCAGACTGCCAGCAGACACACCATGAGCCACCGCGAACTTCCTGGCATCGGTTCAGAACGTCCAGGCGAGCCCGGAGAAATAGGCCATCACATAGTCCTCGTCGGCCAGCGGGCTCGCGGCGACGTCGTCCGCCAGCCGTTCGTAGTTCACCGACAGCGCGATGCGCAGATTGCGATTGAGATAGTAGTTCGCCTGCAGGCCACCTTCGAAGTTGAAACCGTCGCTCGGGTGATATTCGGGCAGTGCGAGGTTCGCCTCGTCCGCCTGCACGCCCCAGTAGTAGTCGTTCAGCGCGGCGCTCTTGTACGAGACGCCCACGCTGGGCGCCAGCGACGAAGCGCCCCGTGATCCAGCGCCAGGAGTAGTACGCGGACAGTTCATAACCGCCATGCGTGCCGCTCACGTCGTGAAATGCCCGCAGCGTAGCGCTGCCCCAGTCGCCGTCGATCAACGACTCGACGCCGAGCTCGATGGCGTAGTCGCGATCCGGTGGCACGACTTCAACCGGCTCCGTGGCCAGCGCGCCGGTATCGGGATCAACGAGTGCGGTGACCTCGCCGCTGCCGGCATAGGCGAAATTCACGTATTCGGTATTGGTCTTGCCGAAGAACACGCGATCGCTGTTGAGGCGCGCCACCAGGCTGGTGGTGGACTGCGCCCGATCGAAGAGCGTCAGGCCGATGTCGCCGTTGTCGAAGAACCAGCGCTTGCCGAACCAGGCGATGTCCAGGTCGACGAGCACCGGGATGTCGTCGGACTGGATCAGTGGATTGGTGCGTTGCCCGTAGCCGAAAGCCGCGCCGATGCGCCAATGACTTTCAGGCGGCGGGGGCGGCGCGAATACCGGTGCGGTCGTGGCTGGCGCCGCATTGGCAGCCGGATCCGTCGCCTGCCCGTGAGCGAGCGCGACCACGGACCACAAGGCCCCGATTTTCAAGAGTTTTCCGAATGCATGCATGATGAAACGAAGCATCGCTCAAACAACCGCCGAAACTGTGGAAAATTGTAGCGACCTTGGCCCGCGCACACAGTTATTGACGAATTCGCTCAAGGATCGCGACAGACACCCGGCACCTGCCGAGCGACGCTCCACGGTGCCTCTACAGGGAGGAGATTGGCCATGCGTCGCCCGCTCAACTGGTTCGTGGTACTGGTCAGCTGCATTTTCCTGTTCACCGGGTTGTCCTTGTCAGGATGTGGCGGCTCAGGCGGCGATACGGTCGAGAATCCGCCCAGGGCCAACGGCATGCTGCGCCAGGTGCGCGATGCCGCGGAATTCGAGTCCGCGCTCAAGCGAGCCTTGAAGAAGGCCATCGTCGCCGGCCTGCCCTCCGGGCCGGTCTCGCTTCCCGACGCTTCCACGACAGGTTTCAGCAGCACGTACACAGTCGAAGCAGGCGTCGATGAACTCGATCTGGTGCGCTATGACGGCACGCACCTGTTCGTCGCGCCAAGCTACATGGGGATTGCGGGAGATAGCGGCGATCTCCGCATCCTGCGCACCGATCCGGCCAACGCCACCGCGACGCTGGTCGGCTCGATTCCGCTCGGCAATGCGTCAATGGGCGTCGTGGGCATGTACGTGGCGGACGACCGCCTCTTCCTGGTCACCTCCGAAGCGTATTACGGACAATACGGCGGTATCTGGCCGGCCATCGTCATGTGGGCGCCCACGAAACTCACGGTCGCAGGTGTACGACGTGCGCGACCCGGCGCATCCCAGCAGGCTCTTGTCCGCAGTCATCGAAGGCGTTTTCGTCGCCAGCCGTCGCATCGGCGACCGCGTCGTGCTGGTGAGCCGGCACGCGCCGCCAGCATTGCTGGACGAAGACGCGCGCCCGCTCATCGCCGGAATGCCGCTGTCGGAGCTGATGCCCTCGATCACGATCGATGGGCGCGAGAGTCCGCTCGTCGACCCGCGGCATTGCTACATCACCAATGAGGGTGACGGCGGCGGTTACGCGGTGGTCACTTCCATCACCACCTTCTCTCTTGCGAATCCTCTCGACATCAACGGCGCCTGTTACGACGAGCCCGCCAGTGGCATCTATGCCTCGGCCGATGCGTTGTACCTGTCCGAGCCGCGTTACAGCGAGTCGTCCGGAGAGAGCACCCGGATCCACAAGTTTTCACTGCAGGGCACGCGCCCGGATTACGTGGGTTCGGCGGAAGTGCCGGGTGCGGCTGTATGGCGGCGGACAATCAGACTTTCGCATGAACGAATCCGACGATCTGCTGCGCGTCATGACCACGCAGTGGACCAATGATCCCGCCGACCTGACCGACCATCGCCTGTTCGTGTTGCGGCAAGAAATCGGGCGAACCCGCACTCGAGATCCTCGGACGCCTGCCCAACGATGCGCGTCCCGAAGAAATCGGCAAGCCCAATGAGAACCTGTACGGCGTGCGCTTCGTCGGCGATCGCGCCTACGCGGTGACCTTCCAGCGCAGCGATCCGCTGTACGTGATCGACCTGTCCACCCCGGCCGATCCGCGCATCGCCGGGCAATTGTTGTTGCCCGGCTGGTCCGAATTCCTGCATCCGGTGACGGACGACCTGCTGCTGGGGCTGGGCACGGACGGCAGCCGCGTCAAACTCGAGCTGTTCGACACCTCGGTACTCGAACAGCCGCAGTCGCGCGGATTGATCACGCTGGGCGAAGTGACCTCGAGTTCGCAGGCGCTCTACGACCGCCATGCCTTCACCTACCTCGCGGGACCGGAAGCGGATCGCCTGGCGGTTCCGGCCTCCGTGTCGGCGCCGAGCCCGATCGAGGGACAGGGATTCACCTGGTCGAGCTCGCTGCATCAGTTCGAGATCCTGGGCAAACAGAGCGCATCGAGTGCCTTGCTGCAGGAGGCAGGTGCAGTGTCGCCACAGGACCACGGCCGAGCAATACGCCAGCGTCAGCCGCGCCTTCATCAATGGAGACGCCGTGTACTACGTGCGTGACAGCCGGGTTTACGGCACGTTCTGGGCGACACCGTCGCAGGTGAACGGGCCGTTCTGAGACTTGCTAGGACGGCTCGCTCGAAAAGAAGCGCTTCACGCCTTCGAAGAAGCTCGCGCCGCGCGGCGCGTGTTTGCTGGCGTCCTTCTTGAGTGACTCTTCGAACTTGCGCAACAGCTCGCGTTGTTCGCCGTTGAGGTTGACCGGCGTCTCCACCACGACGCGGCAGAACAGGTCACCGCGCGCGCCTCCGCGTACCGGCTTCACGCCCTTGTCACGCAGCCGGAAAACGCGCCCGGACTGCGTCTCCGACGGAATCTTGAGCGACACCGCGCCTTCGAGCGTGGGCACTTCGACGCTGCCACCCAGCACGGCGGTGGCAAAGCTCACGGGCACTTCGCAGGAGAGATGTTCGCCATCGCGTTCGAAGATCTCGTGCTCGCGCACGTGGACTTCGACGTAGAGATCGCCCGGCGGCCCGCCGTTGCGGCCGGACTCGCCTTCACCGGACAGCCGGATACGGTCGCCGGTATCGACGCCGGCGGGAATCTTCACCGCCAGGCGCTTGGAACGCCGCACGCGACCCTGCCCGAGGCAGCTGTCGCAGGGGTTCTTGATGATGGTGCCGGTGCCGCGGCACTTGGGACAGGGCTGCTGGAGCTGGAAGAAACCCTGCGAGATGCGCACCTGGCCGACGCCATTGCAGGTATCGCAGGTGACGGGCTTGTGGCCCTTGGCGGCACCGCTGCCGCCGCAGGTGTCGCACTCCATCAGCTTGGCGACGTCGATCTCCACCGAGTGACCGAACACGGCCTGGCCGAGCTCGATCTCCAGCTCGTACTTGAGATCGGCGCCGCGAAACACCTGTGAACGGCCGCCGCCGCGACGCCCGCCACCGAAGATGTCGCCGAACATCTCGCCGAACATTTCGCCAAAGGCATCGGCGCCGGAGTGACCGCCGCGCCCGCCGCCCTGGCGCGACGCGTCGATGCCCGCGTGTCCATGTTGATCGTAAATGGCGCGCTTCTCGGCATCGCCGAGGACCTCGGCGGCCTCCTTGGCCTCTTTGAATTTTTCCTCGGCGTCTTTATCACCCGGATTGCGGTCCGGGTGATATTTCATCGCGAGACGGCGGTAGGCCTTCTTGATGTCGGCCTCCGTCGCAGTGCGCGGCAGATCGAGCACCTTGTAGTAGTCGTGTTTCGACATGCGGCGCAGTCCCCTCCCAGGGACCCAATCTATTTCAGAGGGCGGCTCAGGACGCCTTCTTCTTGTCCTTCACTTCTTCGAACTCCGCGTCGACCGCGTCATCGTTGGCCTTGGACTGCTGGCTCCGCGCCACCACCGGCCGAACCGCCGGCATCGGCACCCGGTCCACCCGATTGTGCGCTGGCAGCCTGCTGCAGCACCGCGCTGGCGGCCTGCATGAGCGCCTCGCCCTTCTTGTCGATGGCTGCCTTGTCGTCGCCCTTGAGCACGCCGCGCAGATCCGACAGTGCGGATTCGACCTTGGCGCGCTCGGCACCGTCGACTTTGTCGCCCAGGTCCTTGAGCGCCTTCTCGGTCGCGTGCACCAGCTGATCGGCGCGATTACGCGACTCGACCAGTTCACGCACCTTCTTGTCTTCCTCGGCGTGCGCCTCGGCGTCGGCCACCATGCGCTTGATCTCGTCCTCGGACAGCCCAGAGGACGCCTTGATGACGATCTTCTGTTCCTTGCCCGTGGTCTTGTCCTTCGCGGTGACGTGCATGATGCCGTTGGCATCGATGTCGAAGGTGACTTCGATCTGCGGCATGCCGCGCGGCTGCGGCGGGATCTCGGTGAGGTCGAACTTGCCCAGCGACTTGTTGTCGCTGGCGCGGGTGCGCTCACCCTGCAGCACGTGAATGGTCACGGCCGTCTGGCTGTCAGAAGCCGTCGAATACACCTTGGTCGCCTTGGTCGGAATCGTGGTGTTCTTTTCGATCACCTTGTCGACCACCGCGCCTTCGGTCTCGATGCCCAGTGACAGCGGCGTCACGTCGAGCAGCAACACGTCCTTGACGTCACCGGCGAGCACGCCGGCCTGGATGCCGGCGCCCACGGCCACGGCTTCATCCGGGTTCACGTCCTTGCGCGGCTCCTTGCCGAAGAAATCCTTCACGTACTTCTGCACCAGCGGCATGCGCGTCTGGCCACCGACGAGGATGACCTCGGCGATGTCCTGCGTGCCGACGCCAGCATCCTTCAACGCGATGCGGCAGGGCTCGATGGTCTTCTTGACCAGGTCCTCGACCAGCGCTCTCGAGCTTGGCGCGCGTCATCTTGATGTTGAGATGCTTGGGACCCGAGGCGTCCGCCGTGATGTACGGCAGGTTCACGTCGGTCTGCTGGCTGGAAGACAGCTCGATCTTGGTCTTCTCCGCGGCTTCCTTCAGGCGCTGCACGGCCAGCGGATCCTTGCGCACGTCGACGCCGGATTCCTTGAGGAACTCGTCCGCGAGAAAATTGATGATGCGGTATGTCGAAATCTTCGCCGCCGAGGAAGGTATCGCCGTTGGTGGACAACACTTCGAACTGGCGCTCGCCGTCGATCTCCGCGATCTCGATGACGGACACGTCGAACGTGCCGCCGCCGAGGTCGTACACGGCGATCTTGCGATCCTTGCCGGCCTTGTCGAGGCCATAGGCCAACGCAGCCGCGGTGGGCTCGTTGATGATGCGCTTCACTTCGAGACCCGCAATGCGGCCGGCATCCTTGGTCGCCTGGCGCTGCGAATCGTTGAAGTAGGCAGGCACGGTGATGACCGCTTCGGTCACCGCCTCACCGAGGAAATCCTCGGCAGTCTTCTTCATCTTCATGAGCACGCGCGCCGACACTTCCGGCGGGGCCATCTTTTTGCCCTGGGCTTCGACCCAGGCATCGCCGTTGTCGGCCCTGACGATCTTGTAGGACACCATGTTGATGTCCTTCTGCACGACCGCGTCGTCGAACTTGCGGCCGATGAGGCGCTTGACGGCGAACAGCGTGTTCTGCGGATTGGTGACGGCCTGGCGCTTGGCCGACTGGCCGACCAGTACTTCGTTGTCCTTGGTGAACGCGACGATGGACGGCGTGGTGCGATCACCCTCGCTGTTCTCGATGACGCGCGGCTTGCCGCCTTCCATGATGGCGACGCAGGAATTGGTGGTTCCCAGATCGATGCCGATTACCTTAGCCATACAAAACTCCACTCACTCTTTTTGGGTATTGACCCGTGGGCCCTAGTTGGAGGCCGGGTCTCTTGTTTCAAGAAGGAATATGTCCCTGGATCGCTGATTCCAGCCTCAGCCCTTTGGGGCCGACACCACCACCCGCGCGGGGCGTAGCAATCGACCATTCAATACGTAGCCGCGCTGAATCACGGAAAGCACGGTGTTCGCCGGCGCATCGGCCGGCTGGGCCATCATGGCCTCGTGTAATTCCGGATTGAACGGCTGCCCTTCCGGATTGATTTCTTCGATCTGCGCCTTCTCGAAGGCCTTCGCCAGCAGTCGCAACGTGGCGTCCTGCCCTTCGACCAGGCTGGCGACGTCGGCCTTGCCTGCCCCGTCTTTTGAAAGGTCGCGATGCCGAGCTCGAGCGAGTCCTTCACGGCGATCAGGTCCTGGGCGAATTTCTCGACCGCGAACTGCCGTGTGCTCTCGAGATCCTTGGCAGCACGCTTGCGGACATTGTCCACATCAGCCAGCGCGCGCAGGTATTGCTCCCAATGACTCTTGGCGCGCTCTTCGGCCGCGGCCAGTTCACCCTGCAGCCGCTCCATTTCGACCAGGGCCACCGCTGTTTCGGGCAGCACCGTGGTTTTCTCGTCAGGGCCGGCGGTGTGTGACTCGAAATTGGGTTCCTTCATCAATAGTCCTCAATCAAATCAGCAGGTTGGGAATCAATGGGCAAATAGACTCGCCGCGATGTTGGGCCGCGCCCGGAAGAATCAAGGGCCCGCATGCGTCACGAACAGCCGCCGGGCGGCGCGCTCGGAGGACCGCTGATATTTCGCATACGCGCTGGCGGCGGCAAGCCGCACCTGCGCGCCATCCGCGCCCGAGAACCAGGCCTCGATCAGGGCCGCGAGGGTGTACGCCTCCGGCGCCATCAGCCCCGAAGTCGTGATCAGTGGCAATGAATTGCCGCTGAGCAGGTCAGCAAAATACGAATCGCTCATGCAGGCGAGCACCACGCTGGCGTGCGGCTCGGGAAGCGTCTTTGCTGGCGGCAGGGACGGCGCGGCGAAATCCATGAGTCCGTTGTGGCCCACGAAGACGATGACGTGCGCCGCTCCCCCGGCATCGAATTCGAGGCCGCCAGCGCGCATGCGCTCGGCATGTTCGCCGCGATTGAGCTCGAGGAAGTGGCGGATCGCATCGGCGATATTCCTTCCGCGCCAGGCCTCGGCAACCAGCAGGACCTGCGTCGACTTGCCGTTTCTCGTGAGGTCCCGCTTGAACAACACGCGGTCGAGCACGCGGGAATCGCGCGATGGCGCGAGCGCCACGGATTGCCAGCCAGGCTGCCTGCGGAAGTAACTGCGGACGCCGTACATCGCGCCCCAGTAGAGATTCGACTGGGGCGCATCGCCGTCGCCGAGACTCGCGGGCACCGGCACGATGCCCTGAAACTCGTTGTCGCACAGCGCAACGACTACGTGAGCGACCAGTGGCTTGCCGCCTGCGACATCGGCATCGAGCCGCGCGACGACATCATCGAGCGTGGCGGCCTGCGCCAGCGAGCAGAGCAGCAGCGCGGGCACCCAGGCATGGCGCCGGCGCATGCGTATCAGCGGCGCGCGAGCGCGGCGCCGAGGATCTTGGCCGTCAGGTCGACGATGGGAATGACCCGCTCGTAGGCCATGCGCGTCGGCCCGATGACGCCGATGACACCCACCACTTCGTTGTCGGCGCTGTAAGGCGCGGTGACCATGCTCACGTCGTCGAGGATCCGGAAGCCGGACTCCTGGCCAATGAATATCTGCACGCCGTCGGCACGCAGGCTGTGATCGAGCAGGTTCAGGATGTCTCGCTTCTCGTTGAAGGCCTCGAACAGGCGCCGCAACTTGTCGACCGAAGACAGTTCGCCTGCCCCCATCAGATTGGTCTCGCCCGCGATCACGTATTCCATGCGGCTGGCTTCATCGGCCTTGAACACGCGCTCGGCGACGTTGATCGCATCCTTCATGAGCGCGTTCATCGTTTCGCGCGCTTCGCTGCATCTCACGCAGGATGTCGGCGCGCACCTGCGCCAGCGTCTTGCCGCGGCAGCGTTCGGTGAGGAAGTTTGCCGCGCGCCGCAGCTCATCTGCCGAGTGATAACGCTCGAGCTGGATGATGCGGTTCTGCACTTCGCGGTCGTTGAACACCAGGATCACCAGCGCGCGGTTGTCGGAAAGTCCGACGAACTCGATCTGCGTGATGGATGCCTGCTGGGCGCGCGGAAAGGTCACGACACCGGCCAGGCGCGTGACGTTCGACAGCAGCTGCGACGCCGCCGCGACCAGTGCCTTGGAGTCATCGCGTGACGCATCGAGCTGACGGCGCAGATCGGCGAATGCGGGGTCGTCCTCGATGGGTGATCGCGCCTTGAGCAGCGAATCGACGAAAAATCGATAACCCTTGTCGGTGGGGACTCGCCCCGCGGAAGTGTGCGGCGAACTGACAAACCCAAGCTGTTCGAGGTCGGCAACGATGTTGCGAATGGTGGCCGAGGACAACGCCAGGCCTGACTCGCGGGACAAGGCGCGGGAGCCGACCGGCTGCCCGTCGCGAATGTAACTGCCGACCAGCACCTTCAGGAGAACCTGTTCGCGCTCTGAAAGTGCATCGTCCGGAGTTTCGTTCGTCACGTCGGAAAACCTACCTAACCCCTGTTCTACACGTCAAGGAACGAGACTGGCTGCGATATTTCGCGAATTTCAATGTGATTCAGTGCATTGGCCGCCTGTGTGGCCCGTGCTACAAAGCGGCATGGCTCTACCGGCGCAAGCTTGCGCGCTAATAGGCCGATTCAGCGACCCGCGCGTTGCCGAGTCCGCGTTGACTCTCCTGCCGCACCTCAAGAAGCGCGGCGTCCGCGCGCTTTTGCCGGAGGACGACCCGCTTGCCGCTCCAGCTGATCTCGTCACGCGCATTCCGGAAGAGGAAATCGCCGAGCGCGCGGACCTGGTCATCGCCATCGGCGGAGACGGCACACTCTTATATGCCGCGCGCCTGGTCGCCCATCGCGGCGTGCCGCTGATCGGCATCAATCGCGGCCGGCTGGGATTTCCTCACCGACGTGCTGCCGCAGGACATGCTGGCATCGGTCGATGCCGCGCTCGAAGGCCGCTGTGAACGCGACGAACGCGCGCTGCTCGAGGCGCGCCTCATCAGCGCGAAAGGCAATTCGACCCAGGCCCTGGCGCTCAACGACGTCGTGGTGCAGAAGTGGGAAACCGGCCGCATGCTGGATTTCGAAACCTGGATCGACGGCGCCTATGTGAACACGCACGGCGGCGACGGGCTGGTGGTGGCGAGCTCCACCGGATCCACGGCATATGCGCTTTCCTGCGGCGGACCCATCGTCGTGCCGCAGCTGGACGCGCTGGTAGTCGCACCGATCTGCCCGCACACGCTTTCGGACCGGCCCATCGTCGTGTCCAGCCGCTCGATCATCGCCGTGAAACTCATCGACCGGCCCGACACCCGCGCCGAGGTCACCTGTGACGGCGTGCCGCTGGGAGAGCTGCTGCCGGGAGACCGGCTCGAAGTGCATCCCACGCCGCGCAAGATCACGCTGCTGCATCCGGACAAATTCGAGTACTACCGCCTGTTGCGTTCCAAGCTCCATTGGGGACGCGGCAGTTTCAACAAATCCGAGTGAGCCATGCTGACCCACCTGCAGATTCGTGACTTCGCCATCATCGATCTCATCGAGCTCGAAGTGCGCGCGGGGCTCACCGTGCTCACGGGTGAGACCGGCGCGGGCAAATCCATCGTGGTGGATGCCCTCGCCCTGCTCGGCGGGCGGCAAGGGTGGCGCCGAAGTCGTGCGCGCCGGCGCCGAGCGCGCCGAGCTTTCCGCCACCTTCGACATCAGCGAGAGCCCTCCGGACCTGCGCGAGCTGCTCGCCGAACAATCGGTCGAGGCCGAAGACGAACTCACGGTGCGGCGCGTCATCGCCACCGACGGCCGCTCGCGCGGCTATCTCAACGGCGTCTCCGTTCCGCTCAACGCTGTTGCGCGACGTCGGCGCGCTGATCGTCGACATCCATGGCCAGCATGAATTCCAGTCACTGACGCGCACCAGCGCGCAGCGCGAACTGCTGGATGACTTCGGCAAGAACACCGAACTCGCGGGCAGCGTGCGCGAGGCGCACAAGATCTGGATCGCGCTGGTGAATCGCACGGTCGAGCTCGAAGGCAAGGCGCGCGATCGCGATTCGCGCATCGAACTGCTGCGCCACCAGGTCGAACGAGCTCAAGGCGCTGGACCTCAAGGAAGGCGAAGTCGCGCAGCTCGCCGAAGAACGCACGCGCCATTCGAATCGCGGCCGGCTCGCCGAGGCCGCGCAGGCCGCCGTCGGCCTGCTGTACGACTCGGACGAAGGCAATGCGCACGCCACGGCATCGCGCGCGCTGGCCGGAATCAAGACTCTGTCCAGCGTCGACCCGCGGCTCGCCAAGGTCGATTCCGATGGTCGATGAGGCCACCATCCAGATCCGCGAAGCGGCGCGCGAGTTGTCGCGTTACCTCGAAACCCTGGACATCGACCCGGCACGCCAGGAAGAAGTCGAGCAGCGCCTGGCGGCGATCGAGGAATTGAGCCGCAAGCATCGCGTGTCGAGCAACGAGCTCATCGGCGCGCGCCGGCGCAGCTCGAGAACAGAACTCGCCGAACTCGACAGCGCCGACAACAATCTCAACGCGCTCAAGAAGCAGCAGGCCGAAGCGCTCGACGCGTATCGCAAGCTCGCGGCGCAACTATCGACCGGCGCGCCAGACCGCGGCGCGCGCCCTGTCCAAGGACATCACCGCGCGCATGCAGACTCTGGGCATGGCGGGCGGCCGATTCCTCATCGACATCACCCAGCCGAACGGCGAACCCTCGGCGAATGGCTTCGACGCGGTGGAGTTCCGCGTCACGGCCAATCCCGGGCAGCCGCTGCGCCCGCTGGCGAAAGTCGCCTCGGGCGGTGAACTCGCGCGCCTGTCGCTCGCGGTGCAGGTGGCCTGCTCCGCCAAGGATGCACGCTGCATGGTGTTCGATGAAGTCGACTCCGGTGTGGGCGGCGCGGTGGCGGAAATCGTCGGCCGCGAACTCAAGGCGCTGGGCTTTTCCGGCCAGGCCGTATGCGTGACTCACCTGCCGCAGGTGGCGAGCCAGGGACACCACCATCTGCGAGTCGCCAAGCTCACCGACGGCAAGACCACGCGCACCACGATTTCCGAGCTCACCATGGACGAACGCGCCGAAGAACTGGCGCGCATGCTCGGCGGCCTGGAAGTCACCGGCAAGGCGCGCGAACACGCCCGCGAAATGCTGCAGCTCGCAGCCAATCCGGATCAGAAATCCCGCAGCGGAAAACGCAAGGCCTGAGCCCGGGCCGCGCGCGGCCCGCGCTGACACGTCGTCAGCTGTGCTTGATGCCCTGCTTCTGGGTGCCTTTGAAAGACGGGCACCCGGGTTTGCGGCAATGGCCGTAGAGGGTCATTGCATGATCGCGTAGCTCGTAGCCCAGCCGTTGCGCGATCGCCTCCTGGCGCTCCTCGATGGATGCATCGACGAACTCTTCGACGCGGCCGCAGTCAAGACACACGATATGGTCGTGATGTGTCCCCTGGTTGAGCTCGAACACCGCCATTCCGTCTTCGAAATGGTGACGAGAGACCAACCCGGCCGCCTGGAACTGCGTGAGCACCCGATAAACGGTCGCGAGACCGATGTCCTCGTTGGACTCGATCAGGCGTTTGTAGATGCCTTCGGCGGACATATGACGGGTCGGACTCCCCTCGAGAATCTCGAGGATCTTGAGTCGCGGGCCCGTCACCTTGAGTCCCGCCTTGCGCAGATCCTTGCTTTCCAAGTCAACGGCCTCCCGAAAATGATGCGGTATGATGCGCCACCATGAATCGCCTTGCACTACCAACAATTTTGCTCGCCTGTGGCGCTTTTTTCGCGTCGGGCTGCGTCTACAAGATGAGTATTCAACAGGGCAACTACCTGGTGACTGACTCGGTTTCGCAACTCAAGGAAGGCATGACGCGCAGCCAGGTGCGCTTCCTGCTCGGCACTCCGATGGTGCCCGATGCCTTCGATGATTCCCGCTGGGACTACTACTACTTCTTCAGCTCACGCAAATTGGAGCATCCGCTCAAGCGCCGCCTGACGGTCTATTTCGAAGACGAACGCGTTCAGCGCATCGAGAACCAGGGCGTTCCGACCCAGACCGACCTGGACCAGCTCGAGCAGGATCTGCAAAGGGCAATCGCAGCCAACAAGAAGGGCCGCAAGGGAAAGCAGCAGGCTGCGGCGGAGGGCGATACGCCCGCGACGGAGCCGCTTGGCTCGCCGACACCGCCACCTACGAACGAACGCGAGAAGGAGGCCGAGGCACGGCCGAATCCCGTTCCCGCCTCTGACCCTTTACCCGTTCCCGTCGGGACACCTTCGGGTCAGCCCTGAGCGGTCGATAGATCTCGATCCGGTCGCCGTCGCGCGGGACGGCGTTGCGATCGCACAACGCACCGAAGATCCCGACGTCGCCCTCCCAGGGAACCTGCAGGCTCCCTGCCTGCGCGCGGGCCTGCGCGAGCGCCTCGGCAACGGTGGCCGAATCCGCCAGCGTCACCTGCCACTGCCATTGCCGGTCCGGCAGCGCATACACCACGAGACAGCGCTTCATTCACTAACTACCACGCGTTTCGCGTGCACGCCGCACGAAGGCGTCGACCAGCGACGCCGCGGTGTCCACGAACAGCGGCTCGAACAACGCGCCGCTCACGCGATTGGAGAATTCGAAGCGCATTTCGAGCTCCACCCGGCAGCCGAGTTCGCCGAGCGGCGTCAGAGTCCATAGGCCCTCGAGCACGCGGAACGGGCCGCTCACCAGCTGCATGAGCACGCGGCTCGCAGGCTCGAGAAGGTTGCGCGTGGTGAACTCCGCCCTGAGGGGTCCGCGCTTGATGTTGAGCGTCGCGACGATCTCGCCCTCCTTGCGCGACACCACGCGGGCAGCCGTGCACCAGGGCACGAATTGCGGGTACGACTCGATATCGTTGATCAGCTCATACATGCGCGCCGGCGATTCCGAGATGAGCGCCGAGCGTTTCACTTCACGCATGGCGCTCAATTTAAAGTAAACATGGGTCGCACGGGTACAATCCCGGCCCACAACCATGAACAAACCGGACAAGAAGGAAGCGCCGCGCCTCATCGCCGAGAACCGCAGGGCGCGCTACGACTATTTCATCGAGGAGCGCTTCGAAGCCGGGCTCGTGCTCCAGGGCTGGGAAGTCAAGTCCATGCGGGCGGGCAAGGCGCAGATTGCCGAAGGATATGTTTACCTCAAGAACGGCGAAGCCTTCCTGTTCGGCGCCCTCATCACCCCTCTCAACACCACCTCGACACATGTCGTGGCCGATTCCAAGCGCACGCGCAAACTACTGCTCAGCAAGGCCCAATTGTCGCGGCTGGTGGGCAGCGTGGAGCGCGAGGGCTATACGCTCGTGCCACTCGACTTGCATTGGAAGAATGGCCGCGCAAAGCTGGAGGTCGGCCTTGCCAAGGGCAAGAAGCAGCACGACAAGCGCGCCACCGAAAAAGATCGCGACTGGCAACGCGACAAGGCGCGGATACTCAGACGCGGCTGAGCCACCAGCCAGGGAGTCGAGACATGAAGAATTCGATTGCGCCACTTGCGGCGCTCTGGTGCATGTGGGCGGTTTCCGCAATCTCGGCAGCCGCGCCGCCACCCGTCGAGGCATACGGACAGGTCGAAGCCGTCTCCGGCGTGACCATCAATCCCGCAGGCACATATCTCGCATGGGCGGCGAATGACGGCAAGCAGACCCAGGTCACCGTGTTCGAGGTCGCCTCCCGCAAGACATTGCGAAGCTTCAAGGTCGAGGCGGGTTACAAGGTTCGCGAGGTCGACTGGGCCAACGACGACACCCTGCTGTTCGCCATCAGCGCCACGCTGACCTCGACGCGGCGACGCTGGCCCGGCCGGCTCGAGTACCTCCAATGGCTGGCAGCCGACGTTTCCACGGGCAAGTCCCGGTTGCTGATGACCGAGGGCAACAAGCGCGTGCTGGGGGGTTCGCAGGTGGTCCGGCGGCGCATTGCCGGAGAGTCGAATCTGCTGGTGATGGCGAGCGTGGATTTCGCAGCCCAGAAGCAAGGCACTGAGATCGGCACGCGCCTTGGCGGCAAGCGCAAGGATTCCGGCTATCAGTACAACGTCTTCTCGATGGACATCAGCAACGGCAAGTCCAAACTACTCGAGAGCGGCACGCCGTTCACGCAGCAATGGCTGGCGGATGCGCATGGCAAGCCCGTCGTGCGCAGCGAGTGGAACCCGGAGCTCGAGCGCTACAGCGTGTTCACCAAGGATGGGGCCAGCTGGCGGCGACTCCTCGAAGTCAAGGGCGACCGCGATTCCTTTCTCGCCGGCTGGCTGACAACGACACCGCCGTGCTGGTTTACACCAACAACGGCGAGGCACGTACCACGTTGTGGTCGGTCCCGCTCGACGGTTCGGGTGCGAAGAAGCTGATCGACGAACCGGAGCGCGACGCCGAAGCCGTCAAGTACGATGTCTTCAACGACACAGTCCATGCGGTGCGCTTCAGCGGAGCGGATCGTCCCGTATCGCTTGATCGACCCCGCGGCGCAGAAACGCTATGCCGCGCTGGGGCGCACCTTCGCCGACCGCTACCTCGATATCGAAAGCCGCTCCGCCGACAACAAGCGCATCATCGTCGAAGTCGACGGCGCCTCCGCGCCCACGGTGTACTACCTGGTCGACTACGCAGCCAAGAGCGCCGACATTGTCGGCGAACAATATCCGGGCCTGGCCGACAAGCCGCAGGGCGCGGTGCGCCGCTTCGAGTACGCGGCGCGCGACAAGTACGCGCTGTTCGGCTACCTGACGATCCCGCCTGGCGCCGAAGAAAAGAATCTGCCGCTCGTGGTTCTGCCGCATGGTGGACCGGAGTCGGACGACGACGCCGTATTTCGACTGGTGGTCGCAGTTTCTCGCGTCGCGCGGCTATGCCGTGCTGCAGCCGCAGTTTCGCGGCTCGACCGGGCTCGGTGACGCGCATCGGCTCGCCGGGACGCGGCCAGTGGGGACTGCGCATGCAGGACGATGTCACCGACGGCGTGAAGGCGCTGATCGACCCAGGGCATCGCCGATCCGAAACGCGTGTGCATCGTCGGCGCGAGCTACGGCGGCTACGCGGCGCTGGCCGGCGCCGCGTTCACTCCGGATCTGTACGCCTGCGCGGTGAGCGTTGCGGGCGTAGCCGAGCTGACCGAATTTCTGGCGTGGAACGAAAAGATGTCCAGCGATGAATCCGATTCATTCCACTACTGGCGCGATTCGATCGGCGATTCGCTGGATTCGCGCATCGCGGAGAAATCGCCGGCACGCTCGGCGAATACCATTCGCGTGCCCATCCTGTTGCTGCACGGGACCAACGACTCGGTGGTGCCATTCGCTCAGTCCGAGATGATGGCCAATGCCCTCAAGGCCGCCGGCAGGACTTACCAGTTCATACCGCTGGAAGGCGAGGATCACTGGCTGTCGACGAGTGCGACGCGTATCCGCATGTTGTCGGAGATCGAGAAGTTCCTGGCCGCAAACCTTGGCGGCGGTGCCAAATGAGGCAGCCTGTGCCGCAGCGCGCGGAATTCGCGGAACTTGCCACCGTCACGCGCGGCCCCATGTATGCTGGCGAAACTTCTACGGGGGCGACCGGTTTCGACGTGGGTTGCGAACCGTGAGAGGCGTACCGAGGGTGTAAGGACCTCGTAAATCCCTTTGCAAATCATAGTTGCCAACGACGACAACTACGCTCTAGCTGCCTAGTCGCAGCTGACCCCGAGACCAGCTGGTGCCTATGCCACTGAAACTCGGGTCGCGTTCATAGGATCGCGGTTCCGTGTGCTACGGGCGGAACCGTTAAGAGTCACTGTAGCTGGCTGGACGTCTTCCCTGCTCTTCGGGTAGCGGACAGTGAGAAAACAAAGAAGCAGCTACGTACGTAGATCCTCACGTCTAGTGCTTGCGGACGCGGGTTCAATTCCCGCCGCCTCCACCAATTCCGGCCCGGTCCGTTGTAGGACCGGGACCGACGTCATCTGACGGCATCGCCGCGCATCCCTGCCTGAAGCTGCCAATTAGCATGATTCCAATTGCCGGCCCGCACCGGTACAGGGATGAGAATCATGAGCACTTTCCAGCGCTATCGCCGCAACGTGTATTCGCAAAACGGCGAGGATGGTGTGATCTCGGAAATCGTCCGTCGCGTCGGGCTCGAGCCTGCGTGGACCTGCGATGTCGGAGCCTGGGATGGCCGCTACGGCAGCAACTGCTACGCGCTGGTCAAGCGCGGCTGGCCCTGCCTGATGATCGAGGCGAATCCGCGCAAGTACGAATACCTGAAGCAGCTTGCGCAGCGTTCGAGCGGACTCATCCGCCCACTGCTCGCGCACGTGGATCATGACGGTGGCCCCGAGACACTGAATGTACTTATCGAGCGCGCCAGCCTGCCAGGCAAGCTCGAACTGCTTTCCATCGACATCGACAGCTACGACTACTACGTCTGGCAGGGACTGTCTTACCGCCCGTGCATCGTGGTCATCGAAATCACCAGCGCCACGCCTCCCGGCGAGCGCTACATCTTCGGCACCGATCCCCGCAGCAACCGCCTCACTACCTTTTCGGCAATGCTCGACCTGGCGCGCAGCAAGCAGTACACGCTGGCCTGCCACACCGGGAACATGATCTTCGTGCGCGACGAAGATGCGCCCAAGCTCGGCCTTTCGGCCGAGGAACTCGCGAATCCCGACATCATGTTCCAGCCCGACTGGCTCCAGCCCACGAAGACCCAGGTCTGGAAGCGCAAGCTGAAATTCATGACGCCGCAGCGCGCCTGGGTCAAGTGCGTCAACGCCATACACGGGAACGGGCCGACCTGAGACCGGCGGCGCCGGATGCTCCGTCAACCGCCGTCGTAGGTCGTCAGGGCGCCGTACAGCTCCGGCCGGCGATCGCGGAACACGAACCAGTTGTTGCGCAGATCGCCGATCTGCGCGAGATCGAACTTCGCGGTGATCACTGCCTCGGTCTCCTCGTCCGCTTCGGCCACCTTGGCGCCGGTGGCATCGGCGATGAAGCTCGAGCCGTAGAAACGGATGTAGACGTTGTCGGGATCCTGCAGCGCCCGCTCGGTGCCGATGCGATTCGAAACCACCACCGGCATCAGGTTGGCCGCGGCATGACCCTGCTGCGTGCGTTGCCAGTGATCGCGCGAATTCACCGGCAGCGCGGGCGGCGGCTCGCTGCCGATGGCCGTCGGGTAGAACAGCATCTCCGCGCCCTTGAGCGCCATGGCGCGCGCGCATTCGGGAAACCACTGGTCCCAGCAGATGGCGACGCCGATGCGCGCGTATCGCGTATTGAAAACCATGAAGCCGGTGTCGCCGGGACTGAAGTAGTTCTTCTCCTGGTAACCCGGGCCGTTCGGAATGTGCGCCTTGCGATACACGCCGAGATTGGTCCCGTCGGCATCGAGAATCGCGATCGAATTGAAGAAGGAGTTGTTAGCCCTCTCGAAGAAGCTGATCGGCAGCACCACTCCCAGCTCGCGCGCGATCGGCGGCGAAATGCCGGATGGCGCGATTGTCGGCCACGCTGGTGGCCGCGCGCAGGTGGCGCGAATCCTGCTCGATGCAGAAATACGGCGTCTCGAACAGCTCCTGGATGAGGATGATCTGCGCGCCGCGCTTCGCGGCCTCGCGCACCAGCCGTTCGGCCGTGGCGATGTTGCGATCGATGTCCCAGCTGCAGGCGAACTGCATGGCCGCAACGGTGACCTTGCGCTCGGCTGCGATCCAGGTGCGCCGGTTGACTCATGCGAATACCTTCCCCGGATTGAGGATGCCCTTGGGATCCAGCGCCTGCTTGAGCAGCCGCATCGTGGAAATCTCCGCCGGCGTACGCGACAGCGGCAGATAGGCGCGTTTTTCGAGACCGATGCCGTGTTCGGCGGACACCGAGCCGCCGATGGCCGCGAGCGGCCGATAGACGAGTTCCTCGACCCGCGCGCGCGTGGCCGCGTCGTCGCCGGCCGCGACCACGATGTGCAGGTTGCCGTCGGCCATGTGGCCGAACACGAAGCAGCGGTTGTCGCCCGCGAAGGCGCGCACCGACTCGCAGACTTCGCCGGCATAGGCCTTCATGTTCTCGATGGGCAGGCTCACGTCGAAGGTCAGCAGGGCGGCGCGATGTTCCTGCACCTGCCACACGTCTTCGCGGATCGCCCAGATGGCGCGCCGCTCGTTCTCCGAATTGGCGATGGTGACGTCGCTCAACACGCCCGGCGTCGAGCGCCTCGCCGAGCACCGTCTCGAGCCGCGCGCGATCGGTTTCCGGATCTCCGCCCATCGATCTCGGCGATGACGTAGAAGGGCGCGCCGCGCGCCAGCGGCGCAGTGTTCGGCGCCGGCGGCGTCGTGTTGAAGTCGTAGTAGTTGCCCCACAGCGCCTCGAAGGCCGCGAGCTGCCCGCCCAGGCCGGAGTCCAGGCGACCTAACAACTCGACCATGGCATCGAAACTCGGCAGCGCCGCCAGCAGCGTCTCCTGGCTGCGCGTGCGCGACACCAGGCGCAGTTCGGCGCGTGTCACGACGCCCGAGCGTGCCCTCGCTGCCGATGAACAGCTGCTTGAGGTCGTAGCCGGCGTTGTTCTTGAGCATGCGGTTGAGCGAGGTCAGCACGGTGCCATCGGCCAGCACCGCCTCGATCCCCAGCACCAGGTTGCGCATCATTCCGTAGCGCAGTACGCGCAGGCCGCCGGCATTGGTCGAGATGTTGCCGCCGACCGTACAGCTGTCGCGCGCGCCGAGATCCAGCGGAAACACCATGCCGTGATCCTCGGCCTCGCGCTGCACGCGTCCGAGCTGCGCGCCGGCCTGGGCGCGCAGGCTGCGGCCGGGCACATCGACGCGTTCGATGGCGTTCATCGCCTCGAGTGACAGGACGATGTCGCTGCCGGCGGCGTCGGCCCCATTGACCAGGCCGGTGAGCCCGCCATGCGTGACCACCGGCTGGGCTCGCGCGTGACACAGCTTGAGGATCGAGGACACCTGCTCGGTGCTGCGCGGACGCACCAGGATGTCCGCCTCGACGTGTCCGTGAAAGATGCTGCTACCGCGCTCGCGTACCGCCGCGCCTTCGAGCATGCCCTGCTCGCCGACGATGGCCCGGAGATCCGCCTTGAGATTGGCCTGCGACATGCGGCCGTAAGGTAGCGCCTCCGGCACGCTGCCGCCAGAACGACTGCACCGGCTCGATCAGTGCAGCGTCGGCTTTTCCTGCGTCTCTTCTTCGCTCGACCGGAAACAGCGCCTGGTCGAGCGCATGCACGTAGGTGGCAACGTTGACGGTGCCGGGCACCAGCACGCGCCCGCCGAACAGCAGGTTGGGCACGGTGCGCACGCCGAAGCCGCGCAGACGTTCCTCGCTGCCCACGAGTGCCGCGTCGCCTTCGCGGGTATCGCGAAACGCCTGCAGCGTCTTCTCGCGAGAGCCCCGCCTCGCGGCCGATGCTCGTCCAGCACCGTGAGTTCGCCGATGTTCGCGCCGCGCTCGAAGTACGCGCGGAAGATGGCGGCCGCGACATTCGCATGGCGGCCTTCGTCGACCGCCAGCTGCACCAGGCGGTGCGCCTCGGAAGTGCTGGGCAAGGCACCCAGCTTCTCGAAATGAAACTCGAGGCCAAGCTCGCGACCGGCCTCGGTCAGGCTCTTCTCCGCGAACGGCACGCTGATGCCGGCCGGCAGACGCTCGGCGAGATATTCATGGAAACTGCGCGGGTTCGTGTTTGCGGCCTTCGACGCCATGCGGAACGGGTGCCAGCGCAGCCGCGTCTCGACGTCCCCGGACAGGCTGCCGAGCGCACGCGTCAGCTGGGCCATCCCGAGCCAGGACCAGGGGCAGGTGAAGTCGGCGACGAGGTCGATGTCTAGCGTCCGACGCACGTCATTCAGCGGTCTGATGAGTGTGTTCATGCGGCATATGTAGGTGCGCCGCGCACACCTTCAAGCCGATGGTTCGGGTCGCCGACAGGTTGGCATGCACCTGCTCGGTGATCCGGATCGCGGTCTCCAGCGCGCGCAGCCCATCTTCTCCTGACACGATCGGACGGCGGTCGTTCCGTATGCAGTCGAGGAACGACTCGATTTCGCTCTTCAGCGCGTCTCCCTGCTCGAGATTGGCTTCCTCGATGCTGACCGGCAGGTGGCCGGGTTTTGGCGGCTCGTCGAGCTTGCGGATCAGCGTCAGAATTTTCTGCTGCAAGTCGAGGGAAATATACGCCGCGTCTTCGAAGATTCTCAGCTTGCGTTCAGCTTTCATGCTGACGCGGCTCGCGGTGGTGTTGGCCACGCAGCCATTGGCGAACCGGATGCGCGCGTTGGCGATGTCGATCTCGCCGGAGAACACGGGAGTGCCGATGGCGTCGATGCTGACGATCTCGCTGCCGGTGAGCGACTGGATCAGGTCGATGTCGTGGATCATGAGGTCGAGCACCACGTTCACGTCGGTGCCGCGCTCCTTGTAGGGCGCCAGCCGCATGGCACTCCATGAATCGCGGCGTGCTGATGTGCGGTTCGGCGGCGAGGATCGCGGCATTGAACCGCTCCAGGTGGCCGACCTGCAGAATGCGCTTACGCTCGGCGGCGCGCGCGATCAGCTTGCGGGCCTGGTCGGGCGTCTCGGTAATGGGTTTCTCGACCAGCACGTGCGCGCCCGCCGACAGAAATGCCTCGGCGATCTCGAAATGCGCCGGCGTCGGGGTCACGACGCTGACGGCATCCACCTTGCCGAGCAATTCGCGGTAATCGGCGACCGCCCGCGTGTGCGACCTCGGCGGCCACCGCGTTGCGCACTTCCTCGCGTCCGTCGACCACGGCCGACCAGCTCGCACCCGGGAATCTGCGCGTACTTCTGCGCGTGGAAGCGTCCTAGATAGCCGACGCCGACGACCGCCGCCTTGATTTTGTTCATGCGCTATTATGCGCGCGCTTGCCCGCTGTCCGGCGGGGCTACGGGGGCTTGGACGGAATTGTTCAACTGGTTCGAGCGCGCGCGCGACTACTACTTCTCGCTGTCGCGCCCCAAATTCGAAGCGATGACGCTGGGCCTCGCGTTGCTGGTCGGGCTTGCTGGTCATGCCGCGCGCTGATCTATCTCGCCGGCCATTTCACGCTGCGTGAGTACGCCAATGGCGGACGTGTTCGCGCTGTTCTTCGACTTCTTCAAGGGCCTCTTCGAGCTTCGCCAGAGCTGCTGGATCGTGGTCGCCGGTCCCTTCGTCTTCCTGACGCTGATCCGGATCTTCCGGCTGATCCTCCGCAAGATATAAGTAAAAGGCCTCCCGGCGATTCGTGAACCGGTTCACGAAATTCCGGGTGCCGTACCCGACTGGCGCACGAAACTGTGACGCATTTCGGCGACACTGGACCTCGCGGAACGTCTGAGACCTCCGCGGTACAACGAGAAGAAGAAAGAAAAAATGAGCGAATACTATCTTGCCGATCACCGGGCCGAGGAACGCACACGCCAGCGAACCGTCGGAACGGGCAAGCAAGGCGTCGGCGCAGAGCCAGGACGTGAAGGTCACTTTGTTAGGTGACTTCATGTTCCCGGCCGGCGAGTCACACGGATTCGATCCTTACAACAGCGTTCAAGGCAGGTCGACGCGCGACGCCTGGCGCGTGGCGCGCGACCGACGCTGAACTCGGCGGCACCTGGCCAAACGGCTCGCCGGGGGCTCCCCCTCAGGGCGGCCCTGCTCCGCCGCGGCGCGGCAACCTCCGGAACCAACTGGCCCGTGGGGTGCTCGAATCAATTCATGCGGGTCATGCATCATTTCCGTGGCCAGTACGTCCAGAGCGTTACGGCCAGCGTCAGCGTCAGCGCCACGTGAGCCGCGTAGCGCCAGGCGCGCAGGCGCAATTCCCCGTAAAAGCTGGTAACTGCAATTGCCGCAAGCATTACGGACAGCAGGCAGGCCAATACCATCGAGCCACGCTCGTCCGCCAGGCGCCCGCTATATTCAGGCAGCAGCAGAAAAACCACGCCCGACCAGCAGCAGAGCCAGCGCTATCGAGACTGTCGAACCCATCACGATTCCAAGGAGAACGACCAATGGGCGCAAGTATTCGACTCCGTTTGGGTAGATGCCACTTGAAGCAGGCCATGGCACGGCCTTAAGTTCCATTGTACGGACCCTATCTCAGCACCGAGACTCCTCGCCGCATGAATCAAATCGATCTCCCGCTCTTCCCGCTGGCTCGCCCCGTCGATGCTGGTCGCGCTGCTCGTGCTGACGGGGTCCGCCCAGGCGCCCGCCAATACCCAACTCCCTGCCGGGTCTGTAGTACCCAGCGAGCGGCACCGCTCCGTCGCGCGCCGCGTCGGCTCGATGCTCGAGGGGATGCACTACAGCGGCTCCAAGCTCGACGACCGGCTTTCGGCCATCGTCTATGCCCGCTATCTCGACAGCATCGACGGCCAGCGCTCCAGCCTGCTCGCCTCCGACGTGGCGGAGTTCGAGCAGTACAAGCTGCGTTTCGACGACATGATCCGCAGCGGCGATGTGGATCCGGCATTCGCCATCTTCGCGCGCTTCCAGCAGCGCAACCGCGAGCGCATCAAGTACGCCATCGCCCTGCTCGACAAGGAACCGGACTGGACGCTCAACGAGACCTTCGAATTCGATCGCGAGAAGACGCCGTGGGCCGCCTCGCAGGCGGAGCTCGACGACTGGTGGCGCAAGCGGGTCAAGAACGACGCCCTGTCGCTGATGCTGACCGGCAAGGAATGGTCAAACACTTCGGAGATGCTCAAGAAGCGTTACGAAACCACGCTCAAGCGCGTCGACCAGGTGAGCGCCGACGACGTGTTCGAGTCCCTGATGAACTCCTACGCGCGCGCCTACGATCCGCATTCGAGCTACTTTTCGCCGCGCAGCTCCGAGGAATACCGCATCCAGATGAGCCTGAACTACGACGGCATCGGCGCGTCGCTGCAGCTCGTCGACGACTACGTGACCATCATGAACGTCATCGAAGGTGGTCCGGCCGCGGTAGCCGGCACACTGTCGGTGAAGGATCGCATCACCGGCGTCGGCCAGGGCAAGGAAGGCCCGATCACCGATGTGCTCGGCTGGCGTATCGACGATGTCGTGCAGCTCATTCGCGGCCGCGCGGGCACCCAGGTGCGCCTGCAGGTCCTGCCAGCCGGCGCAGCGCCCGGAACACCGGAAAAGACGCTGGAATTCACCCGTAACAAGGTGACGCTCGAGGCGCAGGCCGCCCAGAAGGAACTGCGCACCATCAAGCGCGGCGACAAGGAAATCCGTGTCGGCATCATCAATGTCCCGGCGTTCTACCAGGACGTCGAAGCACAGAACGCCGGTGACAAGGAATTCCGTTCCACCACCCGCGATGTGCGCCGACTCATCAACGAATTGAAGTCCGAGAAGATAGACGGCCTGGTGCTCGACCTGCGCGGCAACGGCGGCGGTTATCTGCCCGAGGCCACGGCACTCACCGGCCTGTTCGTCGACAAGGGCCCGGTGGTGCAGCTCAAGGTCACCACCGGCGATCTCGAAGTGCAGGACGATCCGGAACCCGGTGTCGCCTACTCCGGACCACTCGCGGTGCTCGTCGATCGCTTCAGCGCTTCGGCGTCGGAAATCTTCGCGGGCGCCATCCAGGACTACCATCGCGGCGTCGTGCTCGGACAGCGCACCTTCGGCAAGGGCACGGTGCAGAACCTCGTGCCGCTCGATCGCTGGTCGCCGCGTCCGGTCAACGGCCAGCTCACCGTCACCATCGGCAAGTTCTACCGTGTCACCGGCGAGAGCACGCAGCACCGCGGAGTCGAACCGGATGTGACCCTGCCGTCGCAGATCGATACGACCGAGTTCGGCGAGAGCGCACTCGAAGGCGCCCTGCCCTGGGATCGGATCCCCGGAGTCCCATTCCGCAGCGAAACCAAGGCTCAGCAACCCAATATCGCGGCGCTCGCCAGCGAAGAAAAAGTACGCGCCGACAAGGATCCGGACTATCGCTGGCTGGTGGCCGATCTCGCCGCCAACGACGCGGTACGCAAACAGACTTCGCTGTCGCTCAACCTGCAGCAGCGCAAGGCCGAACGCGAGCGCATCGACAAGGAACGTCTCACGCGCGAGAACGCGCGTCGCTCGGCGCAGAACCTGCCGGCGCTGAAGAACTCGGAAGAACTCGCGGATGCGAAATTTCCGGACACGGTGCTCGACCAGGCCGCCGAGGTCATGACCGACATGGTCACGGGCGTTCGCCCTGCCCATCCGGCCCCTACGAGGGCCGTTCGGAGCGATAGCAAGAAGGCTGAATGAGCCAATTCAGGCGGTCCCGGACGATCGCCTAAGGCCCAGATGGTGTTGTAGTTGACTACAACACCATATTCCCCCTAGACTCCCCCGCATTCGCAACCAATGCGGTCGCTGCGACGTCTTAAGTCGCAACTACCAGGGGACGGGCCATGGCAAACATTCTTCTTCGCGCGGGCATTCTTGCCCTCGCCCTCGCGTTGAGCGCCTGCGCCAGGGATGGAGTCGCAGGCGACAAATCCACCAGCGACAAGGACGACAAGGCCAAGGCTGAAGCCGCCATCCCCGTCGAAGTTGCCCAGCCCTCGCGCGGCGAAATGCTCGCGATGTACAGCGGCACCGCGACACTCGAGGCGGAAGCCGACGCCGAAGTGATCGCCAAGGTGGGCGGTGAAGTTCGTCGCATCCTCGTCGAGGAAGGCGATCACGTGCAGTCAGGGCAGGTGCTCGCGCAACTCGACGACCGCCAGCTCACGTTGCAGGCCGCGCAGACCCGCGCCGCGCGCGGCAAGGCCGAGCGTGATTTCAGACGCCAGGTGGAGTTGCACGACAAGGGACTGGTGTCGGCCGGCGCTTTCGAAGGTCTCAAGTTCGACCTCGACAACCAGGTTGCGGCCGACGACATCGCCCAGCTCAACCTCTCGTACAGCACGATACGCGCGCCGTTCGCGGGCATCGTTTCGACCCGCCACATCAAGCTCGGCCAGGAAATCGCGGTCGGCACCAGCACCTTCCGCGTCACCGATCCCACGCCGCTCAAGGCCAATGTGTTCGTGCCCGAGCGCGAACTCGCGCGGCTCAAGCCCGGCCAGAACGCATCGATCGCCGTCGACGCCCTCGCCGGCCGCCACTTCCCCGCCACGGTCCGGCTGGTGTCACCGGTGGTCGATGCGGCTACCGCCACCTTCAAGGTGACCCTCGAGGTCAATGATCCCAAGGGCGATCTCAAGCCCGGCATGTTCTCGCGCGTGGGCATCGTGTTCGAGCGGCGCGCCGCCGCGCTGTCGATTCCACGAATTGCACTACTCGACACCGATGGGGCATCGAATGTCTTCGTGGTCACCAAGGGCAAGGCAGAACAGCGCGCCATCAGGACCGGGCTCAGCAATGCCGGCCGGATCGAGGTAGTCGAAGGCCTCGATGGGTCCGAGCAGGTCGTGATCGTCGGCCAGAACGGACTCAAGGACGGCAATCCGGTACGCGTCGTGACGCTCGAGCGGACCGCCCAGGCGGTCAGCAAGTCCGGTAGCTAGTCATGACACTCGTGGACTTCGCGATTCGCCGGCGCGTCACCATCGCCATGGCGACGGTGGCGGTCACGCTGCTCGGATTCATCTCGCTGTCGCGGCTCAAGGTCAACCTGCTGCCCGACCTGTCTTATCCGACGCTGACCATCCGCACGGAATTGACCGGCGCGGCCCCCACGGAGGTCGAGAACCTCATCTCCCGCCCCATCGAAGAGGCCGCGGGCGTGGTGCGCAACGTGCGTTCGGTGCGCTCGGTGTCGCGCTCGGGGCAATCCGACGTGATCATCGAATTCACCTGGGGAACCGACATGGACTTCGCCGGCATCGAAGTGCGCGAGCGCCTCGATGTGCTGTGGCTCCCGGTCGAGGCGACTCGCCCACTGCTGCTGCGTTTCGATCCATCGAGTGAGCCGGTGATGCGCGTGGCCCTGGTCGATGAGGCCGCGCAGTCTGCCGGAATCGGGGCCGGCAGCAACGAAGAACGCCTGAAATTCCTGCGGCGTTTCGCCGACGACCGCATCAAGCCGGAAATCGAAGCGGTGGAAGGCTCTGCCGCAGTCAAGGTGAGCGGCGGATTCGAAGACGAGGTACAGATCTATGTCGACCAGCAACGACTGGCACAGCTGCGGCTGTCCATCGAACAAGTGGCCCGCCGAATCGGCGCGGAGAACGTCAACCTCTCCGGCGGCCGGCTGGAACAGGGCACGCAGCGTTTCCTGGTACGCACCGTCAACGAGTTCGACACGCTCGAAGACATGGCAAACGCCGTCATCGCCAATGTCGACGGCCAGCCGGTCTATCTCAAGGACGTGGCACGTGTCGAACGGGGTTACAAGGATCGCACCGCCATCACCCGCCTGAACGGTGCGGAATGCATCGAGCTCGCCATCTACAAGGAAGGTGATGCGAATACCGTGCAACTGGCGCATGGCATCGCGGACAAGCTCGAGGCCCTGGGCAAGACCCTGCCCGGGGGCACGAAGCTGCTTCCCGTCTACGACCAGTCGAAATTCATCGCCAGCGCGGTGAGCGACGTGAAGGACGCCGCCATCCTGGGCGGTCTGCTCTCGATCCTGGTGCTGTATTTCTTCCTGCGCGATGCCTGGGCCACCATCGTCACCGGCATCGTCATCCCCGTCACCGTGGTCGGCATCTTCGTGATGATGTACGCCTTCGATCTCACGCTGAACGTGATGTCGCTGGGCGGCATTGCGCTGTCGGTGGGCATGCTGATCGACAACTCGGTGGTCATCCTCGAGGCCATCGCCCGGCGCAAGGAAGCCGGACTCTCTACCATCGATGCAGCGCGCGAAGGAACGGCCGAAGTGGCTACCGCGGTGACCGCCTCCACGCTGACTTCGGTGGCGGTGTTCTTTCCCATGGTGTTCGTCAGCGGCATCGCGGGCCAGTTGTTCCGCGACCAGGCGCTCACGGTCACCTTTGCTCAGCTCATCTCGCTGATGGTCGGAATCACGCTGGTACCCATGCTGACCGCCTGGCGCGCGCGTCTCGGCGAACCAAAATCGGATCCCGCACCCGATGCCGGCGAGCCGCGCCATAGCGCGTCCGCGCTCGGCGCCTATCTGCGCGCCCTGCCGGGCAACATCAACATGCGCGGCCTGGTGCGACGCTGGCAGGTGGTGATGAGCGCACGATTCGCGAATTTCCGCGCGCTCGCCTGGCTCATCTTCGTACTCCGCTGGGTGATCGGATTCATCGGCTGGCTGATGCGGCTCATCGTGACATTCACCGTGCGCGCCCTGCGCGTGATCCTGGGGTTGCTGGGCAAGGTGTTCGCCCTGTTGCTTTCGCCGTTCGTGTGGATCACCCAGAAATGTTATTCGTTCCTGGAGCGCCACTACCCGCCATTGCTCGAATGGGCACTGGCACGACGTGCCGCGGTGCTGTTCACCGCCTTCGGGCTGCTGGCCGTCACCGCGCTGATCCTGCCGAGGCTCGGCACCGAGCTCATCCCGCAGCTCTCACAGGGTGAATTCACCGTGAAGATGCGGCTGCCGGCAGGTTCGCCGCTGGAAGCCACCGACCGGCAGGTGAAATACATTCACGACGCCGCCCGCAAGCTGCCGAATCTCGACAGCGCCTATGCCGTGGCCGGCACGGGCAATCGGCTGGATGCCAATCCGGTCGACTCGGGAGAGAACACCGGCAACCTGGACGTGAAGCTCCAGGCCCCCGTCGATCACGACGGCGAAGAGCTGGCCATGCAACAGATGCGCGAGCGACTCGCGAACGTCCCCGGTGCCCAGTATGAATTCTCCCGCCCGTCCCTGCTCACGCTCGCCACTCCAGTGGAAGTGATCCTGGCGGGCTACGACCTGGAACGCCTGTCGCTCGCGGCCAACTCGGTACGCGAGCGCATGGAGCGATCCGGAGCCTTCCGCGATATTCGTTCGAGCATCGAGGGCGGCCATCCCGAGATCCAGATCATCTTCGACCAGGAACGCGCCTCACAGCTCGGACTGGCGGTGCGCGACATCGCCGATCGCGTGGTATCAAACGTGCGCGGCAGCGTGGCGACGCGTTATCGCCTGCAGGAAAAGAAAATCGACGTGCTGGTACGCAGTGTCGACACGCGTGCGGCTTCGATCGAAGAGGTTCGCAACCTGGTCGTGAATCCGGGATCGGAACGGCCGGTGCCTTTATCCGCGGTTGCCGAAGTACGCCTCGCGAGCGGGCCTGCCGAAATCCGCCGCGCCAACCAGGAACGCGTCGCCGTCATTTCAGCGGCCCCGCTCGGCGGAGATCTTGGCGATGCCACACGCACGGCGCAGGCCATCCTTGCGGACACCACGCTGCCGGTGGGCATCCTCGGCTCGGTGTCGGGCCAGAGCGAGGAGATGACACAGAGTTTCCGCTCGCTCGGGCTGGCGTTCGCGCTCGCGGTGTTTCTCGTCTACCTGGTGATGGCTTCGCAGTTCGAGTCGCTGCTGCATCCGTTCGTGATTCTCTTCACGATCCCGATGGGCCTCATAGGCTCGATCTGGGGCCTGTACGTCACCGGCACCACCATCAACTCCGTCGCGCTGATCGGCTTGATCATGCTGGCGGGCATCGTGGTCAACAACGCGATCGTGTTGATCGACGCCATCAACCAGGCGCGCGAGCGCGGCCTCGAACGTCTCGAGGCGATCAAGCTCGCCGGACACACGCGCCTGCGCCCGATTCTCATCACCAGTGTGAGCACCATCATCGGGCTCATCCCGATGGCCATCGGCATCGGTGAAGGTGCCGAAATCCGCCGCCCGATGGCGATCACCGTGATCTCGGGCACTTTGGTGGCGACATTCCTGACACTGGTCGTGATCCCGGTGTTGTACGCGGCGCTCGATCGCAAGGAATTCGTGAAGTCACACGCCGGCGCGGGCCATGCCGCGCTGGTTACACCGGCGGCGCCGCCTGCGCCGGCACACAGCCCGGAACCCTAGGATAAAGGTATGGTGCACACCGACTTCGCGCTGCGCCGTCCGGTCACCACGCTCATGGTGTTCGCCGCCGTGGCGGTCATCGGCCTGGTTTCCTCGCGGCTGCTGCCGCTCGAGCAATATCCCGACATCAGCTTCCCATTCATGGGCGCGGGAGTGCCCTACCCGGGTTCGACGCCCGAGGAAACCGAGGAACTCATCACGCGCCCCATCGAGGAGGCACTGGCGACTCTGCCCGGCATCGAGGAAATCCGTTCCACATCCACGGACCAGGATGCGCGCTTTGAAATCCGCTTCGCCTGGGGCACGGATATCAACACCGCCGGCTTCGAAGTGCGCACCAAGCTCGACTCGGTACGCGCACAACTGCCGAAGACCGCGGACCGCATGTGGATGTGGATGGCCTCGACGGCCGACGCGGCCATGCTCACGGTCCGCTTCTCGGCCGACCAGGATCTTTCCTCGCAGTACGACCTGCTCGACCGCTATTTCAAGAAACCCATCGAGCGCATAGACGGCGTCGCACGCGTGGAGCTTGCGGGCGTGGAAGCGCGCGAGGTGCGCATCCTGATCGACCCGGGCCGCCTCGCCGCGCATTCGGTCGACGTGCGGCAACTCGTCGAGCTGCTCGAGAAGAGCAATTTCTCGGTCGGCGCCGGCAACATCACCGGCAACGGCGAACGTTTCCTGGTGCGCCCGCTCGGCGAGTTCCGTTCGCTCGACGAAATCCGCAACCTGGTCATCAAGGGAAACGTACGCATCGGCGACATTGGCACCGTGGAGCTCGTCAGCCCGGAGATCACCCGGCGACGCCATCTCGACGGCCGCCCCGCCGTGGGCCTCGACGTGTTCAAGTCGAACCAGGCCAACGTCGTCGACGTGGTGGACAAGGTCCTCGCGGTCGTCGAGAAGAACAAGACGCTGCCGCAGATGCAGGGCATCCGCGTGTTCGTCGTCGACAACCAGGCAGAAGCGATCCGCACGTCGCTGTCCGATCTCGGCGAAGCCGGCCTGATCGGTGCCGCGCTCGCATTCATCGTGCTGTTCGCGTTCCTGCGCCACTGGCCCACTACGCTGATCGTGGGCGCCGCGGTGCCGCTATCGCTGCTGGTCACGCTGGCCGTGATGTATTTCGTCGGCCTCACGATCAACGTGATGTCGATGATGGGGATGATGCTCGCCATCGGCATGCTCGTGGACAACGCGGTCGTCGTTACCGAAAGCGTGTTCCGCCATCGGCAGCTCGACCCCGACAATCCGCAACGTGCGACGCTCGCCGGAGTCAAGGAAGTCGGAGTCGCGACCCTCGCAGGCACCGCCACCTGCGTCGTCGTATTCCTGCCCATCCTGTTCAGCAACAGCAACCAGATCTCCATCTGGCTCACGCACGCCGCGATCCCGATCTGCGTCGCCATGGTCGCGTCCCTGATCATCGCGCAGACACTGATTCCGATGGTGATCTCGCGTTTTGCCGCGCCCGCCGCCGCTCGATCACAAGAGCTGGATCTCGCGCCTGCAGGAGCGCTACACGCGTTGGCTCGACTGGAGCATCCATCACCGCGGATGGACCGCGCTCGGCCTCGCGACCGTGCTGCTGCTCACCGCCGGACTCTTCTGGCTCAACACGCGGTTCGACGGAAATCTCATCAAGTTCGATCCGGGCGCGCAGGATGGCGGCAACCAGGTGTTCCTCAACTACAACATCAAGGGTTCACATCCCATCGAGCGGGTCGAGTCGGCCGTCGGAGTGATCGAAAAACATTTCGAGGGCCGGCGCGAGGAACTCGGCATCAAGAGTTTCTACATCGTCTATGACCAGACCGAGGCTTTCTCGATCGTCGTGCTGAAGCCGCGCGACGAAGGCGGCATGGTGGCGCAGGAGTTCATCGCGAAAGCGCAGGAAGGCCTGCCCGAGATCGTCATCGGCAAGGCGAGCTTCCGCTGGGATGAAGGCGGCGGCATGGGCGGCGAACGCTTCAGCCTGCAGCTCACCGGGGAATCCACCGAGAAACTTGCCGCGCTCAGCCGACGAGGTCGCACGCGTGTATGTCGACCGTGAAAGGCCTGGAAGCCGTGCGCTCCGAGGCGCGCGAGGGTGATGACGAGGTTCAGATCATCGTGAACCGCCAGCGCGCCGCTGCCCTCGGCCTCACTTCCGCCGACGTGGCGCAGTCCGTGGCCGCGGGAATGCGCGGCGATCGGCTGCGCGAGTTCCGCGGTACCGAACGCGAACTCACTCTGAGACTCGCATTCCGCGAATCCGACCGGCAAAGCATCGACAACCTGGCCGAGTTTCCCATCTACCTGCCCAGCGGCACGCGCGTGCCACTCTCCACGGTGGCCGATTTCCGCATCGCCAAGGGACCGCGCTCCATCGAGCGGCTCGATCGGCTGACCTCGGTCGTGATCACGGGCAACGTGGCCAAGGACTCCACACTCGATAGCGTCGGCGAACACGTCGAAGCACTGATGAAAAACTACCAGTTCCCCGCCGGTTACACCTGGAAGCTGGGCAAGGGCTTCGAGCAGCAGGACGAGAACTCGATGCATGATGTTCAACCTGCTGCTGGCGATCGCCATGATCTACATGGTCATGGCGGCGGTATTCGAGAGCACCGTGTATCCGCTGTCGATCATCACGTCGATCTTCATGGCCATTGTCGGCGTCATCTGGCTGCTGTTCCTCACGCGCACCACGATCACCATCATGGCCTTCATCGGCGTGCAGATCCTCATCGGCGTGGTGGTCAATATAGGCATCGTGTTCGTCGCACACATCAATGAACTGCGAGCTCGGCGGCATGGAACGCATGGCCGCCATCGTGCAGGCCGGCCGCGACCGGCTGCGCCCCATCCTCATGACGACACTGTGCGCCTCGCTGGGCTTGCTGCCGCTCGCCGCCGGCAATGCGTCGCTCGCGGTCGGTGGCGGCGGACCTTCGTACGCGCCCATGGCGCGCTACCATCATGGGCGGCCTGATGGCCGGCGCGGTGATGTCGCTGTTCGTGGTGCCGGCGTTCTACGTGTGGATCGACAACGGCGCAGAACGCGTCAAGCGGTTCATGCGGCGTACCCGGGTTGTCGATGCGCCATCCGCGGCGCAAGGCGTCAGCGCAGCAAAACCTTGAACAGGTCCCAGGTGTCTTCGGCCAGCACGTTGGGAAGCTTCCCCGCAGTCACGCCCTGTGAACCGTGGGTGAGCACATCGCCCTCGGACACCGCGCAGGATTCCGGAACCGGCACGGTTTCGAATTCACCGAGATAGCTGGCCGTGGCCCGCAGCCGTTCGGTGCGCTGCGCGACTTCCTGCGTGAGGCCGGCGCGTTGCTTGAGCAGGTTTCGCGCCTTCACGATGTCACTCATGAAGGACACGCAGGCGGCGATATCGCCGTACTGTTCGGCGGATTCGCGCTTCGACATCGCGATGCGTGCCGCGGCGACGAGATTGGTGCGCGCCAGGCGCAGGCACAGTACTTCGGCACAGGCGATGGCGGCGAGATTGATCGCGCGCCGGGCCTCGACCGAAATTCCCGGGAAGTCGCCCGCAACGCCCTTCTCGATCTGTTCGCAGCGTGCCCGGGCGTCTTGCAGCGCGCTCTCCGCGGCTTCGACTCCGGCCTGCAGCGCGGGGCGCTGCGCCGCCACCTTGGGTCGCTGCCAGCGATGCCACCACTTGTCGAGGCCGGCGAGGCGTGCATCCAGCGCCGCGAGCTGCTGACGCGCCGCTGACCATCTGCGACTCGGCCTGGCGCAACTGCTGCTCGCTGTCCTTGCGCAGCTGGAACTGCCGGCGGTTGCCTTCGAGTGCGAACGCCTTGCGCTCGCGCTCCTCCTGCTTGGCCGCAAGGTCCTGCACCAGGGATGCGATGATCTCGCGCCCGTCGCCCCACAGGGCGCGCAGGTGATAGAAAACCAGGGTAGATAGGCCGGTATCGGCCGCTTCGAGACGCGTTTCCAGCGCCGCGAACATTTCCTGCATGCGGCCGGTGGCGGCTTCCTGTTGCTTGAGGCGGTCGCGCAGGCGCTGCAGCTCCTGCCCGAGCTCGTCGTGTTGCTTGCGGAGTTCGGCGCGGCTGCGAAACAGCTCGACGACGCGCCCGTCTTCGGGAGCGGCTCCCGCGGAGGCTTCGTTATTGCCGAACAGCCCGAACGGCTTCAACGCTTTCATAGACCCTTGCGCGGCGAGGGTTTAAAGGTCGCGAAACCCGTGGCCGCGATCGCTGCAGTACTCCAGCCACTTATTTAACATCGTATTGCGGGCCCAACGCTGATCCAGTTCACGCTCCGCCAGCCCCCGCAGCCTGCGCAGGGCTTCGTGGTCGTGTTGCGTCGCCCATTCCTGGGCCTCGGCCAGCCGGGCGTCGTGATAGATGCGCACCCGCATGTCCGGGTAGGTGGTGATGCCGGACTCCGCCGCGAACAGATAGGTGAGATCGAAGCTCGTCGTGTAGGGCGAACGCTCGGTGACGCTGAGACGCAGGTCACAGTCGTCGGACACGCGCGATATGCAGGCATCGGCCAGGCGGCGCAGATCGCCGGCGAGCGCCGCGAGGCGCAGGTAGTTGCTCTCGTACAGCGACATCAGCGCGACGAAACTGCGCGGGCGCGAGCGCCAGGAGACGATTGAAAGGGCATCACTGATCATCTGTCCCGAATATATCGGACCAAGACGATGATTCAAGACGCAAATCTCAAGCCAATCGGGCGTGATGCAGTTCGCGTGTCGCTATTTTTTTTCTTCGTACTGAAAAACCGCGTCGAGAGTGGTCCCGAGCGCGAGCGCAAGTTTGAAGCCGAGCTCGAGCGAAGGAGAATATTTGCCCGCTTCGAGTGCGATGATGGTCTGGCGTGTCACGCCGCATGCCGCGGCAAGTTGCTCCTGCGTGAAACTCCCGCGCGCGAGCCGCAGTGCGCGTATCTGATTGCGAATGACGATGTCGTTCATCGACGCGCGCGCGCGTACAGTGCGACCAGCGCCGCATGTTCGATGAACAGTTTCGCGATCAGCACCGCGATGCAGTACGTTGGCCAGCACCAGCGGCTGCAGCCACCAGGCGAGGCTGGAAGCGGCAGCAGTCGCCAGCAGCACCACACTGGCCACCACGGTGAGGCTGAGCGCCCAGTCGCCGGCCCGGTCTGCCTGAAAACGCAGCCGCAGGTCGCGCTCGTCGTGTTCGACCGGGCCCGCCCCCCGACCCAGTACGCGGGCCGCAATGCCCCAGGCAATCCCCATCACGATGATGAAATTGACGAGATTGCGAGCTGGCACCTCGTATAGCCGGGTCGGCACGACTTCGAGGTGCGAGAAGAACCAGAGAAATTTTCCGGTGGCCACGACGATGAGCGCGGTGAACCCCATTCCCACCCAGGCGCGGCGCTCCGCGAGCGACCAGGTCTCCGGGAAGACCTCACTGCCCTTCAGTGCCAGCAGTACCAGCAGAGCCAACGAGGCTAAGGTAGAAGACCGCGGCGCCGGTGGCGCCGATGTCCACGCCCCACCAGCGCTCCGCTGGACCGAAAAGGTTTGCCATACAGGCGACCAGCGCCAGCGCGATCAGGGCCTGCCCTTGACGTCGTACGGTCCACATAAGAAGAGCCTCCAGAATGTAAGGTAAACATTACATTCGGAGCAGGACCGATGTAAAGTATTTTTTACTTCGGAATTCGCTCGCCGCGCAGGAAGGGGCAAAGAGAAAGGTCGACATTCCCGCCGGACAGCACGATCCCGAGGCGCGACCCGGCCCGCCCCAGCTTACCTGCCAGGGCTGCCGCCACCGGCACCGCGGAAGACGGCTCGATGAGCAGTTTCAGGTCGTCGAGCACCACGCGCATGGCCGCCACGATTTCGGCCTCGCTCACCGTCACGACTTCGTCGACATGGGTACGCAGCAGCTCGAAATTGCGCACACCAATGGAGCCACGCAGACCGTCGGCAATGGTTTGCGGCGCATTCACCGCGCAACGTTTCCCGCTGCGCCATGACTGCCAGGCATCGTTCGCCTGCTCGGGCTCGGCGCCGATCACTTGTATGCCCGGCGACAGCGCCTTGGCCGCAAGCGCCGTGCCGCCAATGAGTCCGCCACCGCCCACGGGCGTGCTGATCACATCCAGCGTCGGCGCCTCCGCCAGCATTTCGAGCGCCGCCGTGCCCTGCCCCGCGATGATCCGTTCGTCATCGAATGGATGAACGAGTTCGGCCGGTTCGCGGGCGAGGATTTCGGCAAGTCGCTTTTCGCGTGCCGGCAGGCCGGGTTCGCAAAGTTCGACGCGTGCGCCCGCCGCCTCGATCGCCGCAATCTTGGAGCGCGCCGAATCCCGCGGGATGACGACGATGGCCTTCATGCCGCGAGCCCTCGCCGCCAGGGCCAGGGCGTTGCCGTGATTGCCGGAAGAATGGGTGATCACCAGCGGCGTGCGCGCGGCATCGAGCTGCAACAGCACATTCATCGCGCCGCGATATTTGAATGCACCACCGGTCTGCAGGTTCTCGCACTTGAAGAACACTTCGCGGCCGACGCGAGCTTCGAACGCCGGCGAGCGCATGACCGGTGTCCGCACCACATGCGGGCCGAGGCGCGCGGCCGCGGCCACGACATCGGCAAATTCCGGAATCCGCGCGGTCACGGCCGCGAATAGACCGGTGCGAACAGGTGCTGGCGGTAGAACGCGAGCTCGCGGATGGATTCCTGGATATCGGCCAGGGCCTTGTGTTCACCCTGCTTCGAGAAACCGCTGAGGATTCCCGGCGCCCAGCGACGCGCCAGTTCCTTCACCGTGCTCACATCGAGGTTGCGGTAATGGAAAAACTTCTCGAGCGTGGGCATGTGGCGCGCCAGGAAGCGGCGGTCCTGGCAGATGCTGTTGCCGCACATCGGCGACGAGTTCGGCTCCACCAGTGCGTTGAGGAACTCCATCGTGCGTTTCTCGGCCGACGCCATGGTGTACTTGCTGTCGCGCACGCGCTGGATGAGGCCCGAGGCGCCGTGTGTGCGCTTGTTCCAGTCGTCCATGGCATCCAGCACTTCTGCCGGCTGGTTAATTGCGATGACCGGCCCTTCGCAGACGACATCGAGATGGGCGTCGGTGACGATGGTGGCCATTTCGATGATCACGTCGACGTCGGGTTTGAGTCCCGTCATCTCGAGATCTATCCAGACCAGATAGTCGCTGCTCGGCATATGGAATGACGCGATACTACACGAATGATCATCAGCGGAATGAATCCAGCGGAATGAACCCGGCAATACTCCCGACAAATTCGATGCGGAAGTCATTGCGTCCTTCGGTCGCCACCTGCTGGTGCGCGATGCGGACGGACAGCAGCGCAGTGCACGACCGTCTGGCCGCAAGCTCGCCATCGTCTGCGGCGATCGTGTGCGCTGCGAGTTCGACCGCGCGCACGACGAGGTCCTGGCGGTAGAGGTGCTCCCGAGGCGTACGGTACTGGCGCGTGCCAGCCTGCGCGGAGCGAGCGAAGCCATAGTCGCGAACATCACGCAGCTCGTCGTGGTCGTGGCGCCGTTGCCGCAGCCGGACTACTTCATGGTGGATCGTTACCTGTGTGCCGCGACGTCGGCGGGCATGCGTGGCGCCATCGCGGTGAACAAGACCGACCTGGCCAGCGATGCCATCGATCCGAAGGAGCTGGCCACATATGCGGATGCGGGTTATTCGCATGTCACCTGCTCGGCGAAATCCGGCGCCGGGATTGTCGGACTCGAGAAATTGCTCGCCAGTGCCGTCAACGTGCTGGTCGGGCAGTCGGGCGTGGGCAAGTCCTCGCTGGTGAACGCGTTGCTGCCGGACGAGGAAGTCCAGACCGGTGGGCTGATGCGCGAAGAAGAAGGCCGGCATACCACCACGGCATCGCGCGCCTATGTGCTCAAGTGTGGCGGCACCCTCATGGATTCTCCCGGGGTGCGCGATTTCGCCCCCGCCATCGATCACCTCGATGCGAGGTCGCTCGGATTTCCCGAGGCGGAGCGCCTCGCAGGCGGCTGCCGGTTCCAGGATTGCCGACACATGCAGGAGCCCGACTGCGCGCTGATCGGCGCAGTCGAAAGCGGCGAGGTGTCAGCACGTCGTTATGAAAGCTATCGCCGGTTGCGACGCCTGTATGCCGACCTCGTCGAAGCTCGCGGGCCGGGTTCGCGCAATCGACGATCCTGAAAATACGCATCACGCTGCTGTCTGGCGCCCGGAATCAGACTGTGTGCCGTCCGGCCAGTGCGTGGGCGAGCGTGCCGCCGTCGACGTACTCGAGCTCGCCGCCGATCGGCACACCGTGTGCGATGCGGCTCGCCTGGATCTTGCGCGCCGCCGCGCGGTCGCCCAGGAAGTGCGCAGTGGCCTCGCCTTCAACCGTCGGATTGGTGGCCAGGATGACCTCGCGGATCTCGCCCGAATCGAGCAGCGCCTCGAACTCGCGCGCACCGATCTGCTCGGGCCCGACACCGTCGAGCGGGGAAAGATGCCCGTGAAGTACGAAGTAGCGGCCGCGGTAGCTGCCTGACTGCTCGACGGCCACCACATCCGCGGGTGATTCCACGACGCACAGCAAAGCGCCGTCGCGCGAAGTCGCCGAACAGATCGAGCACAACTCGGCGTCGGTGAGCATGCGGCAGCGCTTGCAGCGCCGGATGGACGCCAGCCCTTCGGTCAGCGCCGTGGCCAGCGTACGCGCGCCATCGCGCCCGCCCTGCAGCAGGTGGAAGGCCATGCGCTGCGCGGTCTTGGGACCGACTCCCGGCAACGCGCGCAGCGCGTCGATGAGCCGCGCGAGCGATACGGCATGCTGCATCTGGCTACTCGTCTGCTAGAAAGGCAGCTTGAAGCCGGGCGGCAGGTTGACGCCCGACATCACGCTCGACATGCGCGCCTGCGAGGCGGCTTCGGCCTTGTTGAGGCCATCGTTGAATGCCGCGGCGATCAGGTCCTCGAGCATCTCGCGATCTTCCGACACCACCTGCGGCTCGATCTGCACGCGTTTCACTTCGTGCTTGCCGTTCATGGTCACCTTGACCATTCCGCCGCCGGATTCGCCAATGACTTCCATGGCGGCGATCTCTTCCTGGGCCTTCTTCATGTTGGCCTGCAGCGCCATGGCCTGCTTCATCATGTTCCCGCCACCACGCATCATCGTCTCCTCATGGTTCCGTGGACCGCACCGATTCCGGGTGCAGCGTTGCACCGAAGCGCGATTTCATTTCGCGCACCGTAGGATCTTCCTCGAGAGCGCGGCGCGCGGCATCGAGGGCCTCCGCGCTGCGCCTTTCGCCATGCTGGCTCGGCGTCTCGACGGGCGGTGTCCCATCGACGAACTCGAGCTTCACGACCGTACCGAGGTATTTTCCGACAGCCTGCGCAAGTTTTTCCACCTGCGGCGGCGTGCGCGCCACCTTCGGATCGATGGCGAGCCGCAACACGTTGCCGCGATGCTCCAGCAAGGCGCAATTCGTCGCGAGCTGGCGTGCCGCCCCGGTGACGTCGAGATCACCGATGACGCGCGCCCATTGCACGGGATCTATGGGACCGGCAGAGGTCGGCCGCACCACCGGCGCGGTGCCGGGTGATGGCAATGCTCCGCCGGTGGCACGGGCTCCCGCCGAACCCGCCGTCGCGGTTGCACCGCCCGCCGGGCGAAACGCCAGCATGCGCACCAGCGTCATCTGGAAGCCGCTGCGCGGATCTGGCGCCAGCGCCAGGTCGCGGCGACCGAGAATCGCGGTCTGGTAATAGAGCTGCACGTCCTCGGCGCTGATCGTCGTGGCGAATTCGTCGAGCGTCGCGGAATCGAACAGCTCGTCGCCTTCGTAGCCGGACACGATCTGGCGCAGGGCAACGCGCGTCAGCAACGCCGCGATTTCATCGAGCAGTTGCCCATAGTCCGGCGCGAACTCCTCGAGGTTGTCGGTGATCTCCAGCAGCTTCGCCGCATCCGCGGACGCCAGCGCGCGCACCAGCGGGATCACGTGCGCGCGATCGATGGTGCCGAGCATGCCGCGTGCGCCCGCTTCGTCGACCTTGCCCCCACCGAATGCGATGAGCTGGTCGATCAGCGACAGCGCGTCACGCATGCTGCCATCGGCCGCCTGCGCAACCAGGCGAAGGGCCGCGGGTTCGGCCGCTATCTTCTCCGCCTCGAGCACCTTGCCAAGATGTTCGACGATCAACGTGATCGGCAGCCGCTTGAGATTGAACTGCAGGCAGCGCGACAACACGGTGACCGGCAGTTTCTGCGGATCGGTGGTCGCCAGCAGGAACTTCACATGCGGCGGCGGCTCTTCGAGCGTCTTGAGCAGCGCATTGAACGAGTGCGTCGACAGCATGTGCACTTCGTCGACGAGATAGACCTTGTATCGGCCGCGCGTCGGCGAGTACTGCACGTTGTCGAGCAGCTCGCGCGTGTCGTCCACCTTGGTGCGCGAGGCGGCGTCGACTTCGATGAGATCGACGAAGCGGCCTTCATCGATCTCGCGGCAGGCCGAGCATTTTCCGCAGGGAGTCGCCGTCACTCCCGTCTCGCAGTTGAGGCACTTGGCGAGGATGCGCGCGATCGTGGTCTTGCCGACGCCGCGAGTGCCGGTGAACAGGAACGCGTGATGCACCCGCCCCTGGGTCAGCGCGTTGCCGAGCGCGACGCGAACGTGTTCCTGGCCGACGAGTTCCGCGAACGATCGAGGTCGCCATTTGCGGGCCAGCGCGAGGTAACTCATGTGTGGGCAGCTCCTCGTGTCGCGGCGTGTAAGGGAGGCAGCCCGCACCAGCCGGACTTCGGCGCCCGACATCGAAGCTACCGCTGCTCCCTTCCGGGCCTGACGGGGTTTACTACTAGTCGTCGCGAAGGAGCCGATACGGACTGCCATGGTAAAGAATTGGCGGACAGGGTGGGATTCGAACCCACGAACACCGTTAGATGTTACTTGCTTTCCAAGCAAGCGCCTTCGACCGCTCGGCCACCTGTCCGGATTCCCATGCTTTCCGTGCACCCGAAGGATTTCACGGGACGCGCATGATAACAATTTGTTACTTGGGGTTTTGCGGTTCTGCGGGCTTGGGCGTCGCGGTTGCCGGGCTGGCAAAGGGCGGCGGCGAGTCCAGGCAGGGCTCGTTCTTGCCGCGAACGCGTTCCGGGGTGTTGAGCGGCGGGACCTTGAGGGCATTGCGCGTATCCGGCGCATCCAGTCCCGGGGGTGCCTGCAGCGGCGGCTCTTCCTGGGCGCCGGCGTAATCCTTGTCGTCCGCCCTGCAGCTCACGAGCCCGCTCTTGCAGCCGGACAGGATGCCGGCGCTCAGGACGGTGACGAGAAAAATGGCTGCGATCCGCATAGTCGTGCGACCTATTTTGATTTCAGGAGTTCAACGCCGTTACTGCACGGCCCGCTGTTCGACGGCCCGTTTTTCCACGGAAATGCCGGCCGCGAACAAGGATTCGGTCACGATGGAGTGGTACCCGGCCGACAGTTCGGTGAGCGGCAGCCGCAGCGTATCCCCCATGAGCCCCATGCGGGCGAGTGCCCACTTGACCGGAATGGGATTGGATTCGACGAACAGGTTTCGATGCAGCGCCACCAGGCGCTGGTCGATCTGGGTAGCTCCGGCGCGGTCACCGCGAAGGGCTGCGGCCACCATGTCCGCCACGGCGCGCGGCGCAACGTTCGCGGTCACGGAGATCACCCCGTGCGCGCCGACACCAATCGTTTCACGCGCGGTGAGATCGTCACCGCTCAGGATCCTGAACTCCGGGCCGCAACCGGACGCGAGTTCGCGCACACGCGTGGTCTCGCCGACTGCTTCCTTGATCCCGACGATGCGCGGAACTCGCGCCAGGCGCGCGACGGTCGCGGGCAGGATGTCGACCGCAGTTCGGCCAGGAACGTTGTAGAGCAGCACTGGAACTCGCGAGTCCTGCGCAATCGCACTGAAGTGCCGGAACAGGCCCTCTTGCGTGGGCCGCACATAGGAAGGCGCGGCGACCAGCAATGCGTCGACGTCGTACTGGGCGCGCCGAAAATTCCCGAGCACGTCTGCAGGAGTCCGCGGTGTCGCTGGTGCCGGTGTTGGCTATCAACACGGCTCGGCGGCCGATGACACGTCGCGCCTGGAGCAGAAGTTTGGCGAGTTCGGCATCGGTGACCGTCGCCGACTCGCCCGTCGATCCGGCCACGACCACACCCGAGGTGCCATTGGCGAGATGAAACTCGAGGAGTCTCGACCAGGCGTCGTAGTCGATGCCGCCTGACGGCTGCATCGGGGTCACGAGCGCCACCAGGCTGCCGGCGAACATGAGATAGATCCGAGGGTCGTATTGAACGGTCGGGCATGGTACGGGCGGCCCCCTTGGTCCGCAAGCCGGGGCCGCACTGGTCAATTGTGCTGGGGTACACTCGCCGCCCAGATGAAGCAGCACCTCGCCGTATCCGCCATTGGCAGCGATCGAACCGGAATGGTCCATGACCTGACCCGCGTGATTTCGGACTGCGGCGGGTCCATCAGCGAGAGCCGCATGGCCAGTCTCGGCAACGAATTCGCCATCCTGGTGCTGGTTTCGGGCAACTGGCATTCGCTCGCCAAGCTGGAGAGTGAACTGCAGCGTCTCGGTGAATCCACCGGGCTGACGTTGCACATGAAACGGACCGAGCCGCGCGCCCCGCGTGACCGAGCTGTTGCCATATTCCATCGACGTGGTGTGCCTCGACCAGTCGGGTATCGTGGCCGGCCTTTCGGGTTTCTGCGCGAGCCGGGGAATCGACATCGCCGAGGTGTCCACGCGCACCTACCCGGCGGCGCATACCGGGGCGCAGATGTTTGCGGTGCAAATGATCATCAACGTCCCGAAGCGCCTGCAGCTCGCCCACCTGCGCGAGGAGTTCATGGACTATTGCGACGCGCAAAACCTCGACGCCATCCTGGAGCCCGTGAAGTCTTGAGCGTTGCCGCAGGCAAGAAGCTCCCGGCCTTTTCGCTGCCGCGCTCGGACGGAAGTCCCTGGAAAACGTCCGATTTCGCCGGCACGAAGCTCGTGCTCTACTTCTACCCGAAGGACATGACCGAAGGCTGCACGCTCGAGGGCCGCGATTTCCGCGACCTGCATCCCGCGTTCCGGCGTGCCAGGACCCAGGTGCTCGGCATTTCGAAGGACAGCTGTGAGCGCCATGCGAAGTTTCGCGCCAAAGAAGACTTCCCGTTCGAGCTGCTCTCGGATGAAGACGAAAAGGTGTGCCGGCTGTTCGACGTGATCCGCGAAAAATCGCTGTATGGAAGGAAGTTCATGGGAATCGAACGCAGCACGTTCCTTTTCGGCGCCGACGGCAAGCTGGCGCGCGAATGGCGCAAGGTCCGGGTCAAGGGCCACGCCGCCGAAGTGTTAGAGGCGGCCAGAGCGCTGTGACCGCCAGCAAACGTGCCGCCGGCGCCAGGCCGGCCAAGTCGCCTGTGCAGCGTCGGCTGTTCGTGCTCGACACCAACGTGCTGATGCACGATCCGACCTCGATCTTCCGTTTCCAGGAACACGACGTCTATCTACCCATGGTGGTGCTCGAGGAGCTCGACGCCAACAAGAAGGGCCTGTCCGAAGCGTCGCGCAACGTGCGCCAGGTGAGTCGTTTTCTCGACGACCTGATGCGCGATGCCACCAAGGACCAGATCGACGCCGGCCTGCCGCTGCCGTCCGCCCAGGGAATCGGCCTGAGAACGGACAGTCCCGGCCCCGGCGCGGGCAAGCAGCCGCCCGTGGTTGGGCGCCTGTTCTTCCAGACACGCCAGCTTTCGAGCGCCCTGCCCGACTACCTGCCGGGGCACGGAGCCGACAATGCCATCCTGTCGCAGACTCTCGCGCTGCAGGCCCTGCACCACGAGTCGCGCGTCACGCTGGTGTCCAAGGACATCAACCTGCGCATCAAGGCGGCGGTGGTCGGCGTCCACGCCGAGGACTACTACAGCGACAAGACCATCGAAGACGCCGATGTGCTGTACACCGGCCTCGCGCCCCTGCCGGCCAATTTCTGGGAGTCGCATGGCAAGGACATGCGCTCGTGGAAGGAAGCCGAACGCACCTATTACGAGATCTCGGGACCGGTGGTCACCGACCTGCACGTCAACCAGTTCGTGCACGAGGAATCCGCGTCGGGCATCGAAGCCATCGTGCGGCGCATCGAGGCCGGCAAGGCCACGCTCGAGCTGGCGCGTGACTACCGCAGCGAGCGGCACAGCATCTGGGGCGTGAACGCGCGCAACCGTGAACAGAACTTCGCGCTCAACCTGCTCATGGATCCCGAAATCGATTTCGTGACCATCCTCGGACCCGCCGGCACCGGCAAGACCCTGCTCACGCTGGCCGCCGGTCTCATGCAGACGCTGGAATCGAACCGCTTTGTCGAGATCATCATGACGCGCGTGACGATTCCGCTCGGTGAAGACATCGGCTTCCTGCCGGGCACGGAAGAAGAAAAGATGGAGCCCTGGATGGGCGCACTCATGGACAACCTCGAGGTTCTCACGCGCACCGGCGAGGGTGGCAATTGGGGACGCGCCGCGACGAATGACCTGCTGCGCAATCGCATCAAGATCCGCTCGCTGAACTTCATGCGCGGCCGCACCTTCCTCAACCGGTTCGTGATCCTCGACGAGGCGCAGAACCTGACGCCGAAACAGATGAAGGCGCTGGTTACACGCGCCGGCCCGGGAACCAAGATCGTCTGCCTGGGCAATATTGCGCAGATCGACACCCCCTACCTCACCGAAACCACGTCCGGCCTGACTTACGTCGTGAATCGTTTCCGCGGCTGGCTGCATTCGGGCCACATCACGCTGGTGCGCGGCGAGCGCTCCCGCCTGGCCGATTTCGCCTCGGAAACGCTCTGAGCGGGCAGCGGTAGAACTCTGGCGCAAGCGTGATGGTCCAAGCCCAGATGCCCCAATTCGTGAACAAGATGGGCCTGAAGAACCTGCTCATCGGCTTGCTGGTGACATTGCTCGCGCTGCCGCCGCAGGGCCTGGCGCAGGATGCGGGCAGCGATCTGCCCGACATCGGCAGCCCCGCTTCATCCGTGTTGTCCCTCGATGACGAGTATCGCATCGGCCTGCAGATCGTGCGCCAGCTGCGCGACGAAGGTCAGATCGTCGACGACCCGGAATCCACCGAATACCTGCAGTCGCTCGGATCGCAGATCGTCGCGCAGGCCACCGGAGATTCGGCGCAGCGCTTCCACTTCTTCTTCGTGCGCGACGACACCATCAACGCTTTCGCACTGCCGGGCGGATTCATTGGCGTGAACTACGGGCTGGTGCTGGCGACGCGCAACGAGGCGCAGCTCGCCGGCGTACTGGCGCATGAAATCGCGCACGTCACGCAGCGGCACATCGCGCGACGCGTGCGTTCGCAGGGACGCCAGAGCATCGCGACCATGGCGGCGATCGTCGCATCCATCCTGCTCGGCGCGGCGACCGGATCCAGCGACGCCGCGATGGGCGGCATTTCCATGGCGCAGGGCGCGGCCATGCAGCAGTCGATCAATTTCACGCGCGCCAACGAAAACGAGGCCGACCGCGTCGGCATGGGTTTCCTCGCCGCGGCCGGATTCGATCCTTACGGCATGCCCGACTTCTTCGAGACCATGGGACGGCGTTCCAGCATCTCGGCCACGGGCCGCAATGCGCTGCCGGAAATCCTGCAGTCTCACCCGGTCACCACCAACCGCATCGCCGAATCGCGCTCGCGCGCTGCGCAGTACAAGGAGACCAGGCAGGTACCCGAGAGCGTGAGTTATTCGCTGACGCGCGAACGGCTGCGCGTCCTGTCCACGCCGCCGGAGAACAATGTGCGCCGCTACTATGCCGACCGGCGCGAACAACAGGCGCAGACGGTGGGCGAACGTTACGGCGAGGCGCTGGCTAACTACCAGGCCGGGAGTTCCTCGGCCGCGCTCGATTCGCTGACCGAGCTGGCGCGCGCCTATCCGCAGGTGCCGATGCTGCAGTCCACGCTCGGGCAGGCGCTCATGAGCGCCGGCGCCACCGATGCGGCGCTCGATACCTTCCGCCGCGCGCTCAGCCTCTCGCCGCGCAACATTCCGCTGACCATGCGTTATGCGGAAGCGCTGCTCAAGGTTGGCGATGCGAAGACCGCGCACGCGGTGCTGCTCGACCTGTTCAACAACGTCGCCCCGACTCCGGCGCAGATCCGCTTCACCGCGCTGGCCGCGAGCAGTGCCGGCGACACGGCCGACGCGGCGTATTACATGAGCGAATACCACATCGCCAGCGGCAACCTGCCGCTGTCCGTGGCCCAGCTCGAAATGGCGCTGGCGATGCCGAACATCACCGCCGTACAGCGCAGCCGTTTCCAGGCACGCCTCGATGAGGTGCGTGAAGCCCTGTTCTCCGACCGCAAGCGCCGCCCGCCTCCCCAGCAGAAGCCCAAGGAACCGCAGCGCTCGGCGCAGGACCTCACTGGTACAATTTCGCGATGAAATTCCTGGCGATACTACTCGCCGGTCTGACCTTGACCGGCTGTGCGACGCTGCCCTCGGGCAAACCCGACCCGCGCGATCCGTGGGAACGGATGAACCGCAGCACGCATGCGTTCAATGACGCCATCGACAGGACGATCGCCAAACCCGCGGCCAAGGCTTACGTCAAGGTGATGCCGCGGTTCGTGCGCACCGGCATCAGCAATGTGTTCAACAACCTCGACACTTTGAACACCATCCTCAATGACGTGCTGCAGGGCAAGATGCACCAGGCTGGCAATGATTCCGCCCGCTTCCTGATCAACAGCACGTTCGGCCTCGGCGGCCTCTTCGATCCGGCCTCGAAAGTCGGCCTGGAGTTCAATGACGAGGACTTCGGGCAGACCTTCGGCAAGTGGGGGATGAAGCCGGGGCCGTACCTGGTGCTGCCGTTCCTCGGTCCGTCCACGACACGCGACACCTTCACAAGGCTGATGGATCAGTACACCTATCCGGTGACCTACCTCGGCGACGAAAGCACGCGATACATCATCCGCGGTGTAAGCCTGCTCGACATGCGCGCCGGACTGCTCGACCTGGACGAACAGATCGACCGCAGCTACGACCGCTACGCCTTCATTCGAAATGCCTGGCTGCAGCGCCGCGAATTCCAGGTCACCGACGGCAATGTCGAAGATCCATCCCTCGAGCTGGAACAGGACATCGAGCCGGACATGGAATCGGAACCCGCTCCGGCGCCGGACGAGCCCGCGCCAGAGCAGCCGCCCCAGCAGCCGTCAGAGGGCGCCGCACCGGCCGATGCCGCAAGTCCCGAGGCCGCACCGGATGCGGCCACGCCGGCCGACAGCCCGGCCGCGCCCCCGCCGCCGCAGGATGAGCCTGCCGCCGCGGTGCCGCGTAGCTAGAATGCCGCCCCGGGGGACTCATCAAATGAGTGGAAACGGATCCGGGAGTGGCAAGCTGCCGCCATTGCTGCTGCTGCATCCCGACGACAACATCCTGGTGGCGCGGCGCGACATCGCCGCGGGCGAACGCGTGGAACTCGACGGCGAGACCTTCGTGATTCCGGCCGCGGTCGAACTCGGCCACAAGCTCGCGCGACGCGCGCTCACGGCGGATACTCGAGTCCTGAAATACGGCGCCCCGATTGGCTCCATGAAGATCGCCGTGGCGCGCGGTGAACACGTGCACCTGCACAACCTGCGCAGCGATTACATCCCGTCGACCACGCGCGACGGTGGTACGGACGGACATTGATGAACGCACCGGGCTCGAGCAGCAGTTCCATGAAAGGTATCCTGCGCAAGGATGGCCGCAAGGGCATCCGCAACGTCGTGGCGGTGGCCTACCTCGTGGAATGCGCGCATCACGTCTCGCGCCTCATCGTGCAGCGCTCCGGCGCCGACGATGTGCACCTCATCGGCTTCCCCGGTTGTTATCCGAACAAGTATTCCCTCGAGATGATGCAGCGGCTGTGCACTCATCCGAACGTTGGCGCAGTGCTGCTGGTCTCGCTGGGCTGCGAAGGTTTCAACCGCGAGCAGCTGCGCAAACACATCGCCGCCAGTGGCCGGCCCGTCGACCTGCTGGTCATCCAGCAATCCGGCGGCACCACGCGCACGCTGAATGCCGGCCTCGACATCGTGCGCCGCATGCGCGCCGAACTCGCGACAGCAGACGCCGGTGCCGATGGCGCTCGACGAACTCATCGTCGGCACGGTGTGCGGCGGTTCGGATGGCACCAGCGGCATCACGGCGAATCCCGCGGTCGGCCGCTGCTTCGACTGGCTCATCGACAACGACGCGGCCTGCATCTTCGAGGAGACCGGCGAGCTCATCGGCTGCGAGCGCATCATGGCCTCGCGCGCGGTCACGCCCGCGCTGGGTCGCGAGATCGAAGCCTGCGTCGAAAAGGCCGCCAACTACTACCGCATCATGGGATACGGCAGCTTCGCGCCCGGCAACGCCGAGGGCGGACTCACCACGCTCGAGGAGAAATCCATGGGCGCGTATTCCAAGTCCGGCTCCTCGCCCATCAACGGACTCATCAAGCCGGGCGACGTGCCGCCGCGTGGCGGGCTGTACCTGCTCGACGTGGTGCCCGATGGCGAGCCGCGCTTCGGTTTCCCGAACATCTCCGACAATGCGGAGATCGTCGAGCTCATCGCCTGCGGCTCGCACCTCATCCTCTTCACGACTGGCCGCGGCTCGGTGGTGGGTTCGGCCATCTCGCCGGTCATCAAGGTGTGCGCCAACCCGGATACCTACGAGCGCATGGCCGACGACATGGACGTGAACGCCGGGCGAATCCTGCACGGCGCCGAACTCGACGATGTCGGTCGCGAGATCTTCGATCTCGTGCAGCGCGTGGCGGCCGGCGAGTTGTCCAAGTCCGAGGCGCTCGGCCACCAGGAATTCATCCTCACCTACAAGCAATTCGAACCCATCGGACCCGCCTGCCTGCCGGCGGCGTAGGGCCAGTTCACCGGAGACTCATTTGAAACTGGTACGTTTTGGTGCCGCGGGTGCGGAACGCCCGGGCCTCGTCAATGCGGACGGCAGCATCGCGGATCTGTCGGGAGTGATTCCCGACGTTTCGGGCGGAGCGCTGGCGCCGGACTCGCTGAAGAAACTCGCAGCATTCGATGTGGCCAAACTACCCAAGGCGCCCGCCGGCGTGCGGCTCGGGTCCTGCGTCGCGGGCGTCGGCAAGTTCATCGCCATCGGCCTCAACTACGCTGACCACGCCGCCGAAACTGGCGCGAAGATCCCGAGCGAGCCGATCGTGTTCATGAAGGCCACGAGCTGCATCGTCGGCCCCAACGACACGGTGCTGAAGCCGCGCGGCTCGATCAAGATGGATTGGGAAGTCGAGCTCGGCGTGGTCATCGGCAGCGTCACGCGTTACGTGAACGAAGCGGATGCGCCCAGGCACATCGCGGGTTACTGCGTCGTCAACGATCTTTCCGAGCGCCATTTCCAGCTCGAGCGCGGCGGCCAGTGGGACAAGGGCAAGGGCTGCGATACCTTCGGTCCTCTCGGTCCGTGGCTGGTCACGGCCGACGAAGTCGGCGACCCGGCGAACCTGTCGATGTGGCTCGATGTGAACGGCACGCGCCGCCAGAACGGCTCGACGCGCACCATGATCTTCAAGCCCGCCTTCCTCGTGAGCTACCTGAGCCAGTTCATGAGTCTGCAGCCCGGTGACGTCATCACCACGGGCACTCCGCCGGGTGTGGGCATGGGCATCAAGCCGAGTCCCATCTTCCTGGATGTGGGCGATGTCATGGAACTGGGCATCGAGAAGCTGGGCAGCCAGCGCCAGGTCGTGGCCGCCGCATAGCGCCGAAAATGGGGACATTCCTATTTTTCTCGACCAGCCGCTACTGTCGAGCTGAGCTGAATGGCAGTCACGAAAAATAGGAATGTCCCCCATCAACAGCATCGCGGACCTGCGCGACATCGCGCGCCGGCGCCTGCCGCTGGCGCTGTTCGAGTACATCGACCGCGGTTCCTACGACGAGCACACGCTCACGCGCAATCGCGCCGACTTCGACGCGCTGCTGCTGCGCCAACGCGTGATGACCGACGTCTCGCGACTGTCGCTGGAAACCACGGTGCTCGGCGAGCGCTGCAGCATGCCGGTCGGCATCGCACCCACGGGCCTCACGGGCCTGTTCCACCGCGATGGCGAGATCCGCGCGGCTCGCGCCGCGCATGCCGCCGGCGTGCCCTTCTGCCTGAGCACCATGTCGATCTGTTCGATCGAAGACGTGAGAGCCGCGACCAGCGGGACCTTCTGGTTCCAGCTGTACTTCATGCGTGATCGCACGTTCACCGAGGCCCTGATGTCCCGGGCGCACGCGGCCGGCTGCCCGGTTCTGGTGTTGACGCTGGACCTGCCCCTGCAGGCATTGCGCCGGCGCGATCCCAAGAACGGTCTCGCCGTGCCGCCGCGACTGACACTCAAGGGCATGCGCGATTTCCTGCTGCATCCGCACTGGCTCGTGGACGTGATGTTCGGCCAGCGCCGGACGTTCGGGAATCTCGCGACATTTTTTCCACGCCACGGCACGGCGGCGCTCTCCGAGTGGATGGGCAAGCAGCTCGACAACACGCTCACCTGGAACGATGTCGCCTGGTTGCGCGATCGCTGGCCCGGCAAGCTCGTCCTCAAGGGAATCCTCGACGCGGATGATGCGCGCGCCGCGGCAGCCACCGGCGTCGATGGCATCATCGTTTCGAATCATGGTGGCCGGCAGCTCGACGGCGCGACGTCGACCATCGGCGCATTGCCACGCGTGGTGGATGCAGTCGCGGGGCGATGCGAGGTACTGCTCGACGGCGGCATCCATTGCGGTCAGAGCGTGCTCAAGGGCCTGGCATTGGGCGCACGCGCCTGCATGATCGGCCGGAGCTACCTCTACGGTCTCGCCGCGCTGGGTGAGCGTGGTGTGGCACTCTCACTCGAGATCCTGCGCCGCGAGTTCGAAGTCTCGATGGCGTTGACAGGCACCACCGACGCCCGCAATGTGGATCGCCGGATACTGGTGGACAGAAGTTAGAAGGAAGCGAGCATGGGACGGCGCCTGCGCAAGACCCTGAAAATCGCCGGCTGGTCATTCGGCGGCTTGTTCGCCCTGGTCGCCATGTTCGTCGGCTTGCTGGCATTTCCGGGATTCATGTTTGCGCACCAGCTCGAGTACCGGAACCTTACCGTCTACTCCGACGAGGACCTGCGCGTCGGCATCGAGCCCGTCCTCGCGAGAATCGATGCGCAGATCGCGGCGAGCGAGATCAACGACCCCGCCCTCGAGTACGATATCTACTTCGGGCACGCCAATCGGCCGTTCCGGGCCCTGCAGCGCGCCCGCCTGGAACTCGTGCACCAGCTGACCGGCATCGGCCGTCGTTCTGCCATCAACTACGACGCCAGTTGGCCGCCGCACGTCAGTCACGTGGTTATCCTGGACGTACCCGATGCCGATTCACGACGCGGTGCTGCGCGACGCATGGCCCGCCGAATCAACATGACTCATGTGTTGACGCACGAAGTCGGCCACACGCTTGTGTTCAACAAGGTTGGCCTGACGCGGCATGAACACGCTGCCATTCTGGAAGGCCGAGGGTTATCCGGAATACATCGCGAGCCACACGCTGCGCACGGTGCCAGGTTACTCGTTGCGCTCGAGCGTGACGCGTGTGCTCACGGCCAACCTCGCATGGCTTCAGGGATGAGCACGGAAACTTTCAAGTCGCCGCGCTATGAGCACAACGGCGGGTCATTTCTCAAGGACGAGAACGGTGATTTCTGGCACACGTCTTACTACCTGGCGCGCGTGCTGGTGGAGTATTCGCTCGACGTCAAGGAAATGAGCTTCGAGCAGCTCGCCGACCCCGGCGTGCGCGACACCGAGGTGATTCGCGAGCTGTTCGCCGATTACGCGGCCGGAAAACTCTGAACGCGCTCAGCCGGTCGCGGTGAGCAGCTCGTCCACCTCGCTGATACGCGCGATGGCGAGCAGCGAAGCCGGCAGGTTGAGCAGCGAGACGGGGCAAGAACGGCGCCGGCCCCAGGCCAGCCAGTCGAGCAGTACAGCAAGTCCCGCGCTGTCAGCGCGCGTGACGCCTGCGCAGTCGATGACGATGCGTTCGGCGCGCGAGCCCTGGAGCAGGAGGACGCCCAGCTCGCGGGCATTACGGGCGGTGGCAAACGTGAGCTCGCCGTTGACCACGAGGCGGCCCGGGGCGGCCTCGCTGATCTCGACGCGCTGCTTGTTTGCTGCCTCCCTGGTCATGCGTTCAGCCTGATTTCACCTTTGCGGCCTTGGCACTCGCCGCCTTGGCCTCGAGGCGCGAGATCACGGCATCCAGGCCCTTCTGCTGGACCTCGGCGCCATAGTCTTCCCGGTAGCTCTTCACGTAGCTGATGCCGTCGATGACCACGTCCCAGGCCTTCCACTCGCCGTTGACCTTGCGCATGGTGTAGTTGACAGCGACCTTGGTGCCGTTCGAACGCTTGATCTCGGTGCGCACCGTGGCACGAATCTCGTCCGGGCCAATCTTGGTGGGATACACCTTCAGGCGGTCCGCGGTGAAGTCGATCATCGCGTCGCCGTAGGTGTAGAGCAGCGACTTGTAGAACGCGTCGACGAAGCGCTTGCGCTGCTCGGCAGTGGCGTTGCGCCAGTGCTGGCCAAGCACGAGTTGCGCGGCGTACGGCGTATCGAAGTGAGGCAGCAGTGTCTTCTCGACGAGGTCGTACAGGCCAGTCGGGTCCTTGCGGAATTCCGCCCGGCGCGCATCGATGCCACCGAGGATGACGTTCGCCGAGCTTTCGATGAGCTGGGATGGCCCGCTGGTGTCCACGGCCGTCGGCGCAGGCTTGCCGTCGGTGGTTGCCGGCGCAGGTTCGGCTGCGAAAGCACTGCCCGCGGCTAACAAACCCGAGATGAATCCAACCTGAATGAAAGTCTTCACTGACTGCATCATTTCTGCTCCTGTGCGTCCTCCGCTGCCGGCGCAGCGCTCTTCTGTTCGTCTGATCCCTTGCTCGCCATGTTGGCGAAGAATTTGTTAACCAGACTCTCGAGCACGATGGCCGATTGCGTGAATTCGATTTGACCGCCGTCCTTGAGGAAGGTTTCAGAACCTCCCGGGCCGATTCCTATGTACTTGCCGCCGAGCAATCCCGCGGTCTGGATGCTCGCGTCGCTGTCCTCGGGAATCGCCGAGTATTGCTCCTCGAGTCGCAGCACCACCGCAGCCTTGAAATCCTTGGGATCGAAGCGGATGGACTCGACGCGCCCGATACGCACGCCCGCCATGGTGACCGGTGAGCCTTCCTTGAGGTCGCCGATGTTGTCGAACTTCGCGGTGACGCGGTACCCGGATTTGCCCGCGCTCAGGCGCAGCGACGTACCAGGCAGCTGGGTGGTCAGGAATGCCAGTGCCGCAAAACCAAGCAGCACAAACAGGCCAGTGCCGATTTCCAGGGAACGATTGTTTTTCATGGGGCGAATCCGTTCAGGACATGGTTAGAAATGCGGCAGTGAGCATGTAATCAAGCAGCAGCACCAGCACCGAGGAAGTGACCACAGTTCGGGTCGTCGCAAGGCCCACGCCCTCGGCGGTCGCCGCGGAGTGATAACCCTCGTACACCGCAACGAGGCTGCAGGCGGCACCGAACACGCCGCTCTTGATGATGCCTTCGGTGACATCACTCAATTTGACGGCACCCTGCGTCTGCGACCAGAACGCGCCCGAATCGACGCCCATCAGCGAGATGCCGATGAGCTGCGCGCCATACAGGCCGATGACGCTGAAGACCGCCGCCAGCAGCGGCATGGCCAGCAGGCCGCCGAGAAAGCGCGGCACGACGATGTGCCGCAGCGGGTCAACCGCCATCATCTGCATCGCGGTCAACTGGTCGGTTGCCTTCATGAGGCCAATTTCGGACGTCAGTGAAGTGCCGGCGCGCCCGGCAAACAGCAGCGCCGTGACCACGGGGCCCAGCTCCTTCAATAACCCGAGCGCGGCGGCAATCCCGAGCGCGTCCTCCGAACCGAAGCGCTGCAACAGGTCGAAGCCCTGCAGCCCGAGGACCATGCCGACGAACAAGCCGGAAAGCATGATGATGATGAGCGAACGCGCGCCGCAGTTGTAGATCTGGCGCACGATGAGGCCTGGTCTGCGCAGCGCCGGAATCGTATTCGCGAGTATCCGGCTGAGAAACAGCACGACCGAGCCGATCTTGCGCAATGTCGCAACCGCTATCGAGTCGGTATCCGCAGCGCTCATGGCGCGGTCTCCAGCAACTCGGTGACGTAATCCGGCGCGGGATAGTGAAACGGCACGGGCCCGTCGGGGAGGCCGCCCATGAACTGGCGCACTTCGACCTTGTCACTGCGATGCAGCTCTTCCGGACTTCCCGACGCCACGACTCTGCCTTCCGAAAGCAGATAGCTATCGTGCGCGATGGTCGAGAGCTCCTTCACGTCGTGTGACACGACGATGCTGGTGATACCGAGCGCCTCGTTCATCTGCTTGATGAGTCGGCAGACTACGCCCATCGAAATAGGGTCCAGGCCGACGAAGGGTTCGTCGTAGATCAGGATGTCCGGGTCCATGACGATGGCGCGCGCCAGCGCAACGCGCCGCGCCATGCCACCCGATAGTTCCGCCGGCATCAAGCGCGCCGCGCCGCGCAGGCCCACCGCATGTAGTTTGGTGAGCACCAGGTGGCGTACCAGGGATTCGGGCAGTTTGGTGTGCGCTCGCAATGGAAATGCGACGTTTTCATACACGTCGAGATCCGTGAGCAACGCGCCATTCTGGAACAGCATGCCCATCCGGCGCCGCAGGGCAAACAACTCCCGGCGCGTCATTTTCGCGACGTCATCACCCCAGACGCGCACGTCACCGCGTTGCGCATGAATCTGGCCCGTGATCAGCCGCAGCAGTGTCGTCTTGCCGGTGCCCGACGGCCCCATGATGGCGGTGATACGTCCCTTGCGCGCGACCAGGTCAAGGCCGTCGAAAATCGGCCGCCCGGCAACTGCATAGTGCGCGTCACGGACCTCAATAACAGCATCGCCGGCTTGCGCCGGCGATCCATTTCTTAATTGCGTAGGCGTTTCGCTCAACAGAATGTCCGGTGGGCCAGAAGGCCGCGAAGAATAGCAAAAGGCGCCCCCGACGGCTTTCTGCCGAATTGAATCCGTACTAAACTGGTCCCACATTAAGCGAGGCCCTGAACGAGGGACAAGCACCATGCTGCGGATCGGAAAACTGACGGACTACGCGACCCTAATCCTGGCCACCCTGGCGGCGGACCGTTCACGCCAGCTGAACGCCGGGACTCTGTCCGGCCGCACGCACATCGCGGCACCGACGGTTTCTAAGTTGCTGAAACAACTGCATCGCGCCGGCCTCGTGATCTCGACTCGCGGTACGCACGGCGGATACCAGCTGGCGCGCGACCCGGAAAACATCAGCGCGGCGGCGATCCTGGACGCCCTGGAAGGGCCGATTGCGCTCACCGAGTGCTCGGTCGGCAGCGGCCAATGCGAGATCGAGCACACCTGCTCCGTCGGACGCACCTGGCAGCGGATGAGCGTCGCCATCCGCCGCGCACTCAGTGAGGTCACGCTCGCTCAATTGGCCGGCCTGGACACCCGCACGCCTGCCATGCCCATCGAACGCGAGCTCAAGTACATGTCCCGCGCCAAGGCGGCGTCATGAGCAGTGACCCCAAACCAATTGATGCCGGAATCGACGCGCTGCTGGCGAGGACCTACCGCCACGGCTTCGTCACCGACATCGATTCCGACACCTTGCCGCCCGGCCTCGACGAAGACGTGGTGCGCTTCATCTCGCGCAGGAAGAAAGAGCCGGAGTTCCTCACCAACTGGCGGCTGAAGGCTTTCCGCCACTGGCTGACGATGAAGGAGCCGCATTGGGCGCACCTGCGCGTGCATCCGATCGACTACCAGGGCATCTCCTACTTCTCGGCGCCGAAGCGCGATCCGAACGCGCCAAAGAGCCTCGCGGAAGTCGATCCCAAACTGCTCGCCACGTACGAGAAGTTGGGCGTGCCGCTGCACGAGCGGGCGCGCCTCGCGGGCGTGGCGGTCGATGCGGTGTTCGATTCGGTCTCCGTCGCGACCACGTTCAAGGAACGCCTTGCCGAAGCCGGCGTCATCTTCTGCTCGTTCTCGGACGCGGTGCTCAATCACCCCGCCCTCATCGAGCAGTATCTCGGCACCGTCGTGCCGCACACCGACAATTTCTTCGCAGCGCTGAACTCCGCGGTGTTTTCGGATGGTTCGTTTGTCTACGTGCCGAAGGGCGTGCGTTGCCCGATGGAGCTGTCCACCTACTTCCGCATCAACGCGAAGAACACCGGCCAGTTCGAGCGCACCCTGATCATCGCCGCCCCCGGTTCGCATGTGAGTTACCTCGAAGGCTGCACCGCGCCGATGCGCGACGAAAACCAGCTGCACGCCGCCGTGGTCGAGCTGATCGCCGAAGACGATGCCGAGATCAAGTATTCCACGGTACAGAACTGGTACCCGGGCGACGAAAACGGCGTCGGTGGCATCTACAACTTCGTGACCAAGCGCGGCGAGTGTCGCGGTCGCAGTTCGAAAATTTCCTGGACGCAGGTGGAGACCGGTTCCGCCATCACCTGGAAGTATCCTTCGTGCGTGCTCAAGGGCGAGAACTCCATTGGCGAGTTCTACTCGGTGGCGCTGGCCAACAACTACCAGCAGGCCGACACCGGCACCAAGATGATTCACATCGGTGCCAACACGAAGAGCACCATCGTCTCGAAGGGGATTTCCGCCGGGCACGGGCAGAACAGCTACCGCGGACTGGTGAAGATCCTTCCCTCGGCGCATGGCGCGCGCAATTTCACGCAATGCGATTCGCTGCTCATGGGCGGCAACTGCGGCGCGCACACGTTTCCCTACATCGAGACGCGCAATCCGACCGCCACCGTCGAACACGAAGCATCGACCTCCAAGATCAGCGAGGACCAGCTGTTCTATTGCCTGCAGCGCGGCATCGATGAAGAGGATGCCGTGAACATGATCGTCAGCGGATTCTGCAAGACCGTCCTCGACGTGTTGCCGATGGAATTTGCCGTGGAGGCGCAAAACTTGTTAGCCGTGAGCCTGGAAGGTGCCGTGGGATGACCGCTCTGCTCGAAATCAGGGATCTGTCCGCGAAAGCCGGAGGAAAAAGCGTCCTTACCGGCCTGTCGCTCACGATCAACGCCGGCGAAGTGCACGCCATCATGGGCCCCAATGGCTCGGGCAAGAGCACGCTTGCGTATGTGCTCGCCGGCCGGCCGGGTTACGAGATCACCGGCGGCACCGTGCAATACCGTGGTCGCGACCTGCTGTCGCTGCCCACCGAGGAACGTGCGCGCGCCGGATTGTTCCTCGGCTTCCAGTACCCGGTGGAAATTCCGGGCGTGAACAACATCTACCTGTTGAAGGCCGCGCTGAACGCCAAGCGCAGGGCGGCGGGCCAGCCCGAAGTCGACGCGTATGAATTCCTGCAGCTGGTTCGCGCCAAGATGAAACTGATGCAGATGGATGAGAGTTTCCTCAAGCGCGGCGTCAACGAAGGATTCTCCGGCGGCGAAAAGAAGCGCAACGAGATCCTGCAGATGCTGGTCATCGAACCCACGCTCGCGGTTCTCGATGAAACCGATTCGGGCCTCGACATCGACGCACTCAAGGTGGTGGCCCGCGGCGTCAACACGCTGCGCTCCGCGGAGCGCGGCGTACTGCTCATCACCCATTACCAGCGACTGCTCGATCACGTGGTGCCCGACCAGGTGCACGTACTGGCGCGCGGTCGCATCGCGAAGATCCGGCGACAAGTCCCTCGCGCTCGAACTGGAGAAGCGCGGCTACGACTGGGTGCTCGAGGTGGCGTGATGTCCGTGCCCGCATTACCCACCAATCGCGACGAGAACTGGCGCTACGCCAACCTGCGCGCACTGGCGCGCGCGCGTGTCGATGCGGCGCAGCCTCCCGGGGCGCAACCCGGTGAACAACCCGCGGCGGAACTGCCGACGCCGCTGCCCGGCTTCGAGCGCTGGGTGTTCATCGATGGTCGTTGCGACGCGCCCTCTTCCCCGGCGCGCGACAACGCGAACCTGGCCAAGCTTCTCGACGCCCGTGAGGCCGGCGACGCCTTTGCGGCGCAGCTCGATTCGGACCTCGCCTCGGCCGGAGTGGACTTCGCGCTGGCGCGCATCAATGCGGCACGCGGCGATGAGGTTCTACACATCGCGCTTCCCGACAACGCGCCGCCTGCGCAGGTCGAAGTCATCTTCGTCGCCAGCGCCACTGCCGCGAGCGGCACGTCCTATCCACGCGTGCAGATCCTGGCGGGCCGCAATACCCGCCTGCAGCTCGTTGAGCGACACTTGTCGGCCGCGGCCGTGGAGTCGGCGGTCAACGCGGCAATGGATATCGCGCTGCGTCCTGGCGCGCAGCTCGATCATGTACGCGTGCAGCACTGCTCCGCGACCACCAGCGTGTTCGACACCCTCGTGGCACAGGTCGGCGAGTCCGCCGACTATCGCTTCCGGAGTGTGACCCTGGGTGGCAACGCGACGCGTTCCACGCTGTTCGTCAAGCTCGCCGGCCGCAAGGCACGCTGCGAGCTCAGCTCGGCCTGCGTCGCCAACGGCATCCAGACACATGACGTATTCGCCGAAATCGAACACGCGGCTCCGCAGACCGTGACCCGTGAAATTTTCCGGGGCATTGCCGGCGGCCGGGGCAAGCTCGCGTTCAACGGCAAGATGATCGTGCGCGCGGATGCGCACGACGCAGATTCAGACCAGTCGTTGAAGTCATTGCTCACCGGCAGCGGCAGTGAAGCCGCGGCGCGGCCACAGCTCGAAATCTACACCGACCGGGTGCGCGCCAAACACGGCGCCACCACCGGCAAACTGGACGAACAGATGTTGTTCTACCTGCTGTCGCGCGGTCTTGACCGCCCCACGGCACAGGCGCTGCTGCAGTGGGCGTTCATCGAAGACGCCGTGTCGCAGATCGGGATCGAGCCGCTGCGCCGCGAAGTGGAACGGCTGGTATCCGCACAATTGCTCGAGGTCGCGCCGCTCGGCCTGCTGGGAGACGCCTCGTGAGCGTGGCGCCGGCACATGCCGCCGCGTCGGCCTACGACGTGAGCCGCGTGTGGCGCGACTTCCCGATCCTTGCGCGCGAGGTGCATGGCAAACCGCTGGTGTTCCTCGACAGCGCAGCATCGTCGCAGCGGCCCCAGTCCGTGATCGATGCGGTCGACGCCTACGAGAGGCTGCACCACGCCAACGTGCACCGCGGCGTGCACCAGTTGAGCCAGGAAGCCACCGCGATGTTCGAACACGCGCGCGAGCGCGTTCGCGCGTATGTGAATGCCGCGTCGACGCGCGAAGTCATCTTCACGCGCGGCACCACCGAGTCGATCAACCTGGTCGCGCAATCGTACGCACGCAACCGGCTGCAGCCGGGCGACGAGATCCTGCTGACCGCGCTGGAACACCACGCCAACATCGTGCCGTGGCAGTTGGTCGCCGAACAGACCGGCGCCGTCATCAAGGCAGTGCCCATGGATCGCCGCGGCGTGATCGATCTCGACAGCTTCGCGGCCAACCTGGGTCCACGCACCCGGATCGTCGCCTGCGCGCATGTGTCCAATGCGCTCGGCACCGTGCTGCCAGTGCGAGAGATCACCAGGCTCGCACACGCGCGTGGCGCCGTGGTGCTGCTCGACGGAGCGCAGGCCGTGCCGCATCAGCGTGTGGACCTCGCGAAGCTCGATTGCGACTTCTACGCGTTCTCGGCCCACAAGATGTACGGCCCCACCGGCATTGGTGTGCTGGTGGGCCGCCAGTCGCTGCTCGAGGCCATGCCGCCATGGCAGGGCGGCGGCGACATGATCCTCACCGTGAGCTTCGAGAAGACCACGTACAACGAACTGCCCTTCAAGTTCGAGGCGGGCACTCCCAACATTTCGGGCGCCGTGGGTCTCGCGGCCGCGATCGACTACATCGACTCGCTCGGCATCGACAACATCCACGCGCACGAACAGCGGCTGCTCGCCATTGCGACGGAAAAGCTTGGGCGCATCCCGGGGCTCACCATCATCGGCACCGCGCCGCACAAGGCATCGGTGATCTCCTTCACGGTCGACGGCATTCATCCGCACGATCTCGGCACGATTCTCGATGCCGAAGGCGTCGCGGTACGCACCGGTCATCACTGCGCCATGCCGGTGATGGAATTCTTCAACGTTCCTGCGACGGCGCGCGCGTCGTTCGCATGTTATTCGCGCGAGTCGGACATCGATGCGCTGGTGGCAGCGCTCGGCAAGGCACGCGAGGTATTCGGCTGATGGATCTCAAGGACCTGTATCGCGAGGTCATCCTCGATCACAACAAGAGCCCGAGGATGTTCGGCCGGCTCGATCCGGCTGACAGCTCGGCCGACGGCCACAACCCGCTGTGCGGGGACCGGCTGCACGTCACTTTGCGGCTCGAGGGCGATCGACTCAGCGACCTGCGCTTCGAGGGCAAGGGATGTGCGATTTCCGTGGCCTCGGCCTCGATGATGTGTGAGGCCGTCAAGGGCAAGCGCCGCGAGGAGATCGAGCACCTCTTCGGCGAGATACACGAGGTGCTCACCAGGCACGATGCACCCGTGCCGGAGGACCTCGGCAAGCTGGCCGCCCTGTCAGGCGTGCGCGAGTTCCCGGTGCGCGTCAAGTGCGCCAGCCTGGCCTGGCACACGCTCAACGCCGCGCTCGATCGCAGCGAGCAGACGGTCAAGACCGAATAAGCCGAATAACAATGCGCACCCACGACAACGAACCCTTTGTCCTGAGCCGCGATGTAAAGGCGGTGATGGTGCCGGCCGGCATCGAGATCGAACTCAAGTCGGGACAGTCGGGATTCATCACCCAGGCGCTGGGCGGCAGCTTCACGCTGTACATGGAAGGCAATCTCTTCCGCGTGGCAGGCGCCGACGCCGACGCCATCGGCAAGGACGTGGTCAAGGCGCCGGAACTGCCGCGCGAATGCCACCGAGGACGACGTGCTCGCGGCTGCCTGGGATCAGCTGCGGACCTGCTATGACCCTGAAATTCCAATCAATATCGTGGACCTTGGTCTCATCTACGAATGCACGGTGAGCGCTCAGGCTGACGGCCAGCGAGCTATCAATGTCCGCCTGACACTGACTGCGCCGGGCTGCGGTATGGGTGACGTACTGGTGCAGGACATCAGGCAGAAGCTGGAGATCATTCCGACCGTGGCCACCGCAAACGTTGAACTGGTGTTCGATCCGCCCTGGAACCAGTCGATGATGACCGAGGCCGCGCGCCTGCAAACCGGCATGTTCTGATCCGGATCTCCCCACGCGAATGTCCGAGTGGACCGACATCGGCAGCGCTGCCGACCTGGCCTCCTCACAACGTCTGGAAGCAGACGTCGACGGGTATCGAGTGCGCGCGACGCGTGTTGGTGGCACGCTTTACGCCTTCGAAGATCGCTGCACCCACGATGACTCCCCGTTCGAAGATGCACCCATCGAAGACTGCGAAATCGTCTGCCCACGGCACGGCGCACGCTTTTCCCTGCGCACCGGAGAAGCGCTCAGCCCGCCTGCCTATGAGCCGCTGCGAATTTTCGAGGTGCGTGAGGTTGGAGGCCGCATCGAGGTGCGTGTTTGAAGGCTGACAACCTCAGAAAGCTCACGCTGATCCGCCATGCGACTGCCGACCAGGACGCCGGCGTGCGCGATTTTGAGCGCCCCCTGACCCGCAAGGGACACGGTGAAGCGCAGGAGATGGCGAAACGGCTGCACGAGCGCGGTCTCGTGCCGGACCTCATCCTGGTCAGCTCCGCCATGCGCACGCGCGAAACCGCCGACAACTTCGCCAAGGTGCTGGGCGTCGCCGCGCGGCTGCTGCAGGCGGATGATTCCCTGTACCTCGCCGATGGTGAGCACATCCTGAGCACCATTCGTGCCGTTGGGCCGCGCGTCGGCAATCTCATGGTGATAGGCCACAATCCGGGAATCTCCGCAGCGGCGATCGCGCTGGCGCCGGAGACCGTGAGCGCCGACCTGCCCACCTGCGGCCTGCTCACGATGACCGTGAACTGCGCCGTGTGGAGCCTCGTCGATCGACGTTGCGTGCGCGAAGCGGAGCGCGACGCGCCGCGCCGCTTCTTCGACTTCAGCTAAAGAATGGGGGCAGCCCCCGTTTCCTTGCAAAAGGGGTCAGCCCTGGAGGACTGACCCCTTTTGCTGGGAAAGGGGGGCTGCCCCCTATCTCATTTTCTAATGCGTGCCACCTGCGTGATGTCGACCACCGCGCCCTGATCGCGTTCGCGGCGCTGCCCGGCGGGCCCCGCGAGTTGTGGATCAGCGATGCTGCAACGATCGCGGCCCGCCTGCTTGGAGAGATACAGCGCTTCGTCCGCGAGGCGGATGATGGTTTCGCGGTCACGCGCCATGGTCGAGTCGGCTATACCAAAACTCGCCGTAAAGATGGGCGTGTTGGACGTCAAGTGCGCCTCTGCGAGCGCGGCCCGTAACCGGTCCACGACTTCGGCGGCGCGTTCGGCGGTTACGCCCGGCAGCAGCAACGCGAATTCCTCGCCACCCCAGCGGATCACGTGATCGCGGTCCCGCACCACGCCGCGCGCGGTGTCGGCAAAGAGCCTGAGCGCGCGATCCCCCGCGTCATGACCCATGGTGTCGTTGAGGCGCTTGAAGTAGTCGAGGTCGGCCATGACCACCGCGAAAGCGGTCTCGACGGCCATGAGGCTGGCCAGTACTTCCTCGGCGACCCGACGATTCGTGAGCCCGGTGAGACTGTCGGTGCTGGCCTGCAGCTGTGAGCGCTCGAAGGCCCGCAACGTTCCAATGCGGTTGCCGGCGTGTACGCCGAGCGCCGTGAGCTGAGCGATCTGTTCCGGGTTCGGCGGCTTGCCCTTGGCGCCAGCGACGTGCAACACGCCGAGCGCGCGACCCATGAAGTTGACGGGCACGCAGGCGGCCGACAGGGCGCCGCCCATGCGGCCTAACAACTTGGGACAGGCGTTGAGCGCCTCGGCATCGGGGAAGATCTGTGGATAGCCGCGTCGCACCGCGATGCAGCTATAGGGCGAATCCACCGGGCAGTTGGGCGATCCGGTCCTGGGATGCGTGCAGGCACGCTCCAGGTGCGCGCGCGAGGAATCGGCGAGCAGCAGTTCCATGGGATGCACATCGGAGATGGTATTCATGGCGCGCGCGATCACCCGGTCCGCTTCGGCTTCCGAATCCGCCATTTCCAGCGCCTCGACCAGCTGGTTACTGAAGCTGCTGCGGCTGGCCTCGGATCGCAGGCGCGTCAGCATGCCCTGCATCGTGTCGGCCAGCAGGTTGATCATGCGCGCGAGTGCGCTCACCTCGTCGGAGCCGTGCGGCTCGCAGCGGTTGTCCATGTCACCGGCCGCGAGCGCCTGCGCGACCTCGCCCACGTCGTGGATCGACTGCTGGATGGACCTCGCAATCGCCCACAACAGGAATCCGGCAAACGCGGCCACCAGCAGTGCTCCGATCAGCATCCAGGCATTTACCAGGCTCGCGTCATCGGCCTCGGCGAGCACCCGCATTTCGACGCGCTGCTGAACGGCCCGCAGCCGTGTCATGGCTTCGCGCAATCCGGTCTCGAGTGCCGCGCGCCGCGGCTCGAGATCCGCGAAGCCCCACGCCGATGCGTTGTTTCCGGAGGCGCTGTCGCGCAGGTAGTTATCGATGCCCTGCAGATACTGCGCGACCGGCTGCCGCAGGCCGTCGGTAATCGCCGCGACTTCCGGCGTCACCGGCAACGCCCAGGTGAGTTCGAGTTGCGAGCGCAGCGCGCTGACGAGATTCTGCGATCCCGGGGCGGGCTCGGCGTCGTTACCCTGCAATTGGGCGGTGATGCCGGCCTGCAGGGTGAGCGCTCGATCGAGCGCGCGATGCACGGCGGACACGCGCGCGAAGTCGGCACTGGCCTCCGACTGTGCATGGATCGCGCGTAGCGCGCCGAACACGATGCCTGCCAATGATATGAGCAGGATCGCGAACATTATGTAGAAACGCCCGGTGATCGGAATCGAGGCGAACCACCGGCGCGTGTGTCGACCTGACATGTCTTCCCGTCTCTGCGCTGATTCGCGTCATAGACATATCGGCGGCATCAGGGACTACGTTAGGGGGACTCCCCTTCAGACAGGGTCGCGGCCCGCGACGCAGTGCTCATTTTCAACGCGCCGCCAGCGACAGCAGCCCGGCGTTGCCTCCGATGGCCGCCGTATTGGTGGTGATGGTCTGCTCGGTAGCCATGCGGTGCAGATAGTGAGGTCCGCCCGCCTTCGGACCGGTGCCGGACAGGCCCATGCCTCCGAACGGCTGCACGCCCACCACTGCGCCGATCATGTTGCGATTGATGTACACATTGCCGACGCGCAGCGAGCGCGCCACGCGTTGTGCCAGGCCGTCGATGCGCGTGTGAATGCCCAGGGTCAGGCCATAACCGAGACGGTTGATGGCGCCGACCAGCGAATCGAGATCGCGTGCACGGTAACGCACCACGTGCACGATGGGACCGAAAACTTCACGCTCGAGCGAGTCGAGTGAATCGATCTCCACGGCCAGCGGCGCGAAGAATCGGCCGCGCGCGCCGGCGGGCGCTGGTGCGCGATGACTCCAGCGCGCCTTTTTCACCACCGCGGCACGATAGTCTTCCAGCATTTTCAGCGCTTCACCGTCGATCACCGGCCCGACATCGGTCGCAATCCGCGCCGGATCTCCCACGACGATTTCATCCATGCACCCGGCGAGCAGCGTCTGCACGCGCTCGGCGATTTCTTCCTGCACCAGCAACACGCGCAGCGCCGAGCAGCGCTGGCCCGCGCTGTTGAAGCCGGACTGGACGACATCCAGTACCAGTTGCTCGGCGAGCGCCGAGCTGTCGGCGAGCATGACGTTGAGCCCGCCGGTTTCCGCGATCAGTGTGCCGATGGCGCCGGGCCGTGCCGCCATCGAACGCTCGATGATGCGCGCGGTATCCGTGGATCCCGTGAACACCACCCCGGCGAGCCGCGGATCGCGCGTCAATGCGGCGCCGACTTCCGCGCCCTCGCCCGGCACGAATTGCAACGCGGCGGGAGGCACGCCGGCCTGCAACAGCAGTGCGGTGGCGTAGGCCGCGGTCAGCGGCGTCTGTTCGGCGGGCTTCGCCACCACGGCGTTGCCGGCCGCCAGTGCCGCGGCCACCTGGCCGGTGAAGATCGCCAGCGGAAAATTCCATGGACTGATGCAGCCGAACACGCCCTTGCCGCGCAGACGCAGCAGGTTGCGCTCGCCGGTGGGACCCGGCAGCGCCGACTCGTGGGAAAAATCGCGCCGGGCGCGTGCCGCGTAGTAACGCAGGAAATCCACCGCCTCGCGCACTTCGCCGATGGCATCGGGCAAGGTCTTGCCGGCCTCACGCACACAACGCGCGGTGAATGCGGCGGTGTGCTCCTCGAACAATTGCGCGGCACTCTCGAGAACGGTAGCCCGGTGTTCGCCGCCGGCAGCATCCCAGTCTTCCTGCGCCGCCAGCGCGCCAGTGATGGCCGCGTCCACGGTGGCGGCGTTTGCGTTCGCCACGAGACCGATCTGTTCGTCCGTATTGGCCGGATTGCGCACCGGCACCGTGGCGCCGCTGCGCGTCTGGCCGGAAATCACCGGTGAAGCGCTCCATGGCTGCAGCGAGGCGCGCTCACAGTCGCGCAGCAGGATATCCACGGCCTGCCCGTCGGCGAAGTTGAAACCGGCGGAGTTGAGCCGCTCGGGTGCAAACAGGTTGACTGGCAGCGGAATGCGCGGATGCGCCACGCGTTCGAGAGCATCGACTTCCGCGATCGGATCCGCGACCACTTCCTCGGCCGGCAGGCTGGCATCCACGATGCGATTGACGAAGGAAGTATTGGCGCCGTTTTCCAGCAACCTGCGTACCAGGTAGGGCAACAGGTCCTCGTGCGCTCCCACCGGTGCGTAAACCCGGCACGCGAACCTGCTGTTCCAGATCTTCGGGGGCCCGCGCACCACGACGTCGTAGAGCTCGGCGCCCATGCCGTGCAGGCGCTGGAACTCGAATCGATTGGCATCACCGCCGAAGACTTCGGCGACATGCGCAATGGTATGCGCGTTGTGGGTCGCGAACTGCGGATAGATGCGCTCGCCGGCGCTCTCGAGTAGTTTGGCGCAGGCGAGGTAGGAGACATCGGTATTCGGCTTGCGCGTGAACACCGGGTAACCCGCGAGCCCGCGCTCCTGCGCGCGCTTGATCTCGCTGTCCCAGTAGGCGCCCTTGACCAGCCGCAGCGTGATGCGCCGGTCGGTGGCCTTGAGGCGGCCGATCAGCCATTCGATCGTGGAATACGCCCGCTTCTGGTAAGCCTGCACGGCGAGACCAAGACCCGCGTAGCCGCGCGTGGTTTCGCTGGCGAGCAGCCGGTCGAACAGCAGCAGCGACAGCTCCAGTCGGTCGGCCTCCTCGGCATCGAGTGTCACGCCGATGCCCGCGGCGCGCGCCTCGGCCACGAGCTGTTCGATGATCGGGAACAGCTCGCGCAGCACGCGCGGACCCTGCGCAAATTCGTAACGCGGGTGCAGCGCTGACAGCTTGATCGAAATGCTGTGCCGGGCCGTGATCGATTCGCGCGTCTCGACGGCGCGACCCACGGCGGCAATGGCCGAGGAATATTTCTCGCGATAACGCCCGGCGTCGGCGACGGTCAGCGCCGCCTCTCCCAGCATGTCGAAGGAATAGCGGTAGTCGCGCTCTTCCTTGCCGGCCGCGCGCGTCAACGCCGCTTCGATGTCGCGCCCCATGACGAACTGGTGCCCGAGGATACGCATGGCCTGCTTGAGCGCAGCGCGCGCCACGGGCTCACCGAGTTTCGCCACGAGCCTGCCGTACCAGGAGCGCGCCTCGCCCACCTCGTTGCGATCCAGCGAGACCACTCGGCCCGTGAGCATGAGCCCCCAGGTCGACGCGTTGACCAGCAGCGAATCGCTGTCGCCGAGGTGATCGTCCCAGGCGCCGCTCGGGATCTTGTCGGCGATGAGCCGATCCGCGGTTTCGCCATCCGGGATGCGCAACAGGGCTTCGGCCAGGCACATGAGGATCACGCCTTCGCGCGACGCCAGGCTGTATTCGCGCAGGAACGCGTCGAGCGCGCCGCCGCTGCCACGGGCGTTGCGCACCGCCTGGACCAGCGCCAGCGAACGCTCGGCGACGCGCACGCGTCGCCGTTTGAGCGAGGCGCGCCCGGTCCGTGAGATCGCGTACAAGTGCCTGTTCTTCGGTCAGATAACGGGAATTGATGGCCCGGGCGATGGCGTCGGGCCTCTCGAGGTAGTGAAAAATGTGTCATGGACGAAATTCTATTGAATTGAACTCACCCCGTCCCAATAGCGTGACCCCATGAGCTCAACCGTAAGGGCCGTCACCACGGCCAGTTTCCCCGCCGAAGTCCTGGACGCTTCGTCCTCACAACCCGTGCTCGTCGACTTCTGGGCCCCCTGGTGCGGCCCGTGCCGTGCGCTCGGACCGGTACTCGAACAGCTGGCGGACGAACATGCCGGCCAGGTCAAGGTCGTCAAGGTGAACACCGACGAGAACCAGGACCTCGCGCAGCAATTCCAGATTCGCAGCATTCCCGCGGTAAAACTCTTTCGCGGTGGACGCGTGGTAGACGAATTCGTCGGTGCCCAGCCCCTGGCGCGGGTGCGTGGATTCCTCGAACCTCTACCTGCCGAATGCCTCGGAAGGCGAACACCGGGCGGCACTGGAACTCGCCGCGCAAGGTGACTATGACGGCGCCATCGCCAGGCTTCGCGAAATCGCGGCCAACGATTCCGGCAACCTGCATGCGCGTCGCGATCTCGCGCGCATCCTCGCCCTGTCGGGCGACGTGACCGCCGCCTCGCAGGTGCTGGGCCAGTTGCCCCCGCAGGCGCAGAACGACCCCGCCTCGAACGGCGTGCGCGCCGTGATTCACTTTGCGGCGCTCGCCACCGACGAGGCCGCGCGCAACGACAGCCTGCGCGCCGGCGCAGCACGCTCCATCCTCGGCGGCAGTCCGGACGCGGCGGTCGAAACGCTGCTCGACGCGCATGCAGGGCGATCGTGCCTTTGCCACGCGCGCCGGCCGCGAAGACCTGCTGCAGGCTTTCGCGCTGCTGCCACCCGACGATGCGCGGGTATCGGGCTGGCGCCGCCGTCTCGCGGCTCTGCTCAACTAACAACCCGTGAGCAACACCGACACCGCGATTCGAGTGCTGCTTTCATGCATCGCGCTGGTGTTGTTTGCCTGGGGGCTGATCGCGTTGGTGCGCGCCGCCAGACGTGGTGGCAAGGCCGTGCATGCCTTCGGCGCCGCGCTGATGATCCTGGGCTGGGGAAACATGCGTGATCCGCGCAATGACACCGTCGCGGAAGCCAAGGATGGCCGTATCCGCAAGGGCACGGACTCCGGGCCCCCGCTGGACGAGGAGCCTCGCTAGTTCCAGGCCGCCACCCGCCCGGCTTCGATTTTTCCCGCTGTCGTATTACTGTCGTATCGCTGTCGCAGGCGATTCGTAACTGCCTGCGCGGCGTGTCCGCACACTCATCTTCCGAGGAGCGCGATCCACGCGCCGCGAGGCCAACATGCAGATCAATGCCCAACGAGTCATCGAACTTCGCAGGAAATGCTCCTGGTCGCAGGACGAACTGGCAACCGCCGCCGGGCTCAACCTGCGCACGGTTCAGCGGGCCGAGAACACCGCAACCGCCTCCCTGCAAACCCTCAAGGCCATCGCCGCAGCTCTCGAGGCCGACCTGGACGACTTCAACCGCATTCCGGAGAAGAGCATGACGAAGTACGAGTACAAGACTCTGGTGCTGCCGTTCAAGACCGGCTTCATCACCCAGGTTCCGCCGGACATCGCCACGGCGCTCAACAAGGAAGGCCGCGACGGCTGGCGACTGAGTCAGACGATTGCGCCGATCGGCAGCGGTGGCAGCTCCGTGAGCGTCATCGCCATCCTGGAACGGCTGGCTAGTTAGCCGCAGCCTCGGCGCGCAGCCGCGCGGATTCGGCCGGCCCCAGGTAGCGCCCGATGGCGCCGCGCGCCACGTACAACAGCGGAATCAGCGCGATCGCCGCACACATCTTGTAGACGTAGTTGACGGTCCCCACCGCCAGGAACTGCGGAATCGACCAGTGCTGCGGCCCGATCACGAAGGCGATGTAAAGCACGATGAAACTGTCGAGCAGCTGCGAGACGGCGGTCGACGCCGTCGCCCGCAGCCACACGAAGCGATCGCCGGTGACCTTCAGGATGCGGTGAAAGATCACCACGTCGACCAGCTGGCCGACGAGGAAGGCCACGATCGAACCGCAGATCGTCCACAGGCCCTGGCCGAAAATGATGGCGTAAGCCTGCTGGATGTCCGGTACGCCCATTTCCCTGTTGATGTCCACCCAGAACCCGGCGGGAGCCAGGGAAATGGCGGCGTAGGCTGCGAGGAATGCGTACGCGATCAGGCCCACCGCGATCCACGAGATCAGCCGCACACCGCGCACGCCGAAGTATTCATTGATGACGTCGGTCATGATGAACACGAACGGCCACACCAGCACACCGGCGGTGAAATTGAGCGTGCCGTCGATTCCGAACAACGACCAGTTGAAAGGTTCGGCGCCGATGGTGGCTTCGAGCGCGAAGATCTTGACGCCGACGAACTCACCGATCAGCGCATTGGTCAGGAAGAAACCCGCGAGAAAAATGAACAGCCGGTTGGCGCGCAGGTCGGTGGTGCGCACGACGGCCTCAGTCGCGACCGCGCAGCCGGCGCAACTCACGCCGGGCATGTTTGTCGGGTCGCTCGAGACTGCGCGGCGCGAACGCCGCGGCGAGCCGGCTCTGTTCGGAAAACTTCTCGCGCGCCGCGCGCGCGGCGTCGGTCTCGGCATAACAGGCCTGGGCGAGCGGCGCCGAGCCGCGGCGATCGGGCAGCTTCAGGATCTCGCACTCGAACGCGAAACCCGGCCGCGTGATCGTTACCGTGTCGCCGATGCCCACAGCGTGCGCCGGCTTGACGCGACGCCCGTTGACATGGACCTTGCCGCCGCCTACGGCCTCGGCCGCCAGCGTGCGCGACTTGAACAGGCGCGTGCACCATAACCAGCGATCGATACGCAGGCGGTCACCCCCGCCTTCTCCGCCCTTGATGTCTTCGCTTTCGTGCGCCTTTGCCATGACGGGGACCAGTATAATTGCGCGCAATCCTCTTTTCCGCCGGTGACGCGTGGACGACGCCTTTTACCATCGTTTCGATGCACAGCTCGACGAGTTACGCCAGCAGGGCCTCTTCAAGACCGAACGGGTGATCTCCAGCCCGCAGGCCGGGCAGATTCGCACCAACGACGCGGACGTCATCAACCTGTGCGCTAACAATTACCTGGGACTTGCCAGCCATCCGGCGATTCGCGAAGCCGCGCACCGGGCAATCGACCGTTTCGGTTACGGCATGGCCTCGGTGCGCTTCATCTGCGGTACGCAGACGGTGCACAAGCAGCTCGAGGCGGCGCTGTCGCGCTTCCTCGGCACCGAAGACACCATCCTGTATTCCTCGTGCTGGGACGCCAATGGCGGGCTGTTCGAAACCGTGCTCGGCGAACAGGACGCGATCATTTCCGACTCGCTCAATCACGCCAGCATCATCGACGGCATCCGGCTCTGCAAGGCGCGGCGGCTGCGTTACGCCAATCGCAACCTGGCCGAGCTGGAACAACATCTCAAGGACACGCAGGACTGCCGCACGCGACTCATCGCCACCGACGGCGTGTTCTCCATGGACGGCAGCATCGCGCCGCTCCGGGAGATCTGCGATCTCGCGGAGAAATACGGCGCGCTGGTCATGGTGGACGACTCGCACGCCACGGGATTCATGGGCGCAGGCGGTCGCGGCACGCCCGAACACTGCGGCGTCGCCGAGCCGCATCGACTTTCTCACCGGCACTTTCGGCAAGGCGCTGGGCGGCGGCAGTGGCGGCTACACCAGCGGCAAGGCCAACGCCATCTGCCTGGCTGCGCCAGCGCTCGCGGCCCTATCTCTTCTCGAACAGCATTCCGCCGGTGGTCGCGGCCGTCACCCTGCGCGCCCTCGATCTCGTGGCCCACAACCCGGAGATGCGCGAACAGCTGCGACGGCATGCCACGACCTTCCGCGCCGGCATGCAGGCAGCGGGCTTCAAACTACTGCCCGGTGAACATCCCATCATCCCGGTGATGATCGGCGACGCTGCGCTCGCGGCCCGCTTTGCCGACCAGCTGCTCGGCGAAGGTGTTTACGTCATCGGTTTTTCTTTCCCCGTCGTGCCGAAGGGCGAAGCGCGCATCCGCACGCAGATGTCCGCGGGACTCACCGACGCGCAGCTCGAACGCGCGCTCGCGGCCTTCATCAAAGTCGGGACGCGAGTTGGAGTTGATCAAATGAAGGCATTGGTAAAAAGCGAAGCGAAACCCGGCATCTGGATGAAGGACATCGAGGTGCCGAAGGTCGGCCACAACGATGTGCTGATAAAGATCCACAAGACCGCGATCTGCGGAACCGACATGCACATCTACAACTGGGACGCCTGGGCGCAGAAGACCATCCCGGTGCCCATGGCCGTCGGCCATGAATACTTCGGTCGCATCGTCGACATGGGCAGCGAGGTGCGTGGTTTCGCGGTCGGCGATCGGGTCTCGGGTGAAGGTCACATCACCTGCGGCTTCTGCCGCAATTGCCGCGCTGGCCGGCGGCATCTGTGCCGCAACACCGTCGGTGTGGGCGTCGACCGCCAGGGATGCTTCGCAGAATTTCTTTCGATTCCCGCGAGCAATGCCTTCAAACTTCCGGATGCGATCACCGACGACATCGCCAGCATCCTCGACCCTTTCGGCAATGCCACGCACACTGCCCTCGCCTTCAACATGGTGGGCGAGGACGTGCTCATCACCGGCGCCGGTCCCATTGGCATCATGGCCGTGGCGATTTCCAGGAAGATTGGCGCGCGCCACGTGGTGATCACCGACGTGAACGACTACCGGCTCGGGCTCGCGAAGAAAATGGGCGCGACACGCGCGGTGAACGTCACGAAGGAAAAACTCGATGACGTGATGACCGGCCTCGGCATGCAGGAAGGTTTCGACGTGGGACTCGAGATGTCGGGCAATCCATCAGCTTTCCGCGACATGCTGCGCACGATGCATCACGGCGGCAGCGTGGCGTTGCTGGGCATTCCGCCCGGCGAAACCGCCATCGACTGGAACCAGGTCATCTTCAAGGGCCTCAACATGCGCGGCATCTACGGCCGCGAGATGTTCGAGACCTGGTACAAGATGGCGGCACTGCTGCAGGCCGGGCTCGACATCACGCCCGTCATCACGCACCACTTCCCCATCCAGGATTTCCAGCGCGGCTTCGAGACCATGGGCTCCGGTCAGTCGGGCAAGGTCATCCTCGACTGGTCGACGCTGAACTAGCTACTGGCGCAAAGCAACTGCACGGACGGCGCCGCCCCGGCGCCGTTTGAGAGTGGCGCGCAGCGCCTGGAAACAGGCGCGCGAGCGCCTGGAAACTCAGCGAACGTCGCAGAAGCAGTAGGCGTAGCGATTATCGCGGGCATTCATCCGCGCCCAGCGCGCCAGCTCGCGTTGCAGCGGCTGGAATTGCTGCGGAATCTGCACCGTCGGCACCCGGGCAGCCACTTCGCCGGCGACGTTCTTCGCGAACCACACCTTGATCTGCAGTGCCAGTGATTCCGCCCACGACAGGCGCGGCTCGATGCGCTCTACCTCGTAGTCGCCCATGATCTCGGCGCGCTTTGCCGCAGCCTTCACGGCTTCGCCGAACAGCCCGAGATGATCGACCAGGCCATTGCTCTTGGCATCGGTGCCGATCCACACGCGACCCTGGGCGATGGTGTGGATCTCGTCGCGGGATTTCTTGCGGCCGTCGGCCACGCGCGTCAGGAATGTCTCGTAGCCGTGTTCGATGGCCGACTGCAGCATCTGCTTGGCGTCCTCGCCGAGCGCGCGATCGACGCGCAACTGGCCGGAGAGATTGGTGGTGCCCACGCCATCGACGTTCACGCCGATCTTGGACAGCGTGTTCTGGAAGGTGGGGATGGCGCCAAAGATGCCGATGGAGCCGGTGATGGTGGCGGGATGCGCCCAGATCTCGTCAGCCGAAGCGGCAATGTAATAACCACCCGATGCCGCCAGGTCGCCCATGGAAACGATGACTGGCTTGCCGTTGCGCTGTGCGGCGCGCACCTCGCGGTAGATCTCCTCCGACGCCAGCACGCTGCCGCCCGGGCTATCCACCCTGAGCACGATGGCCTTCACATCGTCGTTGCGGCGCGCCTCGCGGATCAGGTCTGAAGTGCTGTCGCCACCCACGGAGCCGGGCGGCTGTGAACCATCGAGGATTTCGCCCGCCGCAATGATGACGCCAATCTTTGGTTTGCCGGCGCCACGTGCCTGTTTCTCCGCCTGCACGATGCGCAGGTAATCCTCGAGCGAGGTGGAGTTGAACGACTCGCCGGCGTCGCTTTCGTCGGCCTCGACCTTCTGCTTGCTCTTCTCGGGTGTATCGACACCGACGAGCTCGACCATGCGCCGCTCGACTTCGAGCGAGGACTTGAGGCCGGTGACGAGTTTCGCGTCCAGCGCCACCTTGGCCGCATCACCCTTGGCCGCGAGCAGCGCGGGCACGGAGTTCGCCACGTAGGAACTGATGTCCTCGGGCTTGAGGCCGCGCGCCTCGGCCACCGCGTTGCGGTAGCTGGCCCAGAGCGCGTTGAGGTACGCGAGGCTCTCTTCGCGATCCTCGGGCGACATGTCGTTGCGGACGTAAACCTCGGCGGCGCTCTTGTAGGCACCGACACGGAACAGGTTCACCTCGACGCCCAGCTTGTCGAACAGCTCCTTGTAATAGGTGCGATACCGTTCGAAGCCGTCGATGGCCACGAACCCGAGCGGATCCAGGTAGATCTCGTCGGCAGCGGCGGCGACGTAGTACTGCTCCTGCCCGTAGTAGGTGGAATGCGCGATGACTTTCTTGCCGGAACTGCGGAAGTCCTTGATCGCCGCCGTGAGCTCCGCCAGCGTCGGCTGGCCGCCGGACGACATGTTGTCGAGGTCGAGCACCACGGCCTTGATGCGCACGTCCTTCTTGGCCGACTTCCAGCGCATCGACCAGGTCCCACAGCAGGGTTTCGGCCTGGCGCGTGCCCTGGGCGCGTGCCAATGCCTGGTCGATGGGATCACCCGTCAGCTGCTCGACGATTTCACCGCGCGGCGCGATGACCAGCGCGGAGTTGTCTTCGATACGCGGTATCGAAGTACGCAGGGCCCCGACGACGAACCCGAAGATGACCAGCAGCAGCAGCAGGTGCAGGAACTTGCGCAGCCCATCGAGGCCGAGCCACAGGCCCGCAAGGATCCTGCCGATCATGTCTTCGAAGCCCCCACTGCGTAGTTAGACCTTTTCTTCGATGCGGGCAGCCTTGCCCGACAGGTCACGCAGGTAGTACAGCTTGGCGCGACGCACGCTGCCGCGGCGCTTGATCTCGATTTCGCTGATCGACGGGCTGTAGGTCTGGAACACACGTTCCACGCCTTCGCCGTGCGAAATCTTGCGCACCGTGAATGAGGAATTGAGGCCGCGGTTGCTCTTGGCAATGACCACGCCTTCGTAAGCCTGCGCGCGCTCACGATCGCCTTCCTTCACCTTGACCTGCACGACCACGGTGTCGCCCGGATTGAATTCGGGCACCTTGCGCGTCATCCGCGCCTTTTCGATTTCCTGAATGATATTAGCCATGTTCTTCACCTTCGCGTTCAGCGAGAAATTCATCGAGCAGCTTGGCCGCATCGGCCGGCAAACCACCCTTCGCAATCAAGTCCGGCCGGCGCAACCAGGTGCGCGCGACCGCCTGCTTCAAGCGCCAGCGCTGGATATCAGCATGGTGCCCGCCCTGCAGTACGTCGGGCACCTTCCGGCCTTCGAACTCCACCGGCCGCGTGTAATGCGGCCAGTCGAGCAAACCCGCATCGAATGACTCTTCAACGTTCGAGCGCTCGTCACCCAGCACTCCGGGCAGCAGTCTTGCCACCGCGTCGATCACTACGAGCGCCGGGATTTCTCCCCCCGACAACACGTAGTCGCCAATCGATACTTCTCTGTCTATCCGCGATTCGATGACCCGTTCGTCGAGTCCCTCGTATCGCCCCGCCACCAGCACCATGCCTGGCAGCTTCGAAAATTCCTCGCGCCAGCGCCTGCGTGAAGGGCACGCCCTGCGCCGACATATATATCCGCGGCGATCCCGCCGGCAGCCTGAGCGCCGCGGCATCGATCGCCTTCGACATCGGCTCGGGCTTGAGGACCATTCCAGGTCCGCCACCATAAGGCCGATCGTCCACCGTGCGGTGCACGTCGCTCGTGAAACCGCGCAGGTCTTCACAACCCACCTTCACGATGCCGCGCGTCACCGCGCGACCGACGACACGCCGAACTTCGAGCGCCGCGCGAATCAGCTCGGGGAACAATGTCACGACCTCGATGTGCATGTCGTGTCAGAAATCCCCGTCAAAAATCCTCTGGCCAATCCACGATCAAACTGCGGCTTTCCGTATCCACCTTCAGCAGATGCTGCGCCGTCACGGGTACCAGGTACTCGCGCGCGCCCTGGATCACCATCACCGCGTTCGCCGGCGTGTCGATGTAATGATCGACCGCACCCAGCAACGCACCTTCCAGATTCTTCACTTCGAAACCGACCAGGTCGTCGCGATAGTGCTCGCGTCCCTCGGCCGGCGGCAGCGCTTCCCGCTCGACGAGAATCATCTGCCCCGTCAATCTGCTCGCGGCGTCGCGTTCTTCGACACCCTCGAGGCGCGCGATCCACCCGTTACCCTGGGGCCGCGCTTCCAGCAATTTCACCTCGCCACCGTGCGGCTGCAGGCGCCAGTGCTTCCATTCGAACAGACGCTGCGGTGGATCGGTGAACGATTGCACTCGCAACCAGCCGCGCACTCCGTGCGCCGCCCCCAATCTACCTACCTCGACACGGCGGGGCTCGCTCATGGCTTGGCAGCTCCCGCGAATCAGACTGATATCTTTCGATAGATCAGGCGGCGTTCGCCTTGCGGAACGTGCTCACCAGGTTCTTCACGCGATCCGACTGCTGTGCGCCCTTGGACACCCAGTATTCGATGCGCGCGATATCGAGCTTGAGCTTGGTTTCGTTCTTCACCGCCTTCGGATTGAAGAAACCTACCTGCTCCAGACTCTTGCCACCCTGGCGCTTGCGGCTGTCGGTTACCACGACGTGATAGAACGGCGTGTTCGTGGCCCCGCGGCGGGTCAGACGAATTGTCACCATGTCTTTGAACCTTCGATTCTGCGTAGCCCCGGGGCGAATTACCCGTCCCGGCCGGCCAAAAAAGAGCGCGGATTCTACGCAAATCAGTGACTTGGTGGAAGCGGGAAATGGGGACATTCCTGATTTGCTGCAAAAAGGGACGCGCCTCGCCCGAATCCGCGGTTTCTCAAGGACTTGCCGGCTCGAGGCGCGTCCCCTTTTGCTGGCAAATCAGGAATGTCCCCATTTAGCGGCCGGGGAACCCCGGGGGCACTCCGCCCTTGAAGGCCTGCATCATGCGTTTGAGCTTTCCGCCGCCGAAGCTCTTCATCATCTTCTGCATCTCCATGAATTGCTTCATCAGGCGATTCACGTCCTGGACCTGCACGCCGGCCCCGGCGGCGATCCGGCGGCGGCGGGAACCGTCGAGGATGGCCGGCGTACGGCGCTCCTTGCGGGTCATGGAGTTGATGATGGCGATCTGTCGCCTGACGTCCCTGTCACCCTGATCCGGGGCCACGGCACCGCCTTTCATGGCGGCCTGGGGCAGTTTGTCCATCAGGGAGGCAACACCTCCCATCTTCTGGAGCTGCTCGAGCTGGGACTTGAGATCCACGAGGTCGAAGCCCTTGCCTTTGGCCACCTTCCTGGCGAGTTTCTGGGCTTCGTCGACGTCGACCTGTTTCTGCACCTGCTCGACGAGCGCGACCACGTCGCCCATGCCGAGGATGCGGCCCGCCATGCGTTCGGCATCGAAGGGTTCGAGGGCGTCGAGTTTCTCGCCGACACCCACCAGCACGATGGGCTTGCCGGTGATCTCGCGCACCGACAGGGCCGCACCGCCGCGCGCGTCGCCGTCGGCCTTGGTGAGGATAACGCCGGTGAGATCGAGCGCCGCACCGAAGGCGCGCGCGGCATTCACTGCGTCCTGGCCGGCCATGGCATCGATGACGAACAGGCGCTCATGGGTCTCCACCGCGCGTTCGATTTCCCTGACCTCTTCCATGAGCTCGGCATCGACGTGCAGGCGGCCGGCGGTGTCGACGATGAGCGCGTCGTAGACGCCCCTTGCGCGCCGCATCCAGTGCCGCGCGCGCGATGTCGGCGGGACGCTGCTTCGCGTCGGTGGGAAAGAATCCCGCACTGACCTGCTCGGAAAGCCGCTGCAATTGCAGGATCGCCGCCGGGCGGCGGATGTCCGTACTGACTAACAACACGCGTTTCTTGTGCGATTCGATGAGCCAGCGCGCGAGTTTGCCCGCGGTGGTGGTCTTGCCCGCACCCTGCAAGCCCGCAAGCAGCACCACCACCGGTGGCTGGGCGCGCAATTCGAACCGTGCGACGTTCGCCGCCCATGATCTCCACCAGCTCCCTGTGCAGGATGCCGACGAAGGCCTGTCCGGGAGTGAGGCTCGCGGTGACTTCGGCGCCCAGCGCCTTCTGCTTGACGCGCTCGATGAAGGTCTTGACGACCGGCAGCGCCACGTCGGCTTCCAGCAGCGCCATGCGCACTTCGCGCAGCGATTCGCCGACGTTTTCTTCGGTGATGCGGCCGCGGCCGCGCAGGGTGTCTACGGTGCGGCTGAGCCGCGCCGTGAGGTTTTCGAATAGGGCCATGGGACGCGGATTATCCTATGCATCCTATGCAAAACGCACCCTCGCTCATCCTTGGTATCGCGCTCGTAGTGCTGCTGCTGCTGATCGCGTTCTCCTCGGGAACAGAAGTGGCCATGTTGTCGGCCAATCGCTACAAGATTCGCGCCGCCGCCAAGGCCGGCAAGCGCACCGCCCGGGTGCTCGACTCGCTGCTCTCCAAGCCCGACAGCTGGCTCGGCGCGAACCTGGTGGTGCTCGCGCTGGCGAGCGTCGCGGCGTCTTCGATCGCCACCTTGTTAGCCCAGCGCACGCGTTACGAACACGCCATCCCGGCGACGATGGCGGTGTTGTCGGTGGTGATCATCGTCTTCTGCGAGCTCGCGCCGAAGATCTATGCCGCGCTCAAGCCCGATCCCGTCGCCCTGTCATCCACCTACATCTACACGGTGCTGGTGTTCCTCGCGACACCGATCACGTGGTTCACCAACAAGGCGGCGTACGGCTTCCTGCGGATCTTCGGCGTGAAGCCGGCGGGAACGGACGGCAGCTCGATGTCCGCCGAGGATCTGCGTTCCGTGGTGGCCGAGGCGGGACCGATGATTCCCACCCGCCACCGGCAGATGTTGCTGTCCATTCTCGACCTCGAACACGTCACCGTGAACGACATCATGATCCCGCGCCAGGAGATCGCCTCGATCAATGTCGAGGACAACTGGGAGGACATCCTCGATCAGCTCCGGCAGACCCCGCACACGCGGCTGCCGCTGCACGACGGTGAACTCGACAACCTCATCGGCATCATCCACATGAAACGCGTCGCCCAGGAACTGGCGCGCGACACGCTGACCCGCGAGCGCCTGATCGAACTGGCGCGGGCGCGCGAGCCTTACTTCGTGCCCGAGGGCACCTCGCTCACCGTGCAGTTGAACGCTTTTCAACGCAATCGCCGCCGCCTGGCCTTCGTGGTCGATGAATACGGCGATATCCAGGGTTTCGTGACGCTCGAGGACATCCTCGAAGAAATCGTCGGCGAATTCACCACCGACCCGGCGACCGTGACCCACAAACACGTGCACCGCGAAGCGGCGGGCGTGTTCATCATCAATGCCAGCGCCACGGTCCGCGCCGTCAACCGCTCGCTCGGCTGGCAGTTGGCCACTGATGGTCCGAAGACCCTCAACGGCCTGCTGGTCGAGAAACTCGAGACGCTGCCCGAGGCCGGCGACGCGGTCGAAATCGGCGAGTATCACTTCGAAGTCCTGCAGATCGGTGAGAACACCATCCGCACCGTGCGCGCGCGGCGCGTGGCGCCCGTCGCCAACGCCTAGCCCAGTACCGCGCGCAGCGCCTCGTCGAGTCGCTCGATCGCCCGCACGCGCAGCCCTTCGATGGGTGAGCGCGGCGCGTTGTCCCTCGGCACGAGCGCGGTCGTGAATCCCTGCTTGGCCGCCTCGCGCAGCCGCTCTTCGCCGTAGGCCACGGGACGCAACTCGCCCGTGAGTCCCAGTTCGCCGAAGGCCACGAGTCCCGTGGCGATCGGCTTGTCGGCCAGGCTGCTGGCCAGTGCCAGCGCCACGGGCAGATCACAGGCGGTTTCGGAGACTTCCAGCCCGCCCACCAGGTTCACGAAGACGTCGTGTTCCTGCAGCGAGACGCCGCCATGACGGTTGAGCACGGCTAACAACATGGCGACACGCTGGGCGTCGAGGCCCTGCGCCACGCGGCGCGGCGCGCCGAAGCGCGATGCGTCGACAAGTGCCTGCAACTCCACCAGCATCGGGCGGCGTCCATCGCGGGTCACGGCGACGATGCTGCCTGGCGCGGGCTGACCGGAACGCGCGAGGAAAATCGCGGACGGGTTGCGCACCTCGCGCAGCCCCTGCTCGTTCATGTGGAAGAACGCCAGCTCCCCGACGGATCCGAAGCGATTCTTGGTGGCGCGCACGTTGCGGAAGCGGCTCGATGCATCACTTTCGAAATACAGCACCGTGTCGACCAGGTGCTCGAGTGCCCGTGGCCCGGCAATCGCGCCGTCCTTGGTCACGTGGCCTACGATAATCACGCTCACCTCTTCGGTCTTGGCAAAGCGCACGAGTTGCGCGGTGCACTCGCGCAACTGCGTCACCGCGCCGGCGGCAGTGCCGACACTCCCCAGTTGCACGGTCTGAATCGAGTCGACGATGAGCAGGCGGATGCGCTCGTCGCGGGCGCGCGCCAGCGCCGCATCCAGGTCGGTGTCGGCCACCACGCGCAAGTTCGACGCGACCACGCCCAGCCGGCGTGCGCGCACTCCGATCTGGGCCGCGGATTCTTCGGCGGACAGATACAGGGTCGGCGTCCCGGCGGCGACTTGGTTGGCCACCTGCAGCAGCAGCGTGGACTTGCCGATGCCGGGCTCGCCACCTAGCAAGGTGACCGAACCCGGAATCAGGCCGCCGCCCAGAACCCCATCGAGCTCGGCCATGCCGGTACCCAGCCGGGCGGGATTGCCCGACGCCAGCTCCGCAAGGCCCGCTGCCGGCGTCGACGATCCGGCCGGAGCTGCGGGACGGCGCGCGACCGAGCGCTGCTCGAGGCTGTTCCAGGCCGCGCATTGCGGGCACTGACCCTGCCATTTGAGGGTCTCGGCACCGCATTCGGCGCACACAAAAACCAGGGCCGGCTTAGGCATGTTGTGGACTCTTTCCTCCAGCGGCAGGGCCGCAAACCGTGACGAAGTTCAAGGGGCTGACAGTCACCCTGCCCGGCGCCGCACCTAGTGTGCAGTAGTCCGGTGCGCTTCCCGGCGGTTGGCTTTAGCATTGCCGCCCTAGATCGTTGATTTTGGCGGTGCGCTGCGGGCGAAGTGTGACTTATTGCCCCTGCACCCGGATGCACTGCTGGTAGGTTATGGCAGGTGCGGGGAAATATGCGGCGGCTTTACGCGCCGTAGAGGGCACTTTTTGAGTGTTGGGCACAGGTGTGATCGAAAAAAGCGCTGATATTCGCCGGCTCGTATGCCCCAGATTACGAGTTTGAAAGGCAAGCTCACGTTCGTCGGCCAGACCGACACTGGGCGGGTCCGCGAACACAATGAAGACACCATTGCCACCGATGCGGACGTGGGTCTCCTGGTGCTTGCCGATGGAATGGGCGGCTATAACGCCGGCGAGGTCGCCAGCGGCATCGCCGTAAAGACCATTACCAACCTGGTCCGCGAAGGACTTGCCCGCGAAGACCTCGACTCGGTGGATCGCAACACGGGTTTGTCGCGCGTCTCGATCGTGCTGCGTGATGCCATCACCCGCGCCAACAAGATCATCTACCAGACCGCCCGATCGCAGGCCGAATGCGAAGGCATGGGTACGACGGTGGTCGCGGCCCTCTTCTATGACAACCGCATCTCCATCGCGCATGTCGGCGACTCGCGCCTGTATCGTCAGCGTGGCAGTCAGATCGCCCAGGTCACGATGGATCACTCGCTGCTTCAGGAACTTGTGGATCGCGGCTTCTATTCGCCCGAGGAAGCACAGCGGGCCGCCAACAAGAACTACGTGACGCGGGCGCTCGGCGTCGAACCCCAGGTCGAGGTCGAGGTGCAGGAGCATCCGGTCGACAAGGGTGATGTCTACATCCTGTGTTCGGACGGGCTGTCCGACATGGTGGAAGATGAAGACATCCGTTTAACTATAAGTACCTTTGGTGCTAATCTAGATACGGTTGCTAAGCAGTTGATTCAGTTAGCCAACGAGAACGGTGGTCGTGACAACGTCTCGGTGGTGCTGGCGCAAGCGGTAGAAGCGTTTCCTGCAAGCCGCGGCGTGATGGACAAACTTCTTGGTTGGTTCAGTTAAGGGAAGGCGATAACAATGGCACGTCTGGTATTGAGCCTGGATAACCAGGTCCTCGCCGAATACAACATGAACAAGGAGCGGTACACCATTGGCCGTCTCCCCGATAACGACATCCGCATCGACAACTCCGCGGTGTCGGGCCATCACTCGCTGATCATCAACATCCTCAATGACTCGTTCCTCGAGGACTTGAACAGCACCAACGGCACGTACGTCAACGGCAAGCTCATCAAGAAGCATGCGCTGCAGCATGGTGACGTCGTAACCGTGGGACATCACCAGCTGCGCTTCGTCGAAGACGACGAGGCCCAGGACGAATTCGAAAAGACGATGGTCATCCAGCCGTCGTCGCGCCCGGCCGCAGAGAAGATGCGCGCCGCCAAGGACGTCGCCGAGAAGGTGTCCGTCGACCTCTCCGCCAGCGGCGCCCGCAAGGGCATCGACGGCAAGCTTCCGGTCAAGAAGGCCAAGCTGCAGGTGCTGTCCGGATCGTTCGCCGGCCGCGAGCTCGAGCTGAACAAGGCTTTGACCACGCTCGGTCGTCCCGGCATCCAGGTCGCCGCCATCACGCGCCGCCAGGAAGGTTATTTCATCGTGCACGTCGACAGCGATACGCCTAACAACTTCCCGCTGGTCAACGGCACCGCCATCGGCAGCCAGGCCCGCAAGCTCATCGACAACGACGTGATCCAGCTCGCCGGCGTGAAGATGGGGTTCTTCGAGGCTTGATCACGGGCTGCGCCCGACGACGGAAAAACCCGTCGAAGCGACGGGGACCATAGTTGATAAGAGAAAGGCCGCGGTAACGCGGCCTTTTTCATTTCAATTCCAGCGGCACCCGCTGGCTCATGCCGCAGAGCAGTTCATAGGGAATCGTGTCGGCATGGGCGGCCACTTCCTCGACCGGCAACCCCTCGCCCCAGATGATGGCCCTGCTGCCGGTGACCACATTCGGCACGCCGGTGACGTCCACCGCGATCATGTCCATGGAGACGCGACCCACGAGGGGATGACGGGCGCCGGCGATCAGCACCGGTGTGCCATTGGCGAGATGCCGCGGCAGTCCGTCGCCATAACCGGCGGCGAGAATCGCGATGGCGCTGTCGCGCTCGGCGCGCCACGCGCCGGCGTAGCCCACGGTTTCGCCGCGTTTCACTTCGCGCACCGTGAGTACGGTGGTCTCGAGCGTCATCGCGGGCTTTAGCCCGTGTTTGGCGGCGGTCTCCCCCGCGAAGGGCGAGACGCCGTACAGCGCGAGTCCCGGTCGCACCCAATCGCCATGTGCGCGCGGCCAACCCAGGGTGCCGGCGGAATTGCCGATGCTGGTGGCAAGTCGCTGGGCGCCGGTGAGGCCGGCTTTCGCGAGTGTCCCCTCGAATTTCTCGATTTGCGCGCCGGTCATCGGCTCGCTGCGCTCATCGGCACGCGCCAGGTGAGTCATGGCGCGCAGCTCCAGCGCCGGAACGGTGAGCGCACGCATCCTTGCCAGCGCCGGCCCGAACGCCTCCGGCCGGAAACCCAGGCGGTTCATGCCCGTGTCCATCTTGATCCAGACGACGAAGCGCTCTGCGCCGCGATGCGCCTCCAGCAATTTCAGCTGCAGTGGATCGTGGACCACCAGCTCGAATCCACGATGCGCGGCCTCGGCGAGTTGTTCGGCATTGAATATGCCTTCGAGCAACACGATCGGTGCCCGCACTCCGGCGCTGCGCAGTGCGATCCCCTCCTCCAGGCGCGCCACCGCGAAACTGTCGGCATCGGCCAGCGCGAGCGCCGTGGAAACCAGCCCGTGACCGTAGGCATTGGCCTTGACGACGGCCATGATCTTCGCGCCGGGCGCGTAGGCGCGAATGGTGCCGAGGTTGTGGCGTAACGCAGCGCTGTCGATCAACGCGCGAAGCAGCCGGATCAACGCATGATTCCTTCGCCGTACGCCGGATCCGCGTAGTTTTCGAAGCGGCTGTGCTGGCCACGGAAGGTGAGCCGGATATCGCCCGTCTCGCCATTGCGATGCTTGGCCAGGTCGATGTCGGCCACGCCCTTTTTCGGCGTGTCCTTGTTGTAGACCTCGTCGCGATAGATGAGCAGGATCATGTCCGCGTCCTGTTCGATGGCGCCCGACTCGCGCAGGTCCGACATCACCGGCTTCTTGTTCTCGCGCTGCTCCACGCCGCGATTCAACTGCGACAGGGCGATCACCGGGCAGTTGATCTCCTTCGCCAGTGCCTTGAGACCACGCGAGATTTCGGAGATCTCCGTAGCCCGGTTTTCCTTGGTGCCCGGCACCGACATGAGCTGCAGGTAGTCGATCACGATGAGGTCCAGTCCATGCTCGCGCTTGATGCGGCGTGCGCGCGCCCTGAGCTCGGTGGGCGTCAAGGCCGCGGTATCGTCGATGAAAATCTTTGCGTCCTGCAATTGTTTCGTCGCGCCGGTGATGCGCGGCCAGTCGTCTTCCGACAACTTGCCGCTGCGGATATTGCCCAGGTGCACGCTGCCCACCGAGGCCAGCATGCGGGTCAGGATCTGCTCGGCGGGCATTTCCAGCGAAAAGATGGCAACGGAGGCGCGGATGCCTTCCTTGAGCGCCGCATGCTCGGCCATGTTGATGGCCAGGGTCGACTTACCCATGGACGGCCGGCCGGCGATGATCAGCAGGTCGCCCCCGCGCAGACCCCCGGTCTTGGAGTCGAAGTCGATGAATCCCGTGGGCAGGCCGCGCGGCTTGTTGGGGTTGTTGTACAGATCATCGATCTGGTCGATAAGCCCCGGCAAAGCCTGCTTGGCGCTCACGTAGCCCTTGCCGCGCGCCGAACCTTCGGCAATGGCGAAGATGCGCCGCTCGGCCTTTTCCACCAGGTCGCGCGCGGTTTCACCCTCTTCGTTCCACACCGAACTCGCGATCTCGCTGCCGGTGGTCACCAGCGAGCGCAGCAGTGCACGTTCCTTGACGATCTCCGCGTAGGCGCGCGCATTGGAGGCGCCCGGCGTGTCGCGCGTCAGCGTGCCGAGGTAAGCAAGCCCACCGGCGTCCTGGAGCTTGCCCAGGCGCTGCAGGTGCTCGGAGACCGTGACCGGATCGCAGGGCTGAGCCTCGCCCGCGAGCGACGCGATGCTTTCGAAAATGATCCGGTGATCGGGACGAAAGAAGTCGTCGGCGGTCACCACGTCGCCGACATTGTCCCAGGCGGCCCGGTCGAGCATGAGGCCGCCGAGCACCGCCTGTTCCGCTTCGATGGAATGTGGCGGCGCGCGCAAGTCGGACGCGACGGAATTCTCACGGCGGAATTTGGGCGTGCTCGACATTTATGACTACCCCCGGATGCGGGGAATAGTTTCCCCTCTCGCGCGCTCGCCGACCATAAAAATTTTCGAGACGAAGCCGCAAAAAGAAACGGCGCCCCACTTCGACAGAAGATGGGGCGCCGTTTGCAAATCATCGCGTTGTGTGCGATTTACTCTTCTGCAGTGATGACCACCGGCAGCTGCACGTCGATGTCGGTGTGCAAATGCAGGGTGATCATGTGGTCACCCACGGTGCGCAGCGGTCCCGTCGGCAGGCGCACTTCCGAGCGCGCCAGCTTGTGACCCTGTGTTCGTGCAGGCCTCGGCAATGTCGGCGGTGCCGATGGAGCCGAACAGCTTGCCTTCGGTGCCCGCCTTGGCGGTGATCTGCAACTTGAAGTCCTTGAACGCGGCAGAGCGGCTCTCCGCATCCTGGAACTGATCGCGCGCGATCTTTTCCAGTTCGGCGCGACGGGCTTCGAACTTCTTGACGTTGTCGGGAGTCGCGAGCGTCGCCTTGCCTTTCGGCAACAGGAAGTTTCGGCCGTAGCCGGACTTCACCTTGACGCGATCGCCGATGTTTCCAAGGTTTGCCACCTTGGTGAGCAGAATGACGTCCATGGTTTATCTCAATGCTGGTCGGTGTATGGCAGCAGCGCGAGGTAACGCGCACGCTTGATCGCCGACGAGAGCTGGCGCTGGTAGAACGCCTTGGTGCCCGTGATGCGGCTCGGAACGATCTTGCCGGTCTCGGTGACGTACTGCTTGAGCGTGGCCAGATCCTTGTAGTCGATCTGCTTCACGCCTTCGGCAGTGAAACGGCAGAACTTGCGACGGCGCGAGAACGAGCGGTTGCCACCGGCACCACCGCCACCCGGGCCACTGCGACGCGGTTTGTCGTCTCTCATTAAGCGTTTACTCCCATGTCATCGTCGTCGCTGGCGAACGGCGAGTCGTCACGACTCCGGCGCGGGCCGCCTTCCTTCTCTTCCTGCGCGGCCTTGGCCATCGGCGAAGGCTCGGTCACGGCCTCGTCCATGTTGACGACGAGGTGACGCAGCACGGCGTCCGAGAAACGGAACGCGCCCGTGAGCTCCTGCAACGTCTTCTGGTCGGTCTCGACGTTGAGCAGCACGTAGTGCGCCTTGTGGACCTTGGAGATCGGGAAAGTCAGCTGGCGACGGCCCCAGTCTTCGAGACGATGCACGGTGCCACCACCGGCGGAAATCATTCCGCGGTAGCGCTCGATCATGGCGGGGACTTGTTCGCTCTGGTCCGGATGGACCAGGAACACGATTTCGTAATGCCTCATGAAGCCTCCTTATGGATGAGCTACCCGACTGAGGTTGTCGGTGCAGCAAGGGGGTAAAAACGGGCGCGAAGGATACTCAAGGGCGATCGGGATGGCAAGCCAGAGCGGCCATCTGGCGCCCGGATTTCAATTACTTACGTTGTCCTGGCGACAAACGCTGCCGCAGGGCCTCGTACAGCAGCATTCCGGTCGCCACCGATACATTCAGACTCTCGACCGAGCCCTGCTGGGGCAGCCGGACGAGGAAATCGCAGGTTTCTCGGGTCAGCTGCCGAAGACCCGCCCCTTCCGCGCCCATGACCAGGGCAATCGGTCCGGCGAGATCGGTTTCGTGCGCCAGCTTGGGCGCCTCGGCATCGGCGCCGACGATCCACAGGCCCGCATCCTTGAGCAGGCGCAGCGATCGCGCCAGGTTGGTCACCACGGCGAGCGGTGTGGTTTCGGCGGCGCCCGCCGCGACCTTGCGCACCGTCGCGGTCATCTGCACGGCACGATCCTTGGGAATCACCACCGCGAGCGCGCCGCAGGCATCCGCGGTACGCAGGCAGGCGCCGAGGTTGTGGGGATCCTGCACGCCGTCGAGCACCAGCACGAAGGGTTTGGCATTGCCGGCCTCCATTGCAGCGGTGATCCCGGCCACCAGCTCTTCCTCGCGCCAGGGCTCGAGCGGCTGCACGTCCACGTAGACGCCCTGGTGCACGGCGTCACCGAACAACTGCTTGAAGGCTGCCGGTGGCGCGCGCTTGATGCTCTTGCCGGCCTTCTGCGCCAGCAACTGGATCTCCGCCACGCGTGGCTCACGGCCCTCGGCAATGGTCACGCCGGTCACGCGTTCCGCGTGGCGCGTGAGCAGTGCGCGCACGGCATGCATGCCGTAAACCTTCTCGGTCAAACTACTTCCCTCCGCTGCGCCTGCGCCCGGAAGACTGGTGCGTCGTCTTTGACCTGTGGGGCGACTTCTGCGGCCGGCGCTCCACGCCCTTTTCCACTTCGACCAGCGCCAGGTCGATCAGACCTTCGATGGGATTCACGCTGGTCACGATGACGTGCACGCGCGTGCCCATGCCCAGGCGGCGCTTGGAAGCTCTTCCCACCCAGGCGCGTCCGCCGGCTTCCATGTGGTACTCATCGTCGCGCAGGCTGTCGACATGCAGCAGACCGTCGACGCCGATCGAGGTGAGCTGCACGAAGGCGCCGAACTCCACCACCGTGGTGATCAGCCCTTCGAAGGTCTGGCCGATGCGATCGCGCAGGTACACGCACTTGAGCCACGCCGACACGTAACGATCCGATTCGTCAGCGCGTTTCTCGAGCTGCGTGAGCTCGGTGCCGGCCACCGCGAGCTGGCCGCCGTCGAAGCGCACCCCGTACGGATCGGAATTCGACAGCAGTGCGCGCAGGGTTCGATGCACGACCAGGTCCGGATAACGCCGGATCGGCGAGGTGAAGTGCGCGTAGTGCCCCAGCGCCAGTCCGAAGTGCCCGATGTTCTGCGGCTGGTAAACAGCCTGCTGCATGGAGCGCACGATCAGTGACTCGATGAAGGGCCGCTCCTCGGAATGCCCCAGCCGGTCGGTGATGGCGCGAAAATCGCGCGGCTGCACATCCTGGGGCAGCTCGGCCGCGACGCCGAGTGCGGTCAGCGTCTCGAGCAGCACGTTGAGCTTCTTCTCTTCCGGTTTGCCGTGCACGCGATACAGGGTGCCGACGCCGCGCTTCCCCAGCTCGCTGCGCCACCGCGACATTCGCGAGGATCATGCACTCCTCGATGAGCTTGTGCGCCTCGTTGCGTGAGTAGAGGTAGACACGCTGGATGCGGCCCGCGGAGTCGATGTCGAACTCGGCCTCGGCAGCGTCGAACTCGAGCGCGCCGCGCTTGTGGCGCGCCTTGAGCAGCGCGCGATACACGTCGACCAGCGGCATCAGCTTGTCGGTGAGCGGCCCCAGCTCGGCGCGCGCCTCCGGCTTGCCTTCGATCAGGGCTTCGAACGCCTTCGTGTAGGTGAGCCGCGCGGCAGAACGCATCACGGCCGGATAGAAATGTGCATCGACCAGCTGCCCGGTGCGCGACACGATCATGTCCGCCGCGAAACACAGCCGATCGACATGCGGCTGCAGCGAGCACAACACGTTCGACAGCGCGAACGGCAGCATCGGGATCACGCGCGTCGGGAAATACACCGAGGTTCCGCGCTCGCGCGCGCTGGCATCGAGCGCCGTGCCACGGCGCACGTAGTAACTCACATCGGCGATGGCAACGATGAGCCGGAAGCCCTTCGGATGCGGCTCGGCATAGACGGCATCGTCGAAGTCCTTGGCGTCTTCACCGTCGATGGTCACCAGCGGCAGGCCGCGCAGGTCGAGCCGTTGCGCGGCCTCGCCCGGGTCGACCTCTTTGCCGTAACTCTCCGCTTCGCGCACCGCCTCGGGCGAAAATTCCCGCGGCAGGTCGAAGCGCGCAATGGCCGCTTCGATGGCGAGTTCGACGGGTTGCTCGGGATCGAGGCGTCGCGTGACGCGCGCCTGGGCATTGGCACCCTGCCCGCCGTAGCGGGTTACCGCGGCGATCACCCAGTCGCCGTGGCGTGCGCCGCCGAGATCCGCCGGCGGCACGAGGCAGCGCAGACCCACGCGGCGGTCCGCCGCAGTCACGAACGCGGTCCGGCCATGTACTTCAAGCGTGCCGACGAAGGCCTTGGTGGCGTGTTCGAGGATGGTCTCGAGCTCTTCCGGAGTACCGCCCGTCGCGCCCGCGTTCCACGCTGACGCGCACCCGATCGCCATGCATGACGCCGACCATTTGTGGTGGCGGCAGGAACACGGATTCTTCCTGCCCTTCGACCCGTACGAAGCCGAATCCCGCGCGATTGGCGCTCACGACGCCTTCGGCGACCCGTGGAAACGCGGTTGTCGGGGTGTGCCCCGAAGGGCGCGCCGGGCGCTGCCGGTCTTTATGCATGGGCGCGCGCCGCGCGCCCCGCTTGCTGTGGTGTCCTTTCACCGGACGCGATTCTACGCACCCCCCGACCGCGCCGGACAAACTTCGCAGGCGCTCCGATCGTGGTTTAGTCCGATAGACAGGCTCGCAACGATGCCGCCACGCTGTCGGCACCGTTGGGGGTGGCACATGAACAAGGTGTCGAAAATCTCGCGAGTGGCATACATGGTCGGGCGGCGCAATGCTGGCCGCATGCGCCGCCGCTGCCGATCTCACGCTGTACGCGGACGACGGCTACCAGGGCCGGGCGCTCAACGTGGTCATCGACGAACGCGAACTCAGCGTGCGCAATTTCAACGACCGCGCCTCATCGGTGGTCATCGAAAGCGGCGCCTGGGTGCTGTGCAGCGGCGACGACTTTGGCGGCAAGTGCGTGACGCTCGGACCCGGCCGGTATGCATCGCTGCAGGCGGTCGGACTCGATGACGACGTGAGCTCGGTGCGTCATCGCGACCCGGCCAGCATCGGGGAATTCAAGGGCGCCGAAGAGATCGCACGTGCCGCGGCCAGCGCGGAGCCCCGGCACCGACATCGTGTTGTATGCCGACGATGGCTACGCCGGCCGGTCGCACTCCGCCGGGCAGCAACAAGCCGATCTGCAGTCCGAAGTCCTGCAGGGCAAGGCCGCTTCGGTAGTGATCGCGGAAGGCGAATGGGAGCTTTGCGACGACACGTACTATCGCGGCCAGTGCGTAACGCTTGGGCCGGGCAAGTACCCCTCGCTGAAGACTTACGGACTCACGCGTGGAGTCTCATCGGTACGCCGCGCGCCGCCGCATCGATAGGCGACCGCGGGACAAATTGACAGGTCGGAAGGCGATCCGTACATTGCGCCGCTCTTCGCACCCCTGCCCGGGTGGCGGAATTGGTAGACGCACTAGTTTCAGGTACTAGCGGGTAACACCGTGGAGGTTCGAGTCCTCTCCCGGGCACCAATAAAAACAATGCCTTAATGACCCTCTCGAGACCCCGGCCGACGAATCGGCCCATGGTCCGATTGGGCCTTCGCACCTGCCGTGTGAGTTTCGGTCGATGTGCACGACTCGCAGACTCATTGCAGCCGCCTCGACCCTGATCGCGACCTTCTGGCTGCGCGACGCAGGTGCCGAGGAAAAATGGAATTTCGAGATCGTGCCGTTCGTCTGGGCTTCCGGGCTCAATGGCCAACAAAGTATTGGCAACGTGACGGCGAACGTCGATGCTTCCTTCGGCGACTTGTTCGACTTCGTGAACATCGGTGGATGGCTGCGATTCAGCGCACACCGTGAACCCTGGTCGCTGTACGGCGAAGTCGCCTACGTGGAACTCGAGGAAGACGGCATCGGCCCCCTTGGCAACACCGAGGTCGCCATCACGCAGACGCATCGCGGAAGCCGGTGTCAGTTACTGGTTCAGCGACATCCTTTCGATATACGGCGGCGTTCGATACCAGGACCTCGACAGCGAAATCGGCATTGGCAGCGGCGCGGCCGAAGCACAACGAGAGCTGGGCGGACGGCATCATTGGCGTTCAATTGACGCCGATCGCATCCGATCAACTGGCTGCTGTGGTTGCGCGGAGATGCCGGCGCCGGCAGCTCCGATCTCGTGTGGCTGGCCGAGGGCGGTATTCGCTTATAGCTGGGACGAACCGTATGCCGTCTATTTCGCGTATCGATTGCTGGACACCGACTATCAGAACGACACCTTTGCGTACGACATGCGACAGGCGGGCTTCATGATCGGCTTCGGCTTTCGCCTATGATGCCGGCGGGCGCTTCACTCGATTCTGCTCGATCCTGCTGATCGCGCTCGCGCACACTGCGACCGCCCAGATACCGGGACTCTCGAACGCGGAAAACCCGCGGCATCCCAGGAGCCGGTCGATCCGCTGGGACGCATTTCGCCGCGCGGCACCATCGTCGCGTTCACTCGTGCCGTCGAACGTGAAGACTTCGGCCTCGCCTCACGTTTCCTGCAGCTCTCTGACGCACAGCGCAAGAACTCGGCTTCATTGTCCGTCGCGCTCAAGAACGTCATCGACCGTGAGCTGCACGAGTCATTGGGGAGCATCAGCGATGCCAATGCCGGATCGCTCGAGGATGGCCTCGAAGAAGATCGCGAACAGCTCGGCCCGCTGAACATCGAAGGGCAGAAAACCTACATCACGCTGGTGCGGGTGCGCGATCCGGAAGATGGTCAAATCTGGCTGATCTCCGCGGAGACGCTGCGGCAGATTCCCGCGATCGCGGGTGCCTCCGGCAGCACCTGGATCGAAAGCCACATGCCGGCGACGCTGCTCGAGCGCGAATTGCTCGGCCTGTCACTCGCGCACTGGATCGTGCTCGTCACGCTGCTCGCCGGCAGCTTTACCCTGCTCGCCCTGATCGGTTTCGCCTGCGATTTCCTGGCCAGGAGGCTCATCAGGCCACTGGCACGCAGGAAGGACTGGGATGACTGGTACCACGGCACACGCTGGCCGGCGATCAGCGTGTTAACCATTCTTATCCAGTTCTTCTCGATTCCATCGCTGGGATATCCACTCACGTTTCGCGTGATCTACGCGCGCATCGGTCTGATCGCGCTGGTGATCATGCTGACCTGGCTGCTGCGGCGTGTGCTGGCGCTGGTTTTCACGCATGCGCGTGACCTGGTGCGCGGCAAGGATCGCGCCAGCACCACGTCGCTGATGATGCTGGCGCAGCGCATGGTCCAGGCGTTCATCGTCGTGATCGCGATCATTGCGATCCTCATCCTGCTGGGCGTCGACAACAAGACGGCGCTCGCCGGACTCGGCGTGGTGGGTGTCGCGCTGGCGCTCGGCGCGCAGAAGACGGTCGAGAACCTGCTCGGCGGGATCTTCCTGCTCACCGACAAGGCGCTCGCGGTCGGTGACAACTGCACCATCGGCAGCCATTCGGGTGTGATCGAAGACGTGACGCTGCGTTCGGTACGCCTGCGCACAGCGAACCAATCGCTGGTGTCACTCCCGGCCGGGCCGCTGGCACAGACGGGTATCGAGAATTTCGCCACGCGCCGCAAGATTGCAATGCAGGCCACGCTGCGGCTCACCTATGCCACCAACGTCGGTCAACTGAAGCGCATCCTCGGCGGCACCCAGGAGTTGTTGCAGGCACACCCGAAGATCGAAAAGGCGTCGGCATATCTGCGCCTCGTGAACTTTGGCGTAGAGGCCATCGAGCTGGAGTTGTTTGCCTACCTGCAGACAGCGGACTTCGACGAGTTCCGGCTGTTGCGCGAAAACTTCCTGCTCGACGTCGCCACGCTCATCGAATCCGCGGGCAGCGCGCTCACACCCATGAAGTTCATCCAGCTCGAGGGCCAGGCGGCACCCAGGCCCGCATCGTGATTCCGCCCACGGCCCGGCATGCGTATGCTCGCGTGCATGACGGGAATGGAAACCGCCGTTTCGATCGCGCTCGGTATTGGTCTCGCCGCCGCCGTGGGATTCCGCGTGTTCCTGCCGCTGCTGGTGACCAGCATCGCGGCCTACTCTGGTCACCTGCATCTCGACGCCAACTTCGCCTGGCTGGGTTCGTTGACGGCCATGACCATGCTGGCCGTCGCCGCCGTCGTCGAGGTGCTGGCCTACTACGTGCCGGCTGTCGACAACCTGCTCGACTCCATCACCGCGCCGCTGGCGCTGGTCGCGGGCACCGTGGTCTCTGCGGCGGTGATCACCGACCTGCCGCCGTTGATCAAGTGGTCAACAGCCATCATCGCAGGCGGCGGTGTCGCGGCCATCACACAGGGCGTGACCACGCTGGTGCGCGCCAAGTCGACGGCGTTCACCGCCGGGCTGGGCAACCCGGTGGTGTCGACCATCGAAATGATCGCGGCCGTGGTGATCGCGCTGCTGGCATTGATCGCGCCGCTGGTCGCCATCGCGCTGGTGGCGGCGTTCTGCTGGTTTGCCGTGCGACTGGTACGCAGGTTCCTGCGCAATGGCGGTACGGTGAAACAACCCTGAGTCGGACGTCGACGGTCCTCTCAGCGGATACCCCAGCAGAAGGGATCCGCCGGATCCAGCAGCAGCGTGGCCTGCGCATTCACGTGGGCCCGACCGGCCACGGTAGGCAGGATCCGTCCCGCAGCTCGGTCCAGCCAGCGGTACCGTGCCGTGAACGAGCCGCCCACGATGCCCTCCTGTATCCACTCCTCGCCTTCAGCGAGTGCACCATCGGCAGCGAGGCAGGCGAGCTTGGCGCTGGTACCCGTGCCGCAGGGTGACCGATCGTAGGCCTTGCCGGGGCACAACACGAAGTTGCGGCTGTGCGCGCCGCCGTCCGTGGGCTGACCGAACAACTCGACGTGATCGACGTCGGGATGCCCCTGGGCATTGGCAGCCTGGCGCACGCGCCAGGCGAATTCGGTGAGCGCCTCGAGGTTGCGCAGCCCGATGTCGAGCCCATGCTCGCGCACCAGGAAGAACCAGTTGCCGCCCCACGCAACATCACCGCTCACGCGGCCCACGCCAGGCACGTCCAGCACCACGCCACCCGCGGCGCGGTAGCTAGGCACGTTGTCCACGGACACGCTGCCGTCGGCACGCAACTCGGCATCCACCGCGCCCACCGGCGTGTCGATCCGTACCCGCCCGGGCGCGAGTTCTCCGCGGTACGCGAGCGAGGCGATGAGCCCGATGGTGCCGTGACCGCACATCCCGAGAACGCCGACATTGTTGAAGAAGATGACCCCGAAGCGGCAATCGGCACGATGCGGCGCGCACAACAGTGCTCCCACCATGGCATCGGACCCGCGTGGCTCATTCACGATCGCGGAACGCCAGGCATCGAACTCCGTGCGGAATCGCGCCGCGCGCGCGTCGAGTGGACCCGCGCCCAGCGGCGGCCCGCCTTCGAGCACCAGTCGCGTGGGTTCCCCGGCGGTGTGCGAATCGATCACACGGATCTCTTTCATCACAAACCTTTTCCAATGAGGCCAGTTCGCATACGTTAGCCGAATGGCGCAACAAGAAACGATCGCCGTCATAGGCGCCGGCGTTATCGGTTCGGCGGTGGCCTGCGCGCTGGCGCTCGAAGGTCGCCGGGTGCTGCTCATGGATCGCGACGCGCCCGGCGAGGCGGGCGCGAGCTTCGGCAATGCCGGCGCTATCGCCACCGAGCTGCTCCAGCCACTGCCATCGCCGGAACTGCTGTTCGGCTTCTGGCGACTGCTGACCGCCTTCGATGGTCCGCTGCACATTCCGGTTAGTCGCGTCCCTGCATTCCTGCCCTGGGCCGCAAAGTTTGCCGCCGCCGCCTTTCGCCAGGGCGCCAACACCGTGCATCTCGCGCCCTTCGTTCGTCCCGCCGTCGACGCGCTCGACGCGATGCTGCGGGACATCGGGCGCCCCGAGCTGCTGCAGCGGCGCGGCCACTACGAGTTGTGGCTGAATCGCGGCGCCGGCCGGCGTGCCGCTGCGCAGGCGCGCGCCATGGAAAAACTCGAAGTACCCACCGCGCCCGCACCCGCCAAACTGCTTGACGCCGCGCGGCGCGCGGCACATGCCAGCGAAATTGCCGGGCTGTGGTTTCCCAAGTGTGCGCACGTGATCGACCCGCTCGAGGTGGTGCGCGCCTTCGCCGCCAGCGCGGCAGAACATGGCGCGTCGGTGATTCGCCGCAACGTGCGCTCGCTGGTGATGCGCGGCGATACCATCGAGGTGGTGAGCGGCGCCGACACCATTGTCGTCAGCCACGTCATTGTCTGCGCCGGCGCCTGGTCCGGCTGCCTTGCTCACTCCCTTCGGCCTCAAGGTACCCATGGAAGCGGCGCGCGGTTATCACGTGGAGATGCCCGGCGCCACGCCGCTCATCGACGCCCCCATCCTGTACCAGGACCAGGCCACCTTCGTGACGCCCATGGCGGGACGGCTGCGTTCGACCGGCTTCATGGAGTTCGGCGGCCTCGATGCGCCACCCGATCCGCGCCACCCTGCGCAACTGCGGCGTACCCTCATCGCGCTCGGATATCCGGCCGATGCACTGCAGACGAGCTGGGTGGGCCCGCGCCCGGTGCTGCCAGACTATCTACCCGCCATCGGCCGGGTTCCCGGCATACCGAACCTGTTGTACGCCTTCGGCCACCAGCACATCGGTCTGACGCTTTCGGCCATGACGGCCCGGACCGTGGCCGACCTGGTCGCGGCGCGCGCTCCGGCGCCGTACGTCGCTGCCTTCGACCTGCAGCGTTTTGGCTAACGGCACTCAGCTCTCCGGCGGTTCGGAATTGATGACATCCAGCCGTGGACCGCTGGTCGACGGTGTCACCTGTTCGTCGGTGACCAGCACCGTGGCGCCGGGGGCGACGATCTCGCTGACCTTGATGATGAACTCCGGCGGAATCTCGATGCGATCGGCGATTGTTGCATCCGGCTCCTGGCCGGCGCGGTCGGTATGACCCGCGATCTCGATTTCGATCCAGCGCTGGCTGGCGCGATTCGGGTTGTAACGCTGCGGCGACTGCGCGGCGCCTTCCACCAGTAGTCAACACGTGTGTGCCGAGGGGCTCGGCGCCATGGAACACCACGCGCGCGCGCCCGATCTCCACGCCCGCGCGATACACGACGATGCGTCCGCTCTGCCGGCTGAGCACGACGCTGATCGGTCCCTCGGGCGCGATTTCGGGCTGCCAGCGCAGCGATTCGCTCGGCATCAATGGCAGTGAAGTCACGGGTTGACCCGTGGGATCCACCGGCGCGAGGAATCCCGGGTACGCGGCCTCACTCAGTTCGCTGGCCGCGCTCGCCACCACTACCGTCATGCCCGTCGAGGTGACTTCGAACAACAGGCGCGCGAATTCACTCGGCAGCCGGATGCAACCGTGCGAGGCGGGATAACCCGGCAGACCACCCGCGTGCAACGCGATGCCACCCCAGGTGAGGCGCTGCATGTAGGGCATGGGAGCGTTGTCGTAGATGTTGGAGAAGTGATCCTTGTTCTTTTGCAGCACGGTGAACACCCCGGTCGGCGTCTCGTGCCCCTTCTTGCCGGTGCTTGCCGTGCTCACGCCGGTAAGCACGCCATTGCGGTACAGGTAGGCGAGTTGTTCGTCGATGCTCACCACCAGCAACATGGGGCCGCTGCGCACGGCGTCGCCGAACCAGACGAACTCGCCCTGCTTCAGGTCCGACACCGGCTGTCCCGGCCGGGCGGGATTCGCGCGAACCCCAGAATGGCGTTTTCGCCGCGAGCGCTGCGCACGACAACGATGCGGCCAGGGCCGCGATCAATATTGCCCGGCTGTTCACTGCGACTCTTTTTGCTGCTCGTAGCGTTCCTTGACCTTCTCGCGCGTCTCGGCGCGCATCTCCTGCCATTCCGACTTCTGCGAGGCGTGGAGCACCCCTTCCACCTGCGAATTGAACGCGTCCGCGCCTTGCTTCGCATCGCGCAGCACCGTGCGCTTCTCCTGATCCGAGGTGGCTTGCGCAAGCTGTTCGCGCACCTTCTGCAATTCGGCAACGCGCCGCTCGAAGATCGGCAGAAGTCTGGCTTCCTGCTCGATGGTCAGTTCGAGCCGGCTGCGCACCACGTCCATGGAGGGAACCGTGTCCCAGACGTTCTGTGCGGACGCCGGCAATGCGGCGAACCCCGCACCCACGGCCAGGCCAAGGCAAAGCAGGAATCCTGAACGGATACGAGTTGTCTGCATCACGGGAATCACCAGCCTGTTACGTATGAATCAGGAAAATCCTCCGCACGATGGCGACCGACCGCGCCTGCCTCAATCGGACGTTGGCCGTACAACCGCCGGGTTCAATGGCGGGAATCGGCCGATGGCGCGCGCACACACCAGGCATGCATGCCCGCGGTGGTCGGGTAATACATCAATACGGTGCCAGTCATCGTCTCCAGGCCCCACTGTAAAGGCGTTACGTTCGTATCCCCTGTGGAACTCCAGAACCAGAGGACCTTCGACACATTCCTGAAGGGATGCTCGGCGGGCAACAACGGCGCTGGCGGAGCGACCTTGGTATCGAGCAGTGTCGAGAGTTCGAAGATCGAGGGCACACGCCATCCCTTGCGGCCGCCCACCGAGAGATTCAGGCAATACTGCGCGGCGAGCCAATACGGGTACGTTGCCGAGGTGTTGGGTGAGCGTTCCCACACCAGGCCGGTTTCATGGTCGAGCACCGCGTCATTGCCGAAATCACGCAGCACCTCGAATCGCGCCGCGCCGGCAATCACGTGGTCCCACGCGGGAATCGGTTGCGCAGTCTGCGCATACGCCGTCGACATCAACAGGCTGACGCACAGCAGCGCCGCTCCACGGATTGGATTCTTCAAGTTAGTTCTCCCAGTGGTGAAGTAAAGCGCGCCGAGCCTACTCCGGTGCGGACGCCTGTAGGTTCCCGCCGACTTATTAGTTGTGTGAGTTGTGAAATTCTTCCGCACGGGAATTGCACGCGACTTGTGCGTTGTTTCCTGCACCGGAGCTTTTCATGTCTGCAGCAATCCTTCGCATGCGGTCCGCGGCCATCCTGCTGGCGCTCGTTGGCGTCCTGGCGCTCCCCTGCCGGGCGGACACGCCACCGAAGCCCGACGCACGCGATACTGCGCTGCTCGCGCGCATGAACCTGCAGGAAAAGGTCAACCAGCTCATGTTGCTCAGCAAGGGCACCATGACCGGGCCCGACTCGGCCGGCAGGCCTAACAAATCGGCCGAGGAACTGGCGCGCGAGGGCATCGGCTTCCAGATGTCCGCCTTCGAATGGTCGGCGCGCGACGTCAACCGCATCCAGCGCATCGCGGTCAAGGAATCGCGGCTCGGCATCCCCATCGTGTTCGCCACCGACATCATCCACGGCTACTGGACGGTGTTTCCCGTGCCGCTGGGACTGGCGGCGACCTTCGACGCCGCCGATGCACGTGTCGCCGCGCGTATTGCCGGGCTCGAAGGTTATTCGCACGGGCAACGCTGGACCTTCGCGCCCATGGTCGATCACCCGGTCGATCCACGCTGGGGGCGCGTGGTGGAGACCTTCGGTGAATCACCGCTGGTGTCGGGCGACTACGCCGTCGCCTCCATCGAAGGATTCCACGGCTCGCTCGCCGGGCTGCCCGGCAATCCGGCCCCGGCGGATTTCGGCGTGGCGAGTTGCCTCAAGCACTATCTCGGCTACGGCGCCTCGCAGGCCGGCAAGGACTACGCCTATGTCGATCTCAGCGAGCGCGCCATCCGCCAGTTCCATCTGCCACCCTTCGCGGCAGGCATTGCGGCCGGCGCGCCTTCGGTGATGCCCGCCTTCACCACCGGTCCCGGTGGCGTCCCGATGTCCGCGAACCGGTACCTGCTGCAGGACGTCCTGCGCGGCGAGCTTGGCTTCGACGGCGTGCTGGTTTCGGACTACGCGGCGATCACCGAGCTGCGTTATCACGGCACCGCCGCCGACGACCTGCAGGCCGCGGTGCAGGCACTGCGTGATGGCACCATGACCGTCGACATGGAAGACGGTGTGTACTACGCGCAGCTCTCGAAGGCCCTGCAGGCCGGCATGGTGAATGTCGGGGAGATAGATCGCGAAGTGTTGCGTGCGCTTGCCTTCAAGCGCCGCCTCGGCCTGTTCGACAAACCCTACGTGCCCGAGGACCTCGAGAAACGCGTACGCCTTTCGATGGAACATCGCGCCGCCGCGCGCGACATCGCCCGCAAGTCCATCGTGCTCCTGAAGAACGACGCGAACGTGCTGCCGCTGGCGACGCCGCGGCGCATCCTGCTCACCGGCCCGCTGGCCGATGCCCGCGACGATCTGCTCGGGCCCTGGCATGCGCGTGGCGAAGGCAAGGACGTGGTGACTGTGCTGGCCGCCTTCCAGGAGCGTGCGGCAGCTTCGCAAGGCGCCATGAGCGTGACGCATTCGCCGGGTGTCGGGCTCGAGCCTCGTGGCACCGCACCGGCCGGCGACGAGGCGCGCATCGCCGCGGCCGCCGCGGCCGCGCGCGACAGCGATCTCATCGTCGCCGTGATAGGCGAGCGCGAAGCGCAGAGCGGCGAAGCGAAGAATCGCGCCAACCTCGATCTGCCCGGCAACCAGGAGGAACTCGATCGACGCATTGCTCGCCACCGGCAAGCCCGTCGTGGTCGTGTTGCTCACCGGTCGCGCGCTCGCGGTCCCGGGGCTGGCGGACAAGTCCGCCACGCTGGTGCACGCATTCTTTCCCGGCATCGAAGGCGGCCACGCCATCGCCGACGTGCTGTTCGGCGACTACAACCCGGGCGGCAAACAACCGGTCACCTGGCCGCGCAGCGTCGGACAGCTCCCGATTCATCACTACGATCCGCCGAATGGCCGCCCTAACATCCCTGAGCGCGGCGACTACAAGGCGCACTGGCTGGACGAATCCGACGAGCCGCTTTTTCCCTTCGGCTTCGGACTGTCGTACAGCCGCTTCAAGCTGGACGGACTCGAATTGCCAAAGCGCATCGGCCGCGAAGACACGCTCGTGGTGCGGGTGCGCGTGGCCAACCTCTCCGATCGAGCCGGCGACGAAGTGCCGCAACTCTATATCCGTCCGCGGGTCGCCGCCGCCGTCGCCGGCAAGCGCCTCACGGCCTATCGGCGTGTGCACCTCGCGGCGCGTGAATCGCGCGTCGTGGAGTTCGCCATACCCGCGTCGCAGCTTGCGTTGCTGGGTCCTGACAATCGCTGGCAGGTCACGCCAGGAATTTACGAAGTGACCGTCGGCACCAGTGCGCGCGGCGGCATCGAAGGCACGTTCGAGCTCACCGCGGCAGCGCGCGTGGCAGCGCGCAACAGCGCCGTGCCCTAACAAAGTTCCTCGTTCGTCCGACAACGCCGCACTCACTCCGGCGTGCAGTCCTACAGCTTGCTCACGGAACTGCCGAGACTCGCCGCGCGGACGGTGCAAGAATCCGTTGCCAAGGACGCGTGTCGACAATTGACCACAGCTCGCAGGGTTGTGAGTCCCGCTGCACTGTGAAGTGCGCCGTTGTCACACGAACAACGCACGAGAGGGATTTCCATGAACCACTTTCCACGCTCGTTGATAGGTGCGGCCGTTGCCGCAGCGCTCGCCATTCCGGCCGTGACATGGGCGCAATCCGCCGAGGCCACGCTGCGCGGGCACGCGCCAGCCAATGTCGACGTGACGGCGAACAATGTCGCCACCGGCGCCACCGCGGCGACACGCTCGGGCGCCGACGGCAGTTACACGCTGGCAGGATTGCCGCCCGGCACCTACCGCGTGGATGCGGGCGCCGGCACTGAAAAGGTGGTGACGCTCAGTGTTGCTTCCACCGCCACGCTGGATCTGGTGACCGGCGCCGCGACAGCGGAAACCGAAGCACCCATGCAGGAAGTCGTCGTGAGCGGACGCCGCCTCAACGAGGTGCGAACCTCGGAAGTCGGCAGCGACTGTGTCGCAGGAACAGATCGAGTCCGTGCCGCAGATGACGCGCAATTTCCTGGAGTTCGCCGACACCGTGCCCGGCGTGGTGTTCCAGGTCGATGCCAACGGCAAGACCTCGATCCGCGGCGGTGCGCAGAATGCCAACGGCGTGAATCTCTATATCGATGGCGTCGGCCAGAAAGGCTACGTGCGCTCAGGTGTCAGCGGCCAGGCCGGCGACACCCAGGGCAATCCGTTCCCGCAGCTCGCCATCGGCGAATACAAGGTCATCACCTCCAACTACAAGGCCGAGTACGACCAGATCTCGAGCGCGGCCATCACGGCCATCTCGCGTTCGGGCACCAACGAATTCGAGGGCCAGGCCTTCGGCACGTATTCGGCCGACAACTGGCGCGCCAGCACGCCGGCCGAGCATGCGAGCGGCCTCAAGAGCGAGTCGGAGACCAAGGAGTACGGCATCGCCTTCGGCGGTCCCATCATCCAGGACCGCATGCACTTCTTCGTGACCTACGAAGCCAAGCGCTACGTCACTCCGGTCACGGTGATCCCCGGGACGACCACACCGCCCGACATCCTCGCGCAGCTGCCGGCGAACGCCTCCTCGCAGCTGGGGCCTGCCACCATCGGCTTCGACGAAGACCTGTATTTCGCCAAGCTGGACTTCGATCCCACGCGACGCCGATCGCTTCGAACTGTCCGTGAAGATTCGCGATGAGACGGCCCTGAACGAGCGGACCGGCACGGGCGTCGCCGCCTCGGCCTCGGTCAACACCGACAACGATGACACGCGCTACGAGTTGTCGTGGAAACACAGCGGCGAGCGCTGGCTCAACGAAGTGCACCTGACGTACGAAGACGCGTTCTTCGTACCGCACGTCGTCAACGCGGATCAGAACGGCGTCGTCTATACGTTTCAACGACGGCCAGGACCACAACATCATCGCCATCGACGGCGCCGATCCGCGCGCCGGCCAGAACAAGGGCCAGAAAGGCTGGGGCATCGGCAACATCATCACGTTCACCGACATCGGCTGGATCACCGGCGATCACACCATCAAGCTGGGCGTGAAGTACAAGGACGTGGACCTCACGGCGCAGGACTCGGTGCCCGGCCGCCCGGTGTTCTCTTACAACGTGACGGCCGCGGGACGGCCACCGACCCGTGGAAGGCCGTGTTCGCGCTGCCGCTGGAGGGATTCGACTCCAGCGTAACCTCGAACGACAAGCAGTTAGGCGTGTTCGTGCAGGACGACTGGGCGGTCAACGATCACCTCACGCTGAACCTCGGGCTGCGCTGGGACGTCGAGTGGAACGAATCGTACCTGGACTTCGCGACGCCGCAGTTCCTGCTCGATTCGCTCAACACCGAGATCTCGCCGGGACTCACCTACGGCCAGTCGCTCGGCCTGTCTTCCGATCCCGATACCGCCTTCGACATCAACGACTACATCAGCACCGGCAACAATCGCGAGCCCAAGCAGGACGCCTTCCAGCCGCGCCTGGGATTCTCCTACGACCTCGGCGCCGACCAGCGCCTCGTGATCTTCGGCGGCGCCGGACGTGCCTACGACCGCACGCTGTACGACTATCTACAGCTCGAGCAGACCAAGTTCGCGCTGGCCACCTCCGAGCTGCGCTTCAATACCGCCGATCATCCGTGCACGCCCAGTGCCTCGTGCGTGGCCTGGGATCCGGTGTACGCGCAGGATCCCGGCGCCATTCTTGCGCTGTTCAACGGCATGGCCGGCGAAGTCAACCTCATCAACAACGACCTGGAGGTGCCCTACTCCGACCAGTTCAGCCTGGGATTGCGCAACCGCCTCGCCGACTGGAACACCAGCGTCGCGGTCACGCGTATCGAGAGCAAGGACGGCTTCGTGTTCACGCTGGGCAATCGCTATCCCAACGGCGACTTCTGGCAGAACCGCTCGCAACCCTGGGGCAATTCGCCGCCGGGACTCGCCGGCGTGCTGCTCATCGGCAACAGCGGCATCGAGACCGAGAGCACGCAGGTGCTGCTGTCGGCGGAGAAGCCGTTCACCGAGGAATCGAAGTGGGGCGCGACCTTTTCGTACACGTATACCGATGCCGAGCAGAATCGCGACATCAACGAGCACTACGCCTTCGACCAGGTATCGATCAACCGAGTATCCGTTCATGCTGTCGAATGCGGCGCCCAAACATCGCGTCGTCGCCACCGGCACGTACGCGGCGCCGTGGGGCCTGACGCTGGCCGCGCAAGCTCACCTGGTCGACGCCGCTGCCGCACAACGTCGCCTCCTGCCTCACAGGCACCGGCGGTGTTCGACAATGGCGCGCCCTGCACGCGAGTTCGCGTACGCCGTCGGCTCCGGCGATGGCTACCAGTCGCTCGACCTGCAGATCACCAAGGACTTCGACATGCGGCGATTTCGGGTCCTTCTACCTGCGCTTCGACATCCTGAACGTCGACCAACGAGGAAAACCTGGTCGACTACGTCGACGTCGAACGGGCCGAACGGCCTGGTCACCGGCGGCACCCTGAATCCCGTCGGCAACATCACGGGCTATCCCGCGCACGGTGCGGGGATCTTTCGGCGTGAAGTTCTGAGCTGCGACGGCGATCGGTGCCATCATCCATTTCGTGGACCACGACGCGCGGCTCGAAAGCATCGTCATCGTTGGCGGCGGAACCGCCGGCTGGATGGCCGCGGCGGCGCTGGCGCGCACGCTGCGAATTCCCGCTCTCGATCCAGCTCATCGAATCCGAGGACATCGGCACGGTGGGCGTCGGCGAGGCCACGGTGCCGCACCTGCGCGCCTTCAATGACACGCTGCGCATCGACGAAGTCGAATTCGTGCGCGCGGTGCGCGGCACCTTCAAGCTCGGCATCCAGTTCGTCGATTGGGGCAGCCTCGGTTCACGCTACATCCATGGCTTCGGCAGCATCGGTCACGACTATCGCGGGCTGCCCTTCCATCAATACTGGCTCAAGCTGCAGCTCGCCAGGGCCGGGCGCGCGACATCGGCGAATACTCGCTGAATACCGCGGCCGCGCCGCACGGCAATTCATGTCCGGCGCCACGCGATGTGCCCAAGGGTTCGCCGCTGTCGCAGGTGGCCTATGCCTATCATTTCGATGCCGGCCTGTACGCGCAGTACCTGCGCCGTTATGCCGAGGCGCGCGGCGTCAGGCGCATCGAAGGTGAAGTCGTCGACGTGACCTTGCGCGGCACGGATGGCTTCATCGAATCGGTGACCCTGAAGTCCGGAGCGCGCAGTCAGCCGGCGATCTGTTCATCGATTGCTCGGGATTCCGCGGCCTGTTCATCGAGCAGTCGCTGAAGACCGGCTACGACGACTGGACCCACTGGCTGCCCTGCGATCGCGCCGTCGCCGTGCCCAGCGAAAAGACCGCGCCCGCGACCCCGTACACGCGCTCCACGGCGCGCAGCGCGGGCTGGCAATGGCGCATCCCGCTGCAGCATCGCACCGGCAACGGCTACGTGTATTCGAGTGCCCACCTGGGCGACGCCGAGGCCGCGGCCACGCTCACCGCCAATCTCGACGGCCGCGCGCTCGCCGAACCGCGCCTGCTGAAATTCACCACCGGCCGCCGCCGCAGGATGTGGAATCGCAATTGCGTGGCGCTGGGCCTGGCCAGCGGATTTCTCGAGCCGCTGGAATCGACCAGCATCTACCTGATCCAGTCCGGCATCGCGCGGCTGATCCAGATGCTGCCCGACCGCCACATGAGTCCGGTCGCTGCAGGCTCGCTACAACGCCGAAGCCGCCTTCGAGATGGAACGCATTCGCGATTTCCTGATCCTGCACTACCACGCCACGGAACGGCGCGACAGCGAGTTCTGGAAGTACTGCGGCAACATGGCGATTCCCGAGCCGACTCGAAGAAAAGTATCCGGCTGTTCCGCGACAGCGGCCGCTTCTATCGCAATGCCGACGAAATGTTCGCGCTCACCAGCTGGGTGCAGGTGATGGTGGGACAACACATCATGCCCACGGGCTATCACCCGCTGGTGGACGCTGGTGGCCGAGCGGAGCTCGTGCAAGCTGGGCGAAAGCGTGCGCGGCGTGATCTCGAGCTGCGTCGCCGCCATGCCCGAGCACGAGCAGTTCATCGCGCGCTGCTGCCAGGCGCCCGCGGCCGCATGACCGCACGCGCAGACCGCGGCGCGCACTGTCTCGCGGGACTGTCCGCGTCGGCCGCCACGCTGCTGCTGCCGGCGGCTGCAAGACCGCCGGCCGAAGCTCGAACCGGTGGTGGTGCGCGCCCGCCCGGTGGTGCCGGTCAAGACGCTCGATCCGCTGCTGGAAGACGTGCAGAAGCGCACCTTCAATTTCTTCTGGGAAACGGCCGAGCCCGAGACCGGGCTCATGCCGGATCGCTGGCCCAGGCCGCCGTTCTCGAGCATCGCGGCCGTGGGCTTTGCGCTGAACTCCTATGCCATCGGCGCGGAGCGCGGCTACGTCACGCGCGCGCAGGCGCGCGCGCGCGTGCTGACCACGCTGCGCTTCCTGCGCGACGCGCAGCAGGACACCTCGCGCGACCAGGCCACGGGCTACCAGGGATTTTTCTACCACTTCGTCAACTTCACCACCGGCAAGCGCTACGGCGATTCGGAACTATCTACCGTCGACACGGCGCTGCTGATCGCCGGGGTGCTGTTCGTCGGCGGTTACTTCGACCAGCAGGATCGCCGAGGAAACCGAGATCCGCAAGCATTGCCGACGACCTGTACCAGCGCGTGAACTGGCCCTGGGCCATTGCAGTCGCGCCCGACATCCGCATGGCCTGGAGCCCGGAGCTGGAGTTCGGCGGGCACGACTGGCGCGGCTACAACGAGGCCATGCTGGTGTTCATCCTGGCGCTCGGCTGCCCTACCTACCCGGCCGCGCCGCAGCATCTGGGATGCCTGGACCTCCGACTACTACCGCAGCTGGGGCACGCTCGAGGGCCAGACCCACCTGACCTTCGGGCCCATGTTCGGCCACCAGTACACGCACATCTGGATCGACCTGCGCGGCATCAAGGACGAATTCATGTGGCCGCAGGGCATCGACTACTTCGAGAACAGCCGCCGCGCCGTGCTGGCGCAGCGCGCCTATGCGATCCGCAATCCCATGGACTGGCGCGGCTACGGCCCCAACATCTGGGGACTGACGGCCTCCGACGGGCCCGGCAGCTTACGAGCTGCCCTACCTCGGCCAGACAGCGACAAATTCTTCTCGTACGCGGCGCGCGGCGTGGGCCTGCATCGAAACCCACGACGACGGCACCATCGCGCCCACCGCCGTGCTCGGCTCGCTGCCCTTCGCGCCCGAGGTGGTGATTGCCCGCGGCGCAGGAACATGCACAAGCGTTACGGCCGCCACATCTACGGCAAGTACGGCTTCGTCGACGCCTTCAACCCGAGCTTCGACTACGACGTGCCGCTGCGGCATGGCCGGCGCGTGCGCGGCGTGGGCTGGGTGGACACCGAATACCTGGGCATCGACCAGGGCCCCATCATCTCGATGATCGAGAACTACCGCAGCGAGCTCATCTGGACCGTCATGAAACGCAACGAGTACGTGCGCAGCGCGGCCTGAAGCGCGCAGGCTTCGAAGGCGGCTGGCTCGGTTAGAAGAATGGGGACATGCCCCCATACTATATATGGCTCAGAACACGGCCTTGACGTACTTGTACGGGTAGCTTGGCATCGCGATAGCCGCCGCGCTTCTGGCGCTTGGGGAACTTGATCTTCTCGCCGCGGCATCGCCTTGTACGGCACCTGCTTGAGGATGTGGTGGATCACGTTGAGGCGCGCGCGGCGCTTGTCGTCGCTGGGCACCACGTACCAGGGCGCATGTGGCGAATCGGTGGCCGCGAACATGTCATCGCGCGCACGCGAGTAGTCGTACCAGCGGCTGTAGGACTTGAGATCCATGGGCGAGAGCTTCCAGATCTTGCGCGGATCGTTGACGCGATCCTGCAGGCGGCGGGTCTGCTCCTCTTCGCTGACCTCCAGCCAGAACTTGATGAGGATCACTCCCGAGTCGACGATGGCCTGTTCCACGCGCGGGACGACCCGCAGGAAGCGCTTTCACGTCCTCCATCTCGGTGAAACCCATGACGCGTTCCACGCCGGCGCGGTTGTACCAGCTGCGATCGAAGATCACGATTTCGCCGGCCGCGGGCAGATGCGGCAGGTAGCGCTGCACGTACATCTGGCTGCGCTCGCGCGTGCTGGGCGACGTGCAGCGCGACCACGCGAAACACGCGCGGACTGACGCGCTCGGTGATCGCCTTGATGCAGCCGCCCTTGCCCGCGCCATCGCGCCCCTCGAACACGATGCAGACCTTGAGGCCCTTGTGCACCACCCACTGCTGCAGCTTGACCAGCTCGCCGTGCAGCTTCTTGAGCTCGTTGTCGTAGTCCTTGCCGCGCAGCTGGTCGCTGGTGTCGGCCTTGCTCATGGTCGTGCCTTCGGTTTCTGTTCGTTCTCGAGCCCCTTGCGCGCTGATCTCGGCATACAGCGACGCCAGCTTGTCCACCAGGCTCTTGTACTCGGGATGTTTCGCGACCAGCGCCCTGCACCTGCGGCGCAGTCCTTCTTCACCTCGTCGAGGAACTTGAGGTCGTCGTCGGACAGCTTCTCGCCGCGATCCACCTTCTTCTTGATGTCCAGCGCGCGTGGCAGCCGGAATTCGTTGAGACGCTGCAGGAGCACGGCGATCGTGCCGATCTCCTTCTTGCGCGTGGTCTTCCGCTGGACTTACGCATGGGTCTCTCCGTATTGCCCGCGGAACTTCTTCACCGCGGTATCGATCGAGGTGAACATCCGCTCGGGGCCGAGCGCTCTCGCCCAGCGGCGAGCGCTTCACCACCGCGAGCACCTCGGGCTGCATGGCGCCGAGCCACATTTCGACGCCGGCGGCGCGGCCGCGCGCCTCGGCCTCGATGAGCATCTTGAGCGCGGAGTATTCGAGGTCGAATACCGCGCGCAGGTCGAGCACCAGCACGCGCGGCTGGTACTCGGCCATGCAGCGACGCGCAGTTTTTCGACCGACACGCTCGGCGTTGAGGAAGAACAGCCGGCCTTCCAGCCTCGTGAGCAGCAGGCCAGGCTCGAACTCGTCGTCCGGATGTCCGGCGAGCGCGGCCGGAACTTGGTGGTGCCGGGTTCGCGGCCGAGCACGTACACCGCCGGATTCGCGGCCTGGTATCCCAGCGCCACCAGCGAAACGATGATGGCCGACCAGGATGCCCTTGCAGCGTGCCCAGCACCATCACGCCCAGCATGGCGACCACCGCCCAGATGAATTCCGTGCGCCGCACGCGCAGCATGTCGCGGAATTCGGCGGGCTGGATGAGTCCCAGCGAATAGACGATGACCACGCCGGCCAGCGCGGCGTGCGGCATCAGCGCGATGAACGGCGACAGGAACAACGCCGCCAGCACCGCGGCCAGCGCACTCGCCACGCCGGACAAGCGGCGTGCGCGCGCCGGTCATGCGATTCACCGCGGTCTGCGACGCGCCGCCACCCGCGGGCATGGCGCCCAGGAATCCGCCCACGGCATTGGCGGCGCCGGTGGCCAGCAGCTCGGCATTCGGACGCACCAGCGGATCGTCGGTGCGCGCAAAGGCGCGGCCGACGGCGATGGTTTCGGTGAAGCTCATGAGCGCGATGCCGAGCGCGCCCGGCCACATGGCCTGCGCCAGCGACAGGTCCGGCAGCCGGAACGATGGCAGTCCCGAAGGCACCGCGCCCGACCACGGACACGCCCCTGGCTCTGCAGCGCCCAGATGGCCGTGGCGGCGATGGCCGCGCCCAGCACGATCAATGGCGCGGGCCACTTCGGGCCGGAATTTCTCGATCAGCGCCAGCACCGCGATGGTGCCGAGGCCGATGACCACGGTGATCAGCACGGCCTTCGGAATGCGCCGACAGGATCGACCAGACGTCGCGGAAGAATCCTTCCTTGTGGATCTTGATGCCGAGTAGTTTGGGCACCTGGTCGGCGACGATCACGAAGCCGATGCCGGCCTTGAATCCCACCTGCACCGGATAGCGAGACGAAATCGGCGAAGAAGCCGAGGCGCAGCACCGACGCCAGCATCAGGAATAGCGCCGACCATCAGCGCCAGCGTCGCCAGTGCCTGCAGCAGACGCGCCGGATCGCCATCGGGCACCACGATGGCCAGTTCGGCACCGACCAGGATGGCGATGGTTGTGGTCGTGGTCACGCTGAGCACGCGCGCCGTGCCGAGCACGGCGTACACCAGCGCCGGCACGATGGCCGTGTAGATGCCGATCTCGATCGGCAGGCCGGCCACGGTTGCGTACGCCATGGCCTTGGGAATCACCACGGCAGCCGTGGTCAGGCCCGCGAGCACATCGGGGCGCAACCAGTCGCCCGGTATTGCGACAACCAGTCGAACAGCGGAAGGCGGAAATTCACCCACGCAGAGTTCGCTGGCAGGCCCGGGACGGGATATGGGACCTAGGGGCAATTAGCATCCGCGCGCGCGTCGCGCTCATGCACCGTGGCGCGCCACCTCGCTCGGAGACTTGCCGGTCCAGCGGCGGAAGGCGTGTGAAAACGCGCCAACCTCCTTGTAGCCCAGCAGCCAGGCCACCTTGGAGATCGACAGCTCCTCGCTGCACCAGGTAACGGCGCGCCAGGTCGAGTCGCAGCCGGTCCAGCAGCTGCGAGAACGTCAGCCCTTCATCCGCAAGGCGGCGCGCGAAGGTGCGTTCGCTCATGCCGAACTCGGCGGCAATATGTGAGGCGCGGGCCTTGCCATGCGGCAACAACGGCGCCACGGCATTCTCCACGCGCGAGGCAAACAAGCCCGTCGTGCGCCGCCGCAGGCGCGACAGTGCCGCTTCGCACGCTTCGACGCAGCAGCCGGTTGAGGTACGGATCCGCGTTGATCACCCGCAGGTCGCGCGGCTTCACGTGCGAACAGGATTTCGTCGCGCGTCGCGCCGTACTCCACGTCGCACCCGAGGAAGCGCGCGAGTTTCGTGTGCCCGGCCGAACGGTAGTGAGTCAGCCGGACACGCACCGGCTTGAGCTCTCGCCGGTGATCTGCCGGCAGATGCGTACCAGGGCCGCGAGCCAGAATTCGATCTGGTGCCGGTCGTCCTGGCGCGTGACTCCGCTGTAGCGCATCGCGAGCCCGATGCGGCGTCCCTTGATGCATTCCTGCATCACGCCTTCGTTGACGATGGAGGTGAAGCGCGCGCCGCGCTCGAAGACATCCAGCAATGTGTCGGAGGAAGCGAGCACGTAATAGAGGAGCCCGGCGCGCCGCAGATCGAAGTCGAGCGCGAGGTGCAGTCCCAGCATGTCGTCGCGCAGCGCTTCGGCGACCAGGTTCAGGAATTCGATCTGGTTGCTCACCGGCAGACGCGTGCGCGGATCGGCGAGCTCCTGCGCCGTGAGTCCGGCTTTCGCCAGCAGCGGCCGCAGCGCGATGCCGCGTGCGCGGGCGCGCTCGGTGGCGAGCCGCGCCGCCAGACCCATGGCGCCGGGAATGCGCCCTACGCCGCGCGTGTGGCGCATGTGCATGCGGGTGAACTCTGGGGGGTTACCCCGAGGCTACGGCGATTGCCGTGCCATGGCAGATACAAACAAGTAGTTGGCAGATCGCAGCAATACGCGCCGGCGAGCCCGGCCGTATAACGCGCGCCCGGAATCTGGAAAGCTGCGCATGTCCCCACCAAGAAAAACCATCGCCCTCGTCGACGACGACGCCTCCGTGCGCAAGGCCCTCGAAAGGCAGCTGCATGCGGCGCCGGCTATCGCTGCGTGTCGTTCGCGAGCGCCGAGGAGTTCCTGGCCGTCGCCGCGACACCTCGGCGCGGCCTGCCTGCTGGCGGACATTCATCTCGGCGGCATGTCGGGGCTGGAGCTGGCGCTGCATCCGAAGGTGACCAATCTCGAACTGCCCGTGGTGCTGATCTCGCGGATGCGACGATCCGAAGATCGAAGTTCCGGCGCGCGAAATCGGCGCGGCGTTCCTGCGCAAGCCGATCACCTCACAAGACATTGTTAGAAGCCATCGTCGACACCGTGGGCCCTCCGATCGCCGACGGCGATCACTGACGCCGTCAGGGTTTGCCCGGACGCGCAGTATCGCGGAATGGGACCTTGGCCCCATGCCGCCGACTTCAGCGCGCCGCGCGCCACCGAGCGCAGCCAGACACTCCCGCGATCGCCGCACAGGTCGAACCCAGCAACACACCCAGCCGCACCTGGCCGTGCAGCGCATCGTCGGGGAACGCCAGCGAGCCCATGAACAGGCTCATGGTGAAGCCGATACCGGTGAGCAAGCGACACGCCGAACACATGACGCCAGCGGACGCCGGCGGGCAAGGCTGCCGAAACCGAGGCGCACGGCCAGCCAGGTGAAGCCGAACACGCCGGCGAGTTTGCCAACCAGCAGGCCGAGCACGATTCCCACCGTCACCGGGTGCGCGAACATCGGCCAGCTCAGCATCGGTCAGCGGCACGCCGGCATTGGCCAGCGCAAACAACGGCAGGATGACGAACGCCACCCACGGATGCAGCCCATGTTCGAGCCGCGCCGCGATGCCGCTGTGACATCGTCGCGTGACAACGGAATCGCCAGCCCCAGCGCCACGCCGGCGAGCGTCGCGTGCACACCGGACTTGAGCACCGACAGCCACAAGAGGAAGCCGACCAGCACGTACGGCCACATCCGCGTGACGCCGGTGCGATTGAGCACCAGCAGCACACGCCAGGCAGACCACGGCGAGGATCAGCGCCAGCCACGACAGCTTCGAGGTGAACAGTACCGCGATCAGCACGATGGCACCGAGATCGTCGATGACCGCGAGCGCCAGCAGAAAAATGCGCAGGCCGCAGGCGCCCGCGATCCCAGCAGTGCCAGCATGCCCACGGCGAATGCGATGTCGGTGGCCGTGGGAATCGGCCAGCCGGCGAGCAGCGCACCCTGCCCGCGATTGCACCACGCGTACACCAGCGCCGGCACCAGCATGCCGCCCAGCGCCGCGATCGCGGGCAGCAGCGCGCGGCTGCGGCTCGACAGCTCGCCGATCACGCACTCGCGCTTGATCTCGATGCCGACCAGCAGGAAGAACACCGCCATGAGGCCGTCGTTGATCCAGTGCAGCACGTTCTTGGACAGCTGCCAGCGGCGCGATGCCGATGGCCACGTCCCGGAGCAGCAAGGCGTGGTAGTTCGAACCGAGCGGCGAATTCGCGATGAGCATGGCCAGCGCCACCGCGGCCATCAGCGCGAGCGCCGCGGGCACGTCGCGCCTGTTGGTGTCCTTGTTAGTTTCCCGGGGCGCCGCCATGCGCCGGCATACTACGGGATCAGCCGATGCGACGCTTGAGCCGCGGCGTCCGCGCGCGACTCGAGCGTGTGCACGAAGCTCGAGTGCCAGGCCGAGATCGAATTGCGGCGCAATACCTCGAGCATGGCCTGGTGGCGCTCGCGCCGCTCGGCCAGCGGCATGTTGAACGCCTGCTGTATGGCATGCGCCATGCCGCGCGTGTCGTACGGATTGACCATGAGAGCGGTGGTCAGCTCGCGTGCGGCGCCCGCCAGCGTCGAGAGGATCAACACGCCGGGATCCGCCGGATCCTGCGCCGCGACGAACTCCTTGGCCACCAGGTTCATGCCGTCGCGCACCGGCGTCACGATGCCGATCAGCGCCGAGCGCATGAATCCCATGAGCACGTCGTGCGGGAAATTGCGGTTGAGGTAACGGATCGGCGTCCAGTCGGTGTCGGCGAAGCGGCCATTGGTGCGACCCGTGGTCTGCTCGAGATCGCGGCGGATCTCCGCGTAAGCACGCACGTCGGCGCGCGACAGCGGCGCGATCTGCATGAACGTGACGCGGTTCTGGTTCTCCGGGTGCGTCTCGAGAAAACGTTCGTAGGCCTTGAAGCGCTCCACCAGTCCCTTGCTGTAGTCGAGCCGGTCGACGCCGATCATGAGCTTGCGGCCCAGCAACCCGGCGATCATGCGCTGGCACGCATCGGTGGCCTGCGATTCGCGTGGCCTCGCGCTGGATGGCATCCACGTCCACGCCGATGGGATACACCTCGGTGATCACGCGGCGGCCGCCGACCGTCACAGTGTTGCGGGAGCTCAGCACCTGCGCGCCCCAGACGAAGGCCGCCGCGCCGCGGAACGCGTCGCGATCGGTTTCGGTCTGAAAACCGAGCACGTCGTAGGCCAGCATGGCCTGCAGCATCTCGCCGTACACCGGCAGCGCGCGCAGCACTTCGATGTTGGGAAACGGGATGTGCAGGAACAGCCCGATGGGTTGCGTCGCTCCCGCCTCGCGCAGCTTCTGCGCCAGCGGGAACAGGTGGTAGTCGTGCACCCAGATGAGATCGCCGGGTTCGAGCAGCGGCAGCAGCAGGCGCGCGTAGCGCTGGTTCATGCGCTGGTAGGCCTCGTACTGCGTGTCGTTGTAACGGAAGCCGTCCACGAAGTAGTGAAACAGCGGCCACAGGGCGCCGTTGCAGAAGCCGAGATAGAAGTCGCGGTACTCGGCCTGGTCCATGTCGAAGGATGCGAACGTGACTCCATCCTTGCGCACCACGGATGGTTCGTCGCTGGCGACATCGGCGGTTTCACCATCCCAGCCGAACCACAATCCGCGCCGCGCCTGCATGGCGGCCAGCAATCCCACCGCGAGCCCACCGGGTGCCGCGCCACGCTTGGGCACGGCAATGCGGTTCGAAACCGCAACCAGCCGGGTCATACGATTTCCTCCCAGCTGCGTGAGAGTCGCAGTGCGCTGCCGATCACTCCCACCATGCTGTAGGTCTGCGGAAAATTGCCCCAGAGCTCGCCGCTCGCAGGCTGGATGTCTTCGGACAGCAGGCCGAGCGGATTGCGCATGCGCCAGCAGGCGCGTGAATCGTTCGCGCGCCTCGTCGACGCGACCGGCCGCCGCCAGCGCGTTCACGTACCAGAACGCGCAGATCGTGAAGGCATTCTCCGGCTGTCCGAAATCGTCGGCATGTTTGTAGCGGAACAGCAGGTCGCCCACGCGCAGCTCTTCCTCGATGCGCTCCAGGGTCTTGAGAAAGCGTGGATCGGTGGCCGGCAACAGGCCCAGCTCGGGCAGCAGCAGCGCCGTGGCATCGAGGTCGCGATTGCCGAACGCGGAGGTGAACGACTGGCGCTCCTCGCTCCAGGCGCCGGTGAGGATCTCCTGGCGCATGTAGTTGGCGCGCGCACTCCAGTCGCGCGCCGCGATATCGTCGCCGACGCGCCGCGCGATGCGGCCCGAGCCGGTCGCAACCGGCCCAGGAAATCGCCGCGGAGAAGGTGTGGCGCTGCAGCTTGCCGCGGAATTCCCACGGCCCGGCGTCGGGTTCCTCGAAGCTGGCGACGGCGCGTTTGCCGAGCCGGTACAGCCGCTCCAGCAGGGTCTGGTCGCCGGAGCGCACCAGGCGCTCGTCGAAGAACAGCTGCGTGGCGGCGAGGATCACCGAGCCGTACACATCGTGCTGTACCTGCTCGGCGGCCAGGTTGCCGAAGCGCACCGGCCCCATGCCGCGATAACCGGAAAGACTGGTGGCGATCTTCTCCTCGGCGCGCGGATCGCCGGTGATGCCGTACAGCGGCTGCAGGCTGTCGACGGTCGACGAGGCGATGATGTGGTCGATGTAATGTAGATAGGCCTCCATGGTGCGCGTGGCGCCGAGGCGGTTGAGCGTCTGGATGACGAAGTAGCTGTCGCGCAGCCAGCAGTAGCGATAGTCCCAGTTGCGCGTGCTGTTGGCGGCTTCCGGGATGGAGGTCGTGAGCGCGGCCAGCACCGCGCCCGTGTCCTCGTAGGTGCAGAGCTTCAGCGTGATGGCGGCGCGGATCACCGCGTCCTGCCAGTCAGCCGGCACCGCGAGGGTGCGCACCCATTCCTGCCAGTAGGTCAGCGTCGAGCCGAGGAACTCGCGCGTCAGCGCCGCGGGAGATTCCTGCAGGGTCTCGTCCGGACCGATGATGAAATGCAGCGGCTGCTCGAGCACCACGGGCCGGTTCTCCAGCAGCGCCGCCAGCGAGGCATCGGTGGTGACGCGGTAATGCAGTCCGTCGGCGGCAAAGCGGATGTGATGGCTGCCGCTGATGCCGGGATCGCAGCGTTCACCGTAACTCGAGGTGGGACGCAGCCGCAGGCGCAGCGTCGGGCGGCCGTTCATGGGCTCGACGACGCGCACGAACATCATGGGGCGGAACACGCGCCCGCGCGTGCGGAAACGCGGCGCGAAATCCAGGATGCGCATGACGCCGCCGTGCGCGTCGTACAGCCGGGTTTCGAGGATGGCGGAGTTGCGCAGGTAATTCTGCTCGGTGCGCGTGACATCCAGCATGTCGATCGCGAACACCCCCTTCTCCGAATCGCCACCCTCCTTCTGCAGCAGCGCCGAGAACACCGGGTCGCCATCGGGCCGCGGCAGGCAGGCCCACACCAGCCGCGCCCGCTCGTCGACCAGCGCCGCCACCTGGCAGTTGCCGATCACGCCGTAGTTCACGAGCGCTCCGCGAGCTGTTCGAGCCAGTGATGCACGGCGCGGGGACCGGGCAGCCACCACTCGGATTTCACGCGCGGTCCGACCGCGATGGCGAGGCCGTCGAAGCGCCGCACGGCGGCAAATCCGGCGTAGTCGGTCTGGTCATCGCCGATGAAGATCGGCACGCGGCCCTTGAAAGGCTCTTCGTGCATGAAGGCGGTCACGGCGCTGTCCTTGGTGTACGCGGCGGGTTTCACCTCGATCACCGCATGACCATCGAGCAACGTGAAAATCGGCACCAGCGGAGCCGCGAGCAACGCCACCTCGGCGCGCACCTGGGCCTCGAGCTCGGGCGCCTTGAGGAAATGCAGCGCAAGGCCTGCGCCCTTGTCCTCGAGCATGAGGCCGGGATGCCGCGCGGCCAGGTGCTGCAGGCCGTCGCGTACCCCGGCGAGCTGTTCGAGCGCCACCGGCGCGACATGCAGCACGCCGCGCGCGTCGCGCCGCTCGCAGCCGTGCATCCCGGCAGCCGGCAGGTCGGAGCTGCCGAACAGGCGGTCGAGATCGGCGATGGTGCGGCCGCTGATGAACGCCAGCGCGCCGCCGGCCACGCCGCGCACGCGTTCGAGCAGCGGCATCAGGTGTTCATCCACGGCCACGGCCTGCGGATGTTCGGCCAGCTCGAGCAGCGTGCCATCGACGTCGAGAAACAGGCACCAAGGGGTATCCGGCAGCGGCACGGCACGGACCGCCGCCGCGTCATGCGTCGCGAGTTGCATCATCCGGCGCAGTATAAGAACCGCCGCGGTCCCCGGCCTCCCAATCTCGGGTAGTTAGGCGTGAGAATTTTTCCGCAAGAAGATGGCGCTGCCGATAGCTGTAAGACGGCGCCTACGCGCGGGTCAGTCGAACGGATGCCGGAGCACGATGGTCTGGTCGCGATCGGGACCCGGTGGAGATGATGTCGATCGGCACGCCGGCGAGTTCCTGGAGACGCTCGAGGTAGCGGCGCGCATTGAGCGGCAGGCCATCGTACGCAGTGACGCCGATGGTGGATTCCTTCCAGCCGGGCATTTCCTCGTACACCGGTTCGACTTCCGCGAAGGCGTCCGCGAACAGCGGCGGCTCGGCTGTCACGAGCTATCGCCCGTCTCATTGGAACGTCGATACCCGACGCAGATCTGCAGCGAGTCGAGCCCGTCGAGCACGTCGAGCTTGGTCAGGCACAGGCCGGACACGCTCGAATGGATGATGGAGCGGCGCAGCGCCACGGCATCGAACCAGCCGCAGCGGCGCTTGCGTCCCGTGACCGCGCCGAATTCGTGTCCGACGCGCGAGAGATGCTCGCCGTATTCGTCGAACAGCTCGGTGGGAAACGGCCCCGCACCCACGCGCGTGGTGTACGCCTTGACGATGCCGAGCACGTAGTCGAACGAACGCGGACCGATTCCCGTGCCCGTGCCGGCGAATCCGCCGGTGGTATTCGACGACGTCACGAACGGGTACGTGCCGTGATCCACGTCGAGCATCGCGCCCTGCGCGCCTTCGAACATGACGTCGGCCTGCTGCGCGCGCAGGCTGGCGAGTGTCTGCGTGATGTCGCTGACCAGCGGACGCACGCGCTCCGCGTACGACAACTGCTCGTCGAGTGTTTTCTGGAAATCGATCGCGGGCTGCTTGAAGTACTGCTGCAGCGTGAAATTGTGGAAGTCGAGGATCTCGCCCAGCTTGGCGGCGAATTTCTCGCGCTGGAACAGGTCCTGGACGCGCACCGCGCGGCGCGCCACCTTGTCTTCATAGGCGGGCCCGATGCCGCGCCCGGTGGTGCCGATGGCATTGGTGCCGCGCGCCGCCTCGCGCGCCTTGTCGAGCGCGACATGCGACGGCAGGATCAGCGGACAGTTGGGCGACACGCGCAGGCGCGCGAACACATCGACGCCGGTGTCGATCAGGGTCTGGGCTTCGCGGAACAGCGCTTCCAGCGACAGCACCACGCCGTTGCCGATCAGGCACGCGCACGTTCTTGTGGAGGATTCCCGAGGGAATCAGCGACAGCACCGTCTTCTTGCCGCCGATGACCAGCGTGTGACCCGCGTTGTGGCCACCCTGGAAGCGCGCGACGGCCGCGGCGCGCTCGGTCAGCAGATCGACGACCTTGCCCTTGCCCTCGTCGCCCCACTGGGTGCCGATGATGATGACGAATTTGCCCATGGAAGAATCCGCGCGCACGCGCCAGTGAAAAAGAATGACGTGCCCGAACGCTCAGCGCTTCGGCGCGGGATTCTGCAGGTAGCGGAAGAACTCGCTGTCCGGCGAAATCACCAGCACGTCGCCCTTGCGACCGAGCGAGTTGCGGTACGCCTGCAGGCTGCGCCAGAAGGCGTAGAACTCGGGATTGCGGTTGTAGGCCTGCGCGTAAATGGCGGCGGCGGTGGCCTCACCCTCGCCGCGGATGCGTTGCGCATCGGACAGCGACTTGGCGACCAGCTCGGTGCGCTTGCGATCCGCCTCCGCCATGAGGATGTTCTTTTCCTTCTCGCCCTCGCCGCGCTCCGTGCGCGCGATGCTCTCGAAGCCGCGCTTCATGCTCTCGTAGACGCTGGAGGCCACTTCTTCCTGCAGGTCGATGCGCTGCAGGCGCACGTCGACGAGTTCGACGCCCGATGCCCGCCATCGACTTGCCCGCCTCGGCCATGAACTCGCCGGTGACTTCCTGGCGATCGGAGGTGACGATCTCGCTTGAGTGTGCGGCGCGCGAGGGCGTTCTTGATGCCGTCCTGGATCTTGTCTCCCACCAGGCGAGCCGGCGTTCTTCTCGTCGCCGCCGGTGGACTGGAAGTAGCTGCGACGCATCGCGGATGCGCCACTTGATGTAGTAGTCGATGTTGAGGGCCTGGCTCTCGCGGGTCAGGAACTTTTCGCTGTTGAAGTTGACGCGTCAGCACGCGCCGGTCGAACTTGACCACGTCTTCGACGAACGGGATCTTGAAATGCAGCCCTGGCGTGTAGTCCGAGCTCACGATGCGCGACAACTGCACGCGCAGCGCGAGTTCCTGCTCGCGCACCACGAAGCACGAGGTGGAGATCAGCAGCAGGACCGCCAGCAGCAGGATCAGGATTGGCAGGATGCGCGAGCCCATCAGCGTTCCACCCGTTGACGTGGTTCGGCGCTCGTCGCGTATCGGCCTCGACGTTCACCGGCGGCCGCACGGTGACCGTGTTGGCGTCGGACTCGCGATTGCGCTCCATGATCTTGTCGAGCGGCAGGTAGAGCATGTTGCCGTTGCCGGCCTTCGAATCGATGAGCACCTTGCGCGAGGACTTGAACACGCTTTCCACGCGTCTCGAGGTACAGGCGCTCGCGCGTGACCGCGGGCGCCTTCTCGTACGCCAGCGCGAGCTGCGAGAAGCGCGAGGCATCGCCGGTGGCGAGCGACACGATCTGCGACTTGTAGGCCTCGGCGTCCTGCACCGCAGCGCGCCGCGTTGCCTTCGGCCACCGGCAGGATGTTGTTGGCGTAGGCCTGCGCTTCCTTGACCATGCGTTCGCGATCGGCCGCGGCCTTGACCGAATCGCGCTGCGCCGCCTGCACGGCTTCGGGCACCTGCACGTCGGTGATGTTCACGTTGACCACTTCGATTCCGGCGCCGTACTGGTCGAGCGTGCGCTGCATGATTTCGCGCGTGTCCTGCACGATGCGCTGCGCGGTTGTCGCTCGAGGATCGCCTGCTGGTTGTTGCGGCCCACCACTTCGCGAATGGCGCTCTCGCCGACTTCGATCAGCGTGCCCTTCGGATCGCGCACGCGGAATAGGTAGTCCTCGGGGTCCTTGATGCGGTACTGCACGCCGAGACTTCAGCTCGACCATCTGTGGACTCGGCGGTGAGTACCCGCGGCTGTGCTCGCGGTCGACTCGAGTGCCCTCGACGTCCACCTTGGTGACCGTCTCGATGGGCCAGGGCAGCCGCCAGCCCAGGCCGTCGCCGACGGTTTCGACGTGGCGGCCGAAACGCTGCACCACGCCGCGCTCGCCGGACTTGACCTGGTAGAAGCCGGTCGACATCCAGGCGCCGACGGCAATGATGATGAAGATCAGCACGGGCGTCGAAGACCCGCCGCCGCCACCACCACCACCAAACAGGGATTCGATGCGCTTCTGCCATTCCTTGAAGGCCTGGTCGAGATCGCCCCCCGCGGCGGGTTTCTTGCCCCAGGGGTTGTTGTTGGAACTTCCGGGTTGATTCCAGGCCATATCAGGAGCTTCGCAGAGCGGGCGACGATTGTAGGTAGGCACCTGCGACGGTACAAGCTGAGTCGCCGGCGAGGGCGAGGATTTCCACGCCCGGTTCGCGCGCCCATTTGAGCAGCTCGAACTCCGAAAGTTCTGTGTCGATCTCGAAGGCGCCGTCGTCGGCGATACGTTCGGCCCGGACCAGGCCGGCGGCGTAAAGCCGCGCCCGCAGCTCGCCGGACGATACCGGCAGGCGCAGTGTGGCACGGCGCGCCACGCGCGACAGGCGCTCGGCCACCGCGTCGAGCAGCAGGTCGAGGCCCTCGGACCGCATGGCCGACAACCACACGTGGCTGACCCTGCCCGCCTCGTCGCGTTCGATGCGCGGCGCGCCCTCGATCCGGTCGATCTTGTTGAAAACCAGGATCTGCGGCAGATCCGCGGCGCCGATTTCGGCAAGCACGCGATTCACTTCGTCGATGTGTTCCTCGCGCCGCGGGATCGCTCACGTCGACCACGTGCAGCAGCAACGTCGCCTCGCGCGCCTCGGTGAGCGTGGACTGGAAGGCCGCCACCAGCTCGTGCGGCAGCTCGCGGATGAAGCCGACGGTGTCCGCAACCACCACCGTGGTGTTCCCCGGCAGCACGATGCGCCGAACCGTGGGATCCAGGGTCGCGAACAGCTGGTCGGCCACGTAGGCATCCGCACCGGTCAGCGAGCGGAACAGCGTCGACTTGCCGGCGTTGGTGTAACCCACCAGCGCCAGCGAGGGAATCGGGATCTCGGCGCGCTGCTGGCGGCCGGTTTCGCGCTGCTGCTTGATCTTCTCCAGGCGCGCGGTCAGCGTCTTGACGCGTTTGCCCAGCAGACGGCGGTCGGTTTCGAGCTGCGTTTCGCCGGGACCACGATTGCCGATGCCGCCACCGCGCTGGCGCTCGAGGTGGGTCCAGCCGCGCACCAGGCGCGAGGCGATGTGCTTGAGCTGCGCCAGTTCCACCTCGAGCTTGCCTTCGTGGCTGCGCGCGCGCTGCGCGAAGATGTCGAGGATCAGCCCCGAGCGATCGAGCACGCGTCGCTCGATGAGTTTCTCGAGATTGCGTTCCTGCGAGGGCGACAGCGGATGATCGAACAGCACCAGCTTCGGCGTTGTGTTCCACCGCGATGGCGCGGATTTCGTCCGCCTTGCCGCTGCCCACGAAGAAACGCGGATCGGGTCGGTCGCGGCGCCCGCCAACGGCGGCGACCGGGAATGGCGCCGGCCGAACGCGCGAGCTGCTCGAACTCCAGCATGTCCTCGGGATCCGCGGGTGCGCCCATGCCAAGGCGCACGAGCACGGCCCGTTCACCTGCGCGGGGTCGCTCGAACACTTGATATTGCCGAGAAGTGGAAAAGGGAGCGTGCGCGCTCGCCTGGCATCATTCGCCGGCGACCGCCTCGATCGTCGTTCCGTCTTCGTTGGTGATGCGCACGTTGCGCGCCGGGACAACTGTCGAGATCGCGTGTTTGTAAACCATCTGGCTCACGCTGTTCTTCAGCAAGACGACGAACTGATCAAAAGAATCGATCTGGCCCTGCAGCTTGATTCCATTCACCAGATAGATCGACACCGGGATTCGTTCCTTTCGCAAAGTGTTCAGAAACGGGTCCTGCAGTGACTGGCCCTTGGCCATGACGTTCTCCTTATTTTTCAAGCAAGCGGACGGCCGCGAGCATACCACGCGGCCCCCGGCCGGTACCCCAATCAAAAGATGGTAGAACGCCCCGATCAGGGATTCGCGGACGCCTACAAAGCTTTGTGCATCATAGGGATCGACCACCCGGATGTTCGGCATTGCACGCAGCCAGGTCATCTGCCGTTTGGCCAATTGACGAGTGGCCGCAACTGCGCGTGTCACGCCAGTCTCCAGCGAATAGGCGCCCGCCAGGTGTGCCCATAACTGGCGGTATCCGACGGCACGGATGGCCGGATGTGCATCGGTCAGATCGCCGCGCGCGAACAGGCCTCGCACCTCGTCCAGCAATCCCGCCGCCATCATCTGCGCGAAACGCTGTTCGAGTGCGGCATGGAGCCGTGCGCGGTCGTCCGGGATCAGCGCCACCATCCGTGAATTCGCGCGCCAGCGGCGCGGCGTGTACGAAGCTGCAGATGCGGAAATTCGTTTCGCCGGTCGCCGCGTGCACCTCGAGCGCGCGCTGGATGCGCTGCGCATCGTTCGGGTGGATGCGCGCCGCGGCGGCCGGGTCGATGGCCGCCAGGCGCGCATGCAGCGCCGGCCACCCCTGCACGCTCGGCCTCGGCATCGAGGCGCGCGCGAATGACGGTGTCGCCCTCGGGGAGCTCCGCGATACCGCCGGTGAGCGCGCGCAGGTACAGCATCGTGCCGCCCACCAGCAGCGGCACCCTGCCGCGCGCTTCGATGTCTTCGATGGCCTGCGCGGCGTCGCGCACGAACTGGCCCGCGGAATAGCTGGCGCTGGGCTCCACCAGGTCGATCGAGGTGATGCGGCACCTGCGTCGCGGATCTCGCGCCGACGGGTTTGGCGCTGCCGATGTCGAGCCCGCGATACACCTGCGCCGAATCGACGCTGACGATTTCGAGGGGAAACTCGCGCGCCAGCGCCAGCGCGACATCGGTCTTGCCGCGTGCCGGTCGGTCCCGGTCAGCACCGCGATGGCTGTCGGCGTCACGGGCTGACATCAACGGCCGCGCAGGAACATGCGGTCCAGTTCCTCCAGCGTCACCTGCGTCCAGGTGGGACGGCCGTGATTGCACTGGTCGGCGCGCGGCGTCTGCTCCATCTGCCGCAGCAGCGCATTCATCTCGGGAAGCGTGAGGCGCCGGTGCGCATGGATGGCCGAGCGGCAGGCGATGGTTCCCAGCAGCCGGTCGCTGGCGCCGTCGAGATGATGCGAGGCGCCGTCTTCGGACACGCCGCCGATGACGTCGCGCACCAGCGCGGCGACGTCCTCGCGCGGCAACAGCGCCGGCACCGCGCGCACGATCAGCGTGTCGGGCGCGAGACGTTCGAGGTCGAAACCCGCCGCCTGCCAGTCATCGCGCTGCGCCATCAGCGCATCGAGCTCGTCGACCTTGAGTGTCACGGTGATCGGCGCGAGCAGCAGCTGCGTGGCGGCCGGGCCCTGCTGCGCCTTCATCTTTTCGTACAACACGCGCTCGTGCGCCGCGTGCATGTCCACCAGCACCAGGCCGTGATCGTTCTGCGCCAGGATGTAGATGCCGTGGATCTGCGCCAGCGCCTCGCCGAGCGGTTGCGCGGACGGCGGCACCGCGGTTCGGCGTCGAAGCCGTCGACGGCCGTCGCGCACCGCGGACAGATTCTTCGCTCACCGCCCAGGCGCCCGGATGGCCAGCGCCCTGCGGCGCCGTGCAAGCGCCAGCGGCGTGAGCGGTGTGCACGCTGCCCATTCCATGCAGGCGGCACCGCGCCGTCGCCCGGCCTGGTGCCCGCCAGCCGCCGCTCCACCGCGCGGAACACGAAGTCGTGGATCTGCCGGCTGTCGCGAAAGCGGACTTCGAGTTTCTGCGGATGCGCGTTCACGTCGACCAGCGCGGGATCGATGTCGAGGTACAGCACGTACGACGGCTGGCGGCCCGAATACAACACGTCGCGAAATCCGAGACGCACCGCGTTCATGAGCAGGCGGTCGCGCACCGCGCGCCCGTTGACGAACCAGAACTGCAGGTCGGTGGTGGCGCGCGCCGCGGCGGGTGTACCGATCCAGCCGGAGATGCGCACCGGCCCCGCCGAGTGGTCGACCTCGAGCGAGCGCTCGACGAATTCGCGGCCCACGATGCGCGCCAGCCGGTCGGCGCACGATCGCCACCTGCGACTCAACGCCGGCGCATCGAGCAAGGTGCGCGAGCCGTGGCGCAGCCGGAAGGCGACGTCGTCGCGCGACAGCGCCAGCCGCTCCACCAGCCGCACGATGTGCCCCTGCTCGGTCACTTCGCTGCGCAGGAACTTGCGGCGCGCCGGCAGGTTGTAGAACAGATCGCGCACCTCGACGGTGGTCCCCGGCGGATGCGCCGCGGGCGCCACGCCCGCCGATGGAACCGGCGTCGACACGTCACGCTGGCGGCGCGTTCGGCGTCGACGTGCCGCGACACGATCTCGAAGCGCGACACCGAGGCGATCGATGGCAGCGCCTCGCCGCGAAAACCCAGCGTGGTGATGGCCGCGAGATCGTCGGGCCGCGTTGATCTTGCTGGTGGCATGGCGTGACAGCGCCAGCGCGAGTTCGTCGGCGGGAATGCCCGCGCCGTCGTCGCGCACGCGGGTGAGACGCACCCCGCCCGCTTCGATTTCCACCTCGATGCTGCGCGCACCGGCATCGAGGCTGTTTTCCACCAGTTCCTTGACGATGGAAGCCGGGCGCTCGATGACCTCGCCGGCCGCGATCTGATCGATGAGGTGATTGTCGAGGACTCGGATCGTCATGGGCGGCCCGGGCAACTGGCCGCGCAGTTTAGCGCGCATGGCGCGCGGAACCGCGCCCTAACGCATTTCGACTTGCGTGCCGGCGCCGGCGCTGCGCCGCGCGGCCGCCAGGCGCGTGCCGTCGGGCGCATTGCCCTGAAAGTAGAGCTCGATTCCGGAGAAAATCGCGTTGGCCAGCTTGGCGCGATGCGCCGGCTGGGCGAGTTTGCGCTCGTCGTCGCGATTGGAGATGAAGGCGGTCTCCACCAGCATCGAGGGAATATCGGGCGACTTGAGCACCACGAAACCCGCCTGCTGCACGCTGGGCTTGCGCACCTCGCCGATGCGATCCAGCGCCTTGAGCACATTGTCGGCGGCCACCATGCTGGCCGAGATACTGGCGGTCTGCGAAAGATCCAGCAGCACGCCCCGCAACACCGGATCCTTGTCATCGAGCTTGATGCCACCCTTGAGGTCCGCGGAGTTCTCACGCTCGGCCAGCCAGCGCGCGGCTTCGCTCGTCGCACCGCGATCCGAGAGCACGTACACCGACGAGCCGGAGACGTCGGGATTCGCGATCGCGTCGGCATGAATCGACACGAACAGGTCGGCTTTCGCGCGGCGCGCGCGCAGCGTGCGCTCCTGCAGGCTGATGAAATAGTCGCCGTCGCGTGTGAGCACGGCCTTCATGCCGGGCTCCTGGTTGATGCGCGCCACCAGTGCCCTGGCGACCTCGAGCACCACGTCCTTCTCGCGGGTGCCGCGGCGCCCGGAAGCACCGGGATCCACGCCGCCATGTCCGGCGTCCACCGCGATGATGATGTCGCGGCCACTTTCGGACGGCGCATGCGCCGGACGAATCGCGATTGGCACCGCGGGGGTCACCGCAACGGTCTTCGCAGCGCCCGCAGCAGCGGGGCCGGTTGATATCCAGGACCAGGCGATGACCGGCGTCAGCGGTTGCCGCCAGCGTCGACGTCTCGATGGACACCGGACCCTTCACCTCGAACACCAGCCTCAGGCCGCTGTTAGGCAGTTTTCCCGAGCGCATCGCGGTGATGGGACCTTCGGCAGCGGGCAGCTTCGTCTTGAGCGAAGACTTTGCGACGTCGAGCACGACGCGCCGCGGATCGTCTAACAGGAAGGCGTTGTGTTTGACCGGCGCGGAAAGATCGAGCACCACGCGGGTACCGGTTTCGGTGGTCGCGACACGGATGTCACGGACTTCGGCGGCGAAGCTGGGCCCGGAAGCTCCCGCGAGGATCGCGAGCAGCAGGCTAACCGCAAAACGCTTCCCCAAAAAATCCTTCTCCATCATGGAGTTCAACGCCTGACCTGAGGCGCAATTTACTTTTTCGCGGTAGAAGTTTCAATCCTCTCGATGCGATGACCGTCATCGGCCATCGAAAACTGGAATCGCAGGTCCGCCGCCGGGAGGCGCCCACTGCCCTTTTCGGGCCATTCGATGAGCCAGAGGTGGCCTGGACGGTGATAATCGGCGAGCCCCAGGTGCTCGAGTTCTTCGGGATCGTTGAGCCGATAAAGATCCAGGTGCAGCGCCTGCACATCCGGCAGCTCGTAGGTTTCCAGCAGGGTGTAACTCGGACTCTTGATGAGCCCTGTCGCGCCGAGCGCCCGCAGCACGCCGCGGGCGAATGTCGACTTGCCGGTGCCCAGCTCACCACTCAACTCGATCACGCGGCATTGGGAACCCCGTGCCGGGGCTGTCCCCAACAGGCGCGCGCCCAGCGCCTCGGTCTCCTCGCCGCTGTGAGTGATCCACGTGTCGCGCTGGTCTTTGCTCACGGATTCACCCAGCCACGCAATTCCGCCAGCACGTCGCTGGCAATCAGGCCGCGTTGCCCGCCCTGCGCGGCCGAGTCGCCTGCGAGGGCATGCAGCAACACGCCAACGCGTGCGGCCAGCGCGGCATCCGCACCCTGCGCGCGCAACGCGGCGATCACGCCGGTGAGTACGTCTCCCATGCCCGCCGTGGCCATGCCGGGATTGCCCCGGTCGCAGATGTGCAGATCGATTGCATCCGCAGCACCGCTCGCCACCAGCGTGCCAGCGCCCTTGAGCACCGTGACCGCACCGTAGCGCGCGTGCAGTTCGCGCACCGCCGCAAGCCGGTCGGCCTGCACGGCGCGAGTCTCGACACCGAGCAGCCGCGCGGCTTCGCCGGGATGCGGCGTGAGGATCCAGTCGGCGGGCAGTCGCTGCGGGTCGCGCGCCAGCAGGTTCAGTGCGTCGGCGTCGACCACCACGGCGGGCGGCCGCAGGGTCAACACCTGCGACCACACTCGTTGCGCCCATTCGCCGGTGCCGAGGCCGGGACCCATGGCGACGACATTTGCGGCGCGCACGGCTTCGTCCAGGGTCGTGCCCGCACTGACGGGTAGATAGATGAGCTCGGGATGGGCGGCCGTCACCGCGACCAGGTTCTCGGCAGCGCCCGCCACCGTGACCAGGCCCGCGCCACTGCGCAGCGCCGCAACGCCGGCCAGGCGCACCGCACCCGGCATGCCGATGCCGCCGCCCACGACGAGCACCCGGCCGCTCGAACCCTTGTGAGCATCGCGCGCGCGGCGCGGCAGCGCGGCCGCGATCTCCGATTCGTCGATGCGGCGCATGAGCGGCGCGAATTCGCGATTGCGCGGGCGCCACCACGCCGAGATCGTCGAGCAGCAGCGCACCGGTGTGTTCCGGACCGGCGCCGAGGAATTGCCCCGCCTTGAAGCCGACGAAGCTCAGCGTGAGTTCGGCGCGCACCGCCTCCTCGCCCACCGCGCCGCTGTCGGCATCGACACCGGAGGGAATGTCGAGCGCCAGCACCGGGCGCCGCGCCGCGTTGATGGCGCGGATCACCGCCAGGGTCTCGGGCCGGACCGGCGGACGAAAACCCGTGCCCAGCAATCCATCGACGATGACATCGCTGCCGGACAATGCGTCGCTGTCGAAGGGATGCGCATTGCCGCCCGCGGCCAGCCAGTCTTCCTGTGCGCGGCGCGCGTCACCCGCCAGCTTGTCCGGCGGCACCGCCGCCAGCACCAGGGTTTCGAGTCCCGTGGCCTGCGCCAGGCGCGCCAGCACATAGCCGTCGCCGCCATTGTTTCCGGCGCCACAGACCACGGCCACGCGCCGCGCCTGCGGCCAGCGGGCACGCAGCAGCTTGAGCGCACCTTCCGCGGCCCGCGTCATCAGCGTGTATCCCGGCACGCGCCGCTTCTCGATTTCGTAGGCATCGAGTGCGCGAACCTGGGCGGCGGAGTAGATGGCCGTGGACTTATTGAGGGGCCGGTGCATGGGGCGGGAATTATACTGACCGCGTCCCATGAACCCGCACGCGCAAACGTCCGAAGCTCTCGGCGAGCTCAAGAACGCACTGGTGGCGCTGGCGCAGCGCCGCGGTTTCGACGCGCTGGGCGTCAGCGACGTGAACCTGGGTGCGGACGTGGCGCATTTCACGCGCTGGCTCGGTTCGGGCTTCCACGGCGAGATGGACTACATGTGGAAACATGGCACCCGGCGCACGCGTCCGGAAGAACTGGTGCCGGGGACCGTGCGCGTGCTGTCGGCGCGCATGAACTATTGGCCGTCCAGCGGGGGCGACGGTGCGCGGGATGCCGGTGAGGCGCTGGCCGACCCCGATACCGGTTATGTGTCGCGTTACGCGCTGGGTCGCGACTATCACAAGCTGCTGCGCAACTCGCTGCAGGGCCTGGCGGACGACATCGTCGAACGCATCGGAGCGACGGGCTACCGCGTTTTCGTCGATTCCGGACCGGTGCTGGAGAAGGCGCTGGCGCGCAATGCCGGCCTCGGCTGGATCGGCAAGCACACCAACCTCATCGCGCGCGACGCCGGCTCGTATTTCTTCATCGGCGAAATCCTCACCGACCTGCCGCTGGCGGTGGACGAGCCCGCGAGTGCCCATTGCGGCACCTGCTCGGCCTGCATTCCCGCCTGTCCCACCGGCGCCATCACCGCGCCCTACCAGCTCGACGCACGACGCTGCATTTCCTATCTCACCATCGAGCTGCACGGCGCCATCCCGGTGGAGCTGCGCCGGTTGTTGGGCAACCGCATCTACGGCTGCGACGACTGCCAGCTCGTGTGTCCGTGGAACAAGTTCGCCCGCGCGGCGGCGCATCCGGATTTCAAGGTGCGGCATGGACTCGATGCCGCGCGCCTCACCGAGCTGTTCGCCTGGAGCGAGCAGGAATTCCTGGCGCGTACCGAGGGCTCGGCCATCCGTCGCATCGGTTATGAACGCTGGCTGCGCAACATCGCGGTGGCGCTCGGCAATGCGCCGTCGACGGACCGGAGAACATCGCCGCACTGCATGCGCGGCGCGACGATCCGTCAGCGCTGGTGCGCGAACACGTGGCCTGGGCGCTGGCCGAACAGCGCGGCGCGCCGAGCCGGTTCAGCGTGAGGCGGCTGTACTCGAGGTTGTCGATGAGCCGTGCCTTGCCGATGCGCGCGGCGGTCAGCACCACGAAGTGCCGCGTGTCGGGTTGCGCGGGCGCGAGCGTGCGCGCATCGCGCACGCTGAAGTAATCGGTGCGGAAACCCGCGGCGTCGAGCGCGGCACGGCCCGTGCCCTCGATACGCGCAAAATCACGCACCCCGGACCGCAGCGCTTCCACCGCCTGCTGGAGCTGCCGGTAGATAGCCGGCGCCGCCCTGCGCTGCGACTCGTCGAGATACTGGTTGCGCGAGCTCATCGCCAGCCCGTCGCTCTCGCGCACCGTGGGTGCGCCGACGATCTCCACGCGCAGGCACAGGTCAGCCACCATGCGGCGGATCACGGTGAGCTGCTGGAAGTCCTTCTCGCCGAAAATCGCGACGTCCGGATCGACGATATGGAACAGCTTGGCAACGATGGTGGCCACGCCCTCGAAGTGCCCGGGCCTGAACTCGCCGCACAGGATGTCCGAAATGCCGGGCACTTCCACCCGCGTCGCGTTGGCCGCGCCGTTCGGATAGATCTCGCCCACCTCGGGCATGAACATCAGGTTGCATCCCGCCTCGGCCAGCATGGTGGCGTCGTTCGCGGGGGTGCGCGGATAGTGCGCAAAGTCCTCGTTGGGCCCGAACTGCATCGGGTTGACGAAGATGCTGGCGACGAAGCGGTGGCCGTGATTGCGCGCCGCCTCGAGCAGGCTCACGTGGCCGGCGTGCAGGTTGCCCATGGTGGGAACGAACACCACGCGTTCGCCTGCCGCGTGCCAGCGCGACACGTGCGCGCGCACCTCGGCGATGGTGGTCGCCGTGATCATCAGTCCACGCGGTTCACGCGTGGAATTCGTGCTCTGGCGCGGGGTAGGTCTTCTGCTTGACGGCATGTACGTAACGACTCAGTGCGTCCAGGTTGTTGCTCGCCCCTTCCATGAAATTCTTCACGAATCGCGGCTTGCGGCCCGAGGTGATGTCGAGCACATCGTAGAGAACCAGGATCTGTCCGTCGGTATCGGGACCGGCGCCGATGCCGATCACCGGCACTTCGAGGGTTTCGGTGATGCGCTTGCCGAGCTCGGAGGGAATACATTCGAGCAGCACGATGTCGGCGCCGGCGGATTCGAGCGCGCGCGCGCTCTCCATCATGCGTTTCGCAGCGGCATCGTCGCGGCCCTGCACGCGGAATCCACCGGTCTTGTGCACGGACTGCGGTTTCAGGCCGAGGTGCGCGCACACGGCGATGTCGTGTCGCGCCAGGAACTCGACGATCTCGAGCTGGCCGATGCCGCTCTCGAGCTTCACCATCTCCGCGCCGCCTTCCTGCATGAGGCGCACGGAATTCGCCAGCGCGATGTCGGGAGTCGGGTAACTGGCGAACGGCAGATCGGCCACGAGGAAGGGCCGATGCAGTCCGCGCGCCACGGACTTCGAGTGATAGATGATGTCGTCCATGGTGACCGGCACGGTGGTGTCGTGTCCCTGCAGCACCATGCCGAGTGAATCGCCCACCAGCACCAGGTCGGCGTCGGCGGCGTCACACAGCACCGCGAAGCTCGCGTCGTAGCAGGTGATGCAGGCGATCTTCTCGCCGCCCGCCTTCATCTTCTGGAGCGTGCCCAGTGATACCGGCGGGCGCGTCGAATCGCGTTGTTCCAGGTGCGTGTACATGCGCGTCAGATAGTAGCGTGGCGCAGGGGGTTGTAGTACATGCGGCCCTTGCGCATGCGGCGGATCGCGGCCACCAGTTCGTCGTAGTCGGCCTGGTTGTGGGCCGGGTCGATGTTGGCGGCATTCACGATCAGCAGCGGCGCGCGCTCGTACTCATGGAAGAAACGCGCATAGGCGTCGTTGAGCCGCGCGAGGTAGGCGGCGTCGATGCTGCTCTCGTAGGCGATGTTGCGCTTGGCGATGCGCGCCAGCAGCGTCTCCACCGGCGCCTGCAGGTAGACCACCAGGTCCGGCTTCGGCGGATCCACGTCGAGGCGCGAGGCCACCTGCTCGTACAGCGCCAGTTCCGCCGGCTCGAGCGTCAGGCCCGCGAACAGCCGGTCCTTCTCGAATAGATAGTCCGCGACGCGGCGCGGGGCGAACAGGTCCTGCTGCTTGAGCGTGCCCAGCTGCTGCGCCCGCTGGAACAGGAAGAAGAGCTGCGCCGGCAGGGCGCCGGACTTCGGGTTGCGGTAGAAACGTTCGAGAAAGGGATTCTGCGCATCCTGCTCGAGAACCAGCTCCGCTTCGAGCGTGATCGCGAGGCGTTTCGCAAGACTGGTCTTGCCCACGCCGATGGGACCTTCGACGACGACGTAACGCTGCACGGGAATGTCGCTCGCCGCGCGTGGCCGCGGAGCGCGCCGACGCTCGTTCTCCGGTGAACTCACAACCGCTCGAGACCGCGATTGGCGACCCGGGCGCGCAGGCTCGCTACCCGTCCGAGGCCGGGCACTTCGAGATCCGGCGCGATGTCGGCGAGGGGATAGAGCACGAAGTCACGCTCGCCGACACCCGGGTGCGGCACTGTCAGGGTCGCGGTGGCGCGAGTCTCGCGGCCGAACACCAGCAGGTCGAGATCGATCTGGCGCGGACCCCAGCGCTCGCGCGGCGGCTCGCGACCGAGCCGCAGTTCGAGCGCGCGCAGTTCGGTGAGCAGGTCTTCGGGCGTGAGCGTGGTGAGCAGGCCCGCCACGGCGTTGACGAATGGCGGCTGCGCGACCTCACCCAGCGGCGCCGAGTGATAGAGCGGCGAACTCAGGATCAGCCGCGATTCGCGAATGTCCGCCAGCGCGTCGAGCGCGCGCTGCACCTGCTCGCGCGGTCCCGCGAGATTGCTGCCCACGCCCACGTAGGCCGGCTGCCAGCGTGTCGCCGCAGAGTCTCCCGCGATGGTGTCCGCGGCTGCGTTCATGTGGCCGAGGGCGCCCGGCCACGTCCTCGACGGCGACGGCGCCGCGGCCGTCGTCCCCCACCGCCGTCTCCCGGCGGAGCGGCGCCTGCGTGCCCAGCGCATCGGCCATGCGGTCGCGATCTGTCTGGGAGGCTTCCTGCACGCGCGACCACCAGTCGGCGATTTCGCGCGAAGCCAGGCCCATGTCGGCGCGCAGCAGCAGCAGGTCGAAGCCGGCGCGAAAACGCGGCTGCTCGAGCATGCGCAGCGCACGCCGCCCGCGCGGCTGCTCGAGACGCGGCTGCGCCGCGAACATTTCGCGCACACCGAGTGAAAAACGCTTGGGGATGGAGATGCGCCCCTGCGCGGCGCGCGCCGCGCTGTCGACGGCATCAACAATAGTACCGATATCGTGCCACTTCTCCTGCGGCTGCTTCTCGATGATCTCGGCGATCGGTCCGTACAGCAGCAACGCGAACAGGAAGGTCGGCGTGACCGGCTTGCCCTGCGAGACGCGCTGGTCGGTGTTCACCAGGCCCTGCTCGAGGAGTTTCGCCACCGCACCGTCCGGATGCCGGTCGAGGTAACTCGCCACCGTCGGCATGAGCTCGCTGAGCAGTCCGCGTTCGCGCAGCACCTGCAGGCTGCGCGCGCCGTGGCCCGTCAGGAACAACTTCAGGGTCTCGTCGAACAGGCGCGCAGGCGGGACGCTGCCTAACAATTCGCGCAGGCCGGCGATCGCGGTGCCGGTTTCCCCGTCCAGCGTGAATCCCAGCTTCGCCTCGAATCGTGCGGCGCGCAGCATGCGCACCGGGTCCTCGCGGTAACGCGTGACCGGATCGCCGATCAGCTTGAGGCGCCGCGCGGCGATGTCCGCGACACCACCCGTGTAGTCCCAGATCGAGAAGTCGGCGATGTTGTAGTACAGCGAGTTGGCGGTGAAATCGCGGCGCCACACGTCGTCATCGATGTTGCCGTAGGCGTTGTCGCGCAGGATGCGGCCGTGTTCGTCGGTGACGCGGTCTTCGTCTTCGTCGTCGCGCACGCCCGCGCCCGCGTGACGTGAACGGTCGCGATCCGCCAGCGGCCGGCCGCCGTGAAAACCCTTCTGGTGCGGACCGGCTTCGGCCAGCACCGTGCTCTCGTCGGCCTCGTCGATCTCGTCGTCCAGTTCATCGTCGAGATCGTCCTCCAGCTCGTCGTCTTCGAGATCCGCCTCGACGGGCTCGAGCGGCTGTTCGTCAGGCGCGCTCATGGCGCGGAAGGTCGCGACCTCGATGATTTCGCGGCCGAAGAACACATGCGCCAGGCGAAAGCGCCGGCCGATGAGGCGGCAATTGCGAAACACGCGCTTCACCTCTTCGGGCAGCGCGCTGGTGGCAATGTCGAAGTCCTTCGGGGAAATCCCGAGCAGCATGTCGCGCACGCAACCGCCGACGAGAAAGGCTTCGTAGCCCGACTCGCGCAGGCGGTACAGCACTCGCAACGCATTGGGAGAGATCGCAGAACGCGATATGGAATGTTCGGCACGGGGGATGATGTGTGCGGGGGGCCGTGAGGCCGGGTCGACGTCGTTCAAGTCTTCAAAGTTCCGCTTGGCAGGACAAAAGCGGCGCATATACTACCGCGCTCAATTCTGGACCCGCCTATCCGACGCTCCCTTCGTCTAGAGGCCCAGGACATGGCCCTCTCAAGGCCGTAACACCGGTTCGAATCCGGTAGGGAGCGCCAATAAAATCAATGGCTTGTGATCAGCCATCGCAGCCTGGAGGCAAACATGACGCGCCGGTTGCGCCTGGCACCGATGCTGACCACCGTTGCGCCCGTGGCGGCCTTGCCGTTTTTGCTCGCCCGGCGGGCCCGATGGCACCATCTGCCACGGACAGGTCCCGTCGAATCCGGACGTCAGCGCGCCCGCCAGGAAGTCGCGCGAGAACATCTCGCCACGACCCTTCGTCCTCTAACTACCGTACCAGCGCGTACTAGATAGCAGGCGGGAAATCTTGGAAGCATTTCTCGTTTCGACGGGTGTCGTGGCACTCGCCGAGATCGGCGACAAGACGCAGTTGCTGGCGCTGCTGCTCGCGGCGCGCTACCGCACGGCCTGGCCCATCGTGCTGGGCATCCTGGTGGCCACGCTCGCGAATCACGCGCTGGCCAGCGCCGTCGGGAGCTGGCTGGTCGGCGTCATCGGTCCTGATGCCCTGCGCTGGATTCTCGGACTGTCGTTCATCGCCATGGCGATCTGGACGCTGATCCCGGATTCCGCACCGGACGAGTCGTCCGCCGCGCCGCGTTACGGCGTGTTCGTCACCACGGTCAGTCGCCTTCTTCCTGGTGGAGATGGGCGACAAGACGCAGGTCGCCACCGTGGCGCTGGCCGCGCAGTACCACGCCATCGTGCTCGTGGTGTTGGGCACCACGGCCGGCATGATGCTGGCGAATGTGCCCGTGGTGTTCGCCGGTGACGCACTGATGCGGCGCGTGCCCCTGAAGTGGATACGCATCGTCGCGGCGCTGAGTTTCCTGGCGCTGGGCGCTTACGCGCTGGCGTTCGCCGCTTCGCGGCTGAACCCTGCGAGGCAGGGCGCGCCGCACAAGTCGCACTGCAGCAAGCCCATGAGTTCCAGGCCGTGTAGGCGCGTCCCTACTCAGCGCGATGCGACCGCCGACTGTGCATCGGCAGGCCGATGACGAGAATCTGCGGACCGCATGAGTTCATTCGTTTCGAGAGGCGCCGTGCTCGCCAGCGCACGCCTGCTCAACCAGGCCCTGGCGCTGCTGAGTCCGCTGTTGCTGGTGCGCCTTCTGGACATCATCGACTACGGCCGCTATCGCCAGTTCATGGCGGTCGCCATGCTGGTGACCTCGCTCGGCGGCTTCGCGCTCACTGCGAACCTCACCTACCTGCTGGCGCGCACGCCCGAACGCGCACCGGCTGACATCACCAAGACAACGGTGCTCATGTTCCTGGTCGCCGCCGTGAGTGCGCTGGTCGTTGCGATAGCCCATCCCTGGATCGTGCCCGATGAAATCGCCGGCAGCTGGTGGCTGCTGTCGCTGTACGTTTTCATGTTCCTGAATCTCGAGGTGGTGGTCGCGTACTGGCTGGCGCGCCGCCGCTCCGTGGAAGCCATGCAGTACACGCTGGTCGTCACTGCCTGGCGACTGGCCACGTTGCTGGGTGCCGCCCTCTACTTCGGCGAAATCGAAATGATCTTCGTGACCATCGTCTGTGCGGAGGCGGTCAAGAACATCGTCGTCTACGGCTGGCTGCGCGTGGCGCGGCCTGCTGGTGCTCCGCTGGGAGAGCGAAGTGCTGCGCGAGCAGGTGCGGCTGGTGGCGCCGCTCGGCCTCGGCTCCATCCTGAACAAGGCCAACGAGTTCGGCCGCGTGGTGGTGGGCACTGTCATGGGACCGGTGCCGCATGGCTATCTACTCCACCGCGGCCTACCAGGTGCCGCTGGTGAACATCGTGCAGACCTCGCTGTCCGACGTGATCTTTCCCGACCTCGTCAAACGCGCGCAGCGCGATCCGGCCGAGGGCCTGCGGCTGTGGAAGCGCGCGCAGATGATGGTCGCGGCCGTGATCCTGCCAGCCTGGCTGCTGTTGACGTATTTCGCCGAGCCCCTGATCCGGCTCGCATTCACCGATGCCTACGTCGCGGCGACACCCTTCTTCCAGGTATTCCTGCTGCTCATGGTGCGCCAGTGTTTCCAGTTCTCGACGCTGCTGCGCAGCGTGGAGGACAACGCCTCGTTCGCGACGTCCAGCGCCATCGCGCTCGCGATCAACGCCGTGTTCATCTTTACGCTGATGCCGCGATTCGGACTGTGGGGACCGACGCTGGGACTGGTGGTCAGCCAGGTCTGGACCGCGCTTCTATCTCGCACGCCGCGTGATGCTGCGTTACCGGTGCACCGGCGGCGGAAATCTTCCATTGGCGCAAGCTGGCGTTGTCGCTCGCCGCATCGCTGCTGGCACTGGCCACCATGCACGGCGTGCTCGCGTGGTTGCCGCGCACCCACGTGAACCTGGCCCTGGCGCTGGTGGCGTTCTGCGCCGTGTACGCCGTGGCCGCACGCTTCATCCTGCGCGAGGAATATTTCTACGTGTTACGTGCATTCACCCGACGGCGGCCCGCGACATGAGCCAGGCGCGCACCGTCATCATCGTCTCGTACTGGTTTGCGCCGAGTCCTGCCGTCGGCGCCAAGCGTTTCAGTTTCCTGGCGCGCGAATTCGCGCGCCTCGGTTACGACGTGCACGTGATCACGCACGAATCGCGCGAGTGGACCCAGTGGAAATCCGACGGGTCGCTGCCGCTCGCCGGGCAGGTGCACCGCTGCGCGGAGACGCTGAAACTCCCGCTCGCGGGCAAGGGCCTGCTGCATCGGGCGTTCAACGCAGTGCTGGGCCGCCTGCTGGCGCCGGTGGGCTGGGAGTACTTCTGGGCGGGTGCCGCCACGCGCAAGGCTCTCGAAGTGGCGCGAAAACTGCCGGCGGGAGTCGTGATCGCCACCTCGCCCGCGGCGGCGGCGCTGCTGGCCGGCGACCGCATCGCGCGCCGGCTCGGGTGGCCGCTGATCCTCGACTATCGCGATCCATGGAGCGCACACCCCTGGCCGCGCTGGCGGCGCGGCACGCTCGCACAGTGGTTCTCGCGGCGCCTCGAGCAGCGGCTGGTGAAGCGCAGCGCGGCGCGCGTTCTCAATACGCCGGCGATGCGCGCCTCGTTCGAAAAATTCATCCCGGGCAGCGAGATCACGCGGAATTTCGTGATCCCGAATGGTTTCGAGTCCGTCGGCCGATGCGCCGCCGCCGCCCGATTCCGGCCCGATCTGCATCGTGCACGCCGGCGAGATCTATACCGGCCGCTCGCTGGTGCCGGTGCTGAGCGCCGCGGCGCGGCTGCGCGCGCGTTATCCCGCGCGGCCCATCCGCGTGATCACCTACGGCGACCTTCCAGTCGCCGAGCGCGCCCGCATCCGCGAAGCAGCAGCTCGAGTCATACATCGAGGTACGCCCGCGCATTTCCTTCGGCGAGTTGTTCGCCGAACTGCAGCGCGCGCACCTGCTGCTGGCCGTGGTCAGCGACCACATGCCCTATTCCACACCTTATAAGGTGTACGACTACATGGCCGCCGGCCGGCCGATACTCGGCCCTCGCGCCGCGCGGCGCCGCCCTGTTCGACCTGCTGCAGGAGAGCGGCGCCGGCGTGTGTATCGATCCCGACGATGCGGACCTCATCGAACAGGCGCTCGAAAGATTCATGCACGGCGACTTCGCGCCGGCGCGGGCGCGCGTCGATCGGTATCGCTGGTCGAATCTCGCGCTTCAATACCGCACGGTGATCGAAAACGTCGCCGGCGCGCGCTCCGATCCCGTGCTGGACGAGCCATCGGCTTCGTCCGCCAAGGTCATCGACCTGTAGGTTTGGCCACCCGCACAGCCCGGCGCGACCGCACGCGGGCTGGCCCGACCCTGCTGTCATGCACAAATACCGCGGTTGCGCACGCCCGGATGTGCGCCACATCGCGGGTAGCCGGGCGCCGGGGCGGTACCCTGCCCCGCATGGCCACTCAACCCCTGTCCGGCGAACAGCCTGGCAAGCTCGAAGCGCTGCTCGAACGCTGGCAGATCAGCCTCGACCTGCATGCCCGTTATGCGGCGCTCGACGACGCGCGCTACTGGCACGTGCAACCCTGGCCGAAGCACGAACGCCCGCAACGCTGGATCATCCAGCTGGCGCGCAAGCGCATCCTGGCGCTGAAGCGCATCGTCACGCAGCGTCAGAACGAAGGTGATGCCGCCTTCCTCGAAGGCATCGAGACCATGGGATTTCTCGCCAGCCTCGTAGGACTTACCTCCGTGGAACGGTTCATTCCGCTCGCGACTCACGAGACGGAACGTCGCGAAGTGCTCGACGCGCTGCCCGAGGAAGTGGAAGGGCGCTCGCCGCCCGAACCCGCGCTTCCCCGCGCCGCACCGGTAGCGGCGGAAAGCCCGCGGGCGCGCAATGCCGAACCTCGCCGCGCTTCCGACGCGGCGCGTACCGGCGAACACAAGCGCGCTGCCGAGACCACGCGCCAGATGCCGGCGCTGGCGCATGCGCGTGCCGAACGCGGGCCCGCGACCCAGCGTGCCGGCGCGCCGGCCAAACAGGCCGCGCCGCCGGCGCAGCCGCGGCGCGAGGTACGACGCGAACCGCAGCGCCCCGCGGCAGCCAAGCCCCGCAAGGTCTCGGCGACCATCACCCAGTCCGAACACGTGGTGATCGCGGATGCGGTGCGCTTGTTAGAGCTGGGGCAAGCAGTGGCACGAAATCGCGGAAATGATCGCGCGGCTCGCCGAGCGGCCCTCGCCGTCCGAGATCCGCCGCATCCTGCGCACCTACCGGGAACACATAGACGCCATCGTGACGCGCCGTCGCGACTAGCTCCCGGCACAGCCCTTTCTGCATTAAGAACCCGCAATGTCCGCGGTCCGCGCGGGCCTTCGGGTCCGTGCGGCTTGCGCGAAGCTGCCACCCTGCGCAAAATCTGCGCCCCGACGCCCCCGGGGAACCAACCGGCGGGCGTTTCGCTCTGTAGCAGGCGCCATGATCAAGACGCAGAACCTCACGAAGAACTATCACGGCCTCCTGGCCGTCGACAATCTCAGCTTTTCGGCCGAGCCGGGCGAGGTGCTGGGATTCCTCGGCCCCAACGGCGCCGGCAAGACCACGACCATGCGCATGCTCGCCGGGTTCATTGCGCCGACACACGGCTCCGCCAGCATCTGCGGGCACGACGTCGCCACCGAGCCGCTGGCCGCGAAGACCGTGCTGGGCTATCTACCAGAAGGCGCCCCGACCTACGGCGAAATGACGGTCGCGGGGATTCCTGGACTTCGTCGCCGACCTGCGCGCCCTGTCAGGCCAGCACCGCACGTACGCGGCTCGACTACGTCATCGGCCGGCTGCAGCTCGAGCCGGTGCTGCAGCAGACCATCGAGACTCTCTCGAAAGGCTTCAAGCGGCGCGTCGGCCTCGCGCAGGCCATCGTGCACGATCCGAAGGTGCTGATCCTCGACGAGCCCACCGACGGCCTCGACCCCATGCAAAAACACGAAGTGCGCACGCTCATCGGCGAGATCGCGCGCGAGAAGACCATCGTGATCTCCACGCACATCCTCGAAGAAGTCGACGCGGTGTGCACCCGCGCCATCATCATCGCGCGCGGCAAGCTCGTGGCCGACGACACGCCGTCCGGACTGCGCGCGCGCGCGCCCTCGGGCCGCCTCGAAGACGTGTTCCGCTCGGTCGCGGCCTGACCCATCATTCCGTTGAGGAGATTCCTGCCTTGAAACCCGTTGGAATCATCACTGCGGCGCGAGCTCGCGAGTTATTTCGCCACGCCAGTCGCGTACGTGTTCATCATCATCTTCCTGGTGTTCACCGGGCTGTGCACTTTCTACCTCGGCGGCCTGTTCGAACGCGGCCAGGCCGACCTGCTCGCGTTGTTCAAGTTCCTGCCCTGGATGTACCTGTTCCTGGTGCCCGCGGTGTCGATGCGCCTGTGGGCCGAGGAGCACAAGACCGGCAGCATCGAGCTGCTGCTCACGCAACCCATCACCACGTGGCAGGCCGTGCTCGGCAAGTTCCTGGCCGCGTGGATCTTCATCGGCATCGCGCTGGCGCTCACCTTCCCCACCTGGATCACCGTGAACTACCTCGGCGATCCGGACAACGGCGCAGCCCTGGCCGGCTATATCGGCGCCTTCATCATGGCCGGCGCATTCCTCGCCGTGGGTTCGTGCATGTCCGCGCTGACCAGCAACCAGGTGATCGCCTTCGTGCTGGCGTTCGTGGTGTGTGCACTGGCGACGCTGGCCGGCTACACGCTGGTCACCGACTGGTCGCGCGCGCTGTTCTCCGGCATCGCCTCGTGGGAGTTCTGGGGATCGGGCATGCGCGAAGGCATCCAGTCCTTCGGCGCGCTGCTCACCGACGGCATCGCCGGGCTTTCCTTCCTCACGCACTTCGAGAACATCATGAAAGGCGTGCTCGACCTGCGTGACATCCTGTACTTCGCGCTGGTCATCGTGTTCTTCCTGCTCGCGAGCACGGTGCTGCTCGAAGCGAGAAAGTCCAAATGAACAAACCCACATCTCGGCGCAGGCTCGCTCGCACTCGTCGGCCTGCTCTTCATCGGCATCATCCTGCTCGCCAACACGCTGTTGCGCGGCGCGCAGATCGACCTCACACAGGACAGGCTGTTCACGCTCTCCGATGGCACGAAGAACATCCTGCGCGAACTCAAGGAGCCGGTGAACCTCTACCTGTTCTTCTCGGACAGCACCGCGACGCCGATTCCCGACCTCAAGAACTACGGCACGCGCGTGCGCGAGCTGCTCGAATCGATGGCCGCGCGCTCCAACGGCAAGCTCACGCTCAAGGTCATCGATCCGCAGCCCTTCTCCGAGGAAGAAGACCGCGCCACCGAGCTGGGCGTGCAGGGCATGCCCATCAATGCCGGCGGCGAAAAGCTCTACCTCGGCCTCGCCGCGACCAACTCCACCGACGGCAAGGAAGCGATCCCGTTCCTCGACCCGAAGCTCGACGAACAGCTCGAGTACGACGTCGCCAAGCTCGTTCACAAGCTGGCGACCGCCAGGAAGCCCGTGGTCGGCTGGCTGTCGTCGCTGCCCATGGGTGGCGAATTCGACCTGCGCAGCGGCCGACCGACCCCGGCGCTGATGGTCTACAGCCAGATCGAACAGCTCTACGCGGTGCGCGCCATCGATCCGTCGGTGACCAGCATCGATTCAGACGTCGACGTGCTGGTGCTGGTGCATCCCAAGGCCCTGCCGCCCGCGGCGCTGTATGCCATCGACCAGTACGCGATGCGCGGCGGGCACCTGCTGGCGTTCGTCGATCCGAATGCGCAGGCCGACCAGTCCGCCGGCGACCCGAACGACCCGATGGCGCAGTTCACCGCCGACAGCTCCTCGCATCTCGAACCGCTGCTCACCTCGTGGGGCGTGGAGTTCAAGCCCGACCAGGTGGTCGCCGACCTGGAGCGCGGCCTGGTGGTGTCGATGCGCGAAGGCGAACCGCCCTCGCAGCACATCGCCATCCTCGGCTTCGACGCCTCCAGCGTGGGCAAGGACGTGATCACTGCCCGGCTCGACAGCATCAACATGGCCACCGCGGGTAGTTTGAAGCCGGTCGCCGGAAGCAAGCTCACGTTCGAGCCGCTGATCCACAGCAGCAAGCAGGCCGGCCTGCTGCCCGCGCAGCGCTTCGCGATGATGTCCGACCCCTCGACCCTGCGGGATGGCTTCCGCCCGACCGGCGAGTTCGTGGTGGCGGCGCGCGTATCGGGCAACGCCACCAGCGCGTTCGCCGCAGGGCCGCCGGCCGGCGTCGCCGCGACACGCCGACGCGCTGAAGGCGTCCGCCAAGCCGCTCAACGTCGTCATCTTCGCCGACACCGACCTGCTCGCGGACTTCATGTGGGGACAGCAGGCGAACTTCTTCGGCCAGGCCATGTTCCAGCCCTTCGCCAACAACGGCGAGATGGTGTGGAACGCGCTCGACAACCTGGCGGGCAGCAACGATCTCATCAGCATTCGCGGACGCGCCTCGTACTCGCGCCCCTTCGAGCGCGTCCTCGCGCTGCGGCGCGATGCCGAGTCGCGTTTCCGCGCCACCGAGCAGCAGCTCGAGACCGAGCTCAACCAGACCGAGGAAACGCTGACGAAGCTGCAGTCCGCGCAACCGGGTGGCGGCGAGGCGATCCTGTCGGTGGAACAGGCGCGTGAAATCGAACGCTTCCAGGCCGAGAAGCTGCGCATCCGCAAGGAGCTGCGCGCGGTCAAGTCGCAACTCGAGCTGGACATCAAGTCGCTCGGGATGTGGACCAAGTTCATCAACATCCTGGTGGTGCCGCTGGTGTTCGCTGGCGTGGCGATGCTGGTCGCGCTGTGGCATCGCCGCCGTCGTCATGCCATCGCCATGCTGCGCAAAGGAGCCGCGGCATGATGCGTATCCGATCCCGGGTGCTCGCAGTCGCCGCCGCCGTGTTGCTGATCGCCGGCCTGTGGTTGTCGCTGCATCGCTCCAGCCAGCAGGGCGACCTCGGCGGCGGCAGCATGTTCGAGGACCTCACTCCTGCGCTCGGCAATGTCAGCGAGATCCGCCTCTCAAAGGGCGACGGCAGCCGCACCACCCTGCGCAAGCAGCCTGACGGCTGGACCGTGGTGGAACGCGAGTATCCGGCCGACTCGGGCCGCGTGCGCGACCTCGTGATGAGCCTCGCACGCATGAAGGTCATCGAACGCAAGACCAGCGATCCTGCCAACTATCCGAAGCTCGGCGTCGAGGCGCCCGACAAACCCACCGCCGCCAGCACGCTCGTCGAGGTGGTCGCGGGCGACAAGACCTGGGCGCTGATCGTCGGCAAGAACGCCGAGGGACGCGCGATCTACGTGCGCAAGCCGAAGGAAGCGGCCAGCGCACTCGCCGAACCCGCGATCATGGTCGAGCCGGACCCGAAGCGCTGGGTCGATCGCCTGCTGGTCGATGTCGCCGGCGCCAGGGTGCACGACATCGCCGTGAAACCCGCGAGCCGGACCCGCCTATCTACTGACCCGTGCGAAGCGTGACGACGTGGACGTGGCCCTCAGCCCCGTTCCGAAGGGCCGCACGGCGGTGAGCAGCATGTCGCTCAACTCGCAGGCCGACTCGCTGGTATCGCTCAACTTCGACGACATGCGACCGGCGCCGGCCGCCACCGCGCCCGCCACCGACCACACCACCTACCGCCTGTTCGATGGCCAGGTGTTCGAGATCGCCGGGCGCAAGGAAGCCGACAAGGCGTACATCACCGATCACGGCGCACCGCGACGCCGCGCTCGCGGCGCAGTTCCCGGAACCGCCACCGGCTGCCCGGCGGCCGCACCCGCGGCACCGGCGGCGAACCCTGCACCGGCCGCACCCGCACCCGCACCCGCCGCTCCGGCGGCCGACCAGACCAGCGAGCGGCTGGCCGCGCGCGCCAAGGGACTGGAATTCGAGATTCCGCTCTACAAGTACGAATCGCTGTTCCGCCACCTGGAAGACATGCTCGAGCCGAAAGACGCAGGCCGCGCCCCGGCAACACGCACCAGGCCAGTAGTTAGTTTGCCTGCGCGTACGCGCGTCAGCGCGTGCGCGCGATCAGCAGCAATGCCGCGGCCGACAGCACCGCGGTCGGCAGCCAGGCCAGCACCACGGGACTGGCGTCGAACACCACCGTGCCGCTCTCGAGCACGCGCTGCACGAAGAAAAACGTGACGCCGATCAGCACCCCGATGAGCAGGCGCGCGCCCGCACCGGCGGCGCGCAGGTTGCCGAACACGAACGGCACCGCGAGCAAGGCGGTGAACAGGATGGCAGTGGTGCGCGCGATACGCGACCAGAAGGCGAATTCCTGGTTGGTGGCGTCGAGCCCGTTTTCCTTCAGGTGCTGCACCAGCCCCCACAACACGCGCGTTTCGAGCTGGCGCGGCTGCACCACGGTGAGTCCGAGGAAATCCCCGCCGACCGCCGACACGAAATCGCGGCTGGCGTCATGCTCCGCCTCGATCACGTCGCCGCCGAATCGCGTGGCGGCGTAACGCGTCAGTTTCCAGCTGCCATCCGGCTGCACGCTCGCGGTGCTGGCGGTGGCCACCGAGGCGAGCTGGTGATCCGGCGTGAGCTCGTAGATGCGCATGCCGCCGAACTCGGCGCGTCCCGATTGCTGGCTGACATTGATGAGCAGGTTGCCGTCGCGCACCCAGGCGCCGCCACGGCTGGCAAAGCTGATGTTGGAAAACTTGCTGATGGCCTTCTGGCGCTTGGCCATGTCCTGCATGGGCGGCGCGAGGAATTCGCCGCACACCACGGCCACCACCATGAGCAGCAGCCCGGCCATGGCGACGGACCCGGCGATGCGCCAGACCGAGATGCCCGCGGAACGCATCACCGTGAGCTCGCTGCCGCGCGCCAGGGTGCCGAGGCCCAGCAGCGCGCCGATCAGCACGCGCGATGGGCATGAGTTCGAATACCTGCTGCGGCAGGTTGAGCAGCACGAACCAGAAGGCGTCGAGCGCGGTGTAAGTGCCGACGCCGATGTCGTCCTGCTGGTTGGCGAACAGGAACAGCGCGCCCAGCGCGACCAGCACCGCGAGCACGACGAACACGCCGCCCAGCACGGCGCGGATGACGTAGCGATCGAGCAGGTTCATGCCGGCCGCCGCGGCGCGCAGGTTGCGCATGTTGCGCCGATAACGCGCCGCGCGTTCCAGCGCGGCAGCGAGCAGGATGGCCAGGGCCAGCAGCACGACCGCCGCGTGCACCCACCACAGGCCTAACCACTGCGGGATCGCGCCGCGCGCCAGCCCCTGCCGCCCGGCGATCGCCAGGTTGATGTAGACGAAGAAGATCAGCACGGCGTAGCCGATGCGCGCATAACGTCCCTGGCGCGGCCGCAGGCGCGCCAGCGGCACCGCGATGGCGGACAGCACCAGCGCCATGATGGGAAAGGCGATGCGCCAGTGGAGTTCGGCCACGCTGTTCGGCGCCGTGGAGATCGCAGCAGCGTGCGCGTGGGCGCGCCCTTCGAGGGCCACCGCGCCGGCGGACAGGGCCGGCAGGCGCACCGGGATGGTGTTCTCGGCGAAACGCACGATGCGGAAACGGCGCTCGCCGGGAATTCCTTCGAATCGTTCGCCGTCGTACAGCGTGATCACCTGCAGGTCGCCACCCTCGGCGTAGGCGTGGGTGGCGCGCTGCGCCAGCGCGATTTCCAGGTGCCCGCCCCGGTCGCGCTCGACGAACACGCGCTCCAGGGTGCCGTCCGGCGCCGCGCCCTGCGCGTACACCACGGTGCTGCCGCCACCGAACGTGCGGAATTTCCCGGCGGTGATCGGGCGCGAACTGGCCGGCGCGTAATGCCTCGCTGCGCAGCTCCAGCATGCGGCCAGCCGCGGCCGGCGCCACGTGCAGGGACAACGCGCCGACCAGCGACCGCGAGCAACACGCGTGAAGCCGATCACCGGTATCAGCACGGGACGCGAGCCCGCGCCGCAGGCCTGCGCGGCGGTCATCTCGCTGTCGTGGTAGAGCCGCCCGAGCGCCAGCACGATGCCGATCAGCAGTCCGACGGGGATGACCAGCGAGAGGTTCTGCACCGCGCTGAGCAGGATGAGCTCGAGCACCACGCCGCGCGGGTACTGGCTTTCGGCCGCCCGCTCTAACACACGCGCTACCTGATTTGTCAGCAATATCGCCAGTAACACACCAGTTACGGCGAGCCAGCTGACGACCACTTCGCGCAGGATGTAGCGATCGAGAATGCGCAGCAACAGACCACCAAACCGAGTTGAGTTACACTTCGCGACCTTAAAGCACGGCCGCCCTTCGCGACAGTCCCCTTCGGGCGGCATTGAAGATCGGCCAAGCCCAAGGACTACAACAAATGCAGTTCGATACGTGGACGAAGGCGCTCGCTGAGCTGCCCATCGATTGTGTCGCCGTCGGAGTTCAGGATGACGGCGAACTGACCCCGGAGGCCAAGACCCTCGACCTGCGATGCCGCGAAAAGTTGTCGCGGCTCACCAAGCGCGGTGATTTCGGCGGCAAGCCGGGCGAAACCTGGCTGGTCACCGACCTCGAAGGCGTCCGCGCCGAACGCGTGCTGCTCGTGGGCCTGGGCGCCAAGGGCCAGTCTTCGAAAGACCAGATCACGCGCAAGGCCTGGCGCCGCGCGGTCATCGCGGCGATTTCCGCGGCCACGCGCACCCGTGTCACCTCGCTGGCGCTGGCCCTGCCCCGTCCCGCGGCCAAGGTGCTGTCGGACGAACGCCTCGGCCGCGCGGTCGCCGAACACGCCGGCCACACGCTCTATCGCGTCAACGATCTCAAGAGCGCGAAGAAGCCGCGCCCGCACGCACTGGCGCGCGTGGTGGTCGCGACGACCGCCAAGGCCGACGCGGCCGTCAAGAAAGGTTTCAAACAGGGAACGGCGCTCGCCGGTGGCGCCGCGCTGATGCGCAATCTCGCCAACCTGCCCGGCAACGTCTGCACGCCTACCTACCTCGGCAAGACCGCCGAGGGACTCGCCAGGACCCACAAGTCGCTCAAGGTGAAGGTGCTGGGCCTTGCCGAGATCAAGCGCGAGAAGATGGGCTGCTTCCTCGCGGTGACCCAGGGCAGCGAAGAGCCGCCGCGTTTCATCGTCATCGAACACAAACCGGCGCGCGCCAAAGGCGCGCCCGGTGGTCCTGGTCGGCAAGGGCATCACCTTCGACACCGGCGGCATCTCGCTCAAGGATCCGCCGACCATGGACGAAATGAAATTCGACATGAGCGGCGCGGCCTGCGTCATCGGCACGATGAACGCCGTGGCCGAGCTCAACCTGCCCATCCATGTCGTGGGACTGGTCGCGGCCTGCGAGAACATGCCCGACGGCCGCGCCATCAAGCCCGGCGACATCGTCACCAGCGCGCACGGACTCACCGTCGAGATCCTCAACACCGACGCCGAGGGCCGCCTCGTCCTGTGCGATGCGCTGAACTACGCGCGCCGATTCAAGCCCGACGTGGTCATCGACATGGCGACGCTCACCGGCGCGATTGTCGTGGCGCTCGGCGTGCACCACACCGGCGTGTTCTCCAACACCGATGCCCTGGCGCGCGAACTGGTCGACTGCGGCCTCGCCGCCGACGACCGCGCCTGGCACATGCCGGTCGGCGATGAATACGGCGAGCAGCTCAAGAGCAATTTCGCCGACATGGCCAACGTCGCGGGTCGCGACGGTGGCTCATGCACGGCGGCCGCATTCCTCGCCAAGTTCACCCAGGGACTCACCTGGGCGCATCTCGATATCGCCGGCACCGCCTACCAGGGCGGCGCGGCCAAGGGCAGCACCGGACGCCCGACTGCCATGTTGCTGGAGTACCTGCTGCGTCGCGCCGGGGCGCGCTGATCAAAGGTGCCGCCGCGCGTTGATTTCTACGTGAGCGAAGCGGCCGGCGCCGACGTGCGCCTGCGGCTCGCCTGCCGCATCGCCGAGAAGGCCTACCTCGCCAGTCAGAAGGTCGTCGTGCTGCTCGACGATGCCGAGAACCTGCGGCGTTTCGACGAACTGCTGTGGACCTTCGGCGACGGCAGCTTCGTGCCGCATGACAGCGTCACCGCCAATGGCGCGAGCTGCGAGGCGCCCGTCGCACTGACCACCGGCCCGCTACCCGCGGAACACAACGACGTGTTGATCAACCTGGCCGGCGCGGTCCCACCCTGCTTCGAGCAGTTCTCGCGCGTCGCGGAGTTTCTCGATGCCCGCCCCGAGGTGCGCACCGCGGGCCGCGAACGTTTCAAGTTCTATCGCGGCAAGTCCATCGAGCCGCAGACGCACAACATCGGTTCCTGAATCGCGCGCGGTGACCGGCGTCGGCACCGACGACCAGGATGGTTTCCGTTTTTTCCAGCCAGAGGCTCAACGCGCCTTCAGCAACTCGAACGCCGCCAGGGTCTCCGCCAGGATCGAGGTCTTGAGCGTGGGCAGGACATCAGGCGCGAACAGCGGCGAATGCGTGGTGGGCAATGCCGGTCCACCCTGCTTCGAGGCCGCGAATTTGCCCGGCTCGACCGCCCCGATCCACAGGTAGACGCCGGGCACGCCGGCCGCCACGAACTCGCTGAAGTCCTCCGATCCCATCTCGGCCGGCGGCTGCGTGACCTTGTCCGCACCGAGCGCGGCGCTGAGCGCAGTAGCCACGCGCGCGGTCAATGCCGGATCGTTGTAGGTCGCGGCAGTACTTTCCACCACCGCCACGTCGGGCGGTCGCGGCGCGTTGGCCGCGGCGGCCTCGGCCTTCGCAATGCGCTCGATGGCGGCGAGCAGGCGCGCGCGCACCTCGGGTTTGTAGGAACGTACCGTGAGCTGCAGCTTCGCCACGTCGGAGATGATGTTGTGCTTCGATCCCGCCTGGAAAGCGCCCACGGTGATCACCGCCGGATCGAAGGGATCGTTCTCGCGCGCCACCACGGTTTGAATCGCGACCACGAAACGCGCGGCCATCACCACCGGATCCACGGTCGTGTGTGGATAGGCGCCATGTCCGCCGATGCCGTGGAAGGTGACATCGACGGCGTCGGCATTCGCCATGATGTAACCGGGCACCACACCCACCGTCCCGGACGGCGTCATGTCGTGGTCGTGGATGCCGAGCGCCGCATTGGGTTTGCCGAAGCGCGTGTACAGCCCATCGGCAAGCATGGCCTTGGCGCCGCGGATGCGCTCCTCGGCGGGCTGACCGACGAACATCACCGTGCCGCGCCACAGGTCCTTGCGCTTCGCGAGGATGGTCGCGGTGCCGATCCACGCCGCCATGTGCACGTCGTGCCCGCAGGCATGCATGACCGGGACGATCTCGCCGGTCACTGCATCCTTCTGCGTCACCTTGCTGGCGTATGGCAGGCCGGTCTGTTCGAGGACGGGCAACGCGTCCATATCGGTGCGGACCAGGAGCGTCGGACCCGAGCCGTTCTTCAAGAGCGCCACGATGCCCGTGCCGCCAACCTGGGTCGTGACCTCGTAACCCAGCTTGCGCATGCGCTGCGCGAGTTTCGCGGCGGTCTTCTCCTCGAGCAGTGACAGCTCCGGATACTGGTGCAGGTCGATGTAGAGTTTTTCGATGTCGGGGTACATCGAGTCGATGTCGGCGCGCACCGTATTCACCACGCCGGAACCGGTGTCGGCCGCCGACGCGGCAATCGAGAGCAGAGTGACGATGGCCACGCCGGACGCAAGTATTTTCATCACTGACTCCCCAGGGATTACTGATTCTTTGCGGCAGTCTAACGGCCAACCCATATCGCCGCAGTGCCCCGTATAATCCGCGCCCTCATGGACAAGGCCTATACCCCCGGCGACATCGAGCGCCGGATCTACGAACGTTGGGAATCTTCCGGAAGCTTCGCGCCAGGCGGTGACGGGCAGCCGTATTGCATCATGCTGCCGCCGCCGAACGTCACCGGCACGCTGCACATGGGCCACGCCTTCCAGCACACCCTGATGGATGCGCTGACGCGCTGGCATCGCATGCGCGGCTTCTCGAGCCTGTGGCAGCCGGGCACGGATCACGCCGGCATCGCCACGCAGATGGTGGTCGAGCGCCAGCTCGCCGCCGAGGGCAAACATCGCCTCGATCTCGGCCGCGAAAAATTCGTCGAGCGCGTCTGGAAATGGAAGGCCGAGTCCGGCAGCACCATCACCCGCCAGATGCGCCGCCTCGGCACCTCGGTGGACTGGTCGCGCGACAAGTTCACCATGGATCCCGAGCTGTCGCGCGCGGTCACGGAAGTGTTCGTGCGGCTGCACGACGAAGGCCTCATCTATCGCGGCAAGCGCCTGGTGAACTGGGATCCGGTGCTGCTCACCGCGGTCTCCGATCTCGAGGTGCTGTCCGAGGAAGAAAACGGCTCGCTCTGGCACATCCGTTATCCAATCGTGGGCGGCGGCGGTCACGTCGTGGTCGCCACCACGCGCCCCGAAACCTTGTTAGGCGATACGGCCGTGGCCGTGAATCCGGACGACGAGCGTTACCAGCGACTGCGTCGGCAAACAACTCGACCTGCCGCTGACCGGGCGCACCATCCCGGTCATCGCCGACAGCTACGTGGATGCCGCGTTCGGCTCGGGCTGCGTGAAGATCACGCCGGCGCACGACTTCAACGACTACGAGATGGGCCTGCGGCACAACCTGCCGCAGATCAACATCTTCACGCCCGACGCGAAGCTCAACGAAAACGCGCCGGCAACGTATCGCGGCATGGACCGCTTCGAGGCGCGCAAGAAAATCGTCGCGGAGCTCGAAGCGCTCGGGCTCATCGAGAAGATCGAGCCGCACAAGCTCAAGGTGCCGCGCGGCGATCGCACCAACGCCGTCATCGAGCCCTATCTCACCGACCAGTGGTACGTGAAGATCGCGCCGCTCGCGAGACCCGCGCTCGCGGCGGTCGAGGACGGCCGCATCGCGCTTCGTGCCGGAGAACTGGTCGAAGACCTATTACGAGTGGATGCGCAACATCAAGGACTGGTGCGTGAGCCGCCAGCTCTGGTGGGGCCATCGCATCCCGGCCTGGTACGACGAGGCCGGCAAGATCTACGTGGGACGCGACGAAGCCGAGGTGCGCCGCAAGCACTCGCTGTCGACCGTCCGATGAAGCTCACGCAGGACCCGGATGTGCTCGACACCTGGTTCTCCTCGGCGCTGTGGCCCTTCTCGACGCTGGGCTGGCCCGACACCACGCCGGAGCTGCAGCAAGTTCTATCCCACCAGCGTGCTGGTCACCGGGCTTCGACATCATCTTCTTCTGGGTGGCCCGCATGATCATGATGGGCCTGAAATTCATGGGCGACGTGCCGTTCCGCGACGTGTACATCACCGGCCTGATCCGCGATGAGAACGGCGAGAAGATGTCCAAGGCCAAGGGCAACATCATCGATCCGCTGGATCTCATCGACGGCATCGATCTGCCGGCGCTGGTCGCCAAGCGCACCAGCGGCATCATGCAGCCGCACCTCAAGGACAAGATCGAGAAGGCCACGCGCAAGCAGTTTCCCGAGGGCATCGCCGGCCTTCGGCACCGACGCGCTGCGCTTCACGCTTCGCCTCGCTCGCCGGTCCGTCGCGCGACATCAATTTCGACCTCGGCCGCGTCGCCGGCTATCGCAACTTCTGCAACAAGTTGTGGAATGGCGCGCGCTTCGTGCTGATGACTGTCGAGAGGTTCCGACCTGATCGGCGAGGCTCGAGCTCTCGGTGGCCGATCGCTGGATCGTCTCGCGGCTCGCGGCCACGCTCGCGCAGGTCGAACCAGGCGCTCACCGACTATCGCTTCGACTTCGCGGCCGCGGCGCTGTACGAATTCACCTGGTACGAGTTCTGCGACTGGTACCTCGAGCTCACCAAGCCGGTGTTGCAGGGCGAAGGCACCACCGAGGCGCAGAAGCGCGGCACGCGCCGCACGCTGGTGACCACGCTGCGAGGCCTTGCTGCGTGCGCTGCATCCGCTGGTGCCGTTCATCACCGAGGAGATCTGGCAGCGCGTGAATCCGCTGACTGCGCCGCTCGACGGCCGCCGCCAATCGTCGCGCGACCACGTCAACGCCCGACAGCATCATGCTGGCGCGTTATCCGGCCAGCCACCGATTTCGCGGCCGACGCGGAGGCCGAGGCCGAAGTGGCCTGGATGCAAGCAGGTCATCCTCGCGGTGCGCCAGATCCGCGGCGAGATGGATATCGCGCCCTCGCGCAAGATTCCGCTGCTGCTGCAGAACGCCGGCGCGCGCGATGCGGCGCTGGCCGCAAAACACGTCGCCTGGCTCACGCGTCTCGCGGGCCTCGAAAGCGTGCGCGCAGCTCGCGGCCGGAGAGAGCGCGCCGGAATCCGCCACGGCCATTGTCGGCGAGCTCACGCTGCTGGTGCCGATGGCGGGATTGATAGACCCGAAGGCCGAAATCGAGCGTTTGACCAAGCGGATTGCGAAGAACGAATCCGACATCGGCAAACTCAGAGGCCAAGCTCGGCAACGAGAACTTCGTGCGCAACGCACCGCCGGACGTGGTGGCGGCGGACCGCGCGCGTGTGGCCGAGCTCGAAGCGCAGAATGCCAGCCTCGCCGCCCAGCTCGAGCGCGTGCGCCGCCTGGGTAGCTGAGTCGCGGCAAGTGTCGAGGGCGGGCTGACGGGCCGGCGGACCGGCTATAGTCACGCCGTGACCACATCCATCAACGCGTCTGTCGTCGCCGCCCTGGCCGCCCTGGATCGTGTGATCCTCGGCAAGTCGGAAGCCGTGCGTCTCGCACTCGCCTGCCTGCTGGCGCGCGGGCACCTGCTCATCGAAGACGTTCCCGGCGTCGGCAAGACCACGCTCGCCCATGCGCTGGCGCAGGTGCTGGGACTGGCCTGGCAACGCGTGCAGTTCACCAGCGACCTGCTGCCGGCCGACATCATCGGTGTCTCGGTGTTCGATGCGACCAGCGGCGAATTCTCTTTCAGGAAAGGACCGATGTTCACGCAGCTGCTGCTGGCGGACGAGGTGAACCGCGCCAGCCCCAAGACGCAGAGCGCGCTGCTCGAAGCCATGGAAGAACGCCAGGTCAGCGTCGATGTCACCACGTATCGCCTGCCCGATCCGTTCTTCGTGGTCGCCACGCAGAATCCCTTCGAGCAGTTAGGCACGTTCCGCCTGCCCGAATCGCAGCTCGATCGGTTCCTGATGCGCATTTCGCTGGGATATCCGGATGCCGCGCACGAACGCGCGCTGCTCGCCGAGGGCGACCGGCGTGACCTGCTGGCAGGCATGCCACCGGCGCTCAATCCCGAGGGTGTGCGCGAGCTGCAGGCGGCCGCGCAGCGTGTGCACGTGGCGCCGGCCCTGCTCGAATACGTGCAGTCGCTGCTCGCCAGCACGCGGCGGCGCAGCGACATCCAGATCGGATTGTCACCGCGCGCCGGCCAGGGACTCACGCGCGCGGCGCGCGCCTGGGCGATGATCGCGGGCCGCGACATGGTGCTGCCCGAAGACGTGCAGGCAGTTTTCGCCGCGGTCGCCTCGCACCGCCTCGAAAGCGCCGGCGTCGTCACCACTGCCGATCACGCGGCGTTCATCGCCGAGATAGCCCGCGGCGTTCCGGTACCCGTCTAGTCCACCGATGTCCGCCACGGCGCAAACGGCGGCAGGCAACCTGGAGCATGCGCCTGCGCCGGCGCGTCGCGGCCTGGGCGAAACGCCGCCAGGGCGAGGATCGCCTGCCGGTCGCCGTGAGCTCGCGGCGCGTGTACATCCTGCCGACCCGCGGCGGCGTGGCCTTCGCGGGACTGCTGCTGGTGATGCTGCTCGCGGGCCTCAACTATTCGAACAGCATGGCCATGCTGATCACCTTCCTGCTGGCCGGCTTCGGCCTGATCGCGATGCACCTGTGTCATCGCAACCTCGTCGGCACCGTGGTGCGCGCCGTCGGCACCGTCGACGCCTTTGCCGGCGAACATGCGCGGCTGTTCGTGACGCTGGAAAACGCCGCCGACTCGACGCGCATCGGCCTGGAATGTTCCACCGACGACTCCGAGCTGGTGCTCGTCGACGTCCGCCCGGACGCCACGGCACGCGCCGACATCGCCGTCGCCCTGCCGAGGCGCGGCCGGTTTCCCATCGAACGCATACGGCTGTCCACCGCATTTCCCTTCGGCCTGTTCCGCGCCTGGACCTGGGTGCACGTGCCGCTGTCGGTGATCGGCTGGCCGGTGCCGCGCGGCCGGCGTGAACCGCCGCCGGAAGCCACCACCGGAGGCCAGGCCCTGTCGGTGGTCCGCAGTGGCGACGAGGAATGGGCGGGCCTGCGCGAATTTCGCGATGGCGATTCGCCGCGCCAGGTCGCCTGGGCCAGCGTATGCGCGCGGCCGTGGACTCATGGTGAAGACCTACGAATCGCCCGCCGCGCACCACCGGATCTTCGATTTCGCGCACCGTGCCGGGCACCGACGTCGAGCAGCGCCTCGAGCAGATGTCGGCGTGGATCGTCGCCGCGCACGCGCGCGGCGAGCGCTACGGGCTACGCATCGACGGGCGTGAACTGCCGCCGGACAGCGGCAACGAACATCGTGCGCGCTGCCTCAAGGGCCTCGCACTCCATGGCAGCGGTGAATCATGGTGACCACGCCGGACCGTGGCAGCATCGCGGCCGCGCTGGTGTACGGCGCGAGCGTGCTGCTGGTGGTGGGCAGCGCGCCAGCCTGGTGCGTGGCCCTCGGGCTCGGCTGTTGCGCGTGGCGCATTCTCACGGCGAGTGGCCGCATCGCGCGGCCAAAACCGTTTCGCGGTCATGCGCTTCCTGCTGGGCGCCATCACCGCAATCCTGGTGTTCGCCGTGGCCGCGAGTTTCCGCACGCTCAACGGGCTCGCGGCCGGCACCGCCCTGCTGGTGGTGATGGGCGCCCTCAAGGTGCTCGAGGCGCGCTCCCGGCGCGACGACGCCATCGTGGTGGCGGTGGCGCTGTTCCTGCTGCTGGCCGCCGCGCTCGGCGGCCAGGCGCTGTGGCGTGCACTCCTCTATCTATTCGTCATCTGCGGCGCCTGCGCCGCCTTCGCCCTCATCGCCCATCCCGGCAGCGCGCTCACCGCGCGCGCCGCGTTGCGACTGTCGGTGCGCGCGCTGGCCATGTCGATTCCGCTGGCGCTGGCCTGTTTCCTGTTCTTCCCGCGCATCTCCGGGCAGTTCTGGACGCTGCAGCAAGGTGGCATGGCGACCACCGGGCTCACGGACGAGATGTCACCGGGCAGCATCAGCGAGCTCGCCACCGAATACGATCCCGCCTTCCGCGTGCGTTTCGAAGGGCGACGCCGCCGCGCCGCGCGGCGTTGTACTGGCGCGGCCCGGTGCTCAACGAGTTTCGATGGCTTCACCTGGCGGCGCGCGGGTCCGTGGGTGTACCGGGCCGCGCCGCTCGACATGCTGGGCGAGCCGGTGCGTTATCGCGTCACGCTCGAACCCACCAATCAGCGCTGGATGTTCGCGCTCGACACCGTCGCGACGCAGTCCGCGTCGCGGCGTGTTCATGTCGCATGACCGGCAGCTCACGGCTCCGGAGCCCATTACCAGCGTGGTCAGCTACGACGCGGTATCGCACCTCGAGACCCGCTCGAACGGGCCGATGACCGGCCTGGGACGCCGACTACGAGACCCGGCTGCCCGAGGATCGCAATCCCGCGCACGCTGGCGCTGGCGCGCGAGATGCGCGCCCGGGCCGGCAGCGACGCCGAATACGTGCGCGCCGTGCTCGACTGGTTTCGCAGCAACGGGCTCGAATACACGCTCGAGCCCGGAACGACCAGCATCGATTCGGTCGATACGACGCTGTTCGATTCGAAGCGCGGCTTCTGCGGCCACTTCGCGTCGGCCTACGCGACGCATGATGCGCGCCGCCGGAGTGCCGGCGCGCATTGTCACCGGCTACCTGGGCGGCGAATGGAATCCGGTCGGCGGTTACTACATCGTGCGGCAGTCCGAGGCGCACGCGTGGACCGAGGTGTGGCTGGACGGCCAGGGCTGGACGCGCGTGGATCCCACCGCCGTCGTGGCGCCGGAGCGGCTGCAGCGCGGTGTTTACGACATGCTGGCGAATTCCCTGCCGGCCGACCTCGTACCTACCTGCACAGCACCGGCTGGCTCAACCGCGTCACGCTGCTGTGGGACGGCCTGAACCAGTGGTGGCAGGAACGCGTGGTGGAATTCAACCTGCGCGCGCAGTTCGACCTGCTGCGCGAACTCGGGATCGATTCGCCGGGCTGGGAACACCTTGGCTGGGCATTCGCGCTCGGCATGGTGCTGTGGATTGCCTGGGTGGCGCTCACCCTGCGCCGCAGCGTCGCGCGCGTGAAGCCCGATCGCATCGGCCGCGCCTGGCTGCGCGCGACGCGCAAGCTCGCAAAGGTCGCGCCGCCGCGCACCGCCAGCGAAGGTCCGCTCGATTATGCGCAGCGCGTCGCCGCGGCCCGCCCGGATCTCGCCGCGCCGGTGAAGGCACTGGCGGCGCATTACGCGCGACTGCGATTCGGGCCGGCGGCGAACGCCGCCGAAGTGACTTCGCTGCGAACGCGAAGTCAGGCGGCTGGCGGTGTGAGCCGCACCCGCCACAGCAACACGCCGCCGATCACGAACAGCAATACCAGCGAGACGATCGAGGCGCGTTCGTTGTGCGTGAGCGCGGCAACGACAGCGATGAGCAACGGCCCGAGCACCGTCGCGAACTTGCCCATCATGTTGTAGAAGCCGAAGAATTCCGCGTTCTTGCCCTCGGGCACCAGCCGCCCGAACAGCGAACGCGACAGGCATCTGCACGCCGCCCTGCACGAAGCCCACGGCCACGGCCATCGCGAAGAACTCGGCCTCGGTGTTCAGGAAGTAGGCGTACACGGTGATGAACACGTACACCACCAGGCCGATGAGGATGCCGCGCTTCGCGCCGATACGGTCGCCGAGCCAGCCAAACAGCAGCGCCGACGGAAATCCCACGAACTGCGTCACCAGCAGCGCGGTGAGCAGGCTGGTGGTGTCGAGGCCCAGCGCGGTGCCGTAGTTCACCGCCATCTTGATGATGGTGTTCACGCCGTCGATGTAGAACCAGTACGCGAACAGGAACATCAGCATGGTGCGGTACTGGCGCAGGTGCCCGATGGTGTTGCGGAGTTCGCGGAAACCCGACGCCAATGGCAGTGCCGAAGGACAGGTGCGGACCGCGTCTGCTGCTCGCGCACCCAGCGCATCATCGGCAAGCGTGAACAGCAGCCACCAGACCGCCACCGTGACGAACGAGGCCTGCACGGCCTGCGCGGAATCCGCAAAGCCGAACAGCTGCGGCTTGCTGACCATCACCACGTTGACGAGGAACAGCAGCCCGCCACCCAGGTAACCCATGCGAGTAGCCGAAGGCGGACACGCGGTCGAGGTCCTGGGGCTGGGCGACATCGAGCAGCAGCGAATCGTTGAAGACCACGCCGCCGTTGAAGCCGATGGTACCGAGCACGAACAGCGCCAGCGCCGCGAACCACTGGCCCTGGCCGACGAGATACAACGCGCCCGTCGCCGCGACGCCTAACAAGGTCCAGGCGAACATGAATTGCTTGCGGCGCCCGCCCCGATCGGCGATGGCGCCCAGGATGGGAGCCAGCAGCGCGATCACCAGGCCGGCGACGGCATTGCCGTAGCCGAGCCGCGAGGTGGTCTCGGTGGGCGTGACGTCGACGCTCCAGAACTTCTGGAAGAACACCGGGAAGAATCCGGCCATGACCGTGGTGGCGAACGCCGAGTTGGCCCAGTCATACAGGGCCCAGGCCAGCACCGGTCGATTCTTCAGGAGCGCACGCATGCGGAAGTATGGGGGCAGCCCCCGTTTCCTAGCAAAAGGGGTCGCCCCTTCGCCGACAAAACCGTCACGCAGACCAGCTGTCACGAGGAGTGACCCCTTTTGCTAGGAAACGGGGGCTGCCCCCATTCCGATTACATCTGGTGTTCGCGCGTGGCGCGGAAGGTGATCTTCGGCCAGCGTTCGATGGTCAGCGCGAGATTCACGCGCGAGGGCGCGAGGTACACCAGCGCGCCGGAGTGATCGATCGCGAGGTTGTCGTACGCCTTGGTGCGGAATTCCTCGAGGTGTTTCTCGTCGTCGCAATACACCCAGCGCGCCGTGTGCACGCCGATGGTGTCGAACACCGAGGAGACCGCGTATTCATCCTGCAGCCGGAATGCCACCACTTCGAACTGCAGCTGGCCGACGGCGCCGAGGATCATGTCGTTGTTGCGCAGTGGCTTGAACAGCTGCGTCGCGCCCTCCTCGCACAACTGGTCCAGGCCCTTGGCGAGCTGCTTGATCTTGAGCGGATCCTTGAGCACCGCGCGCCGGAACATTTCCGGCGCGAAGTTCGGGAATGCCGGTGAAGGTGAGCTTCTCGCCCTCGGTGAAGGTATCGCCGATGTTGATGGTGCCGTGGTTGTGCAGGCCGATGATGTCGCCGGCGAAGGCTTCGTCGGCCGCCTGGCGATCCGCGGCCATGAAGGTGAGCGCGTCGGCGATGCGCATTTCCTTGTCGAGCCGCACGTGGTACATGCGCATGCCGCGGTTGTACTTGCCCGAGCACAGGCGCATGAAGGCGATGCGATCGCGATGCTGCGGATCCATGTTCGCCTGGATCTTGAACACGAAGCCGGTGAGCTTGCCCTCGGTGGCCTCGACCTCGCGCTGCACGGCCTCGTGCTTGCAGCGGCGCGGGCGCGTGCGTGCGCGAAATGCGCCAGCAGCTCCTCGACGCCGAAATTCGAGATGGCCGAGCCGAAGAACACCGGCGTCTGTTTGCCCGCGCGATAGTCGGTCACGTCGAACTCCGCGGTGCCGCCGCGCACCAGCTCGATCTCGTCGTCGAAGCGCGCGGCGCGATCGCCGAGGAACTCGCGCCCTTCCGCGCTGTGCAGTCCCTGGATCACGCGATTGCGTGCCGCGCTCGCCGCGCCCCGCGGCCTCGTACGCGTAGATCTTGTCTTCGAGCAGGTGATAGATGCCGGCGAGATCGCGCCCCATGCCGATGGGCCAGGTCACGGGCGCGGTGCGGATCTTGAGCACGCTCTCGACTTCATCGAGCAGCTCGATGGGCGGCCGGCCTTCGCGATCCAGCTTGTTGATGAAGGTCATGATGGGCGTGTCCCTGAGCCGGCAGACCTCCATCAACTTGATGGTTCGCTCTTCGACACCCTTGGCGCAGTCGATGACCATGAGCGCACTATCTACCGCCGTGAGGGTGCGATACGTGTCCTCGGAGAAGTCCTCGTGGCCGGGAGTGTCGAGCAGATTGATGATCTGCTCGCGGAACGGGAACTGCATCACCGAGGAGGTGATGGAAATTCCGCGCTGCTTCTCCAGCGCCATCCAGTCGGAGGTGGCATGGCGCGCGGCCTTGCGGCCCTTGACGGTGCCGGCCATCTGGATGGCACCGCCGAACAGCAGCAGCTTTTCCGTGAGCGTGGTCTTGCCCGCGTCGGGATGCGAAATGATGGCAAACGTGCGCCGCCGCGCCGTCTCCTGCCCGGTCGAAGTCATCGAAAATGGCTCAGGTGGATGAAGTTTTGCCGGGGGCGGAGATCTCGCGCTTGAGCACGATGGCGTCTTCGCGCCCGTCGGGGGCCTGATAATACCCGCGGCGAATGCCGATTTGTTCGAATCCGAGGTGCTGATAGAGCCGGATGGCCGACAAGATTGCTGGGACGCACCTCGAGGAAAGCCTCGGCGACCCCGGCAGCGGCGGCACGCTCCAGCAGGTGCTCGAGCAGGCGGCGGCCGAAACCGACGTTGCGGAACTCGTCGCGCACGCAGACGTTGAGGATGTGCGCCTCGCCCGCGCCCAGGCTCATGACGCCATAACCGATGATCTGCCCCGCCAGATCGAGCGCGCGGCAGGTGTACCCGACGCGCAGGCAGTCGCGGAAGATGTTCTCGCTCCACGGAAACGCGTAACTGTGCTGCTCGATGGCCGCGACCTCGGGCAGGTCGATCTCCATCATCGGCCGGATATGCACCTCCGGCACCTCGCGCAGGTCCTCGGGCGCCGCGGCCACTAGTTAGTCCCCGCGAGCGCGTGCGCGATAGGTGGCGCGCGCGAATTTCAGATCCTCCCAGGCCTTGCGCTTGTCGGCCGGGCGTACGTGAGTAGATAGGCCGGATGGTAGGTGATGACCAGCGGCGTGTTCGCCTCGCCGAAGTGATGCAGCTTGCCGCGCAGCCGCGCCAGCGGCGCATCCGTGGCCAGCAGGTTCTGGGCCGCGATGCGCCCGACCGCCAGCATGATCTTCGGCTTCAACAGCGCGATCTGTGCCGACAGGAACGGCAGGCAGCGCGACACCTCTTCCGGCTTCGGATCGCGATTGCCGGGCGGGCGGCACTTGAGGATGTTGGCGATGAACACGGTTTCGCGCGGCAGCCCGATGGCCAGCAGCATGGCATTGAGCAATTGACCGGCGCGGCCGACGAAGGGTTCACCCTGCCGGTCTTCTTCGGCGCCGGGCGCCTCGCCGATGATCAGCCACTCGGCGCGGGTATTGCCCACGCCGAACACCGTTTGTGTGCGCGTCTTGCACAGGTCGCAGGCCGTGCAGCCCGCCACCCGTTCGCGCAGCACACCCCAGTCGGTGATCGGACCCAGCGGCACGGGCGCCGGCTGCGGTGCGCGCACCTGCGCCGCGGGCGCGGCTGCTGTCAGGCGTTCGCCGGAAGCTTCAGGCTGCGGCTCGCCGGCCGCTTCCGGCACTGGGACGGCTTGCTCCGCGCGCTTGCCGCGACACCCAGCGTTCGATGCCGAGCGCGTCGAGGTAGGCATTGCGCATCGGACCCGGCTGCATGCCTTCACCGCTGCGGCCGCGGGACGCGGCCGGCGAAGCTTGCGCACTAACCACTGCACCGGGCCGTAGGTCGCGTAGGACACGAACATGGCAAACAACATGGTCGGCGGATCGATGCGGATCATGATCAGCATCGGCAGGATCACGAAGGCGATGTACGAATACTTCACGCGCGCGGTGACGTCGACCTGCTTGAGACTGTAGGTAGCTGAACGACGACACCATCAGCGCCGCGGCGTAGCCGGTGACCGCGAAGGCCAGCACCAGTCCCGGCAGTCCCGGCTCGCGCCACTTGGCGAAGAACCAGACGAAACCGGCCACGGTGGCCGCGGCCGACGGACTCGCGAGGCCCTGGAAGTATCGCTTGTCGCCGGAAGCGGAATGGATATTGAAACGCGCCAGCCGCAGCGCCGCGCACAGCGCATAGAAGAACGCGATGATCCAGCCGAACTGGCGCCACTCGTGGCCGTATTCGCCGATGCGGATCACGCCCCATTGATAGACCAGCACCGCCGGCGCGATGCCGAAGGCCACCATGTCCGCGAGGCTGTCGTACTCCTTGCCGAAGGGACTCTCGGTGCGCGTCCAGCGCGCCACGCGGCCGTCGAGTCCATCGAACAGGATGGCGATGAAGATCGCGCCGCCCGCCAGCGCGAAGTTGCGGTCGATGGCCGCAACGATGGAATAGAAACCGGAGAACAGGCAGCCCGGTGGTCAGCAGATTCGGCAGCAAATAGACGCCGCGGCGCGGCGATCTGTCGGGATATTCTCGGGGTTTGCAGGCTCGGTCGTCACGGCCGGCATCATAGGCGAATCCCCCACCTGATACACTCTCGCGCCCCTATGCGCTGGTCCCAATACCCGGTCAACACGACCAAAGAAACCCCCGCCGATGCCGAAGTCGTGAGCCACCAGCTCATGCTGCGCGCGGGCCTCATTCGCAAGCTCGCCGCCGGGCTCTACACCTGGATGCCGCTTGGCCTGCGCGCGATGCGCAAGGTCGAGAACATCGTGCGCGAGGAAATGAATCGCGCCGGCGCGCTCGAAGTGCTGATGCCGGGCGCCATTCCCGCCGAGGTGTGGGTGGAATCCGGCACGCTGGGACAAGTTCGGGCCCGAGCTGCTGCGCTTCAAGGATCGGCACGACCGCGACTTCTGTCTTGGCCCTACGCACGAAGAAGTCATCACCGACATCGCGCGCAACGACCTCAAGAGTTACCGCCAGCTGCCGGCGAATTTCTACCAGGTCCAGATGAAATTCCGCGACGAGCGCCGGCCGCGCTTCGGCGTGATGCGCGCGCGCGAATTCCTCATGAAGGACGCCTACTCGTTCGACATCGACGAGCAGGGGCTGCAGGCGAGCTACGACGCCATGCACAAGGCGTACACCGCGATCTTCACGCGCCTCGGGCTGAAGTTCCGCTCGGTGGTCGCCGACACGGGCGCGATCGGCGGCAGCGGCTCCGAAGAATTCCACGTGCTCGCCGATTCGGGCGAAGACGCCATCGCGTTCTCCGACGGCGACGCGTACGCCGCGAACCTCGAGATGGCCGTGGCGCTGCCGCCGGCCACGCCGCGCGCCGCGGCCGCCAGACGCTGGCCGAGGTCGCCACGCCGGGCGCGCGCACCATCGACGAAGTCACGAAGCTGCTCAAACTACCGGCCTCGAAGCTGGTCAAGACCCTGCTGGTCGACGGCGGCCGAGGGCGGCGTGGTTGCGCTGCTGGTGCGCGGCGACCACGAGCTCAACGCCGTCAAGGCGCAGAAGCTGCCGGGCGTGCTGAACCCGCTGCGCATGGCTTCGAACGACACGATCGTCGAAGGCGACCGGCGCGGAGGCCGGGTTTCTCGGACCCGTGGGTTTCAAGGGCAGGATTTACGCCGATCACTCGGTGCTGGCGCTGGCGGACTTCGTCTGCGGCGCCAACAAGAAGGATGCGCACTTCACCGGCGTGAACTGGGGCCGCGACCTGCCCGAAGCCACCGCCGCCGACATCCGCAATGTCGTCGCCGGCGACCCCTCGCCCACCGGCAAGGGAAAGCTCGGTATCGCGCGCGGCATCGAGGTGGGCCACGTCTTCCAGCTCGGCCAGAAGTACAGCGAATCCATGGGCGCCTCGGTACTCGACGAGTCCGGCAAGCAGGCCACCCTCTACATGGGCTGCTACGGCATCGGTGTGACACGGGTCGTTGCCGCGGCAATTGAACAGAATCATGATGCGCGCGGCATCATCTGGCCGGACGCCATCGCGCCCTTCCAGGTGGTCGTGGTCCCGCTCAACGCTTCGAAGTCGCAACGTGTCAAGGAAACCGCAGAACGCCTCTACAACGAGCTCGTGGCCGCAGGCTACGACGTGCTGCTCGACGACCGCGACGAGCGTCCGGGCGTCAAGTTCGCGGACTCCGAGCTCATCGGCATCCCGCATCGCGTGGTCGTGGGCGACCGCGGCCTGGAGAAAGGCGTGCTCGAATACCGCCACCGGCGCGCGGAGAACGCCGAAGAGTTCCCGGCCGCCGACGCCCTCGCATTCCTGCGCGGGCGGCTCGCGAACTAACTACCGGCGCCAGGGCATGTCGCGCGTCCTGGCCCTGCTGCTGTTGCTGCCGCTCGCGGCGCATGCCGCGCCCGCTGCCGAGGCGCAGCGCGAACCCGAGATCAAGGCGGCGGTGCAGCACGCCATCGACCAGGCCGAGTGTTTCGAGGATCGCTACGACTCGGCCGTCTGGTACAAGATGATGGAGCCGCGCCTGCGCAAGCGCGTGCCGGATCGCGAAGAACGCATGGAGATCCTCAAGAACGTGTTCTGCGAGGCCAACCGCCCCGGCGAAGTGCGCATTCCTCCCGGCCTGGTCATGGCCATCATCGACATCGAGAGCGGCTTCAACCGCTACGCGGTGTCATACGCGGGCGCGGTGGGGCTCATGCAGGTCATGCCGTTCTGGCCCGACCAGCTGGGCATGCGCCGTCACCAGCTGATTCGCTCGCCGGAGAACATCCGCATGGGCTGCGCGATCTTCCGCGCCTACCTCAAGCGCGAGAAAAACAACATCGCGCGCGCCCTGGCGCGCTACAACGGCAGCACCGGCAAGCGCTGGTATTCGGACAAGGTGATCGACCAGTGGACGCGCTGGAACGGCGCCGACGACCTCGGCCCAGCGTCACGCCGAAGTGAAACCCGCCGGCAACTGAATCGAGCGCGGCATCCACCTCGGTGGTCTCCACCGCCGTGACCTTGGAGGCCGGCGAGCCCTCCCACAGCCACGCGACGAAAGTATCGACGGCCGCGGCATCGCCGCAGGCCAGCACCTCGACACGGCCGTCGGCGAGATTGCGTGCGAACCCCGTGAGCCCGAGCGACTGCGCCTTGCGCACGCAGGTGGCGCGGTAGAACACACCCTGCACGCGGCCCGAAACAAAAGAACGACGGCAGATCATGCGGCATGATAGTCGGGCATGACCGAAATACTCATCGTCTATTACTCGCGCCACGGCGCCACCCGCGAACTCGCACGCCACGCGGCGCGCGGTGTCGAGTCCGTTGCCGGCTGCACCGCCACGCTGCGCACCGTCCCACCCGTGAGCGCCGAGAACGAGCGGCCGGTCAAGGCGGTGCCCGACAGCGGCGCGCCCTACGCCACGCTCGACGACCTGCGCCGCTGCGACGGCTTGTTGTTAGGCAGCCCGACGCGCTTCGGCAACATGGCGGCGCCGCTCAAGTATTTCCTCGACGGCACCTCGGCGCTGTGGCTCGACGGCTCGCTCTCCGGCAAGCCCGCGGGCGTGTTCTCCTCCACGCAGACGTTGCACGGCGGACAGGAGATCGACGCTGCTGACCATGGCGATGCCGCTGCTGCATCACGGCATGCTGCTGGTGCGGCATTCCGTTCACCGAACGCGGCCTGAACCAGACGCGCACCGGCGGCACGCCCTACGGCGCAACGCACGTTGCCGGACTCGCGGCGCAACCCGGCGCGCTGTCGGAGGACGAGATGGCGCTGGCGCAGGTCGCTGGGCAAACGTGTCGCCGAGGTCGCGGCGACGCTGGCGGCGGGACGCGCGGCGCGCCGCTGAACCGGCTCTCAGGCGCCGCCGGGTCCCTCGATGACGTCGCGGATGAACGGCACCGTCAGGCGTCGCTGGGCCGCGAAGGCCGCGTCATCCAGCGTGTCGAAGATCTCGCACAACGTGCGCATGTCGCGCGGAAACCGCCGCTGCAGGTAGCGCGCCGTTTCGGGCGGCATCTCCAGGCCACGCAGCCTGCGCGCGCAGCGCCAGGGCCTCGAGCTGCTCGTCATCGTTGAGCTCGCGCACCGCGAACACCGCCGACGATGCCAGGCGCGACTTGAGATCCATGAGCTCGAAATCGACGTGCGCCGGGTTCTCGCGCGCCGCGAACAACAGCGTGGTGTTGCGCTCCAGCGCGCGCTGCCACAGCGAGAACAGCGCGTTCCTCCCAGGCATCGAGCCCGGCGATCACCTGGATGTCGTCGTAGCAGGCCACGTCCAGGGTTTCCGCGCCATCGAGGGTTCCCGGCCCGAATGGCAGCAGGGTCTCGAGCGGTAGATAGGCGGCGCGCTTGCCCGGCGCGAGCTCCGCGCACACCGCCTGCAGCAGGTGCGACTTGCCCGAGGCATGCGGACCGGCGAGCCACGTGGCCCCCGGCGGCGCCGCCGCGGCCACGTGCCTCAGGTGCGCCACCAGCTCCTGGTTGCGCGCCGTGAGGAAACTCGCGAAGGTCGCGCGCTCCTTCAACTGCACGCCGAGCGTCATCTGCCGCATGGCTTCAACTCGCTAGCGCGCGCCGCGTGAACGCCGACAGGTAGTCCGCCCCGGACACGATGGTGGTGAGCAGCGTGAGGAAAGCCAGCGCCGTCACCATTTCCGGCGTTGGCAGGCCGGTGGCCGCGCCGAGAATCGCCGCGAGCGCGACCGCCAGCTGCATGCCGGTGTTGATCTTGCTGAGGATGGTGGGGCGTCCGTGCAGCGGGCCGAACCAGAAGCGATACACCACCGCGCCCGAGCCAATCAGCACGTCGCGCGCCACGACCACGGCGGTCAGCCACCAGGGCACCAGGTTGACCCAGGTGGCGGTGAGGAACAGCGCCACGAGCAGCAGCTTGTCGGCGAGCGGGTCGAGGATCTTGCCGAGATGCGAGGTCCAGTTGAATCGCTTCGCGAGCCAGCCGTCGACACCGTCGGACACCGCGCAGACCGCCACCAGCATCAGCGCCGTCCAGTATTTGCCCGACTGCAATGCGTCGACCGTCGGCCACATGAGCGCGATGCGCACCAGGCAGATGAGGTTGGGAAGGTGGCGCAACATCAGGGATGGAAGCGAAATGCGATCGCGCCGCCCGCTTTCGGATCGATGCGCTCGAAGCTGGCGTTGGTTGCGAGCGAGCCCTGCAGCGCATCGGCGCCACCGCGCGTCAGCACCGCGAAGGTGGCACGCGTGCCGGCAGCCTCGGCGAGCAGCACGCTGCGCACGCCGCCGGCCGAGCCGAGAACTTCCGTCACGCGCGCATATTCCTTGAGCGCCGGCACTCCCTCGACTTCCACGAGCATGGAAATCTCGGGCAACGCGGCGAAGGCCTGCGCATTGCGCGCGAAGATGTCGGCCGCGCCGTGCACGCCTTCTTCGAGCGCGCCATTCCAGGTTTCGTTGATGCCCGGCGCGGCGAGACTCCAGCGCCACGACGCCGCCCGTGGGTACGGCATCGCCGTAACCGATGATGACCGCATCGGCGCCCAGGCGCTGCGCGGCCGCAAGCGCGGCATCGGCGGGGATTTCGCCGCACGGCGGCAGGCTCAGCGCCTCGGGCCGGGCCACGCGAATCGGCTGGCCGCGCCGGCCGCCGGTCGCATCCAGCGCGCCTTCGACCTGGCGTCGGGTTTCGAACGCACCGGCGGCGGGGCCGCCCGTGAGCACGATCAACAGCAGCGGACGCTCGCTCGGCCAGATGCTGCGTCCCGCCGCGGTGATGTCGCGTTCCAGCGCCGCAGCATCGAAAACCAGCGTGGTGCGCGCTGCCCGTGGCCGCGGGCCGCGTCGCGATCACGTATTGCTGCGCATTGCGCGAGCACGCCGGCCAGGGCCGGGTCGTTGGCCGCATCGCGCGCGCCGGTGGCGCGCACCAGCACCTGGCGCAGCCCGGCCTGCGCCTGCACGGCGGCTTCGGTCTGCGAGGAGACGTTGACTTCGTAGACACGCACCTGGCGCAAGGCCTCGGCACGTTGCGGCGCACAACAGCGACGCCAGGGCGATCAAACTGACGATCAAGGTTCGCATTGGCTACAATATCGCACGTTTTTTCCCGACCTGCCGCGCCGGCACCCAGCGAAAACCATGACTGAACCTGGCCTCACCTATCGCGATGCCGGCGTCGATATCGACGCGGGTGACGAACTCGTCGAACGCATCAAGCCCGTCGTCAAGCGCACCATGCGCAAGGAAGTGCTCGCCGGGCATCGGCGGCTTCGGCGCGCTGGTGGAAGTGCCGCTCGACCGCTACCGCAGGCCGGTGCTGGTGTCCGGCACCGACGGCGTCGGCACCAAGCTGCGGCTCGCCATCGACACCGGCCGGCACGACAAGATAGGCATCGACCTGGTCGCCATGTGCGCCAATGACATCGCCGTGTCGGGCGCCGAGCCGCTGTTCTTCCTCGACTACTACGCCACCGGAAAGTTGCGCGTCGACGTGGCCGAAGCGGTGATCCGCGGCATCGCCGAGGGCTGCGAGCTGGCCGGCGCCGCGCTGGTGGGCGGCGAGACCGCCGAGATGCCCGGCATGTACCACGGCGATGACTACGATCTCGCCGGATTCTGCGTCGGCGTGGTGGAACGAGACTGCCATCATCGACGGCAGCCGCACCGCGGCCGGCGACGTGGTCATCGGCCTCGCCTCCTCCGGCCCTCACTCCAACGGTTATTCGCTGATCCGCAAGCTGGTGTCGGTCGCCGGCGCCAACGACAAGACCCAGCTCGAGGGCAGGCCGCTGTTCGACCGCCTGCTCACGCCCACGCGCATCTACGTGAAGTCGATGCTGGCGCTGGCGCCGCAAGCTCGCCGGTGAAGGGCTTCGCGCACATCACCGGCGGCGGCCTCACCGACAACATTCCGCGCGTGCTGCCCGATGGCATGGAAGTCGTGCTGCAGCGGCGCAGCTGGGCACGCGATCCGGTGTTCGACTGGCTGGCGACGACCGGCAGGATCGCGGCCGCCGAGATGTACCGCACCTTCAACTGCGGCATCGGCATGATCGCGGTGGTCGCGCCCGCCGACGTCGACGCGCGCGCTGGCGTCGCTCAGCGAGCAGCGGCGAGACGGCCAGCGTCATCGGCACGCGTCGCGCGCGGCACGCGCGGCGTGGTCATCGAGGAATGATGCTGCCGGTCGCGGTGGTCATCTCCGGCCGCGGCAGCAACATGGAAGCCATCGCGCGCGCCGCGCAGCTCGCCGACAGCCGCTACCGCGTAGTTAGAGTGATCGCCGACCGGCCGACCGCCGGCGGCCTGGCGCGCGCCGCCGCGCTCGGCGTGCCGACCGCGGTGGTTCCCGTGAAGGAATTCGCCGACCGCGCCGCCTTCGAGGCCGCGTTGAGCGCCGAGATCGACGCCAGCGGCGCCGCGCTGGTGGCGCTGGCCGGATTCATGCGCATCCTGTCGCCGGAATTCGTGCAGCGTTTCGAGGGCAGCTGCTGAACATCCACCCGTCCCTGCTGCCGCACTACAAGGGCCTGGACACCCATGCGCGCGTGCTGGCGGCGCGCGACACGCATCACGGCGCCAGCGTGCATTACGTCACTGCCGAGCTCGACGGCGGCCCGGTGGTCATGCAGGGCCGGCTGCGGGTGCGCGCCGGGGACACGCCGGAGTCGATTTCAGCCCGCGTTCATGCGCTCGAACACATCATCTATCCCCATGTGTGCTCGCTCATCGCCAGCCGGCCGCATCGAATGGCGCCGCGGTTCGGTGTATTTCGACGGCGAACCCCTTGCCGCCCCGCTCATCGAGGAAAACGATGCGGCTGCTTGAACTCGCCTGCCTGCTGGCGCTGGCCGCTGGCGGCGCCATTGCGGCGGCCGACCCCGTGGACCTGAAACCATTTCGCGCCACCTACTCGATCCAGTGGAAAGGGCATGACCGCCGGCAATCTGACCCTGGAGCTCAAGCGCTCGGGCGGGGATGCCTACCACTATTCGTCCAGCAGCGTGCCGCGCGGAATGTTCCGCATGGCGCTGCCGGATTCGATCTCGCAGGCCACGCACGTTCCGCATCATCGATGGCCGCGTGGTGCCGTCCGAGTTCCGCGGCAGCGACGAGAAGGAGCGGCCCGTCGACTCATCTTCGACTGGGAACGCAAACGCGTCACCGGCGTTGCCAGGGAAAAGACCGTCGACCTCGAGCTGCTCGAAGGCACGCAGGACCCACTGTCGTTGCAGATCGCGAGCCTGCGCAACCTGGCGACCGGCACCCTGCAAACTACCGTGCGCCTGGTCGACGCCGACAAGATCAAGGATTACGAGCTCAACCGCGAAGGCACCGCGCAGATCGAGACCGGGCTCGGCAAGCTCGACACCGTGATCTACACCAGCAAGCGCGCCGGTGGCGATCGCCTCACGCGCACCTGGGTGGCGCCGGCACTGGGCTATCTGCCGGTCAAGGGCGAGCGGCTACGCGGCACCAAGCTCGAATTCACCATGACGATCGAGAGCGTCGATCGTAGACGTAGATGACGGAGACGCCTCCGCTCATTGCACCTGCCTCAGGCCTTCGGCAGTGTGACGCCCTTCTGCCCCTGGTACTTGCCGCCGCGATCCTTGTACGAAGTGCCACACACTTCGTCGGACTCGAAGAACAGCATCTGCGCCACGCCTTCGTTGGCGTAGATCTTGGCGGGCAACGGCGTGGTGTTCGAGAACTCCAGCGTGACGTGCCCTTCCCACTCCGGTTCCAGCGGCGTCACGTTCACGATGATGCCGCAGCGCGCGTAGGTCGATTTGCCGAGGCAAACCACCAGCGTCGAGCGCGGAATCCGGAAATATTCGACGGTGCGTGCCAGTGCGAAGGAGTTCGGCGGGATGATGCACACGTCCGCGGTCATGTCCACGAAGCTCTTCTCGTCGAAGGCCTTGGGGTCGACGATCGTCGAATTGATGTTCGTGAAGATCTTGAACTCGCGCGAGCAGCGCACGTCGTAGCCGTAGCTCGAGGTGCCGTACGAGACGATCTTGTGGCCATTGGTGGTTCGCACCTGCTCCGGCGCGAACGGCTCGATCATCTTGTGCTGTTCCGCCATGCGGCGGATCCAGTGGTCGGACTTGATGCTCATCTTCTTGCTGATCCCCTAACTTTCTTCGACGACGATCTTCGGAAACAGGCTGGAGCGATCCCTGGCGCGACGCGCGAGCGCCGCCGCGGTGCGACGCGCCATGAGGAAGTACGGCGCGGCGTGCGGCGAGTCCGGCGCGGCCACCACCGTCGGCACGCCGCCGTCGGCTTCCTCGCGAACCCGCGCGTCCAGCGGCAGCTCACCCAGCAGCTCGACGCCATATTGTTCCGCCATGCGCGCGCCACCGCCGGCGCCGAACAGGTGTTCGACGTGCCCGCAGTTGCTGCAGACGTGCACGCTCATGTTCTCGACGATGCCCAGCACCGGCACATTGACCTTCTCGAACATCTTGAGGCCCTTGCGGGCGTCGGCGAGCGCAATGTCCTGGGGCGTGGTGACGATCACCGCGCCCGCGACCGGCACGCGCTGGGCCAGCGTGAGCTGGATGTCCCCGGTGCCCGGCGGCATGTCGATCACCAGGTAGTCGAGGTCCCCCCAGTCCGTGTCGCTGAGCAGCTGCGTGAGCGCCTGCGTCACCATGGGACCGCGCCAGACCATGGGCTGCTCGGAATCGATCAGGAAGCCGATGGACATCGCCACGAGGCCGTGTGCCTCGAGCGGCTTGATGCGCTTGCCATCGGGTGAGGCCGGCCGCTGACCGGTGAGTCCCGAGCATGATGGGCTGGCTGGGACCGTAGATATCGGCATCGAGGATGCCGACCCTGGCGCCCTGCCGCGCCCAGGCCAGCGCAAGATTTGCTGCAACCGTCGACTTTCCGACGCCGCCCTTGCCCGATGCCACGGCCACGATATTTCGCACGCCCGACGAGCGGAGAAAGCTGACGCTGCACGGCATGCGCAGTGATCTTCGAGACTAGTTCGACGTCGACCTCGGCCGGGCCACCGCCCGCGGTGATATGCGCTTTCAGGCCGCGCGCGAACTCCTGGACGTAGTCCCCCACGGGGAATCCCAGGGCCACGCGAACGTGAGCCCGTTCACCTTTCAGCTCCGCAGATTCGACGGCGCGCGCGTTCCCGAGGGTCTGTCCGAGAAACGGATCCTGATAATTCTCGACCAGTGCGCGAAATTCGGCGGAAAGCTCTGGGACCATAAGATTGTGAGTGTCCGCCGGGACCAGCGGGGTCGCGATTCTAACGAAAATCGTCGCACCTAAGGTCCGGATCGGCCGTTGTTGATGGCACATATGGCATAATTTTTGTAACAGACTTCAGGGTACAAGGACGGCAGGCTTGCTAATTTCCGCGCTCGCACATCGCGTTCGTTCAATGCGTGCAAGTCGCGGATCACCCGTTCCATGAGTTTTTTCACCAACATCCGGGCTGACCGGTTCATTACGGAGCTCAAGGAAGCGACTGACGTCGCTGCTCCGCAGACCCAGAAGGCCATTGCCAAGCTGCGCGAGCTCGGTCCCGGCGCCATAGAGCCGGTCACCGCCGCGCTGGCCGATGCTGACAAGATCGCCACGGTTGCCTATATCGAGGTCCTCACCGGCCTCGTGACCCAGAAAACCTTCCCCAAGTTCATCGAATCCATGGTCACGGGCAGTCCGCGCGTGATCGCCGGAGTCGCCTGGGCGCTGTCCAGCAGCCGGGCCTATCCCCCGACCATGCTGCTCGAAGCCCTGAATACCGAGGGCATCGCCAAGTCCGCGCTGCTCGATGTCATCACGGCGCATCGCAGCCGACTTTCGGTGCGCGAACTGCTGGCCTCCGCGTACAAGCAGGAGGCGAACGAAAAGGCCGCGCTGTTCCGCATCCTGGGCGAGCTGGCCACGGACAACGACCTGCCCGAGCTGGTCGGTCGCCTCAACGGCAAGGACCCGGTGGCCCGGCTGCACATCATCAACATCCTGTCGAAATTTCCCAAGCCGGAAGTCTCGCGTGCCCTGCAGCAGCAACTGAAGGACCCCAGCAAGCTCGTCCGCGCGGCAACCCTCGCGGCGCTGACCCGCATGAGCGGCCCGTTCGACATGGAGCTGCTCTGCAATCTGCTGCTTGACCCTGAAATCGACGTGCAGAACAAGGCTATCGACGCCGTGATCCGCGCCAATGATCCGGACACCATCAAGTACCTGATCCCGGTGCTCAAGGACGAAAACGAAAACGCGCGCCGCGCTGCGGTGGAAGTGCTGAACGAGGTCGGCAACGCCAAGTCGGTCAAGGAGCTGCTCGAAGCGGTTTCCGATGACGACTGGTGGGTACGTTCGCGCGCCGCGGATGCGCTCGGCAAGATCGGCGGCCCCAAGGTCGTCGAAGCGGTGCTGCAACTGGTCGGCGACCAGGACGAAGACGTGCGCCGCGCCGCGATCGAAATCCTGAACCAGACCAAGGACGACCGTGCTGTCGGGCATCTCATCGAAGCCACCAAGGACAAGGACTGGTGGGTGAGCGAACGTGCCGTGGATGCACTCGCCGAAATCGGCAGCAAGCGCGCGGTGCCGCGCCTGATCGAGATGCTCGAGACCACGCCCCCGCGTTCGATGCCGGTGGTGGTGCGCGCACTCGGTCGCCTCGGCGACTACAAGGTCATCGACGCTGTGTTGCCCATGCTCACGCGCGAAGAGAAGGAAATCCGGCTCGAGGCGATTTCCTCGCTGGCGAAACTCGCCGATGAGCGCCGGCTCGAACACATCCGCGTCCAGATCCAGGGTCAGACCGGCGCCACGGAACAGACCGTGGCCCAGGCGGCATTGCGTGCGCTCTCGGATCTCGATTCGCGCTTCTCGGTGAGCGGCAACCGCCTGTCGTCCTCGACCCAGCAGCGCCCGAGCTTTTCCACGCCTTCGCAGCCCTCGCATCGCCCCGAAGGCGCCACGCAGGCCCCTTCGAACACACCTCATTCGACGCAGTCCGTTCCGCCTGCGCCTCCCCCGCGGCCACGACCGGAGGCTCCTCCCGCGCAGGCTGCCCAGCCGGCGCGCACGCTGCTCATGTCCGAAACGGAAGTGGCCAAGGCCGTCAAGCAGGCCGAGGTCATGGCCGGGCCGCAGAAGCTCGACATCACGACGATGAAGCCGGGCGACATCATCGAGGGCCGCTACAAGTACGTCGAAAAGATCGGCAAGGGCGCCTTCGGCACCGTGCTGCTGATGGAAGACACGGTGGTCGACGAGCGGCTCATTCTCAAGTTCCTGAACCCGAACGTCTCGGAAGACGAAGAGATCATGAAGCGTTTCGTGCATGAGCTGCGCTACTCGCGCAAGATCACGCACCACAACGTCATCCGCATCTACGACTTCCTGTACATCCAGGGCAACTACGCCATCTCGATGGAGTATTTCCCCTCGCACACGCTGGGCAGCGAAGTGGTCGGCGAGAAACCCATGCCGCTGGCGCGCGCGCTCGGCTTCGGCATCGACATCTGCACGGGCATGGAAGTGGCGCACGCCCAGGGCATCGTGCATCGCGACCTCAAGCCCGCGAACGTGCTGATCAACAACGAGGGCCTGCTCAAGATCGTGGACTTCGGCGTGGCCGCCGCGCAGCGCGAAGGCGACACGCAGTTGACCAAGACCGGCTATGTCATCGGCTCGCCGAAATACATGGCGCCGGAGCAGATCCTCGGCAAGAAGGTCGACCAGCGCGCCGACGTGTATGCGCTGGGCGTCATCCTCTACGAAATCATGACCGGCGTGCCGCCGTACGCGCGCGGCGATCACATGTCGGTGATGTACCAGCACGTGCAGGGCAAGGCGCGCGCGCCGCGCGAGATCAATCCGGGGCTTCCCCCCGGCCTGCCCGAAGTCATCATGCAGGCCATGTCGGTCGACAAGGACAAGCGCTACCAGACCATGGTGGAGCTGCGGGCGGCGCTCGAAAAGTATCGCTGAGCGGCCGCGACCGCCGATTTCTTCCGGGTTCCCTGAGGAATGGGCCGCAATATTCGTGGCCGGGGCTGTCCGAGCACCGTGTGACTCGCCTTGAAACGCGCACTGCGTCACACTTGAGCCCCATCTCACCGTCGCATGCTTGGGTGAGACAACTTAAGTCACTTCGAGGATCACTGGCTCGTGGCCCGCATCGACGCGTTCCTGAAGCTCGGCATGCAGCAGGGCTGCTCCGACGTACACCTGGCTGTCGGTGTCCCGCCCATGCTGCGCATGAACGGCGATCTCATGCCCATCAAGTTCCGCGACGTCGGCGACTCGGAGCTCGAGAGTTATCTCACCGAGATCTTCACCAAGAATCAGCACGAATACTTCGGCAAGGGCAACGACCTCGATTTCTCGTACGTGTCCGCCGACGGCGGCCGTTTCCGCGTCAACGTCTACCGCAAGGAAACCGGCCTCGGCGCGACCTTCCGCGCGATTCCCCAGGACATCCCCAGCATCGACCGGCTTGCGCTGCCGCCGATCGTCAAAAAACTCTGTGACTACCACCAGGGCATGGTGCTGGTGACCGGCGCCACCGGCACCGGCAAGTCGACCACGCTGGCCGCGATGATCGATCACCTGAACACCACGCGGCGCCTGAACATCGTGTCGCTGGAAGATCCGATCGAGTTCGTCCATCGCAGCAAGCAGAGCCAGGTCATCCAGCGTGAGCTCGGCACGCACATTCCGTCGTTCGCCGAAGGCGTGCGCGCCGCCATGCGCGAAGACCCCGACGTGATCCTGGTCGGCGAGTTGCGCGATGCGGAAACCATTTCCATGGCCATGACGGCCGCGGAAACCGGCCACCTGGTACTCGGCACGCTGCACACCACCTCGGCCTCGAAAACCATCGACCGCATCATCGACGCGCTGCCCATCGAGGAGCGCGAGCAGACCAAGAGCTTCCTCTCGCAGAGCTTGCTGGCCGTGGTCACGCAGATCCTGGTCAAGACCGCCGACCAGCGCGCCCGCAAGGCCATCTGCGAAACCCTGCTCATGACGCGCGCCGTCGCCAAGCTGATCCAGACCGACCAGACACACCAGATTCCCAACCAGATCCAGACCGGCAAGGACCTGGGCATGCAGCTCATGGACCAGGCGCTGCTCGACTCGCTGTCGAGAAAGGAGATCGATCCGGACGACGCGGTGACCTACGCCAGCGACCGGCGTCCCTTCCAGCGCTACACCACCGACACCGGCGATGATGCCCAAGCTCGAGGGAACGGGCCCGGTCACTCCGCAGGCCGCCGGCGGGAGTAGGTTAGTGCCGGTCATCGACGAATTCCTGAAGCAGGTTCTCGAGAAGAAAGGCTCGGACCTGCATTTCCTGGCGGGCGACCCGCCGCGCATTCGCCTGTATGGCGACCTGCAGCCGCTGCGCCCCGAAAAACTCGAAAAGGATTTCGTGCAGCACACGCTCTACGAAATCATGCCCAAGACCGCGGTCAAGCGTTTCGAAGAGCATGACGGCGCCGACTTCGCTTACAACATGGGCGAATACGGCCGCTTCCGCGTGAACGTCATGCGACAGCTCAACGGCATGGGCGCGGTGATGCGCGCGATTCCGTCGAAGGCGCTGTCGATGGAGCAGCTCAAGCTGCCGCAGGCGTGCCACGCGCTGTGCCGCGCCAACAACGGCCTGATCCTCGTGACCGGCAAGACCGGCTCGGGCAAGTCGACCACCCTCGCCGCGATGATCGACGACATCAATTCGCGCCTGAAGGGACACATCCTGACGATCGAAGACCCGATCGAATTCGTGCACAAGCGCAAGCAATGCCTCATCAGCCAGCGTGAAGTCGGCGTGCACACCAAGGGCTTCGCCGCGGCGCTGCAGTCCGGCCTGCGCGAGGATCCCGATGTCGTGCTGGTGGGCGAGTTGCGCGACTACGAAACCATCAGTATTGCCGTGACCGCGGCCGAGATGGGCATCCTCGTCATGGGCACCCTGCACACCAATGGCGCCGCGCCCACCGTCGATCGCATGATCAACGTGTTTCCCGCCGACAAGCAGAGCCACGTGCGCACCATGCTGTCCACGTCGCCTGCGCGGCGTGATCTCGCAGCAGCTGCTGCAGAAGGCGGACAAGAGCGGCCGCGTGGCGGCGCTGGAAATCCTGGTGAATACCCCGGCGGTTTCGAACCTCATCCGCCAGGGCAAGCTCGACCAGCTCGAGACCACCATGCAGTCGGGCAGCCAGTTCGGCATGCGCACCATGGACAATGCCATCGAGCAGCTGCTCAAGGAACGGATGGTCACCGGCAAAGAGGCCTACAAGAAGGGCATCAACAAGTCCAAGTTCGAGCCCGTCAAAGGATATAGGCTGAGACTCGTCTATACTTGCGGGCCCTTTCCGGACCGCAAGTTCCATGCCTCGCAAGATCCTCGTCACCAGCGCGCTGCCGTATGCCAACGGCCCGCTGCATCTCGGCCACATCATCGAAGTCGTACAGACCGACATCTGGGTGCGTTTCCAGCGCATGCAGGGTCATGACTGCATCTACGTTTGCGCCGAGGACAGCCACGGCACGCCGGTGATGATCAAGGCGCAGGCCGAGGGCGTCACGCCGGAACAGCTGATCACGGCCATGGCCGCGGAGCATCGCGCCGACTACCAGGGCTTCCTGATCGGCCACGATCACTTTCACTCGACGCATTCGCCCGAGAACCAGGCGATCACCAATGAGCTGTATCGGCAAGCTGAAGGCGGCCGGACACATCACCACGCGCAGCGTGCGCCAGGCCTACGACGAGAAGGCCGGCATGTTCCTGCCCGATCGCTACGTCAAGGGCGAATGCCCGGTGTGCCATACGCGCGGACCAGTACGGCGATTCCTGCGAGAACTGCGGCTCCACCTACACGCCCGACAAGCTGATCAATCCGATCTCGACGATCTCGAAGACCACGCCCGTGTGGCGCGAGTCCGAGCACTACTTCTTCAAGCTCGGCGATTTCGCCGACGTGTTGCGCACCTGGCTGGAAGGCGGCGGCGCGCGCCAGGCCGAAGTGCGCGCCAAGCTGGCCGAATGGTTCGAGGCCGGTCTGCAGGACTGGGACATCTCGCGCGACGCACCCTACTTCGGCTTCGAGATTCCCGGCGCGCCCGGCAAGTATTTCTACGTGTGGTTCGACGCGCCCATCGGCTACCTCGGCAGCTTCAAGGCGTTGTGCGAAAAGCGCGGGCTGAGCTACGACGAATATTTCAGGGCCGACAGCAACGACCGAGCTGTACCACTTCATCGGCAAGGACATCAGCTACTTCCACAACCTGTTCTGGCCGGCGGTGCTGCACGGCTCGGGTTGCCGCAAGCCCACGGCGGTGTTCGTGCACGGCTTCCTCACCGTCAATGGCACCAAGATGTCGAAGTCGCGCGGCACTTTCATCACCGCGCGGCAAGTACCTGTCGCTGCTGCCGCCCGAGCCGCTGCGTTTCTACTTCGCCAGCAAGCTGAACGCGGCGGTCGAAGACATCGATTTGTCGCTCGACGACTTCGTCGCGCGCGTGAACTCCGACATCGTCGGCAAGCTGGTGAACATCGCCAGCCGCTGCGCGGGATTCGTGCAGCGCGCCGGCGGCAAGCTCGCGGCCCAACTACCGGATCCGCAGCTCTACGAGGAATTCGCGGCCGCTGCGCGGCACCATCGGCGAGCTCTACGACGCGCGCGACTACTCAGCGGCACTGCGCGGCATCATGGGCCTCGCCGACCGCGCCAACCAGTACGTCGACGCGCAGAAACCCTGGGCGCTCGCCAAGGATCCGGCGAAGGCCGCGGAAGTGCTGGCCGTCTGCACGCAGGGCATCAACCTGTTCCGCGTGCTCATGAGTTATCTCGCGCCGGTGCTGCCGCAGATGGCCGAGAAGGCGGGCAAGTTCCTGCGCATTTCGTTCGCCGACTGGAATTCGGTGGCGACGCCGCTGTTCAATCACCCGATCGAGGCCTATGAACCGCTGGCGCAGCGGCTCGATCCCAAGGTCGTGGCGCAGCTCGTCGCCCCGTCTACGCCCGTGCCGCGCGCCACGGCCGAAGCCGACGACAACAAGCCCGCAAAGAAGGTCCCCGAAGTGAACAACACCTCCGCCCCGGCCGCGCCACATCCGGCCACATCAGCATCGATGACTTCGCGAAGCTCGATCTGCGCATCGCGAAGGTGCTCGAAGCGAAGTCCGTCGACGGCTCGGACAAACTACTGCAGCTCACGCTGGATCTCGGCACGGAGAAGCGCAATGTGTTCTCCGGCATCCGTTCCGCCTACGACCCGGCGACACTCGTCGGCCGCCAGGTGGTCATGATCGCCAACCTCGAGCCGCGCAAGATGCGCTTCGGTGTCTCCGAAGGCATGGTGTTGTGCGCCAGCACGGACGACGGCCCCGAGGTGTTCCTGCTCTCGCCGGACGGCGGCGCGCAGGCCGGCATGAAAGTTACCTGACGGCCGTGACGGCGAACGGCTCCGCGGCGGCGGTGCTTGCGCGCGTGGCACTGCCGGTGCTGCTGCGACTGCCGCCCGAGAGCGCGCACCGACTCGGCCTGCTGGGGCTCAGGCTCCTGCAGCCCTTCTGGCCGGCGCCATCGGGCACGCAACCGGCCTGCAAGTGAATACCCTGGGACTGCGCTTTGCGCATCCGGTGGGCCTGGCGGCGGGTTTCGACAAGAACGGTGACTACCTCGACGCGCTGGGCGCGCTGGGATTCAGCCACATCGAAGTCGGCACGGTGACGCCGCGCCCGCAGCCGGGCAATCCGCAAGCCGCGGCTGTTCCGCGTGCGCCGCGCGCGGGCGCTCATCAATCGCATGGGTTTCAACAACCGCGGCGCGGATCACGTGGCGCACGCGCCTGCGGAGCGCGAACTATCGCGGCGTGCGCGGCGTCAGCATCGGCAAGAACGCCGATACGCCGCTGGAACGCGCCGCCGACGACTACGTCGAGTGCCTGCGCAAGCTCTACGACGTGGCGGACTACTTCGCCGTCAACGTCTCGTCGCCGAATACGCCGCGGCTGCGCGAACTGCAGGCCGCGGACGCGCTCGCCGGGATGCTCGAACCCCTGCATGCAGGAGCGGCAGCGGCTCGCAGCGCGGCATGGCAAGCGGGTGCCGCTGCTGGTGAAGATCTCGCCGGATCTCGCGGCGGCGGAACTGACGCGATCTGTGCCGCGCACTGCGTCCGACATCGCCGTCGACGGCGTGATCGCCACCAACACCAGCACCGACGTGCCGGAGCTGCGCAGCGAGCTCGAGGCCAGCCGCGGCGGCGGCGTCAGCGGCGCGCCACTGACGCAGAAATCGCTGGCAGATGCTGCGCCAGCTGCGCCGCGAGCTCGGCGCCGGACTTCCCCATCATCAGCGTCGGCGGAATCATGAATGCCGCGGACGCGCGTGGCGCGCCTCGCGGCGGGCGCGAACCTGGTGCAGCTCTACACCGGGTTCGTATATCGTGGCGCGGCGCTGCTGGCCGAGATCCTCGCCATGCTCGAGGCTGAGCCGCAGCCGCTGAAACACACATGAGCGCCGACGCTTCCGCCATCGACGAGCTGCTGCCGCAGACGCAGTGCACGCGCTGCGGCTACAGCGGTTGCCTGCCCTACGCCGAGGCGATTGCGAGCGGCGAAGCGGACATCAACCAGTGCCCGCCCGGCGGCACCGAAACCATCGTCGCGCTCGCGCGCGCTCACCGGACGCGCGCTGCGCGCCGCTCAACCACGACAACGGCATCGAAGCGGCGCCCACCGTGGCGTTCATCGACGAGGATCGCTGCATCGGTTGCACCAAGTGCCTGCCGCCCTGCCCGGTGGACGCCATCGTGGGCGCGCCGCGCGTGATGCACACGGTGATCGCGGAGCTCTGCACCGGCTGCGAGCTGTGCATCGCGCCCTGCCCGGTCGACTGCATCAGCATGGTCCCGTTGCTCGCGAGCCCCGCGCACGCCGCGCTGGCGCTGCCGGACGGCTGCCGACAATCGCGCGCGTTTCGAAGCGCACAACGAACGCATCGAGCGCCGCGCGGCCGAGCGCGCCGCCGTGCTCGCCGACAAGAAACGCGGGGCCCGTTCTTCGACATGAACGCTTCGACATGAACTCCGCCAAGCGCCACGCGATCTTCGAAAGATTTCGCGCCGCCAATCCGCAACCCGACCACCGAACTCGAATACCAGACGCCGTTCGAATTGCTGGTGGGCGTGATCCTTTCCGCGCAGGCCACCGACAAGAGCGTGAATGCGGTAACCCGTAAGCTGTTCCCCGTGGCGCGCACGCCGCGCGCCATCGCGGACCTGGGCGTCGAGGGACTTGTCGAAATACATCCGCACCATCGGCCTGTGGAAGGCCAAGGCGAAGAATGTCATCGCGACAGCGTCGTCAATCGCCGACGAACACGGTGGTGAAGTGCCGCGCACGCGCGAGGCGCTCGAAGCTTTGCCCGGAGTAGGACGAAAAACTGCGAACGTCGTCCTCAACACAATCTTCGGAGAGCCGACAATAGCGGTCGACACGCACATCTTCCGGGTCGCCAACCGCACCAGGATCGCGCCGGGGAAAACGCCGCGAGACGTGGAAGATGCGCTGGTCAAATTCACTCCCGGGGAATTCGCGCATGACGCACATCACTGGCTCATCCTTCACGGACGTTACGTATGCAAGGCGCTGAAGCCCGCGTGCGCAAGGTGCCTCATCAACGATCTGTGCGAGTACGGCCCCCGGCTGAAGATTATCGCCGCCGCCTCCAGGAGCAGTCCGTGATATTCGACGGCATGTCCCGCGACCAGCTGCGCGAGATGTATCGCTCCGCGTGGCGCAAGTTCAAGGGTCAGCAGGCGCTGTCGCCGCTCGAAAAACAGATGGTCGCGGTGATCTCCGAGCATCCCGAATACCGCGTCATCATCGAATCCGCCGCCGCCGACCTCGCTAACTACTCACCGCGCAGCGGCCAGCTCAATCCCTGGCTGCACATGGGCCTGCACCTGGCGATCCGCGAACAGGTGGCCACCAACCGGCCGGCCGGCATCGCCGAAATTCACGGCAAGCTCGCGGCCCACGCGGGCGGCGCGCACGAAGCCGAGCACCGCATGCTGGAGGTGCTGGCCGAGCAGCTCTGGGAAGCGCAGCGCAGCGGCAAGCCCCCGGACGAAAACCTCTACCTGGAGCGCCTGCGGGGCCTTGCCTGAGGGATCTGGCAAGCCCGCGCGGCTTACCGCGGCGGGAAGTGTGAACCCAGTACCCACCTCGGATGAGTCCCCGCGCTGCGACCCGAAGGGCCCGGAATACACTCATTGACAGCTTGCTCCAGGTGGCTTAAGTAATGGGCCTTTCCGAAACCATTCTCGCTGCGATCATCGGCGCGCTCGCCACCATGGCGACCGCGATCGTTCAGCTCATCCGCAATCGCGCGCCCGAGCGAGGGCCGGCCGAAGAAGAACCGCATGCGTTCGGTGCTCGCCACCATCGCGCTGATGATCGGCTGCATCGTCGGCGGCTACGCCTGGTCGGCGCTGCGCGCCGTGAGCGCCAGCGAAGAACTCGAGGCGGTCATGGACGCCGAAGTACAAGCGAACAGTTCGCGGCAGTTCGTCGCCAGCCTGACGCCGCACACCGCGCAGAACCTGCAGTCCGATGCCACCGAAGCCGGCACGCCCGTGGCCGCGCATGCCGGCCAGGCCGGCGCGGTGGAAGTCGCTGGCGCAACTGCCGCCCTGCCGGATCAGTTCGCAGCCCGAGGAAGTCGGCCCCCCGGTCACCTGCACGGAGTCGCGTGGCCCAGAAGGTGGCGCTGTGTGCCGCGGTTCCCGCCGCGTCGCAGACCAAGAACGTGCGCGTACAGGCGCGTGTTCCGAAAACTGAAACCGGCTGGGAAGAAGGCGTGCTCGGCGATGCGGCCGTCGGGCAGCCTGCATCTGGGAACCGCGACCAGCGAATCGCCGTTGTCCGCAGACCTGCGTTCGGTGTGCCTGGAAGTCTCGAACCACAGCGTCGACGACACGCTGGTGGTGCGCGTCATCGTCGACTACGTGTTCCCCGAGGCGCCGAGCGGCGAATTGACAGCAGCCGCGCCCACCGCGCACGCGCTGTAGTCGGCCGCGGTCCGGCTAGGCTTTTTTCGGGATGTAGAGGTCGGTGAGCGTTCCTTCGAACGCCTCCGCCGACAGCCCCACCGTTTCCGACAGCGTCGGATGCGGGTGAATCGTGAGGCCGATGTCGGACGCGTCCGCGCCCATCTCGATGGCCAGGGCCACTTCGGCCACCAGTTCGCCCGCATTCGGACCCACCATGCCGCCGCCCAGCACGCGATGCGTCACCGGGTCGAACAACAGCTTGGTGAAGCCTTCGTCGCGCCCCAGCGCCAGTGAACGGCCGCTGGCCATCCACGGGAACTGACCCTTCTTGTATGGCGTGCCGTTCTTCTTTGCGTCGATTTCGGTGAGTCCCACCCAGGCGACTTCAGGATCGGTGTAGGCCACCGACGGAATCACGCGCGCGTCGAAATAACTCTTGTGGCCCGCGGCCACCTCCGCCGCCACCTTGGCCTCGTGCATGGCCTTGTGCGCCAGCATGGGCCCGGGGACCAGATCGCCGATGGCGAACACATGCGGCAGGTTGGTGCGCATCTGCTTGTCGACCGGAATGATGCCCCGGTCGCTCACCTCGATATCGGCGGATTCGAGGTTGAGCCGCTTGCCGTTGGCGCTGCGCCCCACGGCCACCAGCACGCGATCGAATGTATCCGTGCGTGTGCCATTGGCGTCTTCGAAGTCCACGGCCAGGCCTTCCGGCTTCGCCGTGCAGCCCGTGACCTTGGTGTTGAGCAGGATCTGCTCGTAGCGCGCCTTGAGGCGCTTCTCCAGCGGCCTGACCAGATCCGGATCCGCGCCCGGCATGAGCTGCGGGGTGAGTTCGACCACCGAGAGCTTCGCGCCCAGCGAGGCGTACACGGTCGCCATCTCGAGACCGATGATGCCGCCGCCGATGACCAGCAGTCGCTTGCGGCACGCCACCCAGTTCCAGCGCGCCGGTGGAATCGATGACGCGCGGATCGTCGGGGATGAAGGGTAGTTTGATGGGCTCGGAGCCGGCCGCGATGATGCATTGCTCGAAACGGATCTTCTCCGTCTTGCCATCCGCGCGCGCCACTTCCATGACATGCGGGCTGGCGAACTTGCCGATGCCCGTGCACCACTTCGACCTTGCGCTGCTTGGCGAGCACCGACAGTCCGCCGACCAGCTTGCCGACGACCTTGTTCTTCCACTCGAGCAGCTTGGGCAGCTCGATTTTCGGCGCGCCGAATTCGAGGCCATGCGCGCGCATGTCGCCCACTTCGTCGATGACCTTGGCCGCGTGCAGCAGCGCCTTGGATGGAATACAGCCGACGTTGAGGCAGACGCCACCCAGCATCGGCCAGCGCTCGACCAGCGTGACCTTGAGGCCGAGATCCGCGGCGCGAAACGCAGCGGTGTAGCCACCGGGACCCGCACCCAGCACCAGCAGCTGCGTTTCGCGATCGTGCGGCACGTCCGGCTTGAGCGGCTTCGACGGCTTGGGAGCGACCGGCGGCGCCGCGGGCTGCTGCGCGGCGGCGCGGCGCGGGAGCCGGCGCCTTCGCGGCGGGCGCGGCGCGGCTGCGGCCGCAGGCGCTGGCTGAGCCGCGGGCGCTGGCTGAGCCGCGGGCGCTGTGCCTTCGATGCGCGCGATCACACCACCCTTGCCGATCTTGCCGCCCTTCTGCACCAGCACCTCGGTGACGGTGCCGGCGGCCGTGGACGGTACGTCCATGGTCGCCTTGTCGGTTTCCAGCGTGACCAGCGGCGTCTCGACCTCGATCTTGTCGCCCACCTTGATCAGCACATCGACGATCGGCGACCTCGTCGAAATTGCCGAGATCCGGAACGGTCAGATCGATCCTGCTCACGACATGGCCCCGAGCAGATCCTTCGGGCTTGGCGAGCGTGTCGGCGAGGAATTTCGCGATGCGCGCGCCGAGCGCGCCGTCGATGACGCGGTGATCGTACGAGAACGACAGCGGCAGCATGAGGCGCGGCGCGAACTGCTTGCCGTTCCACACCGGCTTCATCGCAGATCTTCGACACGCCGAGGATGGCGACCTCGGGCGAATTGATGATGGGCGTGAACATCGTGCCGCCGATGCCACCCAGGCTGGAGATCGTGAACCCGGCGCCCTGCATGTCGGCGCCGGGTAGTTTGCCCTCGCGCGCCTTGGCGCTCAGCTCACCGAGCGCCTTGGCAATGGCGAAGACGTCCATCCGGTCGGCCGCCTTGATGACCGGCACCAGCAGGCCGTTGGGCGTATCGGCCGCGAAGCCGACGTTGATGAATTTCTTGAAGACGAGGTTCTGGCCCGACTCATCGAGCTGGCTGTTGAGCGCCGGGAACTCGCGCATGGCGCGCACCGCGGCCTGGATGATGAATGCCAGCGGCGTGACCTTGACGCCTGCCGCCGCGGCCTTGTCCTTGAGTGAGCCGCGCAGGCTCTCGAGCTCGGTGATGTCCGATTCGTCGAACTGCGTGACATGCGGGATATTGATCCACGCCGCCTGCAGGCGCGGCCCGGAGATCTTCTGCACGCGGTTGAGCGGCTTGATCTCGACTTCGCCGAAAGCGGAAGGATCGTAGTTGTGCGCCTTGGGCAGGGCCGGCGCCGGCGCGGCAAATGCCGCACCACCCGACATGACGAGTTTGACGAAGGCCTTGACGTCATCGAGCAGGATGCGGCCCTTTTCGCCGCTGCCACGCACGCTGCCGAGATTGACGCCCAGTTCGCGCGCGAACTTGCGCACCGAGGGCGAAGCATGCGCAGTGCCGAAGCTGGCCTCGTCGATGGCCGGCATCGCGCCGCGCGACCGGCAGCGACTGCTGACACGCCCTGCGGCGCCGCCTGGCGCGGCGCCGCTAGCCGGAGCGGCAGGTTTGCTGGCGGCTGGCGCGGCAGCGGCTGCCGGCGCGGCGGCGGCGGCGGCGAATCCCTTCACGGTCACCACCAGCGCACCGGGCGACAGGGTGCCGCCCTTGGTGACGTGCACCTTCTCCACCACGCCCTTGGCGGTGGACGGCACGTCCATGGTGGCCTTGTCGGTTTCGAGCGTGGCCAGCGGCGTGTCGAAATCGATGGTGTCGCCGGGCTTCACCATGACTTCGATGACGGCCACGGAATCGAAATTGCCCATGTCGGGCACGCGCACGTCGATGGAGCTTTCCTTCGCGGCAGCGGCGCGGCGGCGCGGGCGGCGGCGCGGCGCTCGGCGACGCAGCCGGTGCGGCGGCCGCCGCCGCGGCGGACGCCGTTGCGCCCTCGGCGGCCTTCACCGTCACTATCAGCGCGCCGGTGGACACCTGGCCACCCTTGGTGACGTGCACCTTCTCGACCACGCCCTTGGCGGTCGACGGCACGTCCATGGTGGCCTTGTCGGTTTCGAGCGTGACCAGCGGCGTGTCGATGTCGATGGTGTCGCCGGGCTTCACCAACACGTCGATGACGGTCACCGACTCGAAATTCCCCATGTCGGGGACGCGTACTTCGACGCGTGCTCATGCTTTCTGCGGATCCAGCTTGTTAGGGTCGAGGCCGAGCTTGTTGAGCGCGGCCTTCAGCGTTCCCTTGTCGATGGCGCCCTCTTCGGCGAGCGCCTGCAGCGAGGCGTACACGATGTTCTTCGCGTCGACTTCGAAATGCTTGCGCAGCGCGGCGCGGCCGTCCGACCGGCCGAAACCATCGGTACCGAACGTCACGAAGCGGCCAGGAACCCACTGGCGGATCATGTCGGGCCAGGCGCGCATGTAGTCGGTGGCCGCGATGAACGGACCGGTGGCCTTCGACAACGCCTGCGTGACGTACGGCACGCGCGCCGTGTCGCCGGGATGCAGCCGGTTCCAGCGTTCGATTTCCAGCGCCTCGCGGCGCAGCTCGGAGAAGCTGGGCGCGGAGTAGATGTCCGAGGGAATGCCGAAGTCCTTCGCGACAGCATCTCCGCCGCGGCGATGACTTCGCGCAGGATGGTGCCCGAGCCCATGAGCGTGACGCGCACCTTGCCGGCACCGCCCGGCTGCAGCAGGTACATGCCCTTGAGGATGCCCTCCTCGACGCCCTTCGGCAGCGCGGGCTGAACGTAGTTCTCGTTCATCACCGCGATGTAATAGAAGACGCTCTCGTCGTTGGCGAACATGCGCTTCAGGCCGTCGTGGATGATCACGGCGAGCTCGTAGGCGTAGGTCGGATCGTAGGCCACGCAGTTCGGCACCGTGGCCGCGTGCAGCAGGCTGTGACCGTCCTGGTGCTGCAGTCCCTCGCCCGCCAGCGTGGTGCGGCCGGCGGTGGCGCCCAACAGGAAGCCGCGCGTGCGCAGATCGCCGGCGGCCCAGTAGAAGTCGCCGACGCGCTGGAAGCCGAACATCGAGTAGTAGATATAGAACGGCACCATGTGGATGCCGTGGTTCGCATAGGCCGTGCCGGCCGCGATCCACGAACAGGTCGAGCCCGCCTCGTTGATGCCCTCTTCGAGCATCTGGCCCTTCTTGTCCTCGCGGTAGGACATGAGCTGCTCGGAATCCACCGGCGTGTAGAGCTGGCCCGCCGAGCTGTAGATGCCGATCTGGCGGAACAGGCCTTCCATGCCGAAGGTGCGCGCCTCGTCCGGAACGATGGGCACGATGTTCTTGCCGATGTTCTTGTCCTTGAGCAGCTGCGTCAGGATGCGCACGAAGGCCATGGTGGTGGAGATCTCGCGATCGCCCGTGCCTTCGAGCATGGCGCTGAACGAGGACAGCTCCGGGATCACCAGCGGCTGCGCGACGATCTTGCGCGCGCGGTAGATAGCCACCGAGCGACTTGCGCTTCTCGTGCAGGTATTTCATCTCCGGCGCGTCGTCGGCCGGCTTCACCAGCGCGAGCTTGGAGACCTGCTCGTCGGTGAGCGGGATGTTGAAGCGGTCGCGGAACTCGCTCGCAGCGCTGGCCTCGTCGAGCTTCTTCTGCTGGTGCGCCACCATCTGGCCTTCGGCCGCCTTGCCGAGGCCGAAACCCTTCACGGTCTTGGCGAGGATCACGGTGGGCTGGCCCTTGTGATTCATCGCCGCCGCATAGGCCGCGAACACCTTGCCGGCATCGTGGCCGCCGCGGTTCAGGCGCCAGATGTCGTCGTCCGACATGTTGGCGACCATTTCCTTGAGCTCGGGGATACTTGCCGAAGAAGTTCTCGCGCGTGTACGCGCCGCCCTTGGCCTTGAAGTTCTGGTACTCGCCGTCGACGCACTCTTCCATGACGCGCCGCAGCAGGCCGTCGCGTGTCGCGCGCCAGCAGCGGATCCCAGCGCGAGCCCCAGAGCACCTTGATGACGTTCCAGCCCGCGCCCATGAACGCGGCCTCGAGTTCCTGGATGATCTTGCCGTTGCCGCGCACCGGCCCGTCGAGCCGCTGCAGGTTGCAGTTGACGACGAACACCAGGTTGTCGAGCTTCTCGCGCACCGGCAGCGTGAGCGCGCCCATGCATCTCCGGCTCGTCCATTTCGCCGTCGCCGAGAAAGGCCCAGACCTTGCGATCGGATGCCGGGCACCATGCCGCGGTTCTCCATGTAGCGCTGGAAGCGCGCCTGGTAGATGGCCATCATGGGCCCCAGTCCCATGGACACCGTCGGGAATTGCCAGAAGTTAGGCATCAGCCACGGATGCGGATAGGACGACAGGCCGTCGCCCGACGCTTCCTGGCGGAAATGCTTGAGCTGGTTCTCGGACAGCCGGCCTTCGAGGAAGGCGCGCGCGTAGATGCCGGGCGAGGCATGACCCTGCACGAACACCATGTCGCCGGGATGATGCCTGCCGACTGTCGCGCGCCAGAAGTGATTGAAGCCCACTTCGTAAAGCGTGGCCGAGGACGCGTAGGTAGACAGGTGGCCGCCGTACTCGCTCGACTACCTTGTTCGCGTTCAGCACCATCGCCAGCGCATTCCAGCGGATGCAGGCCTCGATGCGGCTTCTCGAATTCGCGGTTGCCGGGATACGAAGGCTCATGGCCCGGCGAAATCGTGTTGACGTACGCGGTGTTCGGACGGAACGGCAGGTACGCGCCCGAGCGGCGCGTGTAGTCGATGAGCTGTTCGAGCAGGAAGTGCGCGCGTTCGGCGCCCTGCGTCTTGAGAACCGAATCGATCGATTCGATCCACTCGCGCGTCTCGATGGGATCGAGGTCTTCGAGCTTCATGATTTCCGTCATACAGATCCGTTTCTGAATGGCCGTGCCAACGCGGCAGAGGAGTGCGCGCGCTGTGCTAGCATGCGTCGCGTTGCAGTTGAGGTAGAGGGGCGGGAAAACAAGGCGCGGTATGATCCGTTCTTAAGTGTTTCCGGTCAAGCAAACCCCAATCCGCACAGCGGCTTACGGAACGTTTCAGCGTACGCCAGCGAGACATTTTCGAGTCATTTTGCGCGACGGCGACCCAGTCCATGGAAATTGAAATTCGCCGTCCCGACGACTGGCACCTGCACCTGCGCGACGGCGCCGCCATGGCAAGCGGTCCTGCCGTTCACCGCGGCGCGTTTTGCGCGCGCCATCGTCATGCCGAATCTCAAGCCGCCGGTGACCACCACCGAGACGGCGGCGCAATATCGTGCGCGCATCCTGGCGGCGCTCCCTGCCGGTGCGAGATTTCACGCCGCTGATGACGCTGTACCTGACGGATCGCACCAGCCCGAAGGAAATCGAGCGCGCCAAGGCCAGCGGCTTCGTGCACGGCTGCAAGCTGTATCCCGCCGGCGCCACCACCAACGCCGACTCCGGCGTCACCGATATCCGCCACATCGACGCAGTACTGGCGCGCATGAGCGAGCTCGAGCTGCCGCTGCAGGTGCATGGCGAAGTCACCGCACGCGAGGTCGACGTTTTCGAACGCGAGACGCGCTTCATCTCCGAGGTGCTGGCGCCGACCATTTCGCGGCATCCGAAACTGCGCGTGGTGTTCGAACACATCACCACGCGAGGCGCCGTGGAATTCGTGAAATCGGCTCGCGCCGGCGTCGCCGCCACCATCACGCCGCAGCACCTGCTGCACAATCGCAACGCGATTTTCGAAGGCGGCATTCGCCCGCACTACTACTGCCTGCCGATCCTCAAGACCGAGCCCGATCGCACCGCGCTGCTCGAGGCCGCGACCAGCGGCAATCCGCGCTTCTTCCTGGGCACCGACAGCGCGCCGCATGCGCAGCACACCAAGGAAACGCCTGCGGCTGCGCCGGCATGTTCTCGGCGCATGCCGGCATCGAGCTGTACGCCGAAGCTTTCGAAGCAGCGGGCAAGCTCGATCGCCTGGAAGGGTTCGCGTCGGACTTCGGCGCCGATTTCTACCGCCTGCCGCGCAATACCGGCCGCATCCGCCTGGTGAAGCGCGACTGGAGCCCGCCGGCTAACTATCCCTATCCCGCGGGCGGCGAGTAACGCCCGGCTGGTCCCGATGCGCGCCGGCGAAACCGTCGCCTGGCAGCTGGCAGGCTGATGGATGAATTCCTGCCCCCGGCGCCCAGCGGCGGATATACCGGCGCACCGCGCATGAGCCGGCGCTTCCGCGCCTTCCTGCCCGTCGTGATCGACGTCGAGACCGGTGGATTCAACTGCGCCACCGATGCCCTGCTGGAAATCGCCGCGGTGCTGATCGAGTTCGGGCCCGACGGTCGCCTGCATCGCGGCGAATCGCACTCGTATCACGTGCGTCCCTTCGAAGGCTCCAACCTCGAGCCCGCCTCGCTGGCCGTGAACGGCATCGATCCGTGGCATCCGCTGCGGCCGGCCATACCGGAGAAGGACGCGCTCGGCCGCATCTTCACCGAGGTGCGCAACGCGATGAAGGCGCAGGAGTGCCGCCGCGCCGTGCTGGTGGGCCACAACGCCGCCTTCGACCTCGGATTCCTCAACGCCGCGGTGGCGCGCGCCGAGATCAAGCGCAATCCCTTCCACCCGTTCTCGTGCTTCGACACCGCGACACTGGCCGGCGCGGCGTTCGGTCAGACCGTGCTCGCCAAGGCCGCGCAGGTTTGCGGAATCGACTGGGATTCGAGCGCAGCGCATTCGGCCCGGTACGACGCGGAACGCACCGCGGACCTGTTCTGCGAAGTCTGTAACGCGCTCGATGGCGTGTGGCGCAAGGCCGAGCAGCGCGCGCTCACGATGTGGAAGAGCAGCGACTCCGCAACGCCGGAAGAAGGGCCGTAGACGCCGCCCCCTTCTATCAATGAATGGGCGGCATTTTCCTTCGTGGCGTTTACGCCTGGCCAGTCGCCCCGGCCTCGCTGAGCAGCTTCTGCAATTCACCGCTGCGGTGCATGTCGAGCACGATGTCGCAGCCACCCACCAGCTCGCCGTTCACGTAGAGCTGCGGATAGGTCGGCCAGTTCGAGAACTGCTTGAGCGCTTCGCGCAGTTCCGGATCCTCGAAAATGTTCACCGTGTGGAACCCCGCGCCCGAGGCGCGCAGCGCCGCGACCGTCTGGGCCGAAAAGCCACACTGCGGGAAATCCGGTGTGCCCTTCATGAACAACACGGCGGGACTCGCCGAGATGTGAGTCTTGATTCGATTTACGACGTCTTCTGCCACGATCTTTCTCCTTTGCTCGAGCACCTCGAGCAGTTCCCACTGCTGTTCGGCACTCATCGTGCTCCAGGCCGCGATCTCGTCCATGGTGCGCAAACAACCCGCGCATCGGTTGCCCGGTACGAGTACACAGACTTTGATGCAGGGAGATTGCGGGCGTTCCATGGTTTGGGCCGCGCAGAGCGCGTTGAATTATGGGGGCTCGTCCCCTATTCTTCAAACCGCTCACCGGGGAGATTAAGACAATGAAAATATTCACGAATCATCGATTTGCACTGATCACCGGCATCGTGCTTGCGGTCATCCTGGGCCTCGCTCTGGCAGAAACGAATGGTGGTATCCATTTCAACCAGAACACCATGGCGCGCTGGGTTCATATCGTCGCGGGCGTCTTCTGGATCGGCCTTCTTTACTATTTCAACGCCGTGCAGACCCCGGCGCTCGCCGATGCCGCCGCGGACAAGGGCGGACCAGGCGGCGCCGGCGTCAACAAGTACGTGGCTCCGCGCGCCCTGTTCTGGTTTCGCTGGTCCGCGCTCGTGACCTGGCTTGCAGGCGCCTGGCTGCTCGGCGAGCACTTCGTCCCGGCATTCTCGCTCGGCTCAACCGTTGACGGCGGCAGTTTCTATCACCTCAAGATTGGCATCGGCGCCTGGCTCGGCACCATCATGTTGTTCAATGTCTGGGGCCTGATCTGGCCGAACCAGAAGAAGATCCTGGGCATCGTGCCGGCTACGGATGAAGAGAAGGCCAAGGCCCGCAAGGTCGCGCTCTACGCTTCGCGCACCAACTTCATCCTTTCGATCCCGATGCTGCTGTGCATGGCGGGTGCCACGCACGGGCTCCCGTTCTGATCGAGAAGGTAGCTAACGACCTCATCGCGCGGCAGGTTGCTGCCGCGCTCGCCGAAGACTTGGGCGGCGGTGACGTAACCGCCGCCCTGGTTCCCTTGCAGCAGCAGGTGCGTGCGCACGTCATCGCGCGCGAACCGGCCATCCTTTGCGGCACCGACTGGGCCAGCGAAACATTCCGGCAGCTCGACCCCGGGATCACGATCGCAATGGCACGCGTCCGACGGCGAACCCGTTGTCGCGGATCAAACCGTCCTCAGACTTGCCGGCGCAGCGCGTCCGATCCTCACTGGTGAACGCACCGCGCTCAATTTCCTGCAGACGCTTTCGGCGACGGCCACCGCGGCCCATCGTTACGTCACCGCCGTTGCCGGCACGGGCTGCCAGATTCTCGACACGCGCAAGACGATTCCGGGGCTGCGACTGGCGCAGAAATACGCGGCGCGCTGCGGCGGCGCGCAGAACCATCGCCTCGGCCTGCATGACATGGTGCTCATCAAGGAAAACCACATCATTGCCGCGGGCTCGATTGCGGACGCGGTCGCCACATCCCGCCGAACTTCCCCCGGCGTGCCGGTCGAAGTCGAGGTGGAATCGCTGACGGAATTCGAACAGGCGCTGTCCGCCGCCGCCGACATCATCATGCTCGATGAACTTTCACTCGACGACATGCGCACCGCGGTGGCGCGCAACCGCGAGCGTGGCTCCAAGGCCAAGCTCGAGGCATCGGGCAGCGTCACGCTCGCAAAGGTGCGTGACATCGCCCTCACCGGCGTCGACTACATCTCGATCGGCGGCATCACCAAGCATGTGCAGGCCGTCGATCTTTCCATGCGCTTCGAGTTCAATTCGTGAATCGCGCGCTCATCGTCCTGCTGCCGCTCGCGCTCGCCGCGTGTGCGAGACACGACGAGGACAAGCTGCCCGGTACCGTGGAGCGTGACCGCATCGAGCTGGTGGCGGATACCGACGAGTTCATCATCTCGCTGCCGTTCGCCGAAGGCGCCAGCATCAAGGCCGGCGACGTGATCGTGGTACAGGATCGCTCGATCTCGGGCGCCGAACTCGACGCGGCGCGCGCCCAGCTCGCCGAGGCCGAGTCGCGTGTCGAAGAACTCACCAACGGTCCACGCGTCACCACGATCCGCGCCGCGGTGGCGCGACGCGACGCCGCGCGAGTGCAGCGCGACCAGGCAGTACGCGAACGCGACCGGTTGCTCGAGCTCGTGAAGCGCAACCTCGTGAGCCAGTCCGAAGCCGACCGCCAGGTGTCGACAGCCCGTGCCGCCGAAGACTCCCTGCGCGAGGCGGAAGAAGACCTGCGCGAATTGCAGGAGGGCACGCGCGCCGAGCAGGTGGCGCAGGCACGCAAGGCTGCCGACAATGCCCGCGCCAATCTCGCCGGGCTGCAGACCAGCGCATCACGTCTCGAAGTGCGCGCACCCATCGATTCGACCATCGACGCGCTGCCATATCACGTCGGCGAGAAGCCGGTGAAAGGCGCCACGGTCGCGGTGCTGCTGACCAACTCTGCGCCCTTTGCGCGCATTCACATTCCGGAACAGATGCGCGTACGCGTGAAGGTGGGAACACCGGCGCGCATCTACGTCGATGGAGTGGATCGCGGATTCGACGGACAGGTTCGCTTCGTCTCCAGCGAAGCGGAATTCACGCCCTACTACGCGCTCACCGCGGCGGACCGCTCGAAGCTGAGTTATCGCGCCGAAGTGGCCTTCAACGATGCCGACGCGGCCGCGCTGCCGGCGGGCCTGCCGCTCGATGTGTCGCTGGAGCTCGAATCGCCGTGAGCGTCGCCGCCATCTCGGCACGCCAGCTCACACGCAAATTCGGCGCCAAGATCGCCGTCGATCACATCGATCTCGATATCCCTTCCGGGCGCATCTACGGGTTCCTCGGGCCGAACGGTTCCGGCAAATCGACCACGCTGCGCATGTTGTGCGGCATGTTGCTGCCCAGTGACGGACATGCCGAAGTATTCGGGCTGTCGGTGGTGCGGGATGCCGAGGCCATCCGGCGACGCCTCGGCTACATGCCGCAGAAATTCTCGCTGTGGGAAGACCTGACTGCCGACGAGAACCTGCAATTCATCGCCGACCTGTATGGACTCAGCGGCGACGTCGCCGGGCGCATCGCCGAGCAGCGCGCCACCTACAATCTCGATTCGCTGCGCAAGCAACGCGCGGGAACCATGAGTGGCGGGCAGAAACAGCGCCTGGCCCTCGCGGCGGCGACGCTGCACTCACCGGAACTGCTGTTGCTCGACGAGCCCACCAGCGCCGTCGATCCGCAGAGCCGGCGCGATTTCTGGGAGCGTTTGTTCCAGCTCGCCGACGATGGCGCCACCATACTGGTATCGACTCACTACATGGACGAAGCCGAACGCTGCCATGGCCTGGCGATCCTCGCCGAGGGGCGCCTGGTCGCGGAAGGAACGCCGCGCGATCTCATGGCGGGTGTCGACGCCGACATCTTCGAGATCGAAGGCGCCGACGGCAGCGATGCGCCGCGGCTGATCCGCGAACTGCCCTGGGTACATGGCGTGACGCAGCTCGGTCTGCGGCTGCGCGTGCTGGTCGATCGCGGCGCAGTCGACGCGGAATCGAAGCTGCGCGGCCTGCTCGATACCCATGGCATTCGCGCCACCATCGCCCGCAGCCAGGCCAGTCTCGAGGACGTGTTCGTCGTCGCGACGAGGCGCGAAAAACATGGTGTTTAAGGGCTCGCTGCGACGCCTGCGCGCGGTGGCGCTCAAGGAAGTGCGCCAGCTGTCGCGCGACCGCGTGACCTTCGGCATGATCGTCGGCGTCCCGCTGCTGCAGATCATGTTGTTTGGCTACGCCATCAACTTCGACGTGCGTCATCTCTCCACCGTGGTGCAGGACGAGGCGAACACCTCGATGTCGCGCGAGCTCATTGCGCAGCTGCGCGCCACGCAAGTGGTGGACGTGCGCTACATGGCGAACTCCTCGGCCGAGCTCGATCGGCTGCTGCGCGAGGGACGCGCCAGCATGGCAGTGGTGATTCCGCGCGACTTCGAACGACGCCTGCAGTCCGACACGCGACCGGTGCTGCAGATCCTCGTCGATGGTTCCCAGCCCAGCCTGTCGGGTGTGGCCGCCGGCCTCGCGAACCTGCCGTTGCTGACGCGGCATGGCATCGGCCCCTACTCCGGCGGCAAACGCATGGCGCCGCGACGCGTCGAGGTGCGCACGCTCTACAACCCGGAGAAACGCACCGCGGTGCAGATCGTGCCTGCGCTCATCGGCGTGATCCTTTCCATGACCATGGTGTTGTTCACCTCCGGCGCCATCGTGCGCGAGCGGGAGCGCGGCAATCTCGAGTTGCTGATCGCGACGCCGCTCGGAGGACTCGAGCTCATGGTGGGGAAACTGCTGCCCTACGTGGGCATCGGCCTCATTCAGACCACCATCATCCTCATCGTCGGCTCGTTGCTGTTCAACGTGCCGGTGGTCGGCAGTTTCCTGGATCTGTACGTCGCGGCACTGCTGTTCATCGCGGCGTCGCTGGGGCTGGGGCTTTTCGTATCGACGCTGGCGCAGACTCAGTTCCAGGCGTTTCAGCTCGCCTTCGTCACCATGTTGCCGTCGATCCTGCTTTCGGGGTTCATGTTCCCGTTCGAAGGCATGCCCAGGGTCGTGCAATGGATTGCCGAAATACTGCCGCTGACGCATTTCAACGTCATCATCCGCGGCGTGATGCTGCGCGGCGCGGAACTGCCCGAACTCTGGCCGCAGGTGGCCAAGCTGGTGCTGTTCATCGCAGTCATGCTGCTCATCGCCGTGGCGCGCTTCAAGAAGCGGCTGGACTGAACCGGATGAAAATGGGGACATCCCTATTTTCCAGGCGAGCCCAGCCGGGCAGCGCGATAAATAGGAATGTCCCCATTTCTTTTCTAGACTTAGCCTCCTCACTGGCCGGGGGCTGCCATGACGTACACAGCCAATCAGCAGACACGCGCGCAACGCCTGCAGGCGCTTGCATGCCGGCGGGACGTTTATCATTGCCAACGCCTGGGATGGCGGTTCAGCGCGGATCCTCGGCTCGCTGGGTTTCCCGGCGCTCGCCACTTCGAGCGGCGCGGCCGCCGGCGTGTTGGGTCGCCTCGATCACGGCATCACCCTCGACGAATCCCTCGCCAATGCCCGGCTCATCTGCGATTCGACCGATCTGCCGGTATCGGCGGACCTGGAAAAGGGATTCGGCGATGCCCCCGCGGATGCGGCGCGGGCAATCCTGCGCGCGGCCGAGATCGGGCTGGTCGGCGGCTCCATCGAAGACGCCACCGGTCGCCGCGACCAGCCGATCTTCGATGCCGTGCTGGCGGCGGAACGCGTGGCGGCCGCCGTCGAAGCCGCACGTTCGCTGCCGTTCCCGTTCACGCTGACCGCGCGCGCCGAAAATTTCCTCAACGGCCGCGCCGACCTGGACGACACCATTCGCCGCCTGCAGGCATTCGAGCGCGCCGGTGCCGACGTGTTGTTCGCGCCCGCCCTTCCGGACCTGGCAGCCGTGCGCACCGTGTGCTCATCGCTGTCGAAGCCCGTGAACTTCATGGTCGGAATTCCGGGCAAGTCCTTCTCCGTGGCCGAGCTCACCGCGGCCGGCGTGCGCCGCATCAGCCTCGCCACTTCGCTGTATCGCGCGGCCATGACGGGCCTGATCGCAGCGGCGCGCGAGATCCGCGAGTCCGGCACCTTTGACTACCTGCGACAGGGGGTTTCGAGCGCCGAGTTCGCTAACTACCTGAAGGCGACTCGAGTTGAAACGCTGGACACGCCGCTCGCTGCTGCAGGCAGGCCTTGCGGGCACGGCGCTGGCCGCCGGTCGCTGCCGACTATTCGCGGCGGAACTCGCGCCGGATTCGCTCGAAGCGCTGGCGCGTGCCAAGGGGATGCATTTCGGCACTGCACTCAGTACGCCGCGGGCTGGGCGACGAGAAGTACCTGGATCTCATCCGCAGCCAGTGCGGCATCCTGGTTCCGGAGAACGAGCTCAAGATGCCGTCGCTGCAGCCCAAACCCGGCACCTGGGACTTCACGCGCGCCGATCGCCTGCTCGACTTCGCCGCAGGGAACGGCATGAAGGCGCGTGGCCATTGCCTGCTGTGGCATCACCCGCGCTGGCTGCCTCGCTGGCTGGACGGATACGACTTCGGGAGCAACCCGCGTGCCGGCGCCGAAGCGCTGCTGCGCGAACACATCGAGATCACCTGCAAGGAGTTCGACCAGCGCATCGTTTCCTGGGACGTGGTCAACGAGGCGGTCGACAATGTCACCGGCAACATGCGCGACACCGTGCTGTCGAAGGCGATTGGCTCGCCCGACCAGGTACTGGAGCTCGCATTCCAGGCAGCGCGCGCCGTTCTGCCGAAAACCGAGCTGGTCTACAACGACTACATGGGTTGGGAGTCCGATAACGCGCCGCATCGCAATGGCGTGCTGCGCCTGCTGGAACGTTTCCGCAAGAACGGCGTGCCGGTGAATGCACTGGGCATCCAGGCGCACATCGGCGCGGGCAACCAGGACAGCAACGCCAATCGCGCCTTCGACGCGCGCGACGAGAAGGCCTGGCGCAAATTCCTCGAGGACGTCACCGCGATGGGTTACTCGCTGCTGATCACCGAGTTCGACGTGCACGATGCGCCGCTGCCGGCGGATGTCAGCGCGCGCGACAAGTCCGTGGCCGCGCTGGGCCGCGCCTTCCTGGATCTCACGCTGTCGTTCACGCAGGTGAATGCCGTGCTGTGCTGGGGACTCGCCGACTCGTACACCTGGCTGCAGCGGCGCAATCCGCGCGCCCGATGGCCTGCCCAAGCGGCCGACACCCTACGACGACCAATTCCAGCCCAAGCCGCTGCGCAAGGCCATCGCCGCGGCATTCCGTGCCGCCCCGCCGCGCAAGCCCGCGGCCATCGCCGGGATTCCCGCATGAAGATCGTCAACTGCGAACCCGCGCGGCATTCCGCTGCCATTCTCGCCATCCTCAACGAGGCCATTGCGAACTCCACCGCGCTGTATGACTACAAGCCGCGCACACGCGACAACATGATGAACTGGTTCGAGGCGAAGAGCCGCGGCGCATTCCCGGTCATCGGCGTCGAAAATGACTCGGGCGAGCTCATGGGTTTCGCGAGCTACGGCACGTTCCGCGCCTGGCCTGCCTACAAGTACACCGTGGAGCATTCGGTGTACGTGGACGCGAATCATCGCGGCCAGGGCGTGGGCCGCGTACTGCTCCGCGCCATCATCGACGCGGCCGAGAGGCAGGACTACCACGTGATGGTGGGCGGCATCGATGCCGCCAATGCCGTGAGCATTCGCCTGCACGAGAGCCTCGGCTTCACGGCCTGCGGCATCGTGCGGCACGCGGGCTTCAAGTTCGGCCGCTGGCTGGATCTCGCCTTCTATCAGCTCATACTGCGAACGCCCGCGGCACCTGCGGACGGTTGAGCCGGCGGATTCGTCGGTACCGTGTTGGATCCCTACGCACGACAGGAATGATCATGCACAAGTCTCGAATTGCACTCGTCACGCTGCTCACGATGGCGGCGCTGTCCGTCCAGGCACAGACACCGGTCGCGAATCCGGATGCTGCGAAGGAAGACTGGGTGGTGCTGTTCAACGGCGCCGACCTGAAGGGCTGGGTGCCGAAAATCGCCAAGCACGATCTCGGCGACAACGCCGGCAACACGTTCCGCGTGGAAGAAGGACTGCTCAAGGTCCGCTACGACAAGTACAAGTCGTTCGACGGCCAGTTCGGGCACCTGTTCTGGAAGGACCCGTATTCCTACTACAAGCTGGTGGTCGAGTACCGCTTCGTCGGACAGCAGGCGCCCGGCAATCCCGGCGCCTGGGCACTGCGTAACTCCGGCGCCATGCTGCATTCGCCCGATCCGCGCACCATGCCGCGCGACCAGAACTTTCCGATCTCCATCGAGGCCCAGTTCCTGGGCGGCAACAGCGACGGCAAGCCACGCTCCACTGCCAACATGTGCTCGCCCGGCACCGAGATCGTCTTCCAGGGCAAGCTCTATCCGGATCATTGCCTGAATTCCTCCTCGCCCACCTTCGACGGTGAGCAATGGGTGCGTGCCGAACTCGAGGTGCACGGCGCCGGCAAGATCACGCACTCGGTCAATGGCCAGAAGGTGCTCGAATACGAGCTGCCGCAGTATGGCGGCGGCGCGGTCGATCCCTACAACACCTCGACCAAGCCGGATGGTGAGCTCATCGAAGGCGGCTACATCTCGCTGCAGAGCGAGTCGCATCCCATCGACTTCCGCAAGGTGGAGCTGCTGAACCTTGCCGGCTGCATGGACAAGAGCGCCACTAACTACAAGAGCTACTACGTGAAGTCCGTGCCTGGCGACTGCAAGTTCGCCGAGGGCGCCAAAGCCGTGATGCGCCGTCCTGGCGAGTATCCGTTCATGGCGGATTCGCTGCCGCAGGAAGGCGTGCCCAAGGGTCGACTCGAAGGTCCTTTCGAGTTCCACAGCAAGATCATCGCGGGCACGGTGCGGCGCTACTGGATCTACGTTCCCGCGCAGTACAACCCGAAGAAGCCGGCCAACGTGCTGGTCTTCCAGGACGGCCAGCGCGCCACGAATCCGGAAGGCTCCCTGCGCGTGCCGCAGGCCATGGAGAACCTCATCGCCAAGGGCCAGATGCCGGTGACCATCGGCATCTTCATCACGCCGGGAAATCTCAGCGAGACCTACCCCACCGATCTCGCCATGAAAAATCCGAATCACCGCCGCGAGGAATACGACGCGCTGGATGACACCTACGCGCGCTTCCTCATCGAGGAAATGCTTCCCGAGGTGGGCAAGAAGTACAACCTGACGGATGACCCGGAGAAGCGCGCCATCGGCGGCACGTCGAGCGGCGCCATCTGCGCCTTCACCGTCGCCTGGCAGCGGCCGGACATGTTCCGCCGGGTCATCAGCCTCATCGGCAGCTATACCTCGATTGGCTATTCGCCGGCCGCAGAAGGCAAGCCGCTGACGCCCGGAGGCGACCTCTACCCCACGCTGGTGCGCAAGAATCCCGATCAAGCCCATCCGCATCTATCTACAGGATGGCGCACAGGACCTGTCGAACGAACATGGCAACTGGTTCCTCGCCAATCAGCAGATGCTGTCGGCATTCGAGTTCGCCAATGCCAAGGCCGACAAGGACGGCACGCTGGGCGCGCGCTACGAGGTGCGACACAACTGGGGCGACGGCGCCCACTCCGACCAGCACGGCGGTGCGCTGATGCCCGAGATCCTGAAATGGATATGGATCAATGACTGAATCGGGGACAGGTTTATTTTTCTGCGACGCCGCCAACTGGCGGAGCGAGATTGCGTACGAAAAATAAACCTGTCCCCAACTCGCGCCTCCAGACCTTCACGCACCAGTCGCCGATCGGGCACTGGAGCGTGAGCGTCTGGCAGCTCGGATCCGCGGCTGGAGGGCATCGTCGCCAGCATGTGGTTCGGCGAAGGCAAGGCCGCCTACCAGCGCGACCGCATCCTGCCCTCGGGACAGAGCCAGCTCCTGATCAATCTCGGCCCGCCGCAATACCGCATCGAGCCGGGCCCGCCCGAAGTGCGCGTTCCGTTTGTCGACGTCTGGTACTCGGGCCTGCACCAGGGACCGATCGACACCGAGGCGCCGCATGGCAACGCCTTGTTAGGAGTTGCGTTCACCGCGCGCGGTACGTTTCCGTGGCTGGGCGAACGCATGGACTCGCTCTCCGATCGCATCATCGCGCTGGCGGATGCGCTCGGCGACGGCGCGCTTCGCTTGCGCGAACGGCTGCTCAATACCGCGTCGCTCGAGGCTCGCTTCCAGTGTCGTCGAACGCTGGCTGATCACACGGCTGAAGCCGCGCAGCATCGTTCATCCGGCGGTGCGCTGGGCCGTGGATCGCATCGCTGCAACCGGCGGACGCATGTCCATCGAGGACCTCGCCACCCAGACTGGCTTCACGCGCAAACATCTCGGCAACCTGTTTCAGCAGCAAGTCGGCCTGTCGCCCAAGTCGCTGGCGCGCGTGCACCGCTTCCGTGGCGCGCTGGCGCTGCTCGATCGCGCCGACGGACAGGTTCCGTGGGCCGAGCTCGCCGAGCAATGCGGTTTCTACGACCAGTCGCATCTCATCAACGAATTCCGGCGATTCACCGGCCTGTCGCCCGTCGAACTCGCCCGCCGCGACCGCCCCGATTCGGGCAGCGTCGTCCTGCGATAAATGGGGACATTCCTATTTTCCGGAAAATAGGAATGTCCCCATTTTCCACTTCCCATTTTTCCAAGACACCTCTCCGGACCGCGGCGCACAATCGCGCCACAACAATAAGGGAGGCGTCATGCCTGAAGTCAACTGGATAGCCATCGTGGTCGCGGCGGTGGCGAGTTTTCTGCTCGGCGGCTTGTGGTATTCGCCGGCTTTGTTCGGCAAGGCCTGGCAGCGCGAGGTGGGTCTTACCGATGAACAGATGAAGAACAGCAACATGGTCAAGATCTTTGGCCTGACGCTGGTTCTGTCGCTGCTGGCCGCGTGGATGTTTCGCGACCTTTCTCGGGCCGCGCCCGTCGCTGGCACTCGGCTTCGGCGCCGGCTTCTCCGCGGGCCTGTTCTGGGTCGCGATCGAGCTTCGGCATCCAACTACCTGTTCGAACGCAAGAGCCTGAAGCTGTTCCTGATCAACGGCGGCTACCACACCCTGCAATTCACCATCATCGGCGGCGTGATCTCCCTGCTGCCGTCATGAAAGTCGAACGCAAGGCGGATCACGCGGTCAGCGAGGCCTCCTGCAAGGAGGCCACCGGCAAGACCATTGCCGACTGGTTCAAGGCGCTCGACAAACACGGCGGCATCCCGCTCGGACGCCGCGAGCTCAGCAAGTGGGTGGAACACGAACACGAGGTCGACATCTGGTGGGCCACCACCATCGTGAACGAATACGAAATCGCGCGCGGCGATCTCGCCAAGGACGGCAAGCCGAAGGGCTATTCGATCTGCCCCACCAAGAGCATCAAGGCCAGCCCCGCGGACTGTTACGCGGCGTTCGCCAACGCGAAGTCGCTCGACAAATGGTTCGGACCGAAACACGACGTCGACATGCGTGACGGCGGCCACTGGCGCAATGCCGACGGCAACCGCGCCACCATCAAGAAGGTGAACGCGGGCAAGAACATCCGCCTGCTCGCCGAAGATGAAGGCCTCACGCTGCCGACGCCGGTGGAGATCAAGTTCACACCCAACGGCGCCAACTGCACGGTGATGGTGAGTATCGATCGGCTGCAGACCCGTGCCGAGGCCGATGGCTACCGCCATGCGTGGGGAGCCGCATTGGCCAGGCTCAAGGAGACGCTCGAAGCAGGCTGAGCGAGGCGCGCGTGTTAGTGTTCGCGCGATGAAACCGCGCACACTTGCTCCCGCTCCTCGCCCTGTTGCCTCACCGCCTGCGGCACGAAGCAGGAACATGCCAAGGCCGATCTCGTGGTGCGCAATGCCGATGTGCGCACCCAGGACGGCGCCGCGCCCGCCGCCACCGCGCTCGCCGTGACCGGCGACAAGATCGCCTTCGTCGGCGACGAGCAGGGTATCGCCGAGTGGATAGGCCCGGACACCCGCGTGATCGATGCCGGCGGCCACACCGTGCTTCCCGGCCTCATCGACACCCACATCCACGCCGCCGAAGGCGCGCTCGCGCTCGGCGGCTGCACGCTTGCACAACAAGCAGCTCAAGATCACCGAAGCCGCCGACACCATCCGCGCCTGCGTCGCGGCCGACAAGACCTCCACCTGGATCGTGGTGAACGAAGTGAATCCGGCGGGTTTCAAGGCGAATCGCCACGACCTCGACGCCATTGAACGCCAGCGCCCGCTGTTCCTGTGGGGCGCCGACGGCCACACCGCCTGGGTGAACACGCGCGGACTCGAACTCGCCGGCATCACGCGCGACACGCCGGATCCGGAGGCCGGCCGCATCGAACGCGACGCCAGCGGCGATGCCACCGGGTTCCTGGTCGAGGGCGCCACCGACCTTGCGCTGTCGAAGATGGAGAAGGCCACGCCCGCACAGCGTCTCGACGCCCTGCGCAAGGTACTGCCGCTGCTGCACGGCACCGGCATCACCAGTTACCTGGAAGCCAACACCGACGAACCCACCGTCGACGCCTACGCCGAGCTGGCGAAACTCCACGAACTCACCGCGCGAGTCACCGTCGCCTTCGGAACCAGCGACGCAAGTGCTCCCGAAGAATTCGCAGCGCCTCGAGAGCCTTGCGCGCCAGGCTCGCCGATCCGCTGTTCCGCGCCGACTTCATCAAACTATTCGCCGATGGCGTGCTCGAGTACCCCACGCAGACCGCCGCACTGCTCGAGCCGTACAACGACGCCAGGGGCAAACCCGGCAAGTCCACCGGCGAGCTCTACATCACGCCCGCCGACCTGAATGACATTCATCGCCGAGGCAGGCAGACACGGCTTCAATATCCACGTGCATGCCATTGGCGACGGCGCCGTGCGCGAGACCCTCGACGCCTTCGCCGCCGCGCGTGCCGCGGGCAGCAAGCAGCTGTTCAGCATCGCGCACCTGCAGCTGATCGATCCCACCGACATCCCGCGCTTCGCCAAGCTCGACGTGTATCCGTCCGTGCAGCTGCTGTGGGCGCAGCCCGACAACTACAGCATCGAAGCGCTCACGCCCTGGCTGGGCGCCGAGCGCATGGGCCGCCAGTATCCCGCGCGATCGCTGGTCGATGCCGGCGCAACCGTCGCGGGCGGCAGCGACTGGGACGTGAGCAGCTACAACCCGTTCGAGGCCATGGCCACCGCCATGTCGCGCAAGAACCCCGAGCAACCCGGGCGAGCGCCGCTGAACCCCGGGGAAGCGATGACCCTGGATGAAATGCTCGCCGCCTATACCATCAATGCCGCGCGGCTGATGGGCCGCGAAGGCGAGATCGGCTCGCTCAGCGTCGGCAAGTTCGCGGACCTCATCGTGCTCGATCGCAAGCTCACGGCGCAGACCAGCGCCGATGAGGTGCGCAGCGACCCGGCCCACCCACGTGTTTTTCAGCGGCAGGGACGTGACGCCGCAAGGGTCAACTAATCCGGACTGTGCCCGCGGCTCCGGCCGCGATCCCTTGTTGGCGCGCACCAGCAGGTAGCGCGTCAGGCGCGGCAAATGCCGCGCCATGAAGATGATCACCTTCGCATGGAAGGTGACGATGACTTCGTACTTGCCGCGCAGGATGCCGTTGACCATGACGCGTGCCGCCTGCTCCGTCTTCATGCGCAGCCACGGTGGAATGGGATCCTTGGCGTGCGGATGCAGACCGCCGCGGTTGTCCACGCGGCGAATGTCGGAGTCGACGAACCCGGGCGAGATCAGCGTGCAGCCCACGCCCGTCGCCTTGAGATCGCCGTGCAGGGACTCGGCCAGGGCGCGCACCGCGAACTTGCTCATCGCGTAGGCCGAGCCGCCCGGCGTCGATATGTGGCTCGACACGCTGCCCATGATGACGAAGCGCCCGCCCGCCTGGCGCAGTGCGCCGATGGATTCGTGAAAGGTCCGCAGCACACCGAACACATTGGTTTCGAGCTGCCGGCGATAGTCCGCGAGCGCCAGTTCCTGCGCACGCCCAACCACGCCGAAGCCCGCATTCGCGACGACGATGCCCGGCCGCAGGTTCTGTTTCGCCAGCTCGGCTACCACGCGCGCAATGTCACCGTCGACCGTGACGTCGCCGGCATGCGCGGTTGCCTGGCCACCGCGCCGCACGCAACTCCGCGGCCAGCGACTCGAGCTGCTCGCAGACGCCGCGCCACCAGCGCCACGCGCATGCCTCGCCGCACGAACTCTCGCGCGAGGCCAGCACCGATTCCCGAAGACGCGCCGGTGATCAGCACGGCAGTGTCGCTTGTGGTTGTCGTCATGGCCGGTTTCTAACACGTGAAGCGTGACACGTCATGCAACGCGTGGTTCGTATAACTACCGGGAAGGTTTGACGGGCCGAAAGACCGTGTGTTGTAGTCGAATCGGCAAGGAGGGGTCATGTTGCGAGCACTCGGTCTGCTGTTCATCTCGCTCCTCGTGGCCGGGGGCGTTGCGGGCGGCGTCTGGTATCACCAGGACCGCCAGGCGCGCCAGTTCGTCGAGAACGCGAACTCGCGTATCTATGCCACCTGGAATACCGACACGCTGTTCCGCAATATGGCCAGCGTCTCGCGCAGTCCGGACCGTGATGCCTGGGCGCGTGAATTCTTCCCGATGATGAGCGAGGCCCTGGGGCCGCTCAAGTCTTCCGAAACTCCGGAAGGCACCCTTCGCTACGGTCGCCCGGGGCCGGATATGCCCAGGGGCTTCTTCGGGACTTACACATCGAGTGCGAAATTCCAAAACGGCGATGCCGAACTCGAGTTCGTCGTGATCAAGGAGAATGGCGCCTGGCGCATCGCCGCCTACCAGGTGAGCTCACCGGCGATCCTGGACGCAATGAGCAAGAAAGCGCTGGGCAGGAGCAGTGGCCCGACGTGGGATCGTGGCCCTCCCGACGAAGAGTCGGCCGTCCTGGCCGAAGCAGAAGAGATCCTGCGCATGATGGATTCCGAATCGCCGGGGGATTCCTGGAATCGCGCCTCGTTGATGTTGCAGCAGTCGATCAGCAAGCGCCGGTTCGTCGCGAAACTCGAACGCATGCACGAGGACTCCGGGCACCTGCAAAGCCGCAAACTCGAAGGGGTGGGTTTCAGTTTCAACCGCCCCAAAGCCACGCCTCCGGGTGACTACGCGGTCGCGGATTTCGTCTCCACGTATTCCCGCGCGACGCTGCGCGAAAGACTGGGCTTCTACAAGCAGGAAGGCCGCTGGAAGTTTTCCGCTCACCAGTGGAACAGGGCCGATGAACAGAAATAGCTCCGCCATGAGGCACAACATCGGAGTGTATCGACCATGAACCAGTCCAGAGCCCTCATGTCCGCGAGCGCACGTCGCGCTGGCATTGCTGGGATTGCCCTGCATCTTCGCGCCGGAGGTCGTACTGCAGCGTCTCGCGGGCAGCAGCAATTCAGGCGCCGAACTCATCGTGCAGATCACCGGCGCGCTGTACCTCGGATTCGCCGGGCTCAACTGGATGGGCAAGGCCAACCTCATGGGCGGCATCTACGGCAGGCCGGTGGCCATCGGCAACCTGCTGCATTTCCTGGTCGCCGCAATCGCGCTCTTCAAGGCAGCGCAGGCCATGGGTGGACCCGCTTCCTGTGGCCCATCGCCCTGGGATATGCGAGTTTTGCTCTGGGCTTCGCGCTGATGGTGTTCAGGAACCCATTGCGCAGCCCTGAAAATCCGTCCCCATGAATCGTCCAACACCCGAGCGGCAGATCTACCGCACGCCGGGCCGGATTGTGGTGCTTGCCCTGGTATGTCTCTACGCAGGTCCCGCGTGTGGGTTGGTGGGCGCAATCCTCGAGGCAAACGACACCAATGGCGAGCCGCTATTCGTGTTGGGGAAACTCTTCTGGGCAATCTGGTTCCCATTGATCCTGCTGGCGATCGTCGTGCAGCTCGTCGGGCCTACACCGTCGGACCATTTCGATCGTCCGGCCTCCCCGGAAAAACTGGAAAGGTAGATAGCCCCTGGTAACCTGCCGCGCCGGCCCGCCCTTGCGGGCGGGCCGAACGCAGCCATTCATCATCGACGCACCGGGCCTACTGCCAGACGTAGATGCTCGCCCAGGCCAACGAGCCAGCGCTTGCCGCGAAGTAGTAATACCCATCAGCCGACCGCGTGAGCGGCAGCTGACCGCAGCTTCTCGCCTGTCCACCGACCGTGACCGTCCGGCCATCGAAGTTGGAACAGCCCCAACCCGCGATGTTCTGGTTGGTCCGGTAACAGACTGCACCGTTGGTGTTGAAGTTGCCGGTGTTGTTGGTGAACGTCACCGGGTTGGCGCAGGTCGTGCCGCCTCCGGTGGTGTTGAACGTGGCGGTCACGTTGCGCGCGACCGTCATCGACAACACGCAATTGCCCGGTGCCCGAGCACGCGCCGCTCCAGCCCGCAAACGCCGAGCCCGTGGTCGCCGCGGCCGTGAGCGTCACCGACGTGCCAGTCGTGAAGTTCGCGCCGCAGCGTGGTGCCGCAGTTGATGCCGCCGGGTGACGACGTCACGGTGCCAGCCCCGGTTCCGGCTTTCGTCACGCTGAGCGGGAACGTAGTGCCACCGGTGGAGTTGAACGTGGCCGTCACATTGCGCGCCTGCGACATCGTCACCGTGCACACGAGCGCCGTGCCGGTGCACGCGCCGCTCCAGCCGGCGAACGTCGAGCCGCTCGCCACCGCGGCGGTGAGGTTCACCTGGGTCGCGGGCGTAGTGCTCGCGATGTTCGCGCTGCAGGCGGTGCCGCAGTTGATGCCGCCTGTGTTCGACGTGACGGTACCGGTGCCGGTGCCGTTACGTGTGACGGTCAGTGCGAACGTGGTCGCCTGGCTGGTGAACGTCGCGGTCACGGAACGCGCCTGCGTCATCGAGACCGTGCAGGTGCGAGTGCCCGTGCACGCACCGCTCCAGCCCGTGAACGTCGAGCCACTCGTCGCCGCGGCCGTGAGCGTCACCGACGCGCCGCTGGTGAAGTTGGCAGCTGCAGGTCGCGCCGCAATTGATGCCGGTGGGCGATCGAAGTGACCGTGCCCGCGCCGGTACCGGCCTTCGTGACCGCGAGCGCGAAGCTGCCCGGCCGGGCCCGGCAACAAACGGCGACAGGAAGTTGCCCGGGATCACGGCCTGCGCCATGCCGGGTCCCTGCCAGGACACGGCAAGATTGTCGCCGCCCGTGGCTTCCTTCTGGATGGCCTCGATGTAGTACCGCTGGCCGCCGACCAGATTGATGCTCGCCGAGCGCTGCGAGGTGAACTTGGTCCACTGGCGCGAATCGGTCCACTCGCTCACGAAGGCGATGCGCGTGGCGTTGGCCGGACTGTCGTTCGTGCTCAGCAGCAGGTCGCTGGCATCGTCGCTCGCGATCCAGAACGTGTACGCGCCCGTGATGGGCGGATGGATATAGCCGCGCACGCGCGAACCATAGTTGTCCGCCGTGTTGGTCGGACCCTCGAACGAGGTGAGCGACCCGCTGCCCGTGGGGCTGTTCGGATAGTTGGCATTGGACGTGAGGCTGCTGACGGTCCCGCCCGTCACGTTGAGCCAGTACTCGCGCAGGATGGTGCCGCTGCCACCCGTGCCGGTCGGGACGAAGTTGGCCGTCACCGATGTATTGCCGAGGATGCGCACCACCTTCGGATTGACAGAGCCACTGGCGTCGCCGGTCCAGCCGACGAAGTCATTGCCGGATGCCGGCGTGGCCGTGAGCGTGACATCCGTGCCGCCGGGATAGGTCGTGGCCGTTCGGGCTGCGGCTCACCGTGCCCATGCCGTTGACCTGCGTCGTCAGCGGATACATCACGCCCGGATTGCCGACGCCCGAGCCGCGCAGGATGGCATCGAGCACCTGCTGGTCGACGATGGCGCCGGTGTTGCGATCGAAGATCCTGAAGGTATTGCCGGTGCTCGGAGCGCCGTTGTCCCAGTAGAAGGTCTTGATGCCGTTGAGCGCCGCGGCACGATTGACGTACTCGTTCCAGTACGCGCGTGCCTCGAGGTTCTTGCCCGGGCGCGTCTCGACGCCGTACTCGCCGAGGATGACCGGGACGCCCTGGTCGACCCACTTGGCGCGCACCTTGGCGAACTCGGTGTCGATCCAGTTCTCATACGCCCAATTGCAGTTGCTGCCCGAGTCCGGGAACGGCGCTCCCCAGAAATTGCAGGCTGCCGTTCGGATTCAGCGTGAAGTCGTACGGGTCGTAGTAGTGCACTTCGACCATCAAGCCGGTTTGCGGCCGATGTCGGTCGGCAGCGTTGAAGAACGTTCAGGCCGTGCTGGACGTTCGTGTTGTAGGTCTGCACGACCAGGGAACGCGAGGCGTTGTTGCCGCCGGTGGCGCGCACCGCGTTCACGAAGGTCTGGTTGTACGACTGCTGCACGCGGTTTGCTCGGCCGTCGGCGTGCTGAAGTCCGCGTGCACTTCGTTCGTGCCGGCGAACAGCAGGCGCTGGTCGTAGGTGCGAAAGGTGGTGGCGATCTGCGTCCACAGCGCGTTCTGCCTGGCGTTGACCGCCGGCGCGGTCCGCGTCCGTCACGTGATCCTGCAGCCAGCCATCGTCCCAGTGGATGTTGATGATGACGTACATGTTCTGACCGATGGCCATGTCGACCACCTGCTTCACACGCGTCATCCAGTCGGCCGGGATATTCGTCGAGCCGTCGGTGATGTGGCAGTTCCAGGAAATGGGAATGCGAATGGCATTGAACCCGGCAGCCTTGACGGTGTTGATCAGCGCCTGGTTGGTGGCCGGGTTGCCCCAGGCCGTCTCACTGCAGATGGCCTCGAGCGTGTTGCCGAGGTTCCAGCCGAGATTGATCTGGCTGGCTACCTGCTGGCGCGGTCGGAAGTGTCTGGGCGTATGGAAGCAGTCGCGAAATGGACGTGAGCAGCAGCGCGACAGAACGCCGCAATGCGCTCCGCCATTTCGCAGCGGAAGGTCTGCGAAATGACATGGGAAGTCCCCCTTGGTTGTTCGGTCCATCGATGACCCGGCAGCGAGGCTGAGCCCCCACTCTTCCGCCCGCCGGGCCTGGCGCGGTTTATGCCCTGACACCGGTGCCAATTGCAATGCGGATTAGCCCCAAGCGGTATGCTCTGACAAGGTGGACACGAGGTTGCTCATGATGCTGGATCCTGGTGGAACTGGCGTTGCTGCTGGGCGCGATCGCCATTTTTGTCGTCGCGCTCGAGGTGGGATACCGGCTCGGCGTGCGCCGTCAGGCCAAGACCGATGAACCGGACAAGTCGCACGCCAATGCCTTGCATGGCGCGGTGTTAGGCCTGCTCGCATTGCTGCTGGGTTTCACGTTTCGCGATGGCCGTGTCTCGTTACGACAACTCGCAAGACATTGATGATCGATCAGGCCAATGCCATCGGCACCGCGGCATTGCGCGGCAGCCTGCTGCCGGCGCCGCACGCCGATCGCGCCGCCCCGTTGTTTCGCGAATACGTGGATGTCGCGCCTGCAGTACAACGCCGCCGGCACGGACGACGCCGCGATCAACGCCGCCGAGAACCGCGCCGCCCGGATCGAAAAGGAGCTGTGGGATATCGCCCGGATCCTGCTGACCGAGGATCCGCGTTCGCAGCCCGCCAGCCTGTACACGCAGGCATTGAACGAAGTCTTCGACATGCGCGAGAAGCGCCGCTTTGCGCTCAATGATCGTGTGCCCGACCGCGGTCACGATCATGCTGTTCGTGCGTCTCGATGACCGCGATGGGCCTGGTGGCCTATAGCTGCGGATTGAGCGGCCGGCGGCGCCCGCTCGCCAACCTCACCTTCGCCTGCCTGATCGCGCTGGTGCTCATCATCATTCTCGACATCGACGCACCGCGCGTCGGATTCGTGACGGTGAGCCCGGAGAGTCTGCTGCGGCTGCAGCAGTCGTTGAGATCCCGCTCCGAACTGATGAAACGAATACTTTTTCTGCTGGCGTTCGCTGCGCTGGCCGCGAGTGCCTTCGGACAGGCACCGGCACGCGACATCGCTGTGCGCCGTGAGACACCGCAATGTTCCTACGCGGCGCGTCGTCTGCGGGAAGCGCTCGAAGCGGCCAGCGCGCACCTGCCGCAGCGGGCGCCGCTCGCCATCCGAGCTGGGTATCGACGCCGCATTGGGCGCCGAAGGCTTCTCGATCCAGCCGCGAGGCGACCACATTCACAGTCACCGGTGGCGATGCGCGCGGGCCTGATCTACGGCGCGCTCGCAATGCGCGAACAACTGCTCAATGGCACGTCGATCGACAGGATTGCCGCAACGACCGCAGAAGCCGGCGCTCGCCTTCCGCGGCATCAAGTTCAACACGCCCTGGGACACCTATCGGCCGAGCTCGGCGCTCGACCAGCACTACGCCACGGTGCGCGATCTGAAGTTCTGGGAGGCGTTCCTCGACATGATGGTCGAGAACCGCTTCAACGCGATCTCGCTCTGGACCATGCATCCGTTCACTTACATGATCCGGCCGAAGAATTTCCCGGAAGCCAGCAAGTGGTCGGACGCCGAGTTCGCCGAATGGCAGCACCTGTACCGCGAGATCTTCCGCATGGCGAAGGAACGCGGGCTCGACACCTACATCGTGTTCTGGAGCATCTTCGTCAGCGAGGAATTCGCCAAGGCGCACGGCGTCGCGAAGCAGAATTTCTATCCGCACTACTACGTGAACGGCGACACCTCCGAGGTCACGAAGCGCTACCTGCGCGAAAGCGTGACGCAGATGCTCGAGGAATACCCGGACCTCGATGGCATCGGCGTCTCGCACGGCGAAGGCATGGCGCGGCATGACGCCGCTCGAGCGTCAGCAATTCGTCGACGAGGTGTACGTCGCGGGCGCGCTGGCCGCGAAACGCACGCAGCCGGTGAAACTGATCCATCGCGTGCCGTTCTCCTCGGGCCTGTCTTCGGGCCCGGGCGTGAGCGCCGACGTCGAGCAGATCACGCGCACCGCGATGGAAAAGCTCGGCAACAAGTTCGACGGGCCCGATCTGGGTGGAGATGAAGTTCAACTGGTCGCACGGCCACTCGACGCCGAAGCTGGTGAAGGTGCATGGCGGCAAACTCGGCGACACCTACTTCAAGCCGCTGCCAGTCCAACTACAAGATCGTCTGGCAGGTGCGCAACGAAGACTTCTTCGCGCTGCGCTGGGGCGTGCCGGACTTCATCCGCCAGCACATCGCGCTCAACGGCACGGCAGGACTACGTCGGCGGCTACTTCGTCGGCTCCGAGACCTACATCCCCGCGCTCGACTACTTCACGGCCGACGACCAACCCGTCGCTGGAAATACGCCTTCGAGCGCCAGTGGCTGTTCTACAAGCTCTGGGGCCGCCTGCTCTACGACCCGGCGACGCCGGACGCGGTCTTCCAGGCCGAATTCACGCGCCGCTATGGCCCGAAGGCGGCGCCACTGCTCGCAGGCCTATGCGCTCGCCTCCAACACCCAGCTGCGCCTCGCCTCGCTGTACGACTCGCGCTGGGACTTCACGCTGTACAGCGAGGGCTTCCTCGCGCTGCAGGGCGAGGAGACTCACTACATCGGCGTCGACGCGCTCATCAAGCAGCCGACCATGGATCCGGACTACGTCTCGGTTGCCGACTACGTGAAGACGAACGCGCCGGCGGCTCCTTCGGCCAGGAACGGATCACGCCCGACAAACTTGCCGATTCTGCTGGAGCGCGACTGCCGCGCCGCGCTGGACCTGGTGCAGCGCATCGATATCCGCGACAGACGCGTCACTGATGTACGAAGTGGCCGACGTGAAGACCTGGGCCAGGCTCGGCCTGCACCTGGCGGAGAAGCTGCGCGGCGCGGTCGCCTTGCAGACCTTTCGCGCCAGCGACGATCGCCCGCGACCAGCAGCAGGCCATCAGCCATCTGCAACGCGCGCTCGACGCCTGGGACGAGGTCATCCGCATCACGCGCCCCATCTACAAGGACATGAAGCTCACGCACTACAACGGCAATTCCTTCGACGCCAACCCGGACAACCTGTTTCACTGGGCGCTGATTCGCGACGAAGTGGCGAAGGATGTCGAAGTGGCCGCAGGCAACGGTCGGCACGACGGCCGTGAGGCGCCGCACGATGAAACTGATCGTCAACATCGACGTTCCGGATCTCGCGCCTGCCATCGAGTTCTATTGCGCAGCGCTCGGCGTCAGGCACACGCGCACGCTCGACGACGATGTTGCCGAGCTCAGCGGCGCATCGTCCACGATCTATCTGCTGCAGAAGGCGCGCGGCACCGAGGCGGTACACCAGCCCGTCATCGAGCGCGACTACCGGCGCCACTGGACGCCGGTGCATTTCGACCTCGTGGTACCCGACGTCGACGCCGCGGCAGCGCGCGCCATCGCCGCGGGCGCGCGCCAGGAAACCGGTCACATCGACTGGCGCGGTTCTCGCTGCATCAGCTTCAGCGACCCGTTCGGCCACGGCTTCTGTTTCATCGAGTTCGAAGCCAACGAAACCTACGACTGAAGACGGCGGACCGCGGGCCGGTCCATTGGCCCGCGAGTCCGCCTCGCAACTGAGCGTTCCTTGCTCCGACTCAAAGTGAGCCGAGGAAGGCCAGCACCTGGTCCTTCTGTGCCTGGCTCAGCGCGTTGTAAGCGTTCTTCGCCGCGGTCGCCTGGCCCGCGTGCCTTGAAATCGCCTCCTGCATGGTGAACGACAGGCCGTCGTGCATCAGCCGATTGCGGGTGCGCAATCGCCCAGAGCGGCACGGTGCGAATCTGCGTCGCGGTGGACGCGAATTCCGCACCCGGCAACACCGGGATGCCGTCACCCGTGCCGATGTCATGCAGCAGGAAATCGCTGTACGGATGGATGATCTTGTTGCCCACCGCGTCGCGCACGCGCAATGCGCCACCATTGATGCGCGTACCGGGCGCGGCCGTCCTGATCGTGGGTGTGTGACAGCCACCGCATCCGACCTGCCTGAACAAGGCATCGCCCGCGCGTGACCTGCGCATTTATCGCCCCGCGCGGCGGCGCCTTGGTCGCGCGCATGAAATTCGCGAAGGCAACCACGTCGATACCGTCGTCTTCGGGATCCGGCAACCGGATCGAAAGGCGATGCGGAATCCGATCGCCGCGCCCGAGCGAGGTGTTCTCCTCGGGCAGCAGCGGCGTGGTGATTCCCATCTCGTTCAGATAGGCGTCCGCCGCGAACGATTCCAGGCTGGCGTGCTGACTCTTCTACCCGAATCGGCCGATGCGCGGCGCATTGTTGGCCTCGAGCACCGCCACTTCCAGCGCCCTGCCCCGGATCGCCGCGGGCTGCGCATTGCGAATGGCGAGCAGCGTGTCGTTGGGGATGGCCTCGATGAACCCGGCGCCCAGCAGTGTTGGTCGAGATGCGGAACGTGCTGATGCTGTCCTCGAAGGGCACATTCTCGAAGATGTCCGGGTGTGTCGACCGCGACTGGATCAGCGAACCACCCACCGACTCGACGAATTGCAGCAGTTCCAGGCGCCCGGTGCGGTGCTCGGCGATCTGGCTGGCGCCGCCCGTGACGATGTTCTGGTGGCATTCACGGCAGGCCTGCGCGTTGAACGTCGGCCCGAGACCGTCGGCGACCGTTTCCACTTCCTCGAAGATGAAGCGGTTGTCGTTGAACGATCGCAACGGCACGACCGTGTCCTCGTCGATATCGTCGAACGCCGGACCCTGCGGATCGAAACCGTTGGTGCGGTTGTCGAAGGCTGCCGGCGCCTCGCGGAAGAACGTACCGACGGAATCGGCTCCGATGTCGACCGATTGGGTTCCGCGCCCTGGGTGCGGCGGCTTCCGTAGTCGTGGATGTCTCCGGGTCGACGCGCAACGTCGAAGGACTGAAACGATGGGACTCGGCGTTGGGAACGGCCATCTGGGCTTCCGATTGCCCGCTGACAGCGATCGCCGTCAGCGCCACGATCGCGGCTGGCCACCGCGAACGTAGTTAGACCACGATTGCGAGAGTATTCATGTTGGCTCCCTTCCTTAGGAGTTGATACTGCGAGTGCGGCGCCAGAACGGCGCGACACCCTTCCCGTATCGAACGCGCGTCAACATGCTCGCCAGTCAAAGCGTCGGCGCAAGATGACGCCATTAGGGGACACAGCCTACAAGCAACAGTGGTTGGCTTTAGGCAACGCGCTTGTTGTGCGTCGAGCGCCGCGACGGCGCGACGCGACGCGAAGTGCCGATAACTCTCGATCGCGAACGTCGCGCAGCTCGCGTAGGATCTAGATCTTTTGAGAGATCGATTGTCATCCAGCCCTTTGTGCCCCATGTACGGCGGGATCGTAAAGACGCGGATCCATCTCGAGTGGACCTTGCCTCTCGATGCCCACCCAGAATTGCGCGGCCAGTCCCTTGCCGTAGTCGTACAGCATGAAGAAGCTGCGCTTGCGCGTGCGCCAGATCACCGATCCCATCTGACGTGCCTTCGTCGCTCTCGGGCAGCGCGGCGCAGATCCTGCGCAACGCCGCGAGCACTTTCCTGGCACTGCGGCGCGAGCAGGCGGTCGATCTCCTCCGGCTTCATCTTCACCGTCGGCGCCGCCACCGCGGGCGGCGCCGGCACCTGCGCGACGAGTTTCGCCGGCGAGCTGTTCAGGTATGCCATGTGCACCAGCTCGCGGACCCGCGTCCAGGACATCCCCTTGTTGAGCTCGACCGCGATCCAGCCGCTCGGGCCCACGTACGGCGGCTTGAACAGGTGCCGTGACGAGGCCAGCAGCCGCGACTGCTCGAGCGCCGGCGTGTTCAGCCACAGGCCGACATGCCCGTCGCCGTGATGATTCAGCGCCCAGATGGCGAACACCTTGCCCTTGCGCGACGCGCGATAGTTTGGCGAGCCGTGCGACTCGAATTCCTCGACCTCCGGAAACGCGAGGCACAGCTCGCGTACCGCGGCCGGGATCGTGCGCCTGCCACGGCTAGCCATCGCAGCCCTTGAGCTTGTTGCGGTCGTATGCCCTTGCCGAAGTTGAAGACGAACACCGGCCCGAGCTCGATGACCTGCTTGGCGGTCGCCAGGTGGATCGACACGTTGCTCTTCTTCTCGGGCAGCGTCGTCGTGGCGACGCGATGCGCGCAATAGCTCTTCCATTCCTCCGTGATCTGCGAGGTCATGTCCATCGCGGCGGTATACGGCGCGCCGCTCAGCTGGATGCGCGCGGTGAGGGAGCTGCCGCCCTCGGCCGGTTCGGCGGCGCGCGCGTAGTACATCAGCATGATCACGTCGCCTTCGTTGATGGCGCCCTGGATGGCCGAGCTTGCCTGCACGTCCCAGGGATTCACGCCCTTGGTGGCCTTGATGCGGAACGCGTGTTCACCGGGAATGCCCTCGACCTCGAAATACTTCGGCTTTGGCTTGTCCGGCTGCACGTTCCACGTGCCATTCGAATCGTTGTTGATGGTCTTGCTCCAGATATCTTCTTCGGCGACGGCCACCGTGCCGAGTGCGAATCCGGCGAGCAGACAGATCCAGAACTTCATGCGACAACCCCCGTTGAACGCATCCCTGCAGATGATTTTCCTGCTGTTGTTATCAAACCTTCAGGTAGGTCCCGAAGAAATCAATCGTACGTTCCCAGGCCAGCTTTGCGGCCGGCTCGTTGTAACGCGCGCGCGCTGGAATCGTTGTGGAACCCGTGTTGCGTGCCCGGGTACATGTTGAGGCTGTACGGCACGCCGACCGCATCGAGCGCCGCGCGGAATTCGGGAATGCCCGCGTTGACGCGCTCGTCGGTGCCGGCATAGTGCAGCAGCACCGGCGCCTTGAGCCTGCGCGTATCTTCGGCGGAAAGCTGGCGGCCGTAGAAGCACACGGCGCAGTCCACTCCCACGGCCTCGATCGCCGCGCGCAGCGCCAGCCCGCCGCCATAGCAGAAGCCGACCACGCCGATCTTGCCGTTGTTGACCGGGCCGGCCGCCAGCCACGGAACGGCCGCCAGGACATCGCTCGCAATGCGCGCACCGTCGGTCTTGGCAAACAGGTCACGCGCGGCTTCCTGGTCGGCGGGCGCACCACCGGCAACCGACAGGCCGTCCGGCGCGATGGCCACGTAGCCCGCGAGCGCCGTGCGCCGTGCAACATCTTCGATGTGTTCGTTGAGGCCGCGGTTTTCGTGGATCACCAGCACGCCGGGGAGTTTTTCGCGTCTTGCCGATCTTCTTGGGCTGGGCGACGTAGGCCTTCACCGGGCCGTTGGGGCCGTTGAATTCGATCTTCTCGGTCTTGAGCCGCTTGTCATCCGGTTCGACCTGCCTGGCCTGTGCGTAGTTGGGTTCGAGCACGGCCAGCACGGTGGTCGCCGCGGCGACACCGCCGGCCATCTTCGCCAGCCGGGCGAGGAATTCCCGTCGGGGCAGCGCCGAATGCACGTACTCGTTGTAGAGATCGATGATGCGACGGTCGACGGTCATGGGCGGACTCCCTTCGCGCTGGCGCTTTCTTATTCCCAGTACACGGGTTTGTTCATTTTCGACAGCGGCACGCAACCGTGGAACGCCGTCGGAACGGGAACGTACTCCATATTCTCGGTGATGCCCACCTTCGATGTGAAGTAGCCCAGCAGCGTGAGCTCGCGTGCCATGAGGATGAACGGCTTGTCGTCGCCGTGCTCCTTGCTCAGCGCCACCACCAGCCATTGCTTCACGAAATCCGCGCGCTCGGCGGGCTCGCGTTCCAGGAACGGCTTGCCGGCGGCGCGCGCCATGGCCTCGAATTCACCAACGCCCTTCTTGAAGCGCTCCTGGTCCTTCTGCGGATAGATCGCAGCCAGCGTGGCATCGATGAAGGCCGGAACTCCGGCGTCCCTGGCGCCGCTGGTATCGGTCTTCGGGATCATGACCTCGGCGATCTCTGCGACGATGGCCATCTGCGCGGCACTCAGGGACTTCAGCGCGGCATCCGCCGCCTCGCCCGCCGACTCCTTCGCCGAACATCCCTGCAGAATGGCGAGTGCCGCCGGCGCCGAGATCGCGCTGCCTAACAACAAGGCTGCACGCCGGAGCAGTTCGCGTCGCTGAACCATCTCCGGGCTGTGGTCGTCCGGATGGCTCATAGGTTGCCCTTCTTCAGTTCTGTCGACCGCGTGGTTCGCGGCGCGCGCCGTGAAAGCCATGTAAGATGAGCGAGGGATTCTGGCAGCCCGACGACACCATGAACGAACCGTCGGTGACGTAGACATTCTTGCAGGCGTGCACCTGGTTGTATTTGTTGAGTACGGATTTCTTCGGATCCGCGCCCATGCGCGCCGTGCCCATCTCGTGAATGCTGTTGCCCACGTTGTAAGAGTCGCTGTTGACGCGGATGTCCTTGTAACCTGCGGCCTCGAGCATCTCCGCCGCGTCGTTGCGCATGTCCACTTCCATGCGGCGTTCGTTGTCGCGCACCACGGCGTTGAGCACCAGCATGCGGCAGGCCGTATTTGTCCTTCTTGCTGCGATCGAGCCGCGCATGGTTCTCGTGGTACGGCAGGATCTCGGCGAAAGCCGTCATGCTGATGTTCCACGGTCCCGGCTCGGTGAAGGCCTGCTTGAGCTCCGCCCCATGAGCGCGACTGTCGTTGAATCGGCCGAACCCGCGCGCGACGCGCGGCCCTGGTAACCGAAGCCACGCAGGTAATCGCGCTTGTCCTTGCCGACGTTGCGATAGCGCGGAATGTAGAAGCCATTGGGGCGCCGGCCGGTGTAGGCGACGTCGAGGTAACCGTCGACCGAGGCGTTCGAACCACCGGGCTTGTTGTGATCCATGATGTTGTGGCCCAGCTCGCCCGAATCATTGCCGAAGCCGTTCGGGAATCGGGTCGAGACCGAATTCATCATGATGTACGCCGAGCCGATCGCCGAGGCACACAGGAAAATCACCTTGGCGAAGTAATCGGTCTGCGCGCCCGTTTCGGAATCGAGCACGCGCACGCCGGTGGCGCGGCCCTTGTCGTTGTCGTAGATCAGCTCGTAGACGATCTTGTTCGGCAGCAGCGTCATGTTGCCGGTGCGTTCGGCCGAGGGCAGCGTCGCCGAAACGCTGCTGAAGTAGCCGCCGAAAGGACAGCCGCGAATGCACAGGTTGCGAGACTGGCAGGTGCCGCGTTGCGGACTTTCCTTGTGCGTGAGCGGCGCGGTGAGATTGGCGCATGCGCCCGATGATGAGCTTGCGATCGAGTTTCTCGGCGAGCCGCTTCTGGAAATCGATCTCGACGCAATTGAGCTCCATGGGCGGCAGGAATTTTCCATCCGGAAGCTGCGGCAGTTTTTCGACACTGCCGCTGATACCGGCGAAGGTCTCCGCGTAGTCGTACCACGGCGCGATTTCGGCATAGCTCACGGGCCACGGAATCGCCACGCCCTCCCGGGCATTCGACTCGAAATCCATCGGGCTCAAGCGATAACTCTGCCGCGCCCACATGAGGGAACGGCCGCCGACGTGCCAGCCGCGCAGCCAGTCGAAGGGTTGTTCCTCGACGTAGGGATGCTCGACGTCCTCGACGAACCAGTGCTCGTTCGCGGGAGTGGGATAGTTGGTGCGCGACCAGATCGGCTTGCGCCGGCGCGTTTCCTGCGTGATGCGATTGCCATAAGGCAGATCCCACGGATCCTTGGTGGCGGTGGGATATTCGGGATGCCGGACCATGCGGCCGCGGTCCAGGACCAGGGTCTTGAGGCCTTTTTCGGTGAGCTCCTTGGCGGCCCATCCGCCGCTCATTCCGGTGCCGACTACAATCGCGTCAAACGAGTTCGTTTCCATGTTTTACTCAGGTCTCACGGCCACCAAAGAAAACGCCGCCGAAGCGGCGGCGAACATTATGGACCACCTGCGCGTTCTTCTGGTTCCGTTTCATGTCACGAGCCTCATCCTCGTGGCAATTTTTTCAGTGCTGCTCACGGTGTTCGGCTCGGTTGGCTTCTATGGGATGTTCGCGCAGGCGTTTCCTGCAGATCTGGGTGCTGAAATATTGTTACGTGCTCATCGAGCAGCTTGCCGATGGCGCGACCGAGCCACCGGTGATGTCCACGGACATGCTGAGCCCCTTCGAGATACGTCCCTGGGTGCAGCTCGCAATCATCATCGCGGGCACCACGCTCTGCATGGCGATCGGCGGCATCGCGTCCGTGGTGCTCGCAGTGCATCCTGCTGCTGCTGTTGCCCGCCACCATTGCCGTGCTCGGCGTCGGTGAGCCGTTCTACCAGGCGCTGAATCCGCTGACGCTGTTTCGCATGATCCGCGGCCTGGGTCCGTACTACCTGCTCATCCTGGTATCGATCCCGGTGTATTTCGGAATACTGCGCCTGCTCATGCGCTTCGAGGCCTGGGCCTTGTTCCTCAACGCGGCCTTCCTGCTCTGCCAGCTTTCGTTTTTCAGCCTCATCGGCGGCTGCATGTACCTGCGGCGCCACCAGCTGGGCAGCGAGCCGAGCCGCAGTCCGGAACGAACCGCGGCACGCGAAGAGGCCGAGCGCGTGAAACTGCGCGCCCGGATGCTCGATGACGTGTTCCAGCAGGTGCGCATCGGTAAACACGTCGAGGCAACGCGACCCCTGGCGCAATGGCTCAGGGATCTCGATGGACCGACGGCGGTGCTGGATGCGCAGCACGTGGCCGCCCAGGCGATCGGCTGGGACAACGTCTCAGGTCTCAACACCATCGGCAGCACGCTGATCCGGCACCTGCTGCGCGCCGGCCGCCCGGACGCGGCGCTGGCGATTTTCGAACGTCTGCGGACACGCTCGCCGACCCTGACCGTCGATTCGCCCGACGACCTGCGCACGCTGGCCGACTACGCCGAAAGCGTCGGGCCGCGAGGAACTTGCCACCTCGATGCGCCTGGAAACACCGGTTTACCACCCACCCATCAACCGCTGAGCAGCATGACAACTGTCAGGGGGCCCTACTGACAGGCGGGACTTACAGTCCGGACGGCCAAAAGCGCGATGCTGGCCTCACTGGAGGTCTCATGTCGCAACCGTCTCTCGCCCGCCTGCACGACGCGCACAAACGCTTCGGCAAGATCGCCGCACTCGACGGCTTCAGTTTCGAAGTGAATCGCGGCGAGCTGCTCTCCCTGCTCGGGCGAAATGGCGCCGGCAAATCCACCGCCATCTCGCTGCTTCTCGGGTTGCAGCGCCCCGATCGCGGCGCGGCCTCGCTGTTCGGCGAGGACCCGCAGTCGATCGACGCCCGCCGCCGCATCGGCGTGATGATGCAGGAAACCAACTCTGCCGGCCGTCATGCGCCCGCGCGAGCTGATCGCGCAGGTGGCGAGCTACTACCCGTTTCCGTACGACGTGCCGGCGGTGATCGAGCGGCTCTCACTCGAGGAGCTCGCGGACCGCCCGTATGGAAAGCTGTCCGGCGGGCAGAAGCGCCAGGTGCAGTTCGCGATGGCGATTGTTGGACGTCCCGAATTGCTGTTCCTCGATGAGCCCACGGTTGGCCTCGACACACATGCGCGCGAGGCGCTGTGGCAGCGTGGTGCGCGAGCTGATCCACGAGGGATGCTCCATCGTGCTCACCACGCACTACATCGAAGAAGCGGAAGCGCTCGCCGATCGCGTGTCCGTGATCAGCCACGGCCGGCTGGTGGCCGGCGGCACCGTTGACGAGATCCGCGCGCACGTGTCGCGCAAGAACATCCTGTGCCGCACCTCGCCTGGGCGCCGCAGAGCTGCGCGTCCTGGCCCGAGGTCCTGCAACTCAGCGTGAGAATCGGGCCGGCAGCACATCGTGACGCGGGACGCGGAGGCGGTGCTGCGCCGGCTGCTCGCCGCGGACGCCGAGGTGCGCGACATCGAAGTGCGACGCGCCGGGCTCGGCCGAGGCCTTCGCCGAAATCACCAGCTCCAACGCGCGAGCCCTGATGACACCGGCAGGCAACTCGGGGAGAGTGCAATGAACACCGGTTCGACGCAGATGAGCCAGTCGCGCGTGATCGCCGCCTATCTGGGCGACATCCGCTTCGAGCTGGTGAAGATGATCCGCACGCCGGCGTTCGCCATACCGACGCTGCTGTTCCCGCTGATGTTCTTCATGCTGTTCGGCGTGCTCATGGGCAGCGCGCGCGGCAACGCGCAGATGTCGCGTTTCGCGTTCGCGGCTTACGGCGTGTTCGGCACCATGGCGCCCGGGCTGTTCGGCTTCGGCGTGTCGCTGGCTTTCGAGCGTGAACTGGGACCTGCTCACGTACCGGCAGGCGATGCCCATGCCGGCCGGCTCCTACCTGCTGGCGCGCATGGTCATCGGCCATGGTGTTCGTCGGCATCAGCACGCTGCATGATCGCTGCTGGCGCGGTCACGGCCGGCGCATGTGCCGCTCACCTTTGGCCAGGCGCTCACCGTGTTGCTGGTCAACGTGCTCGGCGTGCTGCCCTTCTGCGCCATGGGCCTGTTCGTGGGCTCGCTGGTTTCCGGCCAGGCGGCGCCGGCCATCGTCAATCTGATCTATATACCCGATGTCCTTCCTGTCGGGCGTGTGGGTCCCGATGAAGGCATGCCCAAGGCGCTGCACCAGCTCGCGCCGCTCTGGCCCGCGCATCATCTCGTGCAGCTCGGACTCGGCGTCGTGGGCGCGCCAGACCGTGGGCTCGACCGTCGAACCACGTGGCGCGCTGGTCGGCGTCACCGTGCTGTTCTTTCCCTCGCCATGCGCCGCCTGAGCAATCGCGGGTTCCAGCTGCTCGGTGCCCCGCGCGGCGGCGGCATCGGATGCCGCTGCGGCGCGTGTTCACCGTGGGGCTCATGTCGGATTGCCATCGGCCTGGTCATCGCCGGTGTCATGGGCGGCAATGCTCCGCAGGCAAGCGCCGACACCGCGGCCACGTCGAATGACGCGACGGATGGGAATTCCGCTACCGCTGCAACGGACGCGGCGGCTCCCTCCGGCGCGCCAGTCGGCGTGGCCGCGCCTGACAATGCCGCTGATCGCCGATTTCGACCAGGGCAGTGCAAACGCCAGCTATGGCCTGGGCTGGCGACGCAAGCGGTGACGACATGCGCGGCGGCAACTCGAACGCCTCGCAACACCTCGTCGAGGGTGGAGCACAGAAGTCGCGCGCGGCGCCTCGAAGTCACAGGAGAAGTTGGCACCGCCATCCAGTATCCCTTCGCCGGCACCTCGTTCCTGCCCAATGGCACCGACAACGCCGACTTCGGCAAGCAGGGCTACATGGACTACTCCGCAAAGCAGACACGCTGAGCTTCCAGGCGCGCGGCGATGGCCAGACCTACACGGTGATGCTCATGGGACCGGGGCTCGATGTCATACCGTCCGATGTACGGTTTCGCCGCCAGCGCGGACTGGCAGGAAGTACGTGTGCCGTTGAAAGACCTGTCCGGACTCGACCTGCAGCGCGTCAGGCTGATCAGCATTGGCACGTCAACTCCCGGACCTTTCCGCTTCCAGATCGACGACGTGCGCGTGGATTGAGACAGAGTTAGCGATCGCCGCTAACAGCCATGCGCATATCGGAACTGATCAAGAGCATTCGCGAGCCGCCACCGGAGTCGCTGGTCGGCTACATGACGCGCTACGAAGGGCGCGTCATGCGCAACATGCCCTTCTTCATCCTGATCAACCTGGCGTGGATCCTCCTGTGGCCGCTGCTCGCGCGCCAATCCATTCCTCGGACGTGATCCTGCCCACCCTGATCAGCCATGGTGGTGTTCGTCTACCTGCACCTGTGCACGTATTTCTATGGCGGGCCGCCGACGGATTCGCTTGCGCTACATCCTGGGCGAGTACCTGCTCGGCTTTGCGGTGGCGCCTGTCAACCTGTCCGCGCTCGGCTTTCTCATCTTCGCCTTCTTCGTCACCGCGTTCTCGGTGCCGCTGCGCTTCGCGCGCTACGTCATCTTCGGCAGCGCACTGCTGTTCGCGCTCGAGACCGGCTGCTGGGCCACGGCTGGCAGACACTCGCCAGCGTCATGTTGCCCGCGCGTCCTGCTCGCGCCTCACCGCGCTCTACACGGCGTACACCGGTCAGCAGCAGATGGCGCTCCGGCGCAGCGAGGGAGAGGTCATGCGGCTCGCCAGGCTCGCCGAGCGCGAACGCATCGGCCGCGACCTGCACGACCTGCTGGGACACACGCTGTCGGTGGTGGCGCTGAAGTCCGAGCTGGCGCGCAAGCTCATCGACCACGATCTCGATGCCGCGCGCAGCGAGATCGCGCGAAGTGGAACGCGTGGCGCGTGATTCGCTGTCAGCAGGTGCGCACCGCCGTATCCGGAATCCGCAGCACCGCGCTGCTGGCCGAAATCGCTGCCGCCACCGCGCTGCTCGAGGCGCAGGGACTCGAGGTCAAGTGCGAAACCGAAAACGTGAAACTGCCGCTCGACCGCGAGACCGCGCTGGCGCTGTCGCTGCGCGAGGCGGCGACCAACATCCGCCGCCATGCGCAGGCCAAGGGCGTGACCATCCGGGTGCGCAAGGAACCGCCGCGGTGATCGTCGAAGTGGCGGACGACGGCCGCGGCGGACGCATCATTCCCGGCAATGGCCTCAATGGCATGCGCGAGCGCCTCGGCAACGTCGGTGGCAAACTGACCCTCACGCCGCGCCAGGAAGGCGGCACGCTGCTGCGCGCCACCGTGCCCCTCGTCGCATGAGCGGGCCCGCATGATCCGCATCCTGCTCGCCGAAGACCAGGCCATGGTGCGGGGCGCGCTCGGCGCCCTGCTCAAGCTCGAGCGCGATATCGAAGTGCTCGGCGCCGTGGCCGACGGCATGCAGGCGTTTTCCGAATGCCGCCGCCTGCGTCCGGACATCGTCGTCACCGACATCGAGATGCCCGGCATGACCGGCATCGAGCTCGCGCAGGGAATCCAGTCCGAGGGGCTGCCCGTGCAAGGTGGTCATCGTCACCACGTTCGCGCGCCAGGGCTATCTGCGGCGCGCGCTCGATGCGGGGGTCAAGGGTTACCTGCTCAAGGACTCGCCCGCCGAGAAACTGGCCGAGGCGCTGCGCAATGTGCATCGCGGCGGCAAGGCCATCGATCCCGCGCTCGCGGTGGAGGCCTGGAACGAATCCGACCCGCTCAACGATCGCGAGCGGCAGACCCTGCGCCTCTCGGGCGAAGGCCTCTCGGCGCCGCAGATCGCCGAGCAGTTAGGCCTGTCGGCGGGCACCGTGCGCAACTACCTGTCCGAGGCCATCGGCAAACTCGGCGCCAACAACCGCATCGACGCGTATCGCCTGGCCCGCCAGCGCGGCTGGCTGTGAGAAATCCATGATCATCGAACAGGCGCAGGCCAACATGCGCCATGCCTTCTTCGGCGGCGCCACGGGTGTCGCGACCTCGGCCCTGGCCTGGCTTGCCGCCGCACTCACGGCGTTCCTGGTAAGCCCGCGGGGCGGCATGGCGGCGCTGTTCATCGGCGGCATGTTCATCCACCCGGCCGCCATCCTGCTGTCGAAGCTGCTGGGACGGCCGGGCACTCCCGCCAGGGACAATCCGTTGGCGCGACTCGCGCTCGAAGGCACCGTGTGGCTGCTGCTGGCGATCGCCGTGGCGTTCATCGCATCCCTGCAGCGCGTCGAATGGTTCTTCATCGCCATGCTGCTCACCATCGGCGGCCGCTATCTCACCTTCGCCACGCTGTATGGCCTGCGGGTCTACTGGGCGTGCGGCGCGGCTCTCGCTGCCGCGGGATTCGGCCTCGCGGTGCTCGGCGCGGACGCCGCCACCATTGCCCTGAGCGGCGGCCTCATCGAGCTGCTCTTCGCAGGCATCGTGTTCTCCCGCGAACGAAAGGTGTAAATGTAAATGGGGACATTCCTATTTTCCTGACCAAGCGCATGCTTCCGCAGAACGCGCTCAGTGTGCGGAAAATAGGAATGTCCCCATTTACCCGCGGCCGATGTAGGGCATCTTGGGCGGCAGGATGGTCATGAACTGCACGTTGGCGCTCAGCGGTAGTTTGGCCATGTGCAGCACCGAATCCGCCACGTGTTTGACATCCATCATGGGCTCGGCCTGCGGAAGTTTCGACGCAAGCTCGGTGAGCGCGTTGCCGATGTCGATCTGGCCGCAGGCGATGTCGTACTTGCGGCCATCCAGCGAAGTCGACTTGGTCAGGCCGGTCATGCCGTGCTTGGAGGCGGTATAGGGCGCGGAATTGGCGCGCGGCACGTGCGCCGAGATCGACCCGTTGTTGATGATGCGGCCGCCGCGCGGCGTCTGTTCCTTCATGAGCCGGAACGCCTGCTGGGTGCAGAGGAACGCGCCGGTGAGATTGGTATCGATGACCGCGCGCCACTGTTCGAAGCTGAGGTCCTCGAGATTGACGCTGAACGGCGTGCCCACGCCCGCGTTGTTGAACAACAGGTCGAGCCGGCCGAATTTCTCGCGCGTGGCCTCGAACAACGTGCGCACCTGCACGGGATCGGTGACGTCCACCTCGTGGACCAGCGCCTGCGCGTCGCCGGCGCTGCGCGCCGCCTCCTCCAGGCCCTCGCGATGCCGTCCGGCCAGCACCACGCGAAAACCATCCGCCAGGAAGGCCAGCGCCGTGGCCTTGCCGATGCCGCTCCCCGCGCCCGTGATGAGCGCCACCTTCTTCTCCATTCCTAACTATCTCCGCGTCGCGCGACCAGTTCGCGCAGTGTCCCGTCGTCGTTTACGTGCAGCTCCATTTCGATGGGCTGGCAGCACACCTGGCAGTCTTCGACATAAGTGCAGGAGCCCGCGCTGGTGTCGACGCCGGTTTCGAATGCTTCACCGCAGTATGGGCAATGCACCACGAAGAACTCTGCAGCCAGGGAACTGTCAATTGCAGTAGATTCGACGTCGACGACCGGGCTCGAGGCCGTACTTCGCGTCGATCTCTGCTTCGCTGAGGGGCTTTTCGGGAGGGTTCATGAAATCTCCGACCCGGATGATGGCACGGCTGGCGCTGGTCGTCGGAATCGCCCTTTGCACCTTCGGCTACTCAAAGTGCGTCTTCGTCAGCAATACCGGCGGCACCGATACCGGCGGCGGCATCGACAATGGGGGCGGAACCGGCACCCTGGCCACCACGCTGATACTGCGCGACTCCACCGGGCTGGCCACCACCAGTTTCCGCTTCGGTGAATCCATCCGGTTCGATCTCGAGGTGCGCAATCGCACGGCCACGACCGTCAACCTGGTGTTCCCCGACGCGCAGATCTACGACTTCGTGGTGCTCGACTCGGACACCACCCGGGTACGCTGGCGCTGGTCGGAGAACATGTCCTTCGCGCCGGGGGCCACCGAGCTCAGCTTCGATCCCTACTCCAGCAAGAGCTACAGCGTCGTCTGGGATGGCGTGCAGAGCAATGGCACCCAGCTCCCGCCCGGGGACTACCGCGCGCGTGGCGTGCTGGTATTCGACGAATTCGCGAGCGACCCCATCGCCGCGAACGAACAGGGCTCGCCCGCTGGTAAATTTCACCGTGCGCTGAAGCCCTGCTGCACCCTGGTGGGGGGTCCGGTCCGTATAAGGCGAAAGGACCCCAAACAGGAGCCCGCACGTGAAATTGACCCATTCCCTGGCCGCCATTGCCGCTGCCACCGCCCTGGTATTCCCCCTGACCGACCCTCGCCGCCGGCCCTGAGCTGCAGATCCCCGATTTCAGCCACCTGCGCGGCAAGGCCGTGGATTCGGTGGACATCACTCTCGACGGCTTTCTGATGAAGGTGGCGAAGAAATTCGCCGCCGCCGATGCCGGCGACGACGAGCGGGACGAAGCCCTGGCCATCCTGAGCGACATCAAGTCGCTGCAGGTGCGCAATTTCGAGTTCGACTCCGACGATGCCTATTCCAGTGCGGACGTCGAGACGGTCCGCAAGCAGCTCTCGGCCCCGGGCTGGAGTCCCCTCGTGCAGGCTCACCAGCGCGACCCGCAGTCGCGACGTCGATGTGTTCATCAACACCGCCGACGGCAAGATACTCGGGCTGGCCGTGATCGCCAGCGAGCCGCGCTCGTTCACCATCGTGAACATCATCGGCAACATCGACATCGACAAGCTCGCGAAGATCGAAGGACAATTCGGCATCCCGAGGGTCAGCCAGGACGAGTGAGCCGCGAGTCCCCCATACCCGTGAGCCAGCACACCGCGCCCGTCGACATGCCATCGCTGCTGCGGCGGGCGCGCAGCGGTGATGTCGGCGCATTCGAAGCGCTGGTTCGCACGCACCAGTCGTCGGTGTTCAGCATCGGTTACCGCATGCTCAATCGCCGCGACGCTGGCCGAGGATCTCGCGCAGGAGGTATTCCTGCAGCTGTACCGCCGGCTCGAGTCCATCGAGACCTTCGAGCATCTCGGCTTCTGGCTGCGGCGCGTGGCCGCGAACCTCGCCATCGACTGGCTGCGCCGTGCCGCGTATGGCGCGACGCAGCCGCTCGAGGCCGGTGCCGAAGTCCCGGCGCCGCAGGCGGACGAAGACCCACTGCTGAACCGCGAGCTCATCCGCATGCTGGGCGAGCTCAGCCCGGCGGCGCGCGCCGTCATGGTGCTGCGCTACCAGGAAGACTGCGACGTCGCGGAAATCGCCACGGCGCTCGAAATGCCCGTGAACACCGTCAAGAGTCATATCAAGCGATCGCTGACCGCGCTGCGCGGAAAGGCGATCGGCGCGCGGCTCATCACCGCCGAGGAATTGCCATGAGTGAATTGGAATCAGAACTGCGGCGCGCACTGCGCCCCGTTGAGCCACCGGCCGGATTCGCCGAACGCGTGATGCGGGCACTACCCTCGCGACGGCCACCGGCGACGGTGACTCCGCTGCTCATCGCCCGTCCCACGCCGCGCGTCAACGCCTGGCGCCGGCTGTCGACACCCGTGGCGCTCGCCGCCTCCCTGCTGGTGGCCGTGCTGCTGGGACAACACATGGCATTGCGTACGCGAACAGCGCGCCGGACTCGCGGCCAGCCGCGAGCTCATGCAGGCGTTGCGTGTCACCAGTCAGAAACTCGATGCCGCCTACCAGGCCGTGCAGAGCGCGCCGGCCGGGGCGCAAGAGGATGAGGAGAATCGCTCATGAACGCGCGAATTGCGTTGTGTCTCGCGGCACTTGGCCTGGCTGCAATGGGACTCGTGAGCCCGGCAATGGCCCAGACCAAGGGCCAGCTCAGGCTGCCGGAGTTTGCGGGACTGGCCGACAAGGCCACCGAATCGGTGATGGTGACGCTGGATCCGCAGCTACTGGGTCTCGCATGCCGCTTCCTCGACAAGAACGAGCCCGACGAAGCGGCTGCCCAGCAGCTCTGCATGTCGCTCACGGGCATCTACGTACGCAAGTACACCTTCGACAGTGACTACGCCTATCCGCAATCGGACATCGCGGGGGTGCGCAAGCAGTTGTCGGCGCCGGGCTGGAGTCAGCTGGTCGGCGCACGCAGCAAGAAGGAACAGACTGATGTCGACGTCTACCTGCTCATCGATGGCGGCCAGGCGAAGAGTCTCGCCATCATCGCGAGCGAACCGCGCGAGTTCGTGATCGTCAACATCGTCGGCAGCATCGACCTGGAGAAGTTGCACGAGCTGGAAGGCAAGTTCGGCGTTCCCGAATTGCAGATCGAGTCCGACGAGAAAGTACCGGCGGCGAAGACAGCGGCGCCGAAGAAATAGCGCGGCAGGCGGTCCGCCGCGGCCTCACAGGCCGTCGGGTACCTTGGTGATTCCGCCGAAGACGGCCAGAGCGAAACACAGCACGGTCGTGCCGTCCGCCACCAGTTCGAATACTTCCTGCGCCCTCGCCATCTGGTCCGCGGGCACGAATTTCCGGATCAGGATGACCAGGAACTGCAGCAACACGCCGATGATCAGCATCTGCGTGAACGACGCCTGCGGCAGCCCGTTGATCCATCCATAGGCGACGATCATCGCGGCGATGATCGCCCCGCGAGCCAAAGATCCTCCTCGTCTTTCCGCCGGCGATTCCTGCATGTGACTCAGGGTCTCTCTTTGCGGGCTGACATGGCGATGATGCGCTCGAGCCGCGAACGGCGGGTTTCTGGCTTGCGCGCGGTGGTGATCCAGTAGAGAGCCTTGTGGCGATACGACGGCGCCATGGCCGAGAAGAACTGCCAGGCATTGCGCTGTGCCTTGAATGTGCGGGTCTCCGCCGCGGTCAGCCTGGCGGTGTCGCGCTGTTCGTATGCGTAAATCACGGAGCGATCGCGCGAGCGCCGCGCGAATGCGGCCAGCCCCGCGGGCTGCATGCGTCCCTGCCGCTTGAGGACCGCGACGCGCCGGATGTTGATCGAGCTCCAGATGCTGCCCGCGCGGCGCGGCGTGAAGCGGATCGTGTAGCTCACGTCACCCAGGCTGCGCCGCACCCCGTCGATCCAGCCGAAGCACAGCGCCTCGTCGACGGACTGCGGCCAGTCGATGCTGGACTTGCCACTGGCTTTCTTGTGGAAGCCCACCAGCAACTCCGGCGCACGTTGGTGATTTTTCGCCAGCCAGGCGCGGAATTTTTCGGGCGTCGCGAAGAAACGCGGCTTCACGCAGGACAGGTGTCGTTGAACGGGATCCGCGTGCTTTCCGCACTGGCATCCGGTGCGGGAAAGGCCTGAGCGAAAGTGAAGGCCTCGGGCGTCGGCCCATTCTGGCGCAGCAGTTCGAGTCTGCGCTGCCGCCTCGGCCATGCGTCGGCTCGTGCCCTGCCGGCACCCACCACAGCACCATGTAAGCCTGCGCCATGCGCGTGAACCACTCGCGCCGGCGACGCATGATTTCGACATGCCCCGACCGGTAGACGTAGTCCTTGAGGGCCTCGACGTCACGCCACACCGACATGTTGACGATCACGTCCTCGCCGAGCGGGCGCAGCGAGGTGGCGTCGTTGCCATCGCCCTTCAGCCGCCACACGAAGCCCGCCGAACCTTCCGCCAGTGCATTGATGCGGTCGAGGTTGTCGACGAAGTCCTTGAGCTCCGGACTGTCGAGCGGCGCCTTCAGGGCGGCGATGTTCAATCTGGGCGAGCTGGTAGTTCGACATCGAGACTTCCCGTTCAGGAGTAGCCAAGCGCGTGGACCCCAGTATGCAACACGTATAACCAGGTAAATGATCGCGACCTGCGCCAGCACGGCCGCCAGACGCGGCCCCGACAATCTTCCAGAACACACCGCCGCGATAGAACTGGACGGCGGCAAAGGCGTAATACGCCACCCACAGCGAAAAATACAGCAACAGCGCCACGACCGCGCCGTCTGCCCGGCTGACTGAAATACACCGCCGGCGTAGTGACCAGCGCGAACACCAGACACACGGATAGCCCGAGGTATACGCCGTGAACACCAGGTGCTCGGCGTAGTTGAACCGCTCGCTGCGGAACAACAGCCAGTTCAGCGCGGCCAGTATCGGCACCTGGATCAGCATGACCAGATTGATGTGGCGCTGCAGGAATCCGCCGACGCCGTGCGTCGGGTATGGGCCTGAACCATTCGACGCCCGTGAGCGCGACCACGAGGCTCGCGAGACCCACGGTGATCACGAGGAACGCGAACGGGCCGAAGTATTTCTTGCGCTTGCCTTCGACGTACTCGCGCGCCACGTGTCCGGGGCGCACGAAGAGGTCCTTCACCAGCGAGAAGATGCTGTGATCGGCGTGCGTGAGCGCGTGCATGAAATCATGGAGGATCTGCCCCATGGTCAGCCGCGCGAGCCCGGTGCGCTGACCGCAGCTACCGCAGAAACGTTGATCGCACCTGGAGCGGCGCACTGCAATTGCGGCACGCGGCATTCGTCTCACTGTTTGCCGACATGGCTGCGTTCATTTGCGCTTCTTGTTTCTGGCGGCCGCCCGCGCGCCGTCCTGCCTCACCTTGAACCTCACGATGCGGCCGATCAGGCCCAGGGGCAAGGGTTCATCGTGAGAAAAACGCAGGTTGCCCTTGGGACCTGCATAACGCGCCACCGCCTTCTCGAGCGCCGCATCGCCGCGCACCGGTGGATAGAGCCCGATGTGACTCTTGAATCCCGCGAAGTACACCAGCATTCCATTCAGCCGATACGCCGGAATGTTGTAGCTGATCACCTCTGTTGCCTTGGGCGCCGCGGTGCGGATGGCGCGGCGGACCTTCTTCAGCCGTGTCTGCACACTCCCGGGAAAGGCCGAAATGTAACTAACGACATCCTCGGGTTTCATGAGAGGAACGCTCTGGCCGGCAGGACTACTCGGGCACTTCGTAGAACAACCCGACGAGCGCCAGCGAGAAAATGACTACGCCCACCACGATGGCCAGCCAGTTCCAGCCGGTGAAAGTATCGTTGCGTTCATGCCCGGGAGCGGCGGCCAGGTTGATCCTGTTGATGTACTGCTGCGCGAAGCCGATGACCACGCTGCTGCCGAAGCCGATGAGCCAGACAGGATCGGGCAGGCGCCAGGTCAGTTGCAGCAGGATGAAAGCCACCGCCATCGGTCCCGCCGCGAAGCCGTCCGTCACGCCATGCGCTTCGCCGTCCTGGCGAAAGCGTTTGAACAGCGGATAGCACCAGATGATTCCGAAGAAGACCCGCCAGAACGGCATGATGTCCGAGCGGTCGCGGACACGGATCAGATTCCAGTTCCGATAGAACCAGTAGAGATGGTAGACGCCGAAGGTGCAGATCGACATGACGACCACCTTGACCGTACCCACTGCGAACAGCGGATTGGAATTGTCGGGCAAGGCACTGTCGATATCGGCGACCACCGCGGTGGGCGGGGCGTATGGGTTCTCAGACATATTCTTTTTCTCCCTTCAAAGTCCGCGGGCAATGACCTCTTTCATGATCTCGTTGGTGCCGCCGTAGATGCGCTGCACACGTGAATCGGCGAACAGCCGGCACACCAGGTATTCGTTCATGTAGCCGTAGCCGCCATGCAGCTGCACGCACTCATCCAGTACCTTCTGCTGCATGTCGGTGATCCATAACTTCGCCATCGACGCCGTCTCGGTATCGAGTTTCTTCGCCACCAGTTCGACGATACAGCGATCCGAGAACACGCGCGCCACGCGCGTGATGCTGGCGAGCTCGGCGAGCTTGAAGCGGGTGTTCTGGTAGCTCCACACCGCCTGGCCGAAGGTCTTGCGCTCACGTACATATTTCAGTGTTTCCTCGACGCCGCCTTCCATCGCGCCGACCGCGCCCACCGCGATGACGGTGCGCTCGTAGGGCAGATCGTGCATGAGCTGATGCATGCCCATACCCTCGACACCGCCCAGCAGATTCTCCACCGGAACCTTCACACCCTCGAAGAACAGTTCCGAAGTGTCCTGGCCGTGCAGGCCCATCTTGTCGAGCACCCGGCCAACGCGATATCCGGGCAGGTCTTGCGTCTCCACCATCAGGATGGAAAGTCCGCGGCTGCGATCCTCGGGATCGGTTCTCACCACCAGCATGAGCAGACCGGCGAGCCAGCCATTGGTGATGAAGGTCTTGGCGCCGTCGACCACGTAGTGATCGCCTTTCTTCACGGCGCGCGTGCGGATGCCCTTGAGATCCGATCCCGTGCCGGGCTCGGTCATGCAGATGGCGCCGATGAATTCACCCGCTGGCAAGTCGCGGCAGAAAGCGCTGCTTCTGCTCCTCGGTACCGTGATTGAGCACGTAGTGCGAGCACATGCTGTGCACGCCCTGCCCGAAGGCGCCGATGCCGCGGCGCGCCAGCTCGGTGTACATGACGGCCTCGTGGCGGAAATCGCCGCCTCCGCCGCCGTATTCGGCAGGCACGTCCGTCAACAGCAGTCCGGTCTCACCGGCCTTCAGCCAGGTCTCGCGGTCAACGTGATGCTGCTCGCGCCAGCGAGCATCGTGCGGGAGCATTTCAGATTCGATGAAACGCACGACGGTGTCACGAAACACTTCGAGGTCATCGTCCATCCAGGGAATGACGTATGGGTTCATGCCGCTAGGGTAGCGTGTGAAAGTCAGCTTTGCCGGAAGTTCAGGAGGGCCGTTTGCCTCCACTCACTTGGCAGATCCCGGCCGTTCGAGCGAGATCAGCGGCGTCTCCGGCGCGTCCGCGGGCTCCAGCGCCTTTTCAAAGACGTCGAACACGCAGCCTTCCGGCGTCACCTTCCAGCGTCCGATGTAACGAAAACCCTCGCGGGGCTTGAAGGCGAAAGGCACCGTGCAGGTCCGAATATCACTGCCGACCAGTTCGGCATGCGAGCGCGCACTCAGCACGATGGTCTTGTCCAGTGGAACGAGGAACTCGGCCTCGGACGGCAGCGGCGTGGACTTGGGATTCTGAGCGATCTTCGGGTGCCGGCGTGCATCGGCAATGATGGCCTTGTACCGCCACAGTCCGCTGCCGAGCACCGCGGCCGTGCTCATCTTGCCGTCGATAATCAGCTCGATGACGATCGGGGTGGAGGCCGGGTCCGGTGCACTCACCATCACCGCCGCCCCGCTCGCCGGTGCCTGGTAATTGACCAGAAAAGTGTCCGCCGCCTGCGCCCTCGTCAGCAAGACGGCCGACAAAACAAATCCGCAGGTCCATACCAGGTTTATCTTTCGCATCATCGTTCCCTCCGGTTAGTTGGCTGTGCAGGCAGCGGTGCGTGTGAACACGTAGTGATTGCCGGCCCTGGCGGTGAACGTGCGGCGCGCGCCTGCGCCCTTGAGCGGCGCGGCAGACTGGAATTCCCCGTCGAACAATGCGGCGCGGACGGCGACGGGTCCGGCATGACCGGTGTCCAGTGTCAGTTCCCGGACGCCGCAGGTATCCCAGCTCATTCCGACGGTCACATCGCCGCGCGCGCGAATGCCGCTGACGCTGCCCTTCGGCCATGCCTTCGGCAACGCCGGCAGGACCTGGATTTCGCCATTCTGGCTCTGCAGCAGCATCTCGATGATGCCGGCCGTGGCGCCGAAGTTGCCATCGATCTGAAATGGTGGATGCGTATCCCACAGGTTGGGCAGTGTGCTGTCGCGCAGCAGCCCCTCTAACAACTTGTGTGCGCGGTCACCATCGCGCAGGCGCGCCCAGAAGTTGATCTTCCAGGCACGGCTCCAGCCAGTGCTGGCATCGCCTCGCGCATCGAGCGTCTTGCGCGCCGCCGCCGCCAGCTCGGGATTGTTGACCGGATCGATGGCGCGGCCGGGATGCAGCGCGAACAGGTGCGACACGTGGCGGTGATCGTCCTTCGGATCGTCGAGATCGACCTTCCATTCCTGGAGCTGGCCCCACTTGCCGATGTGCAGCCCCGGATCGAGTTTCGCGAGCGCTGCGTCCACGCGCGCCGCGAACGCCTTGTCACCCACCAGTCGTGCAGCCTGCGCGGCGTTGGTGAACAGGTCGGCGACGATCTGCTGTGACATGGCCGCGCCGGCCGTGAAAGGCCCGTGCTCGGGCGAGTAGCTGGGCGATACGACGAGCTTGCCATCGCGCGGATCGACGACCAGCGCGGCCAGCCAGAACTCGGTCGCGCCTTTCATCACGGGCCAGGCGCGGGTCTTCAGGAATTTTTCGTCGCGGCTGAACAGGTAGTGCTCGTAGAAGTGCTGCGCCAGCCACGCGGAGGCCTCCGGCTGCCAGAACGCCGTCGGCCAATCGATGGGTCCGACATAGCCCCAGATATTGGTATTCAGGAACATGGTCCAGCCCGGCGCGCCGAAGTAGCGTTGCGCGGCCAGCTTGCCGGGCTCGACGAGGTGATCGACGAAATCCCACAGCGGCCCGGCCGTCTCGGCGAGATTCGCCACTTCGGACGGCCAGTAATTCATCTGCAGGTTGATATTGACGTGGTAGTCGGCGTTCCACGGTGGCGTGGCCTTGTCGTTCCACACGCCCTGCAGGTTGGCGGGCAGCGAACCGGCGCGAGACGAAGCGATCAGCAGGTAGCGACCGAAGTTGAAATAGAGCTGCTCGAGCGCGCGGTCTGCGGCCGCGTTGCCGCTGCCATACGAGGCACGCAGTCGATCGGTCGACACTTTTGCGGCAGGCGAGCCGAGGTCGAGCTTCACACGTGCATACAGCTGGCGATGATCCTCGCCATGGCGTTGCACCAGCAGCCCGTAGCGACGCGTCGCGGCGTCATTACCATCGGCACGCGCACGCGCCGCCGGGTCTGCGCCCGCTTCTCGATAGTCCGGGTATCGCATCTGGTAGTTGGTGCGGGCCGACAGGATGAAGGTCAGCGGGCAGTCGCCCTCGAAGCGCAACGCGTCGCCGTCAGCCGTCACCGAGCCGCAATCCGGAATCACCAGCAGCTCCGCCGCGTAGCGCAGACCGTTCGACTTGAGTGCGCCGGAAACGGAAAGTCTCGCGCCCTTGCTTCCGGCTTCGAGCTGGGTCTGCGCGCTGCGATTGTCGGGGACCGCGAACCGCAGGCGCAGTTTCTGCGTGCCGGTGCTGTACCAGCGCCCGACGAGAACCTGGTCCGGATACGACACGAAATACTCGCGGCGAATTCCGTTCGTGCCCTGCTTGAACTTCACCCGCGCCACGCCCGTATCGAGATCGAGTTCGCGGCGATAATCGCTGACCTCGCCCTCGCCGCCGGCACTCTCGATGAGGAGATCGCCGAAGCTCTGGTAGTCGCCGTAGTTGCGCATCTTGCGGCCGAGCTGCTTCGCGACCTCCTCGGGCGCAAGCGTTGCGCCATCCAGCAGCTTCCTGCCGATGGAACCCATGAGCGCGGCCTGCGACTCGGCCGGCAGGCCATAGTCGTAACCACCCTCGGTGCCTGGACCTCCGGTCCACAGGGATTTCTCCGCGATCTGCAGGCGCTCGGCTGCGACCCCGCCGAACACCATCGCGCCGATGCGGCCGTTGCCGATGGGCAGCGCTTCTTTTTCCCAGTCGGTGGCGGGTTTGTCGTACCAGAGGATGGAATCGTCGCCGGCGTTCGCGATCGCCGCGAAGGCGATCAACCCCAGTATGGGGACAGGTTTATTTTTCACGAAGACCCCCGCCGTGATGCGCGAGCAGTCTAACGATAAATGGGGACATTCCTATTTTCCGTCCGCCGGAAAATAGGAATGTCCCCATTTATCTGGCGCGCAGCGCCTGACTAAGCGTTGACGGCTTTCAGGACGCGCTGCGGCTGGGCGATGCCATAACCCTGCGCGTAGTCGACGCCCAGCGAGGTGAGCATCTGGATGATCTCGGCGTTCTCGGCGAATTCGGCGATGGTCTTTTTACCAGTCAAATGTCCGATTTCATTGATGGAACGCACCATCTCGCGATCGATGGGGTCGTGCAGAATTTCGCGCACGAAGCTGCCGTCGATCTTGAGGAAGTCCACCGGGAAGTGCTTGAGGTAACCGAACGACGACAGGCCGGTGCCGAAGTCGTCGAGCGCGAAGCGGCAGCCGAGTTCCTTCAGCGCCTGGATGAAGCGGTTGGCCTGGCGAGAAGCTCGCGACGGCCGCGGTTTCTGTGATCTCGAAGCAGATCTTCGCGGCGTCGATGCCGCTCTTCTGGAACTGCTCGATCACGAACGGCAGGAACTTGTCGTCGCCCAGGCTCTGGCCCGAGAGGTTGATCGAACACATGGCGAGTTTCTCGCGCTCGTCGGCTTCGCTGACCAGCCAGCGCAGCGCGTTCTCGATCACCCAGCGATCGATGGCGGGGGTCAGGCCGTAGCGCTCTGCGGCGGCGATGAAGTTGTCCGGCGACACCATGCGCCCGGTTTCGTCGCGCATGCGCAGCAGCAATTCGTAGTGCTGGCCGGGTTCGGGGCGCTGCAGTGGCTGGATCTGCATGCGATACAGCTCGAAGCGGCCTTCTTCCAGCGCCGCGTTGATACGCGCCGCCCATTGCATCTCGCGCCGGCGGCGCATGAGCTCGATGTCGTTCTCGGCGAAGCTGTGCACGCGGTTGCGGCCGGCTTCCTTGGCTGCGGCACACGCCGAATCAGCGGCAGAAAGAATCGACGCCACGTCTTCGTTGTCGGCAGCGATGGGCACCACGCCCACGGACGCGCCGAGCCGGAACACGCGGTCTTCCCAGGTGAAGCGGAAATTTCTCACCGCCTCGCGCAGCACTTCGGCGGTGCGCAGGGCTTCATCCAGCGAGCAGGCCTCGAGCAGGATGCCGAATTCGTCGCCACCGAGTCGCGCCAGCGTATCGCGCCAGCGGACCTTGCTCTTGAGCAGCGCGCCGACCTGGCCCAGCAACACGTCACCCGCGGAGTGGCCGCAGGTGTCGTTGATGATCTTGAACTGGTCGATGTCGAGGTAACACAGCGCGTAGCTGCTCTCGCGCGCCTTGGCGCTCTTGAGCGAGCGTTCCACGCGGCTCTCGAATTCCCGGCGGTTGACCAGGCCCGTCAGCAAGTCGTGCGAGGCGTGGTACGAGAGGCGGCGATTGAGTTCACGCGACTCGGTCACGTCGTGGAACACCAGCACGCCGCCGGACACCGCGCCCGCGCCGTCACGAATGGGCGCCGCGGTGCTCTCGACATAGAGCTCGTTGCCATCGCGGCGGATCAGCAGCATGGGACGCACGCTCTTGATGGGTCGCGTGCGGCGAATCGAAACGCTCAGCGGGTTCTCGAGCGGCTCGCAGGTTTCTTCGTGGAAGGCGCGGTAGATCTCTTCGATGGGCCGGCCCATCGCATCTTCGAGGCGCCAGCCCGTGAGCTGTTCGGCCACGGGATTGATGTAATCCACCGTGGAGTTCGCATCCGTCGTGATCACGCCGTCACCGATGGACTGCAGCGTGATCTGCGCGCTTTCCTTCTCGCGGAACAGCGCTTCTTCGTAGAGCTTGCGTTCGGTGATGTCGAGCTCGACACCGACCAGGCGCAGCAGCCGCCCGTGTTCATCGACGCTCGCCTTGGCGCGGCTCACCACCCAGCGCCATTCGCCGTTGCGGTGCTTCATGCGATGCACGGATTCGAAAATCGGGCTCTTGCCGGCGACGTGATCGCGGATCGCGGACTGCACCCGCGACATGTCCTCCGGATGCACCAGGCTGCGCCAGTCAGGCGAATCGAGCTGGGCATCGACGGGATATCCCGAGCATCTGCTTCCAGCGCGGCGAGAAATGGACCTCGTTGCTCTCGATGTCGAAGTCCCAAAGGCCGTCGTTGGCAGCGCCCTGCGCCAGCTCCAGGCGTTCTTCCAGCTTGTGCAGGCGCTGCTCGATGCGCAGCTTCTCGAGGCCGGTGCCCAGCGAGTTGCCGAGCAGCTTCAACAACAATTGCAGGTTCACGTCCCAGGCGCCGCGCGGCAGCGCATTGGCGAGGCCCAGGATGCCGGCCGGCTGGCCCAGCACGCGGAAGCAGATCAGCAGCACCGAGCCGATGGACGAGCTCGGCGAAGCGTTTGGCCTCGACCAGCTGGTCCTTGCGCGGGGCGGAACTGTCACGAATCTCGGTAAGGCGCAGGTGTTCGAGGCGGCCCTTGAGCCACGGGAAGGTGTCCAGCGTCGCGGAACGCCACGCTTCCACCCGGCACTGCGCCAGCGCGCCATGGGCGGCGTAGACCTCTTCGATGGACGCTCCGTCGGCCGAGAACAGCCAGACAAAGGCGGTGTCCACGCCCGAGGAATCGCGCAGCGAGTTCAGGCTGTCGTTGATGCAGGATGTCGAGCGATCCGCGGCGGATGTTCTGCAGATCGACGGCGATCTTGGTGCACGCGATATCGACGCCCAGCGTCGGCTTGCCGCCGCGCGCCGACCACACTCCCGTCGCGAGGACGTCGGACGCAGTCAGATCACCAGGATGTTCAGGTGCTTGAGCCACTCTTCTCCCTAACCTTGGTTGGTGGCCATCTGGACGCTACGCCTTTGTTCCATAAGGCGCGGCGATGCGCGCCACAAAACCGCGCGCATTCCATCTCCCAAAGTTGCGTTGCATTCTGTCATAAGTTTTTAGGAACTCAAGCTAAGTCCATGCGCCATCAATGATTCATCGCGAGCATTACTCGCGAAGCGGACATAACGCTGCAAAACTTCAACGCGTTTTATATGCGTAATGAATAGCGCGGTTGGCGTCACCCTGCCGCGCGCAGTCCTGGGTCGCGGGACCTCGCACCAGGTACCAGTCTTCGTCCGAAGCTGCGCCCTGCAACTGGTGGCGTTCGACGGGAAACAGGGCTCGAGTTGATCCTGCGGGCACCAGCAACACGCGATGAGGCGCGGCATTGAGCCAGGCGGAGGCGTCGTACGACTCCTGCGGCCCTTCGAGCCAGCGACGATGACCGAAATTCACCGTCGGGCGATCGAGATACAGGAGGAACTGCTCTTTGTATGCGACCAGTGCGAGTTCCTCGTCTGCCTTCACCTGCGTGAGCATGGTACTGCACGAATCCGCTGCCCGATCGCTCGGCATTCATGGCGGGCGCAATCAAGTATGAGAACACCAGCGTAGCGAACCCAACGCCACGGGCCACGCGGCGAGTGGCGCGCGCGATGCGCACGGCAAGTCCCGCTGCCACAGAGCACCAGGTACACGTACAGCGGCATGGCATTGGGCAGGTTGGCTGAGGCGATGAGCTCCACGGCGAATTTCACGCCGCAGTGTGTGCGATGGCCAGCATGGCGGCCGCCATGAAAAACAACACGCGCCAGGATCAATGCCCGCGAGCCGCACCCCGCGGACGTGCCAGCACCTGCTCGATGAACGGCAGCGACGCGATGGCCAGCGCCGGCAGCGCCGGAAGCACGTAGACACCGCGCTTGCCCGGGCTGATCGAAAAGAACAACAGCACCAGCAGCGCCCAGCTAAGCGGCAACCACACCCGGGCATCACGCTCGTGGAACGCGGCCTTGAATCGCGGCACCAGCCAGACGAGCAGCAGGCTCCAGGGCAGCCACAACGCCGGGATGACTTCGACGATGAAGTAGTACCAGGGTTTCACGTGATGCCAGGCCGCCGCGTAACGGCCGACGGTCTGCTTGAAAAGGATCTCATCGCGGTACGCGGCGTATTCGGGCGCGCCGCTCATGTTCACCGCGATCAGCATGGGCACGAACCACAGGCAGATGCGCCACGATCACGCCGCCCACCGCCAGCCACCAACGCCAGCCGAGCTTGCCGCCGTCGACTGCGCCGAGGCCGCGCCAGCCCGAGATCGCGCATCAGGAAGAACGGATCAGCAGACCAGCAGCGGCAGGAATCCCACGCCCTTGGTGATCACTCCCAGGCCGGCGACGAAGCCGCCGACCAGGTACCAGCCCCAGGCCGGTCCCAGCAGCAGGTGGCGCAGCAGCGCGTACAGCGAGAACGTGGTGAGGAAACACAACACCGGATCGATCTGCGCGCCACGCAGCGTGACCGCGAAATGCAGCGTCGTCACGGTCAGCAGCGCGGCGGCGAGGCCCGCCTCGCGGCTCACCAGCCGGCGACCCGAGATCGTAGATCAGGAACATGCACGCCGCCCGCCGCGAGGAACGCCGGAATCAGGAACGACCATTTGATGCGAGCCGATCAGCGAATAACACACCGCCAGCATCCAGAAGAACATCGGCGGCTTGTCCTGGTACAGGTCCCCGCCGACGCGCGGAAACAGCCATTCGCCCGTGGCCACCATGTCGCGCGCCACCGCCGCAAAGCGCGGTTCATCCGCCGGCCAGGGATCGCGGATGCCGATGCCGCGTGCCGATGATGATGATCAGCGCCAGTCCGAGCCACAGCAGATCGCTCGCGCGAATCGGCGGCGGCGAGTGATGGCATTCAGTCGCGTGCCCTCGCCCGCCGGCATGGCAGGCGCGACGCCGGCGCTGGCGATGACGCTGGCGGCTGACGAGTCGCGCTGGCGACTGGCCGAGGCAGCGACTCGACGCTGGGCAACGTCTGCTGCCGGAAGCATCTGGCGGTCGCGAACGAGACGGCGCGGCGGCGTCGCCCTGGAGCAAACCGATGTCAGGCATTGGGACTCGTGCGGCCGGCCTTGATGTCCATCACCAGGTTGTAGAAAGCCACGGAGGCCGGCAGCAGATTGGTCAGGACTCCGACGGAGTCGTTCTTTCCCCAGATGAAATACGAAGTGACCATGGCGCTGCCGGCTGAGACTGATGATCCAGAAACTGCGCGGGATGGTCGGACGCCCCGCGCGACGCGTGGCCCAAGCTTGCACCAGCCAGCGGGCCGCGAACATCAGGGCGCCGAGGAATCCGATGAGTTTCCATGGCGTCACCACGACGCCTAAGAAATGTGCCGATGACAGTGCTCATGGAATCCGTCCTCTCAGTCTTCACGGACCAGCAGGCCCGGCTTGTACCGGCGGCGCAGCCACATGACGCCGGCGATATCGATGATGCCGACCCACAGGCGGTTCAGCATTCCGTACTTGGAAGTGCCGCGCGTGCGCGGCCGGTGACTCACGGGAACCGAGATCACGCGTGCGCCGTGGCGCATGAACAGCGCCGGCAGGAACCGGTGCATGTGATCGAAGCGCGGCAGCTCGACGAACATTTCGCGTGAAAAGAGCTTTATCCCGCAGCCGGTGTCCGGCGTGCCGATCGCCTAACAAACCCGAACGCACACCATTGGCAATGTTCGATTGCAGCTTGCGAAAGGCCGTGTCCTTGCGGCTCGCCTTGCGATTGCCCATGAAAAGCTGCACGCCGCGGTTGGCCGACATCGTCGCGCGCGGCGATGAGTTTCGGGATGTCGGCCGGATCGTTCTGGCCGTCGCCATCGAGCGTCGCCACCCAGGGAGCGCGTGCGGCGCGCACGCCGCTCGCCACGGCGGCGCTCTGGCCGCTGCGGAAGGAATGTCGCAGCACGCGCAGCCGGGGCAGTGCCGACTTGAGCCGCAACAGGATTGCCGCAGTGTCGTCGGTGCTGCCGTCGTCGATGAAGATCATCTCGTAGTCGCGATCCTTGAGCGCCGCGTCGATCTCGCGCGCCAGCGGCTCGACGTTTTCCGCCTCGTTGCACACCGGCACCACGACCGACAACTGAACGTCGTGGCTCATTTGTCCGCCTTCGGGTGCAAGGCATCGCGCGCCACGCCAAACAACCTTTTCATTTCCGCGGCCATCTCCTTCTGCAGGGGTTCGAGCGCAGCCGGGTGACAGGGTGCGCGGCACCTGGCGCGGCTCGCCGATCGCGATCACGATGCGCGAGAACGGCCACGGCAGCACGAACTTGTCCCAGTGGAACAGTGTTGCACGGCTGGCCGCATACGCCATGGGCAGTATGGGTCGCTGCGACATCTGCGACAGCAGGATGGCGCCGGGCTTGAACACGAAGCGCGGTCCCCTGGGACCGTCGGGAGTCATGGCCGGGGAGACCCCCTGCTTCACCAGCGCCTCGTAGAAGTCGCGCAGCGTTCGCGCCCCGGTGTGCGTGGCCGAACCGCGAATCACGTGACCGCCGAAACGGGATACCACCATCACCCCGATTTCGCCGTCCACGGACGGGCTGATCAGGAATCCCAGCTTCAGGCCCCGCGAAGACTGCTCGAGCAGATATTTCCCGCAGAACAGCTGGTGCTGGTGCCAGTACACGGGAATCAGTGAAGAATTGGCGGCGAGCGCCTTCGCCATGTTCTCATCGCCGATGACGCGCACCACGCGGCAGGTGGCCCAGAACATGCGGATGAGCGCAACGCCAATGGCCGCAACGATGCGCCAGGCGAAGCGTCGCATCGGAGTCATCCGACGCTTCGAGCGAGTCTCCTTGCGGTAAAGGGAGTTGCGCAGTCCGCCTGAATCTTCGGGATCTGGTGACATCAGGTTTGGGCCGGCAAGTGAGGCGCGAATTGTCGATGAAACGCGTCACCCGCGCAATGAAACCCAGCGGCTACAATTGGCCACCGATTTCATGCCTCGATTCCCGATTCCGGCATCGGCAGACCGAACCGCCGCTTGACGCGGCGCATGATCCTGCGCCGTGAGTCGACGCGCCTGGCTCTATCTACTGCGCCGGCGAGACGTTGGACCTATAGGAAACGCCAGAGCACTTATATAAGGTAGCCCCGGATGACGATGACCAAAGCCGAAACCCTGGCCGAGCTGATCACCAAGAATCGCAGCTTCAAGCGCGAGATCAGCTACCTCGAATCCGAGCAGAATGAACGGGTCGTGAGCTACGAAGAGCTCTACGAGCGCGCGCTCGGCATCCTGTTCCACCTGCAGAGACTCGGCGCCAGGCCCGGCGACAAGCTCATCCTCTATCTCGCCAACAACGAGCAGTTCCTCGATGCCTTCTGGGCCGGCATCCTTGGCGGCATCATCCCGGTACCGGTGGCGCTCGGCATCAGCGACGAGCACAAACACAAGCTGCTGCGCATCGCGAAGAAACTCGGGCAACCCTTCATCTACACCGACAAGAAGACCCTCGACCGCATCGGCGCCTTCGCCGGCGGCGCGGGCGCGCAGGACACCTTCGACGCCCTGGCCACACGCGCGTTCTTCGCAGAGACCGTGTCCGACATTTCCCGCGCCGGGCAGGTGCACGACGTCAGGCCCGACGACACGGCGTTCATCCAGTTCTCCTCCGGCTCGACCAGCGAGCCGAAGGGCGTGGTGCTCAGCCACCGCAACCTCATCATGAATTCCCTGCGGCGCCGGCCTGGCGTCGAACTGGAACGAAAACGACACCTGCGTCACGTGGATGCCGCTCACCCATGACATGGGCCTCATCGGCATGCACATCATGATGCTGGCGCACCGCATGAATAACTACATCATGCCCACGGAGCTGTTCATCCGCCGGCCGCTGTTGTGGATGACGTTCTGCGCGCGCAAGCGCGCCACGATCACCAGCTCGCCCAACTTCGGGTATCGGCACTACCTCAAGGTGCTGAGTGATCGCGCCGTCGCTGACATCGACCTCTCCGCCGTGCGCATCATCTACAACGGCGCCGAACCCATCTCCGTGGAACTCGCGGACGAATTCATGGACCGCCTCGCGCCGACGAAAATTCCCCGCTGGGCGATGTGCCCGGTGTACGGCCTGGCCGAGGCCACGCTGGTGGTGAGTTTTCCGCAGCCGCCGAACCAGATGTATTCGTCCATCGCGGTCGATCGCCACACGCTCAACGTCGGCCAGATGCCGGCGTCACTGCCGAAGGATCACGCTGACGCGCTGCTGCTCATGGCCGTCGGCTCGCCGATTCCGTATTGCAACGTGCGCATCGCGGACGACGAGGATCGGGCGGTCACCGACGGTCACGTGGGCCACATCCTCATCCAGGGCGAGAACGTTACGAAGGGCTACTACGAGAATCCGGACGCCAACGCGAAGGGCTACACCGCCGACGGCTGGCTGCGCACCGGTGACCTGGGAATGCTGAAGGAAGGCAAGCTCTACATCACCGGCCGCGCCAAGGAAATCATCTTCGTCAACGGGCAGAACTACTACCCGCACGACATCGAGAGCATCGCGATCCGCGCCGACTCCATGGAACTCGGCAAAGTCGTGGCCGCGGGCATTCGCCCCAAACACGGCAGCACCGACGACCTGGTGATCTTCGTGCTGCATCGCATGGACATGAAGGAATTCCTGCCCATCGCGACGCAGATCGGGCGGCTGGTCAACGAACACACCGGCCTCGAAGTCGCGAGCGTGGTGCCGGTCAAACGCATCCCGAAGACCACCAGCGGCAAGATCCAGCGCCACCTGCTCGAGGAAGACTATTTGAACGGCGTGCAGGACGCCGAGCTCGCGGAGTTGACGAAGTTACGTGCCGAACTCGCCAGCTGCGGGTGGCCCGAAGGTCTCGGGCAGCGAGATCGAGCGCAAACTCAAGGACATCGTCGATGCCGCGCTGGAGCGTCGTATCGACGTCCACGACAATCTGTTCGAGATCGGCGCCAGCTCACTCAAGCTCATCGAGATCCACGAGCAGATCGACCGGCTCTATCCCGGGCTCATCGATCTCACGGAGCTGTTCGACTTCCCGACCATCGCCGAGCTGGCGAAGCACCTGGAAGGCAAGCTGACGGCCAACGCCTGAAGATCAGCCGCCGTTCTGGTGCGGCCGAGTCCACTCTCGCCACGGTCGCATCCTGCGACGGCTGCGCGTGGCGGGCCGATTCAGGGGCGGGTGAGGAGGAGCGGCCCGACCACAGCACCACACCGATCAGCAGTGCGATTGGCAGGATGACGGCGGCGGCGGAACGATCGAAGACGAACATGACTGAAGCTCCCGTTTGAGGGGGCCAAAGTACCCGGGAATCACCGCTCGAAAAACCAGACAAAAGCGAATTCATTGTCTGGTCCTGCTTGACAGTCTTCGATAGACTGCCGCGCCATGGATCAGCTCCAGGCCATGCGCGTATTCACCCGGGTCGCCGAGCACGGCTCGTTTGCCCGGGCCGCCAGTACGCTGGATCTTTCGAGGGCCATGGCCAGCAGTTACGTGGCCCAGCTCGAGAAGCACCTCGGCACCCGCCTGCTTCACCGCACCACGCGCAAGGTGTCGGTTTCGCCGCAGGGCGCGATCTACCTGGAGCATTGCCGGCGCATCCTGGCGGAGATCGACTCCGCGGATGACCAGTTGCGCCTGGCCCGGGATCGGCCGCAGGGCAAGCTGCGGGTCGACGTGCCGGTGGCCTTCGGCAAGTACCTGCTGCTGCCCGCCATCCCACAGTTCACGCAGCGTTACCCCGAGATCTCGCTCGAAGTGCGCTTCAACGATCGCTACGTCGACATGCAGGCCGAAGGCGTGGATGTCGCCGTGCGCGTGGGCAACCTGCGTTCCTCGGAGCTCATCGCCAAGCGCGTTTCGTCATCGCGGCTCGTGACCTGCGCGTCGCCCCGGTATCTCGCCTCCGCCGGCGTGCCGCGCACGCCCGAAGAACTGCGCGAACATCGTCTCATCGGGCACCTGCGCGGCGAGGCCACTCGACCCGCCGAGTGGCAATTCAGCCAGGGAAACGGCATCCGTTCCGTGCGCCTGCCGATGGCGCTGTCGTTCAACACGGTAGAGGCGCTGTCGATCTCGGCACTCGAGGGCCAGGGCATCGTGCAACAGCTGGACCTGCTGGTCGGCGGCTACATCGCCGAGGGGCGCCTGGTGGAGTTATTGCGGGAGCACTCCTGCGAAGGACCGCCGCTCAGCGTGGTCTATCCACGCGCGACCCAGCATCTCGCCAAGGTACGCGTGTTCGCCGAATTCGCCGCCGATCTCATGCGCAACTACGAAGCGCGCATGCGCCGCGGCGAGAAGTATTCGCACTGAGCTCGCGTCGCGAGTTCAGGCGCTGGCGGCCCCCTGCACTCCCAGCTGCACGCCGCAGCTCAGGAACTCGAACTCATCGATGTCCGTAGGCCTGCGCAGTCGGTATCCCTGCGCGAAATCCACACCGAGCTGCGTGACTGCGCGCAGTTGCCCGGTGGAATCCACCTGGCTCGCCACCGTGCGCATGCCCAGCGTATCGGCCATGTGTACCAGGCCGTTGATCAGCGCCCGCGACAGGATGTCGTCCGATGCGCCCTGGATCAACGAGCCATCGATCTTGAGAATGTCGGCGTTGACCTCGCGCAGGAAATCGAAGCGGCCACTGCCGGTGCCGACATTGTCCACCGACACTTCGCACCCACGTTCGATGAGCATGCGCGCCAGCGCCGCGAACTCCTGCGGAGCGATACCCGCATCCAGCTCGGCGATTTCGAAACGCAGCGCCGCCAGTGGCAGGCCCGACTTGTCGAGGCAATGTTCCAGGTAGTTGCGAAAATCCGGCCGCACGACCGACTTGCCCGAAAGGTTCACCGAAAACACCGCATTGGCGTCGGCCCAGCGTTCACGATTCCGCTGCATCCACACCAGCAACGCGCGGATCACCCAGCGGTCGATGGCCGGCATGCGTCCGTGGCGCTCGGCGGTGTCGAGGAACTCGTGCGACTCCAGCACTCCGAATTCGGGCGTGGGCAGACGGATGAGCACTTCGACGATGAGCGGTCCGCCACTGACCGACGGGTCGTCACGCAGCGAGACGATGGGCTGCAGGTGCAGCGCAAATTCATCCTCGCGCAGCGCGACGTCGATGTGTTCCAGCAGGCGCTCTTCGCGCGCGACAGTTGCGAGGTCTTCGGCCAGCTCGTCACGCGGAGCCCGCGTGCTCGATGCGCAGGCGCGCAATCATCGTGGTGTCCTCCGTAGCCGGCCGGATCTCGTCCTTGTCCACCGCCTCGAAGCGGCGGCTGGCCTTGGCGAGCACCGGCAGCACCGGCATGAGTCCGGCGATGCGCTCGGCCCGATCCTCCTCCCGGGTAGTCAGGCCCGAAAAAACGGCCAGCAGGACGCCGCTGAAATGGCCACCGTCGAACAGGGCGAGCGCACAACGTGCGCGGGCGGTATCCGCGCTCTCCCACCACAGGCCGCTGGATTGCCCGCGCACGTCATGCGTTTCCTGGACGATTTCCGCTATCAGCGCATGGTCTTCCGCGAGCAGGAAATCCCCGCTCGACCAGAGCGCATGCCCCCTGGTGTCATGGATCGACAAGGAGAGAATTTCGGGAGCGCGGCGCATGAGGCCGCGCGCCAGCGGCGCGAGCACCGCAGCAGGTGTTTCATGATTCGGCGGAAGTTGCGTCATAGGTGGCCCGAAGATTAGGGGACAGAAGTACCAGTCCCCGTCGTCGCGACGCAGCGACGTGAGCCGCCAGCGACTGCCAGGCCGCATGAGACGTTAGGTCAAATGCACCGCGATTCGAGCTCACGCGCCGTACAGCGGCTTTTTGAGCTTCCAGCGCTTGTGCGACCACGGCCAGTCGGCCGGCGCGGCATGGATCTGTTCTTCGACCATGCGCGCGTAACGGGCCGTGAATTCCCCCGCTGGCAGCTGCTCGCCGGCTGCCACGATGGGCACGAGTTCGACTTCGTAGTGTCCGCGCGCGACGCGCCGGACCTGCGCGAAGATTGCGGCGTAGCGCACGGTGCGCGCGATCTCCTCGGCACCAAGGAAAAACGCCGAGTCGCGATTCAGGAACTTCAGCCAGTGTTTGCGCTCGCTCGACACCGGCTCCTGGTCGGCGACGATGGCGATGGCGCGCGGCACGTTGCGGTTCTGCAGGATGTCCGCCAGCAACTGCTGCGCCTGGACCGGCCGCGCTCCGAGCCGGCTGCGCAGGGCGAACATCTCGCGTTCAGCCCAGGGATTCACCAGTGGCTTGTAGACGGCGTCGACCGGCACGCCGAGCTGCGTGGAGAGCCCGAGCAGCAGCCATTCCCAATTGCACTGGTGCGCGGCCATGATCATCACCGGCTTGCCGCGCGCTGTTTCGTTGCGCGCCAGTTCGGGGTTCAACACCTTCATGCGCTGCCCGATCTGCGCCTGCGTCAGCCGCAACGAACGCGCGACCTCGACGAACACATCGGCGAACCCACGGTAGTAGTCGCGGATCACGCGCTCGCGCGTGGCGTCGTCCCACTCCGGGAAGGAAGCCTTGAGGTTTGCCACGACCACGTGGCGGCGATACGGGAAGACGCGCCAGGCCAGGAATGCGAGGAAACTCGCAAATGGATACCAGATCCACAGCGGCACTCGCGACAGTGCGCGAACCCAAAGGGACGACGATCTTGTCGATGAAATGGTGCCGGGGACAGGACTCGAACCTCCGGCCCGCGCATTACGAACGGAATTCGGGGATTGCGGCGTGCTTTGACTCACCGCGCGGAATCATACAACGCGTCATGCAAGTCGCTCACGCCTTCAACCAGAACTGGCGTCGGCTCTGACAGCCGATCCAAAGCCAAAAGTAAGGCCACCGCTCGTGGGTGGCCTTCTTCATTTCTGGAAGCTGGTGCCCTCTATCTGATTCGAACAGATGACCCCTTCATTACGAATGAAGTGCTCTACCAGCTGAGCTAAGAGGGCGAAACTGAGGGCGCGCATTCTAATTGCGCAGCAGTCGGCAGGGAAGCTCCGAACACGCTTTCGGGATCAGGGAACCCCTAGAATTTGTACCGCTTTTTGTGACCTGGGTCAGGCGTCCCGGCGGCGCAGCCGGATTACGAGGTCGATGCCATCCACCTGCATGCCCGGCGGCGGCTCGGGCAGCCGCTGGAACTCCACGTCGCGCAGGCTGACGTCCATCAGCGCACCGGTGTCGAGGTCGTGGAAGTGGTAATGCGCGTCGGTGTTCGAATCGAACCAGCAGCGATCGTTGCCCACCGAAAGCTGGCGGATCAGCCCGGAAGCCGCGAACAGGTTCAACGTGTTGTAGATCGTTGCCTTCGAGACCCGCAGTCCCTGGTTGCGCAAGCCCGCCAGCACCTGGTCGGCGGACAGATGTTGCGGACGGCCGAGGAGCAGCGCGGCAATGCGCAGTCGCTGCGCGGTGGGTCGCACGCCGGCGCGCGTCAGGCGGTGGTTCAGGCTCTCGACTAGGGTCGGATCGAGGTCCGGCATTGGCATGGGCGCGAGTATACGCGCGGACCCCCGGCCAGCAATGCGAAACAGCGCAAATACAGGCGTTTTGCAGCGTGGCTAAAAACACGACGGGCAGCAAAATCCGCACATGCGCAAGCGGAAAGGAAGCCGGGGCGTCACCCTCATCGAGCTGTGTTTCGGGCTCGCGGTGGTCGCAATTCTCGCGGGACTCGCCGTTCCCTCCATGCGCGGGGCCCTGCGCGCCGGCGCGGTCCGGAGCGCCACGCTCGAACTGCTGGCCGGCGTGCAGCAGACGCGCGCCACCTCCATCCTCGCCGCCCGCACGGCAACGCTTGTGCCTCAGCGACCGGGCCGGCAACTGCCTGCGCGGGAACGCGCCCGCCAGGGCGTGGAGCGCGTTCCTCGAAGACGGCGGGAACACCCGGACTCTCGACCGCGCGCGAGCTGCCCGCCGGAATCGTGCTGCGCGCCTCGCGCAACCGCCTCGACTTCTGGCCTTACGCGCTCGCCGCCAGCACCAGCACCCTAACTATCTGCGACGCGCAGGGCATCGCGCCGCCGCGCGCCATCGTGATCAGCCAGACAGGTCGCGTGCGTCTCGAAGACGCGGCGCGCGCAGAGCTGCGATCCATGAACCCGCGCGCACGAGGCTTCACGCTGGTGGAATCGCTGATCGCACTGCTGTTGCTGTCGGTGGGACTGCTCGGTGCCGGCATGCTGCTGCTCGGCGGCCTGCGATCGCACGCGGAAGCATTGCGCCAGCATGACCGCACTGAACCTGGTTCGCGACCTGGCGGATCGCATCCGCGCCAACCCGCGGGCGCGCATGGCTCTACGACACGCGCGATGCGACACCGCGACGCGCAAGCCTGCGATCCCGCCCTGCCCTGCGAACCCGCGCAGCGCGCGTCGTCCGACCTCGCGCATTTCATGGACAGCGCACGTCGCCTGCTCCCGGGCGGCGAGACGCTCGCACTCGTTGAATTCGAGCCCGCCATCGGCCCCGCCGCACCCGATCGCTACGCCATCACCCTGCGTTGGCGCGGGCCGCGTGACCCCGTGGATGCCAGCAACGCCGTCACGCTCCACCTGCTGGCGCAGCCGGTGGCGGGCTGAGCATGGCCGCGAAACGTTCGCGCGGCTTCAACCTGCCCGAGCTCATGGTGTCGCTGGCCATCGGCCTGTTTCTGCTGGCCGCGTTCCTGCGGGTGCTCGAACGCTGTCGCAGCGACTTCGCCGCCAACGAGAGCCTGGCGCGCATGAGCGATGCCGCAAGACACGCCCTGTCGGTGCTGGTGCCGGACCTGGAACACGCCGGGTTCTACGGCATCACCTGCGATCCGCGGACGCAGCTGGTGCGCGACGGCATCGTCGTGGCCGATGCCGCGGGCGCTGCGTGCAGCCAGACGCGGCTCACGCGGTGCCACCGGTCGGAGGCCTGCCCGCTGGCGCGCACGACTGCGGCAGCAACTTCGCCGTCGACCTTTCCCGGCCCGTGCAGGGCGCGAACAATGCGTTCGGCACTGGCGTCGATGCGCGCGATTGCGCGCCCACTGCCAGTGCCGGCGGCGCTCGCGCCGGCGCCGACACACTCACCCTGCGCCACGCCTCGCTCGCCAGCCACGGCGCCGCGCGCCGGCCGCCTGCAGCTGTACGCGCGGCGCATCGACTCGCAGGGACCGGTCTCGCTGTTCGCGGATGGTCGTGCTCCAGGCCCGCTGGACGCGCACAGCGAGATTCGCGACCTCGAGGTGCACACCTATTACATTGCGAAAAATTCGGTGGGCCGACCCGGCTGGCCGGCATTGCGCCTCAAGTCATTGACCGAGTCCCGCGGCGCGATGCAGTTTCGCGACGAAGAAATCCTGCCCGGCGTCGAAGATCTGCAGGTGGAGTTCGGGGTGGTCGCCGCGGGTGAGTCGCGCACGCCAGTTTGTGCCGCCAGGTTTCCCGGCCCTGCGTGAACAACGCGTGGTGGCAGTGCGCCTGTGGCTGCGCATTCGTGCCGACAGCACGGAACGCGGCTATGCCGATCCGCGCTCGCTCACCTATGCGGACGTGGAATTCGTGCCGAATGCCGCGGAAGCTTCCCAACGGCGCGTGCTCATCGAGCGCACCGTGGCACTGCGAAACTCGGCGTCGTGAACCGCCGCCGGCTGCGCGGCAGCGCCCTCACCGTCGGCCTGATCGTGCTCACCCTGGTGACCCTGTTAGGCCTCGCGGGCGCGAGCAGCGCGCATGTGGATCGCCTGCTGGCGCAGAACGAAGCCTTTCGCGAGAATGCGGCCTTCGCCGCGAGCGCCGGAATCGAAATGGCCATCAGCGCAATCCTAACCAGCTCCGATCCCGCCACCGTGAACCCGCGTGGTCAGCGGACGCATGCCTGGACTCGAGGACTCGTTCGAGGCCCGGGTGCGATTCGTCGGCTACGAGTCGGCGCTGCCGCAGGCGCCCGGGGCGCGAGTCGCCGGAGCACATTTCGAAATCGTGAGCACCGGGCGTTCGGCGCGGCACGCGATGGACCGACAGCGCGCCGGCGTCTTGTGGGTGGTGGCTGCGCCAGAAGAAATGGCGGCGGCGGACTGTGAACCATTGGTCCCGCGGCATTGTTTTCAGCGCGGCGAACTGCTGCGGCTCTCCTGGCAACGCGTTCCCAACGAATGACGAGCAACTCACCCGTCGCGGCACGCGGCTTCACCATCGCAGAAGTCCTGACGGCGCTCGTCGTGGTGGTCATCGTGACGGCGGTGGCCGTTCCCATGTGGCGCAATCACCAGCTACGGATTCGCCGCGCCGATGCGATCGCCGCGTTGCTGGCGCTGCAGGCCGAACAGGACCGGTTCTTCGGACAAAATGCCCGCTACGCGGACGCCGCGGCGCTGACGCGCAAACCGCCCGAGGGACTCGGCCTCGCGACAACTTCCGCGCATGGGTTCTATGACATCGAATTGCGCACCGCGGACGATGGCCTTGCCTATACCGCGACTGCGCGCCCTGTCGCGCACGATGGCAAGGAAGCCGATACACGCTGCGCGCAGTTCGGCATCGATCATCTCGGGATCCGGCGCGCCATCGACGCCACCGGCAAGGAACTCAGCGCGGATTGCTGGCGCTGACTTTCCCTCAGACGCGCGGCGCGGGGTTTCGCAGCGCGCGCGGCAGCGAGAACACCACGTGCTCTTCGCGGCCTTTCAATTCTTCGGCCGTGGACCCACCCCATTCGCGCAGGCGTGCAATCACCTGCTGGACCAGTTCCTCCGGCGCGGAGGCGCCGGCGGTCACGCCCACGGCGCTCTTGCCCTCGAACCACTCGCGCTTCAGGAAGGACGCATCGTCGATGAGATACCCGGGGCGTCCCGCGCGTTCGGCCAGTTCGCGCAGGCGATTCGAATTGGAGCTGGTGATCGAGCCCACCACGATGAGCACGTCGCAACTCGCGATCAGCTCCTTCACCGCGTCCTGGCGGTTCTGCGTCGCGTAGCAGATATCCTCGCGTCGCGGAGAGGCCAGGGTCGGAAAACGCTCGCGCAGCTTGGCGACGATTGCCGCGGTGTCGTCCACCGACAGCGTGGTCTGGGTCACGAAGGCGAGCCGCTCGGGGTCGCGCACTTCGAGCTTCCCGGCCTGCTCCACGTTCTCGATGAGGTGCAAGTGCCCGCCATGACTGGTGTCGAAACGCCCCATGGTGCCCTCGACTTCCGGATGCCCGGCATGGCCGATCAACACCACGTCGCGCGCTTCGCGCGCGTAACGCGACACTTCCATATGCACCTTGGTCACCAGCGGACAGGTGGCATCGAATACCGTGAGCCCGCGGCGTTCGGCTTCCTGCTCGACCGCTGCCGGCACGCCGTGCGCCGAGAAGATCACCGTCGCGCCATCGGGAACCTGGTCGAGCTCGTCCACGAACACCGCGCCGAGCTTGCGCAGCCGCTCGACCACGTGAACGTTGTGCACCACCTCGTGACGCACGTAGATTGGCGCACCGAACATGCCAATCGCGCGCTCGACGATGTCGATCGCCCGATCGACACCGGCGCAGAAGCCACGCGGATTTGCCAGCAGGATTTTCATTTATCCGACGGATGCTTCCACCCGCTTGAGACGCCGCTCGCGCAGTGATTCGCGCAGCGCGTCCAGGATCACGCAGGCCGCGCCGACGCTGATGGCGGAATCCGCGACATTGAACGCCGGGAAGTACGAATCGTTCCAGTGCACCTGCAGGAAGTCGACGACATGCCCGAGCCGCAGGCGGTCGATGACGTTGCCGATCGCGCCGCCGAGGATCAGCGTGAGTCCGAACGACAGCAGCGTCTGCGCCGCGAGCGAAATGCGGCGCAGCCAGTAGACCAGCACGATGGACACCACGATTGCCAGCGCCGAGAACACCCAGCGCTGCGCGCCACCCGCGTCCGCGAACATGCTCCACGCGGCGCCTGGGTTGTAGGTGTGGATGATGTCGAACACCGGCAATACGTACACCGTCCCGCCCGCGGGAATTGTCGCGACGATCCAGAACTTGGTTGCCTGGTCGAGCACGATGACGAGCGCGGCAATCCAGGCCAGGCGCAGGCCGGTGTCGCGAAACGGAATCGGCGCACTCATATCCATTGGCGTGACTCTCCCGTTCCTGTCACGTTGTCCACACAGCGCCCGCAAATGGTCGGGTGCTCGGGATTTGACCCGACATCCGGGCGATGGTGCCAGCAGCGCTCGCATTTCGGCGCGGCGGAGGCCTGCACGCGGATCCACACGCCGCCGTCCTTGGCGATCTCGGCCACCTTGATGGCGCCCACGGGCGGTCCGGCGGCGTTGCTGACGCGCTTCACCTTCGCGTCGGAGGTGATCAGCAGGAAGCGCAGTTCCTCGCCCAGCGCCTTCAGCTTCTCGAGGAATTCATCCTTGCTGAAGACTTCGACCTCGGCATCGAGTGAGCCGCCGATGGTGCCGGCGACGCGCAGCTTTTCGAGTTCCTGCGCGACCGCGGCCTTGAGCTGGATGAGCAGGTTCCAGTCGATCGGGTCCTCCGGCACTTTCGGCACCGCGTGCCAGGTCTCCAGGAACACCGACTCGCTGCGCTTGCCGGGCAGGAAGCTCCAGATCTCGTCGGCCGTGTACGAAAGGATCGGCGCGAGCCAGCGCACCATGCTCTCGGCGATGTGGAACAGCGCGGTCTGCGCCGAGCGGCGCGCGACACCCTTCTTCGGCGTCGTGTAGAGCCGGTCTTTCAGCAGGTCGAGATAGAACCCACCCAGGATCCACCACGCAGAAGTTGTGAATCTTCTGGTAGATCAGGTGGTACTCGTACTTGCGGTAGGCGTCCGCGATTTCCTCGTGCAACGCGGCCGTGCGCTGCAACGCCCAGCGATCGATGGCCACCATCTCCGCGGGCGCGAGCGCGTCGGTCGCCGGATCGAAACCCGCGAGATTGCCGAGCAGGAAGCGCACCGTGTTGCGCATGCGCCGGTACGACTCCGACATGCGCTTCAGGATCTCGTCCGACAGCGCCATCTCGTTGGAGTAATCGGTGGCCGCGATCCACAGGCGCAGCACGTCCGCGCCCAGCGTCGACATCACCTTCTTCGGCTCGATGACGTTGCCCGAGCGACTTCGACTCTTGCGGCCGTTTTCGTCGACCGTGAAGCCATGCGTGAGCACCGCCTTGTACGGCGCGCGCGAATACAGCGCCTCGGACATGAGCAATGACGAATGGAACCAGCCGCGATGCTGGTCCGAGCCTTCGAGGTACAACTCCACCGGCGGCCTGATCTCGTCCGGATGCGTCTGGTGCACGCACTCGTGCGACAGGCCGGAATCCGCCCACACGTCCATGACGTCGGTGACCTTCTCGTAGGCCTCGGCGTCTGCGCCTAACAACTCGGCCGCGTCGAGATCGAACCAGGCATCGATGCCGTCCTTCTCGACGCGCCTGGCAACTTCCTCGATCAACTCCTGGGTGCGCGGATGCAGCTCCTGGGTCTCCTTGTGCACGAACAGCGCGATGGGCACGCCCCAGGTGCGCTGCCGCGACAGGCACCAGTCGGGCCGGTCCTTGATCATGTTGTAGATGCGCTGCTCGCCCCAGGCGGGCACCCACTGCGTCTTCGTGATGTCGCGCAGCGCATTCGCGCGCAGGCCCTTCTGGTCCATGCTGATGAACCATTGCGGCGTGGCGCGGAAAATCACCGGCGTCTTGTGGCGCCAGCAGTGTGGATAGCTGTGCTTGATGGTCTCGTGTTTCAGCAGGCGGCCGCGGCTTTCCAGCTCCTTGATGAGCACGTCGTTGGCGGCGTCGACCTTGAGGCCCGCGACGAAGGGCGTGCCCTCGCGGAAGCGGCCATCACCCATGACCGGGTTGTCCACCGGCAGGCTGTATTTCACGCCGACGATGAAGTCGTCCTGGCCGTGCGCGGGCGCGGTGTGCACGGCGCCGGTGCCGGCCTCCAGCGTCACGTGATCGCCCGACGATGACGGGCACGTGTTTCTTGACGAAGGGATGCTCGAGCTGCAGGTGCTCGAGCTGCGAGCCGGTGAACTGCGCCAGCACCTGGCCCTTGCCGAGTCCGTAACGCGCGAGGCAGGCATCGAGCAGTTCGTTGGCCAGCACCAGCAATTCGGACTGCCGATTGCGCGACACCCACAGCACCACGTATTCGATGTTCGGGCCCAGCGCGACGGCTTCGTTGGCGGGCAAGGTCCAGGGAGTCGTGGTCCAGATGACCAGCGACACCGGGTGCGTCGCGATGGTGATCGAAATTGATGCCGATACGCCGTGCGAAATCGGCCGGATCGGCCACGCGGAATTCCACGTCGATGGCGGGCGACGCCTTGTCCTCGTACTCCACCTCGGCTTCGGCCAGCGATGAACGGCAATCGAGACACCAGTAGACCGGCTTCGCGCCCTTATAGAAGTGTCCGTTGCGGATGATGTGGCCCAGCGCGCGGATCTGCTGACGCCTCGAAGCGCGGATCCATGGTCATGTACGGGCGATCCCAGTCGCCGAGCACGCCGAATCGCTTGAACTCGGTCGCGCTGCAGGTCACCTGTTCGCTGGGCGTACTTGCGGCAGGCGGCGCGGAATTCCTTGGCGTTGAGCTTGGCGCCCACGCGGCCATGTTTCTTCTCGACCTGGTGCTCGATGGGCAGACCATGGCAGTCCCAGCCGGGCACGTAGGGCGAGTCGTAGCCGTCGAGCGAGTGCGACTTGACCACGATGTCCTTGAGCACCTTGTTGAGGAAGTGGCCGAGATGCGGCGCACCGTTCGCGTACGGCGGACCGTCGTGCAGCACGAAGCGCGGCCGCCCCTTCGCAATGGCGCGAATCTTTCCGTAGAGGTCGCTTGGACTCCCACGCGGCGAGCATTTTCGGCTCGCGCTGCGCCAGGTCGGCCTTCATGGGAAAGCCGGTCTCGGGAAGATTGATCGTGCCCTTGTAGTCAGCCACTGCTTTCATCCTGCGTCAGACGCGGGTTGCGTCAGAATCTGTCGCGCCGCGGCCGCGTCCTGGTGCATCTGCGCCACCAGTGCGTCGAGGCTCGCGAATTTTTCCTCGTCGCGAATCTTCGCGACGAACTCCACCTCGAGTTCGCGTCCATAGAGCGAACCCGAAAAATCGAACACATGCGCCTCGAGCAGCGGCTCGGTGCCATTCACCGTGGGCCGGAACCCGAGACTGGCGACCCCGGCGCGCGCATCGTGCGCATGCGCCGTATCGACGCCGCGCACGCGCACCGCGTAGATGCCGGTCATCGGCAGCTTGCGGCGGCGCATGCGGATGTTCGCCGTCGAATACCCAAGTCGGCGGCCCAGCTTCTCGCCCGCGATCACGCGACCGCGCATCGAATACGAACGGCCCAGCAAGTCACGCGCCCGGCGAAAATCGCCCGCGGCCAGCGCCGTTCGCACGCCGCTCGAGCTCACGCGGATTTCGTCGATGCACACCGACGGCACCAGCTCGAGCTCGAATCGGCCGGCTTCGGCCGCTTCGCGCAGCAGCGTGATGCTGCCCGCACCACCGCGCCCGAAGCGAAAATCCTGGCCCACCACCACCGCCGAGGCGCCGAAGCGCTCCGTCAGCAACTCCACGAACTGCTCCCCGGAGAGCTGCCGCAGCTTCTCGTCGAAGCGCAGCACGCACACGTAGTGCAGGTCCGAACGCTCGAGCACGCGCCAGCGTTCGCGAAAGTCAGTGAGCCGCGCCGGCGGATCCTGCGGCACGAGGTACTCGCGCGGCAGCGGCTCGAAGGTCAGCATCATCGCGGGCCGCGCCAGTTGCTTCGCGATGCCGCAGGTGCTCGCGATCAGCGCGCCGTGCCCGAGATGAATGCCGTCGTAGCTGCCGACCGTGATGGCGGCGCCGCGATGCTTTTCCCTGAGCCCCTGGAGGCCGCGGATGAGTTCCATGACGATTATGCCCCGGCCACGTTGCGCAGGTGGCGCAAACGCGTGCCCGACAGATACAGCGTGGCGAAATAAGCCGCCGCGCCGGCGGACACACACAACGCCAGCCGGCCAGCGCGCTGCAGCGGCGCCGCATCCATCCAGCCTTGCAGATCGCCGCCCAGCCAGAAGAGCAGCGCCGCCATGACCGCGTTGGCGAACAGGATGCGTGCGATCAGCGCACCCCAGCCCGGCCGCGCCTGGTAGACGCCGGCGCGCGCCAGCCCGCGCCACAGCAGTGCCGTGTTCACCGCCGCAGATACACAGGTGGAGGTCGCCAGGAGAATGTGTGGATAGGGAAAGCCGAAGTATTTCGCCGGCAGCACCACGGCCACGTTCAATGCCATGTTGGTGCCAAGGGCGATGAGGCCGATGCGCACCGGAGTCTTCGTGTCCTGGCGCGCGAAGTATCCGGGCGCCAGCACCTTCACGAGACTGAAGCCGAGCAGGCCCCACGAGTACGCCATCAGCGCGTAGCTCGCCATCTCCACGTCGCGCATCTGGAATTGGCCGTAGCCGAGCGTGGCCGCCGTCAACGGGCCTGCGAATACCAGCATCGCCACCGCAGCCGGCGACACCAGCAGGATCACCAGACGCAGCGCCCAGTCGAGCGTGCCGCTGAAATGCTCCATCGAGTCCGACGCGTGGTGGCGCGACAGGTTGGGCAGGATGACGGTCGCAAGCGCGATGCTGAACACGCCCAGCGGAAATTCCATGAGACGGTCGGCGTAGTACAGCCACGACACGCTGCCCGTGATGAGGAAGCTCGCGATCTGCGTGTCGAGCAGCAGACTCACCTGCGCCACCGACGAGCCGAAGATGCCGGGCAACATGAGCCTGCCGATGCGCCGCACGCCCTCGGCCGCAGGACGCCAGCGCGGCCAGCGGAACAGCCCGAGGCGCACCACCGCCGGCACCTGGAATCCCACCTGCAGCAGTCCGCTCACGAACACGCCGATCGCCAGCGTGACGCCGGGGTTCGCCGTGTACGGCGCGATCCACAGCGCCGTGACGATCATGACGACGTTCATGATGACCTGCGTGTAGGCAGGCAGCGCGAACCGGTTGTAGCTGTTGAGCACGCCCGAGAACAGCGCGCTCAGCGAAATGAAAAACAGGTAGGGGAAGGTCCAGCGCAGCATCGACACCGCGAGATCGAACTTGTCGGCGTGCGCATGCCAGCCCGGGGCGAATGCCAGGATGATGAGCGGCGCCGCGATGACGCCGATGACCGTGATGACGAACAGCAGGACGCCGAAGGTGCCGGCGACGTCGTCCACGAGGTCACGCACTTCGTCGTGCGGACGCTTGTGCTTGTACTCGCTGATCACCGGCACGAAGGACTGGGCGAACGAGCCCTCGGCGAACAGCCGGCGCAGGAAGTTCGGGATCTTGAAGGCGACCAGCCAGGCGTCCATGAAGGCGCTGGCGCCAAACTGATGCGCAAAGATCAGGTCGCGCGCCAGCCCCGTCACGCGCGACGCCAGAGTCGCGACGCCGGTCACCGCCGTGCTCTTGAAGATCCTGCCGCTCAAACCGCAACCACCCGAAAAATAAAGAAAAACCGCGAGAAGCCGCGCACTATACCGGACTCATCTGCAGTTTCGGTGCCAAGCGTTGACAAGGTGGGGGTCGGTCAGCACACTACGCGCCCTTTCGAATCCCCGGATGCTGGAGTTTTGCGTGGCAAATACGAAGTCGGCTGAAAAGGCCGCCCGCCGAGCCGAGACCAACCGCACGCGCAACGTCGCGCTGCGCTCGCGTATGCGCACTGCATTGCGCAAGGTCAACGACGCCCTGTCGTCCGGCAACAAGGCTGAAGCCATGGCGGCGCTCAAGGAAGCCCAGCCGCTGGTCGACTCGCTGGTCAACAAGAACGTCATTCACCGCAACAAGGCCGCGCGCCACAAGAGCGCCCTGTCGGCCCGCGTCAAGGCGCTGCCCGCCAAGTAATCGGTCAAGACTTCAGGCGCCAGAGATGGCGCGGAGCACGAAAAACCCGCCTAACGGCGGGTTTTTTGTTTGCGGCGGACCTTGCGCGGCGCCTTGCTCGTGGCCGGCTTGCGCTTCGGCGCTGCTCTTGGCCGCCTTCGCTTCGCGCTTGGCCTTCTTGCGGGCGGGCTTGCGTGGCGTCGGGGTTCGCTGCGCCTTCGCGCGGCTTCGCCACGGGCAGCGGCAGATTGCCTTGCGCCGGCGCCTCCGACGTCTCCAGGAACCGCATCACCGCCTCGGTGAGATCGGTGGTCCCCGCGCGCGTGACGCCGGAGATCAGGAATGCCGGGCCCGAGGTAGTTCAGCGCCTGGGCGATCGAAATCGCCTTGGCCGTGGCTTCATCGGGCGGCAGCAAATCGCTCTTGTTGAGCACCAGCCAGCGCGGCTTGGCCAGCAGGTCCTCGCTGAACTTGCCCAGCTCACCGACGATGGATCGGGCATCGCGCACCGGATCGGCGGCCGGATCGACCGGCGCGATGTCCACGAGGTGCAGCAGCACGCGGGTGCGCTGCAGATGCCTGAGAAAACGAATGCCGAGACCGGCCCCGTCGGCCGCCCCCTCGATGAGTCCCGGGATATCGGCCATCACGAAGCTGCGCTGGTTGCCGCAGGCCACGACGCCGAGGTTTGGGTACAGCGTGGTGAACGGGTAGTCGGCGATCTTCGGCCTGGCGTGCGACACCACGCTGATCAGTGTCGACTTGCCGGCGTTCGGCAGGCCTAACAAGCCCACGTCGGCGATGACCTTGAGCTCGAGCTCCAGCTCGCGCGACTCGCCCGGCAGGCCCGGGCCGAACTGGCGAGGCGAGCGGTTCTTGCTGGACTTGAAACGCTGGTTGCCCCAGCCGCCCTTGCCGCCGCGCGCCACCATGAGTTCCATGCCGGCCTTGGACAAGTCGCCGAGCTGCTCGCCGGTGCCGCTGTCGCGCACGATGGTGCCGGCGGGCACGGAGATGAGGGTGTCCTCACCGCCACGCCCGGTCATGTCGCGGCCGCCACCGGGCTGGCCGTTCTGGGCACGGAAGGTGCGCACGATGCGAAAGTCCGCCAGCGTATTGATGCCGTCGAGCGCGCGCAGCGTGACGCTGCCGCCATTGCCGCCATCACCGCCATCCGGCCCGCCAAAGGGCACGAACTTCTCGCGGCGGAAACTCACGCAGCCGCGGCCACCGTTGCCGGCCTGGACGCGAATTTTTGCCTCGTCGACGAACTTCATGGGAGCGAATTTGACCCTTAAACAAAAAGCCCGGCATTTGCCGGGCTTCCGTGATCCGACTGTTGGGTCGGAAGGGGTACAGCCCCCATTTTTGGAAACCCAAAAACGGGTGCAGCCCCCGAACTTTTACTCGACTGCGTCGATGCTCACGAAGGTGTGGCCTTCGGCGCCCTTCTTTCCGAACTTGACCTTGCCGTTCTTGAGAGCGAACAGCGTGTGGTCGGTGCCGATGCCCACGTTGGCACCCGCACGCATCGTGGTGCCGCGCTGGCGGACCAGGATGTTGCCGGCGAGCACGCTCTCGCCGCCGAATTTCTTCACGCCCAGGCGCTTGCTGTGCGATTCGCGGCCGTTGCGAGTGCTGCCGCCTGCCTTTTTATGTGCCATGTCGCTTCCTCGAACCTAACTATCTACTAAGCCAGCGTCTCAGACGCTGATGCCGGTGATCTTGACCTGCGTGAACTGCTGGCGATGTGTGCCCTGGCGCAGGTAGTGCTTGCGGCGACGAAATTTCACGATGACCTTCTTTTCGCCCTTGCCGTGTTTTTCCACGACGGCTTCGACCTTGCCACCCTTGAGCAGCGGCGAGCCGACCTTGATGGTGTCGCCGTCACCGAAGAGCAGCACTTCGCCGAACTCGACGGTCGCGCCTTCCTCAGCGTCGAGTCGCTCGACCTTCAGGACGGTGCCCTTCTCAACCCGATACTGTTTGCCGCCCGTGGCGATGACCGCGTACATCGTGATGACTCCGAAAAAACCGTTCGGGACCAAAGCCTTAAAGCTGTGTGCCATCCCGAAGGGACGCGCATTCTACGTACCAGTCCCCCACCGGTCAAACGAACCTCCGGAGGGCAAATATTCCAGTAGAATCAACGCCCTAAATGAGCCCGAAAGTCACTCCTTTCCCCTCCTCCCGGCCCGGCCCGCGCACTGGCGAGGCTCCTTTGATGCCGCTCGAGGATATCCGCGAGCTGGTACGCCCCGATCTCGCCGGCGTGGACGCCATGATCCGCGCCCGCCTGAAGAGCGCCGTGCCGCTGGTCGACCAGGTGGCCGAGCACATCATCGGCGGCGGCGGCAAGCGCCTGCGCCCGCTGTTATGCGTACTTGCCGGCCGCGCCTGCGACATCGGCAGTGAAAAACACATCGAAGCTGCCGTGTTCATCGAGTTCGTGCACACCGCCACGCTGCTGCACGACGACGTGGTCGACGGCTCGCAGAAGCGCCGCGGCCGTGCGACTGCCAACAACATCTTCGGCAACCAGGCGAGCGTGCTGGTTGGTGACTTCGTGTACTCGCGCGCCTTCCAGATGATGGCCACGGTCGGTTCATTGCGCGTCATGGAGATCATGGCGGACGCCACCAACGTCATTGCCGAAGGCGAAGTGCTGCAGCTCATGAACGCGCACGACCCCGAGACCACCGAGCAGCGATATCTCGAAGTGATCTACCGCAAGACCGGGCGTCTTTTTGAAGCCGGAGCCGAGGTCGCCGCGGTACTCGCCGGCGCCCCGCCCGCGCACCAGGCTGCGCTTGCGGCCTTCGGCAAACATCTCGGCACTGCCTACCAGCTCATCGATGACGTGCTCGATTACAAGTCGGATCCGGCGACGCGCGGCAAGAACCTGGGCGACGATCTCGCCGAAGGCAAACCCACGCTGCCGCTGCTTCACGCGCTGCGCCATGGCAACGACGAACAACGCGCGCTGATCCGCCTCGCCATCGAACAGGGTGGACTCGCGCAACTGGGCCCGATTGTCGAAGCCATCGAGACCACCGGCGGTCTCGACTATGCCATTGGCTTCGCGCAGCGTGAGACCGCGGCCGCGCTCAGCGCGCTCGATGCCTTGCCGGATTCGCGTTTCCGCAAGGCGCTCGCCGGCCTGGCGCGCTTCGCACTCGAACGCACCTCGTAAATGGGGGCAGCCCCCATTTGCTAGGAAACGGGGGCTGCCCCCTTTTCCGCGAGGCGCATGACCGGCATCTTGCCGTAGGTCAGCGCGCGCCAGATCCATTCCGCCGGACCGTATGCAAAGCGGCCTAGCCACCAGCGGCTGAAGAACATTTGCGCGACGTAGAAAACGATCACGATGCCGAGCAGCGCAGTAGTACCGATCTTGCCGGCCAGCGCCAGTCCCGGCCCCACACCGAACAACACGAACGCGATCACGAAGCTCTGCGTGAGGTAGTTAGTCAGCGCCATGCGGCCGATCCAGGCGAATGGCGCCAGCAGCCGGCCGCCGAACCGGCTGTGATACAGCGAGACCAGCCCGGCGATGTATCCGGTGGCCAGCACCGGCACCGCGAACAGGTGCGTGAGGTCGGCCAGGAACTGGCGATGCCGCCAATCCGGCAACAGCGGCGATTCCGCCAGCAAGGTCGCCGCGCCCTCGAAAACCAGTCCCAGCAGCAATGCCCAGCGCGCCACGCGCCGCCACTGCGGCAGAAATTCCTGCGCCCGCGCGATCCAGCCGTGCCGGCCCACCCAGGCGCCGATGAGGAATCGTCCGAGCGCGTAAAAGAACCAGCCGACGATCAGGCCATTCGCGAGGTAATCGATCACCGTCCAGTCGAGGAAGTTGCGCACGATGCCGAAATAGTCGCCGCTCTCGGACAACTGCTGCCGTATCAACACCGCGGATTCACCGTATCCGTCGGTGTCACCCGTCCATGAGCCCAGGCCGGTGAATTCGGTGAGTGTTTTTTGCATCGCACGGCCGACGACTGCGCAAATCACTCCGAAGGCAAACAGATCACGATTGCTGACATTGCGCAGGGCCAGCAAGGCAAAGCCCGCGAGCGCGTACAGGTGCAGGATGTCCCAGGCCCAGATGAAAACGACATGGATCGTGCCGATGGCGAGCAACACGCACATTCGCCGGAAGAAAATCAAGTCGAAATCCGCACCGCGCGCTTCCAGGCGCTGCATCTGCAGGTAGAACCCGAGGCCGAACAGGAAGGCGAATATCGTGTTGGCCTTGTCGAAGAACAGCCAGCCGAGAACGTCGTACAGTGTGAGATCGATGGGTGCCGACGGCAGCGACAGCAGCTGGGTCTCCGTCGACATCACGTTGACGCTCGCGAACTGGGTGAGATTGACCAGGAACACGCCGAACAGCGCGACGCCGCGCAGCACGTCCATGAGCTCGACGCGCTCGCCTGCGCTGGTGGGCTGGAGCTCCGGCATGTTCAGAACGCGAACAGATCGCCGCTCCAGGCGACCTTGCGTTTGTAATCCGCGAGCCGCGCCCGCTGCAGCGACGGATTCCAGCCCAATCGTGCGGCGTTCCGGATGGCGCGCGTCTGAAGCTCCTGGGCCTTGTCAAAATCGCCCAGCATCGCGTGCGCGGCGGCGCGAATTTCGAATGACGTCGGATCTCCCTCGACCGAGTCGCTTACCTGCCCCATCAGCTCGAGCGCGCGCGCCGGATCGCGTCGCGCCGCATCGGGGCCGGCGGCAAGCAGCGCCGCCAGGTAGAACTTGCCGTCGCGCGAACCGGAATCCGCCGCGCGGCCGAGCAACTCGACGGCGCGCGTCACCTGCATGTCACGCCGTTCACCTTGCAGCAGGTAGTTAGCGAGCGTGACCTGCGCGTCGGCCTGACCGGCGGCCGCGGCCAATTCCAACCAGGCCACCGCCTTGGCCTCGTCACGCACGGCCCCTGCGCCTGACAGCGTGAACGAACCCACCAGGAACTGCGCCGGTGGAATGCCGGCTTGCGCAGCCTTGAGGAACCAAGGCACAGCGCTGATGCGTTCCTTGTTCAGCTCCGGCCGCCCGGCGAGCAGCAATCCGTACACCAGCTGCGCGTTGGGATCGCCGGCTTCCGCCAGTTGCTTGCTGTTGCCAAATCCCTCCTCCAGGTTGGAGCCACCACGACTCAGCGTGAATTTGACGAGAATGCGCATCTGGCAGGGAACGGCGACGCCGTTCTCGGTGCGCGGCTGGAACGTGCTGTTGAATATCACCATGCGCGCCGCTTCGTCGAATACCAGCGCCGGCAGTGCGTACCAGATCCGTGGATTACGGGCCCGCCCATCCGGCGCGACGGTGTAGTCCACGAAAACATTTCCGGACACACGCGCCTGTACCGCCGCGGGCGGATAGTAGTTATCCGGATTAGCGGCGCTTTGAAAGGTGCAAGGCGTGCTCCCGCGCACAGTCTCCGGCACCAGGGTGCTGGTCCCCGCTGTATGGGGCACCGGATACAACCGCTGCTCCAGTGCCGCCTTGCCGTATTGCGCCTGCAGCTCGGCGACCCTGGCGCGCGCTGCGTCGGTGAGATGCGGCTGGATCTGATCGACGATGGACTTCATCGCCGGTCCGCCGCCATTTTCGGTGGCGATCGCGGCCCACGCGTAACCCAACACGTTGTTGCGCTTGACCCCCTCGCCACCCACGTACATGGCGGCGACATTCTCCTGACCCTCGATCCGGCCCAGCCTCGCAATTTCCAGGTACAGCTCGAACGCCCGCGCGAAGTCCTGCCTGGCAAAGGCTGCCCTGGCGGCAGCGAGATCCGCCCGGACGGGGGAACTGGCAAGCAGGCAGGCGACCCCGAACAGGCCGCCCAGGGTCCGGATTCGACTCATATATATGTCTCCCTGATCAGGGGAATGGTACCCGGCCTGCCCCGGGTTGCTTCAATTGAACCCGGGCGAAGCCTTGAGTAGACTGCGCGCCCCGCTGTCACCCGCTCGGCCTCAAATCCGGCACAGGCGCCGGGATCATCAATTCGGGGTGTAGCTCAGCCTGGTAGAGCACTACGTTCGGGACGTAGGAGTCGAAGGTTCAAATCCTTTCACCCCGACCATTTCAATTAGTTTCGCGCGCGAATTTTCCATCAAGTTTCGTCGTGGGCGAGCGATGAAGACAGCTCGCGATGGGCGGCGGCCTGCCCGAGCAAAGCGTTCGCCTTGGTCTCAAATGTCTTCATCGGCGTCGGCGCCTGCGGCGAAGCGGATCGGCGGCTCTCGTAGCGCGGCGAGTTGCACGATAGCGTCGGCCAACTTGGCGGGATCACCGCCCTGCTTCCCATTCATGCCGTTCCACGCAGCGACGGTTTCCTTCGTGCGCTCGGCGTAGTCGTCGATGGAAGGCTTTGCGTACGTCGTCGAGCCAGCGGTGAGCAATTCGGTGCGAAAGAAACCGGGCTCTACCAGCATCGTACGGATTCCGAAGGGCGCGATTTCAGGCGTCAGCGACTCCATCCAGCCTTCGATGCCGAACTTCGCGGCTGCATACGCCGTGCAGAACATTCCGCCGGCGATGCCGGCGGTTGAGGAGATCGTCAGCAGCAAACCCGAGCGCTGCTTGCGCATCACGGGCAGCGCCGCTCGGGTGACGTTCATCGGACCGAATAGCAGTGTCTCGATCTGGTTGCGGACCTGTTCGGGGCTGAGCTCTTCGAAGAAGCCGGCGTAAAAATTGCCCGCATTGTTGACCAGCACATCAATCCGGCCGAATCGGCGGACGGCTGCTGCGATCGCGGCCTGGCTATCCTCGGGGCGGGTCACGTCGAGCTTGATGCTCAGCAAGTTGTTGTGTTCGCCGATAGCTGCCGCAACCTTTGAGGGGTCTCGACCAGTGGCGACGACATGGTGGCCAGCGTCAAGCGCAGCTTTCGCGATATCAAGACCGAGACCGCGGCCGGCGCCAGTGATAAGCCAGACTTTCCGCAGCCGGGACCTGGTTGAAGTGACTTTGCCGAGCACCGTTCCCGGCACTATGGCCGCGGCGGACAGGGCGACACCACTCATGATGACGTTTCGTCGCCCAATCTGAGCGTGCAGGTCTAGTATGTCTGTGTCGCTCATGGCTGAAGTCCTGATGCTAAGCCGGTGAATTTCGATGCGCCACTGTCTGCTGGGATCGCTCGCGCAGCGTTTGCCGGAACTACCGCAGTTCTTGCCTAATCTGACGGGACTCCACTGGAAACGCGCATGCCGAGAGTCAGCACGGGGCTAGACTGGCCCGTCCAAGGCATCGACGGAAACCGCATCATGGCCAGCATATTCAAATGCCAATGACCAGCCTCGACCCGCGACGACAGACCTGGCTCGCGCTATCGCCAGCTTTGCCCATTCCGACTGGCGACTACACGACCGCCATCCCGGCGCTCTCTCTCCACCGGCGCACAGAGTCCAACCGATCCGTTGCACTGCATCTTCAACCTGGGCTTGGAGCTCGTTGCGCAAGGCCACAAACAGGTGATGCTCGGAGAAGAGGTGATCAGCTACGGCCCGGGCCAGTCGATGCTGACGACCATCGATCTGCCAGTGATCTCGCACGTCACGCGTGCCAGTGTTCAAGAACCGCTTCTCGGCCTCATGCTGAAACTGGATAGTCGAGCGCATCGTGCAGACGGCAGCGGAGATGCAACTGCCATCCCCCGCGAGGGAGTCCGCCTGTCGACCCATCTCGATCGAAGTGCTTGACGACGCGTTGCTGAGCGCTTTGGTCCGCCTGGTCAAACTGCTGAGAGAGCCAGCGTTGATTGCCGCGGCTGGCACCGCTGATCCAACAGGAAATCACAATTCGTTTGTTGACGGGCCCCCACGGCCCGCAACTTCAGCACCTTGCCGCCAACGGATCGCCCAGCCAGCAGATTGCGAAAGCTGTTGCCTGGCTCAAGCAGAACTTCACACGAGCGCTTCAGGTGGACGATCTGGCCGCTCGCGTACACATGAGTCCTTCTACGTTCCGGCAGCATTTCCGCGCGATCACCGGTACAGTCCGCTGCAGTACCAGAAGCAGTTGCGACTGCAGGAAGCGCGGCAATTGATGCTGAACCAGAACGTTGACGCGGGTAACGCCGGCGGCCTCGTTGGCTATGAAAGCGCCTCGCAGTTCAGCCGCGAGTACAGCCGGCTCTTCGGCGCGCCTCCGCAGCAAGATGTGAGGCGCATGCGGCTGGCCGGTTGATTCGACCCTTCCAGATCAAGCCTTTAGCTGTCGAACCAATATCCGCCACGGCTCTGCATTGACTCGACAAATCGCCTCACCCCGACCAATCTTTTCTGGTCCGTTCTGGACACATTGGCAACGTTTTTGTTCCAGGTTGAACCCCACAGTTCTTAACTCGCTGACTAACAACTGCCGTAGGACGGCAAGCGCTCGCGTTTAGCCCCTTTCCGATCCGCGTGGCATGGGCGAAATGCTATTCGGGAGGTTCACGGAGGAATCCACCCATGGCTCGTGTACCCACCCTGTTGATCGTCTCGCTCCTGAGTGCGGGCGCGGCCTTCGCGCAAACCGCGCCCCCCACCCAAGACATCCATCCGCGTGGTCCTGAACCGCGTGCATGGCTATCTACTCACGGCGGCCCCGCTGCGGCCCGTCAACGCCACCACGGGCGCCGCGGTCTCGCTCGACAACATGCCGAAGAACGTCGCGCTCGGGCCTACCACCTTGCGCATCGACAGCTACGAATGGGGCGTCACGTATGCGGGGATGTTGCAGGCCACGGACTTCATCACCGGCGACCTGCGCTTCCGCACTTACGTGAGAACCAACCTCAACGGGCTCGCGCGCATGGCGGCACACATGCGGGCCAACTATCCGGATGCGACCGCTGACAACTTTCCGCCAGACCTGGCCAGCACTTACTCGCTGCGCAGGGTGCTCTTCCCGCGGATCCCCGACGAAGCCGGCGCGCATGTGCTCGGCGATGATCAAGGCGAGTCGCGCCCCGGGGATCACCAACCTGCGCCCGTTGATCGACACCTACGCGAACTGGATGTCGACGCAGCAATTCCGCCTGAGTGACGGCACGCTCGCGCGCAACATGCCGATGCCGAACACGGTGTGGCTCGACGACCTTTACATGGGCGTGCCCTGCTTCGCGCAGATGGCCCTGCTCACGGGCGACCAGCCGCTATTTCGACGACGCCGCAAAGCAGATCCTGCAGTTCCATTCCAGGATGTTCGTGGCACAAAAAGGCCTGTACATGCACGGCTGGGTCCAGGAGATGAGTCCGCACCCGGCGTTCCACTGGGGGCGCGCCAACGGATGGGCGATCATGGCGACCGCCGAGCTGCTGACGGTGCTGCCGAGGGATCATCCCCAGAGAACGCAGTTGCTGAACATCTTCAGGGCGCATGCCGCCGGGCTTCGGCGAGTGCAGGCGCCTTCAGGGCTCTGGCACCAGTTGCTCGATCGTCCGGACTCGTACGAGGAGACGTCGTCGAGCGCGATGTTCGTATTCGCGTTGACGCGCGCCATCAATAAGGGCTGGATGAGCCGCAACGACCTGGGCTCCCATCGTGTTACGCGGTTGGAATGGCTTGAAGACGAAAGTGAATTCGACCGGCCAGGTCGAGGGCACCTGCATCGGCACGGGTCTCGGCTGGGACGATACGTTCTATCTCAATCGCCCGACGGACGTGAACGCGGCGCACGGCTACGGGCCAATCTTCCTGGCGGGCTCCGAGATCATTTACCTGCTCCAGACAGCACCCGGAAGTCGGCACAACCAATGCCACCGTTCAGCTCGAGCCGGTATTCGAGGACTAGGCGCCGCGGCGGCTGGTACGAAAAGGTCGGTCGCGTCATCAAGCTCTCGCGACCGTTCAGGATGTCATCGCATCAACGCTTTAGCGGCCGCACCAGTAGTTGCCATGGCTCTGCATTGACTCGACAAATCCCCTCACCCCGACCATTCATAATTCTTAGGCCCTTTTCACCCGGGCACGCCGAAGTCGACGCTGCGGTTGCAGGGAAAAACAACTCACGGTTTCAGAAACGGTTCCAGTCCAAATTGGCATGATCGTTGCCTTGATCAACCCTTTGAGCTTCTGCCCGCGACCTGATCCGCCGGATGTGTAATGGGGAAATCCACCAACTAGCTACTCCGGCAGCGAGCCTGGCGTCATACGCGAACACGGTGCTGCCTTGCGGGCCAGCGCGATGCACGTTCGCTACTCGCCCGAACCACCCAACGCCTTCCGGAACTCCTTGTAGTCGGTGGGTCGCTCCGTCGGCGGGTAGTAGTTCTGCGGGAACCACCGCAACCCCACACGCATGATCTTCGACGTGCCTGTGTCATCCAGTTCGCTGACGTCCTTGATGAAGAAGGCGAAGCGATTGCTACTGGGCAGCACTGCATTGTCGCTGAACGGGAACGCGAACGACGTGAGGTCGAAGTCGAATCGGTAGTCCGCAATCGCCGCGGTGGATGAAGCCGGCGAGATCAACACATGCACGCGCTCGGCGGAGAAATCCGGCTTGTCGAACACGATGGAGAGCGTGTCGCGGCAGTCAGGCGAACTGATGCTGAAGGATTTCAGCTCCTTGCCGGGCACCAGCACGCTCGCGGAATTGGTGGACTGGCCGAAGCTTTCTTCCAGCTCCGGGTCGCTGACGAACTGGAAGGTGGTCTCCATGCTGGCGGCGGGAGTGCATGTCGCTACCTTGTCCTCCCACAGCTGCGCGATCTGGCGCTGGATGACACGGTGCGCCGCCTGCCGCAGGTTGCTGCGCGCAGTCAGGATGGCTTCCGGCGCGACGGTTCCCTTGTACTTGGACAAGCGGTCGTCGGCATCTTGCAGCAGCGGCCTGAGTTCGAAATGCTCGTGGAAATTGAGCGTCAGGAGCTGCGCCAGCACCGCATAGCGCACCGGATCCGCGTCCGCGTCCGATCCACCGGGGCCGGCAATCGGGGCGATGAGCTGCCCGAACATGGTGGCGCGCAGTGAGCTCTCGGCCTGCTCGCGCTGGTTGATGAGCTGAAGGTTGGCGCGGTTCTGCTCGAAGTGGTTCGCGAGCCACGCCGCCACGATCGCGCCCAGCGGCACGGTCAGCTTCATCACCACGTCGAGCCAGAACTGGACGTCGCGCTTGGCCTTCACTTCCGCGCGGCTGTCACCGGCCTTGTTCTCTCCCGTCATGCGCGGTTCGTTACTGACAGTTGATGCTGATGGTCGAGGCGCCGTTCAGCGCGGCCACCTTCGCGACCTTGCCGTTGGGGCAATTGACGGTGTAGACGCCGGTAGCCAGCGCCACGGAGAACTTGCCACCCTCCTCCACCTTGATGTCGGCCACCTTGGCTTCGCCCTTGAACACCGGCAGCACGGTGCCGGCCTTGACGCCCGTGACCGTGCCCTGCAGGACGCCAACCTGCGCTTGGGCGCCCGCGGCACCCAGCAACAGCGCAATGACGATCGATGAATTTTTCAGTTTTTTCATGTCGGCACTCCGGAATCGCGTGGCCCGCCGGCTGGCAGGCAATGACGCACTATATTGGCGTCGTCGCGAGTTTGGCTATCCGTCGCAGTCCCGCGTCGACTCAACCCGCCAATCTCCTACTCATCCCGGCGCGCGCGCCGCGCATTGGTGCGCGAGGCCGTGTTCACTGCGTGATGAAGCTCTCAACACGGACAGCCCACAGCCCTATGGCGAGATTTTCCTGATGCGTTACGACGGTACACACGTGCAGCAGTTGACCGATAACCAGTGGGAAGAAGGTACGCCTGCGTGGCTACCCTGGAATAAAACCGCGCAGTGATGAATCGACACCGTCGGGTCGGAACGGTCCTTCGTTCGATCTTCCCGGTGAGCTTGCTCGGTCCCGCTGCCGCGAAACCCGAGTTCGGGCCATCTACCTTCGCGGGCGGCCCGGCTTCTTTCGCGACCTATCAGTCTGTCCGCTGTCAGTACTATTGGCCTTGTTATAGTTGGGCGCAAGAAACTTGGAGCGACCACATGAAAAAGTTAGTTGTGGAAATGTCGCAATGAACAATTTGCAGGCGCAACGAGTCATGGGGATTTCCGGTCTGATGGTGGGACTTGGAGTCATGCTCACCATACCGCTTTATTTTATCTATCCCGGCGCGCCCCCGGCATGGAATGTTCTGACCCGAGATCTGCTGAATTTGCTGGTGTTAGCGTCCATGCTGATTTTTTTCGCATGCTTCACTCAGCTCATCCGACGGGCAGACGCGACCCTGGATTGGCTTGCGTCAATTTTCTACGGGGCAGGAATGTTGTTCCTGGCGGTGGCGTTTGTCTCGATAGCGAATGAGGCTGGGGTTGTTTTCGGTGATCCGAGTGGAACGCTCGATCCAACGATCGATGGTGTGTTGGCCCATGCGAACATACTTATGCACGGCTCGATCAGGCGTCTGTTAACGGTAGTCATGCTCGTGCCGGCGGGATATGCCGTGCTTCGCACCAGGATGCTGCCGGGCTGGGTTGGCTGGAGCGCCTACGTTATCGCAGCCTGTAATCTGGTGTTCGTGCCTTCGCTTTACTTCGGAACGGATGTAACAAAGTTCTACAGCGCCATTGGTTGGGGTAATTCCGCGTTTGTTGCAAGTTTCCTGGGATATTGGATTTTGGCGGTAGGCGTAGCCTCGCTGAGACGTAAGAATTGATGGGGACAGCGTTGCCGCTTGGATAGCAGGGAAGAGCCTTGCCCATCCCCAATACGCCTGGTCACGACCAATTTCCCAAGAGTCAGATAGCGCCGGCCTTCATCTGTTGCACGGCGTAGTTCGCGGCACGCGCCGTCAGCGCCATGAACGTGAGCGACGGATTCTGCGCAGCCGTGGATGGCATGCACGAACCGTCCGTCACGAAGAGGTTGGCCACTTCATGAGACTGGTTGTGGCCATTCAGGAATGACGTTGCGGGATCGCGACCCATCCGCGCCGTTCCCATCTCGTGGATGCCAAATCCGCCGGGCGGCAGCTCCTCGGGAGGCAGCGCGATGTCCGTCGCTCCGGCGCTCTTCAACATCTGGGTCGCATCGCTGACCAGGTGCTTCGCGATCTCGCGTTCGTTCTTTCCCCATTCGAAGCGCGTATTGAGGATGGGCATGCCCCACTTGTCCTTGCGAACCGGATCGAGCGTCAGCGTGTTGTCGCGGTAGGGAAGACATTCGAGAAAGCCATAGAAGGCGAATGTCCACGGCCCGTATTCCCGCAAGCGCTGCTTGAGCGCCGCGCCGTAGCCCGGCACCGAGACGCCTTCCGTCCAATTTGCACGCGATGCGCTCGCCTCATAACTGAAGCCACGCAGGAACGGCGCCGTCTGCCCCTCGACGTTGTGAAAGCGCGGCATCCACACGCCTGCCGGCCGATTGCCGATCGTGTACTTGTCCAACATCCCCGGGATGACGCCACTCACGGTGAGATAAGGGTGATCCATCAGGTACTGGCCCAGCACTCCACTGCGATTGCCAATTCCATTGGGGAAACTTTCACTCGTTGAATTGAGCAGGATCTGCGTCGATCCAAGAGTGGACGCATTGAGGAAGACGATTCGCGCGGTGTAACGCTTGCCGGCGCGGGTGTTCTGATCGATGACACGAACGCCGGAGACCTTGCGCGACTTCGGATCGTAGTCGAGCCCGGCCACCACGCTGTCAGTGATGATCGTGAGATTGCCCGTCGCCTTTGCGGCAGGCAGCGTCGAGCTGATCGAGCTGAAATACGAGCCCGTGGAACAGCCTCTTTCACACGGTCCGCAGTAGTGACACGGCGCGCGACCGTGAAGCGGCTTGGTGAGGACGGCGGACGGCGCGATGGTCAGACGACGGTCCGGAAATTTCTTGCGGATGCTGTCGGCGACGAAGGTCTCGCAGGCATTCATGAGCATGCCGGGCTGGAAGCGGCCTACGGGCGCAAACGGGGAGTCGTACTCGGTCTGCCCGGACACCCCGATGAACTCTTCGACGTGGTCATACCAGGGTCGAATGTCGTCGTAACGAATGGGCCAGTCGACGCCATGTCCATCCCGCTTGTTCTCTTCGAAATTGATGGGGCCCCAGCGAGGCGTAGTGCGCCCCCACATGAGCGATTTGCCGCCGAGATGATTGCCGCGGATCCAGCGAAACGGGCGCGCGGGATCCTGGCCGTAAGGTTGTTCGGAGTCCTTGACCCAGAACTGCTCGGTCGGCTCGCCGAACGCATAACACGTACTCTGGATCGGGTAGTCGCGTTCGTAGCGCTTGCGATCGCCGAGCTGGCGGAATGGGAACTGCCAGGCGGGCTTGTGCTCGCCGAGGTAGTCCGCAGGAGTGATCGAGCGCCCCCGCTCGAGCAGCAGCACCTTCAGGCCCTTCTCGGTGAGCTCCTTCGCGGCCCAGCCTCCGGAAATGCCGGAGCCAATGACGATCGCGTCGAAGTCGTACTTGGACATCGCGTCAACTCGCGTTGAACCAGTACATGGCGCCTGGAATCCCGGAATCCGCCCGATCGCCTGGTTTGACGACCGCCGCGGGTTCGTACCGCGCCGCTGCAATCTGTTGATGCAGCTCGGTCGTGGCCCCGAGTTCGCTGGTGTAGTAACCGAAAATCGTGAGCCGCTTCATGAGGACCACGAATGGCGTACGCGGCGCAGTTGCGCCGCCTTCCGCCGCCGCCAGCAGCTCGCCGAAGTACTGATCCTTCTGGCTCGCGGTCAGCTCCCCGAAGTTCTTGCCGTACTTCTTGGATGCGCCCGCCGAGAACTCGTGCATGCCGGAAATGAAGTTCTCGCGCTCGGCTTCGCTGAACCAATCCGACAGCATCATTCTCACGAATGCCGGCACGCCGGCCGCCAGCGCCCCGCCGGTGTCCGTCGTCGGGATGATCAACTCCGATACTTCGCCGATGAGGGTCCATTCATCCGCTGTCAGAGGCGTAGCCGGCGACTTCGCTGCGAGACCCGGTACGGTCAGCGACAGGCCGAATGTCGTCGCCAGTTGCACAAAGGCACGCCGATCGAGCGATTGCGGCACCCGTTTCATCACGAACCTTTAAAGCCCGCACTCACGCCAGATTTTTCCTCACCAGCCCGACACGAATCGAGAACCGAACGCTCTTGGAGTATAGAACTGGTGCGACGGCGAACCAACACCCGCCACGGCTCTGCATTGACTCGCCAAATCCCCTCACCCCGACCAATTTCAACTGACGCGCAGCTCAGTTCAACCTTGCGCAATTTCCCCTCACTATCTAATCTGCCGCAAGACCGGAAGAGACGACCGAGATCGCCATCCGGCACGATCACCGCAGGGGAAAGATTCCATGCCACTTATTCCCGGGCATCGCCTGGTTCTTGCCGCGTCCTTGATGCTTCTCGCCGGTTGTAGTGGCGGAGGGAAAAAGTCCCCGCCCTCGCCCCCACCCCCGCCCCCGCCAGTCGCCCAGACAATCGCATTCGCCGACGCCGGACCGATCGCCAAGACGTTCGGCGACGCGCCATTCACCAATGCGGCATCGGGTGGCGCCGGCACCGGCGCCATCACTTATTCCAGTGGCAGCACGAGCGTTGCCACCATCGATGCCGCCGGGCAAGTCACCATCCTGTTGGTGGGATCGGCATTGATCACGGCCAACAAGGCCGCGGACGCCGGGCATCTTGCGGCGACCGCGAGCTACACACTGAATATCGCGCGCGCCGCGCAGACGATTACGTTCGACCTGCCTGGGCCCATCAACAAGCAAGTCGGTGATGCGCCGTTTGCGAACGTGGCTACTGGTGGCGCCGGCACCGGGGACATCACCTATTCCAGTGGCAGCACGGGTGTGATCACCGTCGATGACACCGGGCAGGTCACCATCGTTGCGGCGGGCTCTGCAATGATCACCGCCACCAAGGCGGAAAGCGAAAACCACCTGGCTGCACAGGCGACCTACACCGTGAATGTCACGGTGCCGGGTGCGGTCGAGGCGCCATTCACAGCGTGGCTCAATCTCACCGCCGCCTCGCCCGTGAACTTGCCATTCGCTGCCGGGGGCACCACGTTCTCGCGCACGCTTTTCGACAATTGCCCCGCGCCACTATCCTCACCCAGCGCGTGTACGGGTGTCACCTCCACGGTGCTCGGCGCAACGACGCTCGATGATTCGGCAGCCGGCCTCGGCCGCAATGCGCACTACTGGCTACAGCGTGGCGCAACGGTCGGGCGGCCGACGATCGTGACGTCGCGCAGGTACTATGACGCGCCTATGTCGCCCGTCGAGCACGACGGTCAATTGTGGATCGTGGGTGGTAACGAGGGCCGGGAGATCTGGAGCTCCACCGACGGCCGCGCCTGGGTACAGCGCAGCGCAACCACGCCCTGGGGCACCCGTGCCGGTGCGCAACTCCTGCAATTCGACGGGCATTTCTATCTGATCGCCGGCACCGGCCCGGGCACAGGCGTCGACTTCAACGACGTGTGGCGTTCCGACGATCTCCTCAATTGGACGCGCATTCTCGTCAGCGGACCCTTTGCCGCACGCACCGCGCATCAAGTGGCAGTGCTCAACGACCGTATGTGGCTGATCGGTGGCATCAACTCCCAGAGTGATCAGCGCTACAACGATGTCTGGTGGAGCACCGATGGCGTGAGCTGGACGCAGGCAACGGCCAACGCCGCGTTCTCCGAGCGCCGCGATCATCGCGTGGCGGTGCTCAACGGACGCATGTGGCTCATGGGCGGCAGCACCGGGCAACAGGACACCCTGCTGGATGATGTGTGGTCGTCGGCGGACGGCGTGACCTGGCGCTCCGAAAATGCCGCGCCCTTCGGCCCGCGCCGGCAAGTGTCCACGCTCACGTACAACAATCGCCTGTACGTGCTCGGGGGATTCTTCAACACCTGGAACAGCACCACCTTGTACAGCGACGTCTGGTCGACCACCGACGGCAGCAACTGGACGCAGGACCTGGCGTCGGGGCCGTACGGCGGCCGCGCTCGCGGCTATCTACTGACCTTCCGCAATCGCATCTGGCTGATCGGTGGCATGGACAGGCTGCGGCCGAAGAACGAGTCGTGGTCGACCACCAACCTCGTTGACTGGACCTTCGAGCACACCAGCGCGGTATTTTCTCCGGCTCATCCCGGAAAACTGATTCCCTTCAACGGTCGTCTGTGGATGCTGGGCGAAGGCATGGACGGAAAATTCCAGGCCTGGTCATCGGCCGATGGCGATGACTGGACGCAGTCGCCGGGCGCCGCGGTCGTTGGCCCTCGCAACCAGTTCACCGTTGCGGTCCACAACAACCGGCTGTGGGTGCAGGGTGGATTCCTTGGCAACGAGCCCTTCGATCGGGTGAATGACGTCTGGTCGACGGACGATGGGGAAGACTGGACGCAGGCCACGGCCAACGCGGACTTCGAGCCCCGCGTCGGCAACGCAATGTTCGCCATGAACGGCAAACTGTTCGTGATGGGCGGCTATGTGCCGGGTGCCGGCCAACGTGCCGACGTATGGTCGTCGCTGGACGGCGTGACCTGGCAGCGCGAGATCCAGTTCGCGACCCCCGGCGACATCTACGAGCACCAGGTCGTGGTGTTCAACGGACGTGCGTGGTTGCTCGGTGGCGTCAACGTGAATGGCACAGACGGGAGAATCTGGTCGTCGGCCGACGGAATCACCTGGCAGTTCGAAGGAACCCAGGCCCAGGCCACCGGCCGCTCTTTGCACCGCGCGGTGGTCCACGCGAACAAGATCTGGGTCGTCGGCGGACAGCCGATGTCCTTCATCCCCTTCAACGACGCCTGGTCTTCGTCCGACGGCGTCACCTGGACCCAGTCGGTCACTGATCCCGGGTTTTCACGGCGCGTCGATCAGGGCCTGGCCTCTTTCGGCGACAAGTTGTGGATGTATGGAGGCGAAGGCGAGTTTGGTGAAGACGACTCGCATGACGTGATGTGGTCGACCGAAGGCACCAACTGGCGCCATCGCTACCACAACATTATCGAAGTGCCATGAGCGCGGCGAGCTTGGCGTATCACGCTCAAGCGGGCGCAACCTGACGAATGATTGCGACTCTGTCATTCGTGGTCATCGCCGCTCTGATCTACTACGCTCGTTACACGAAGACGAAATCTCGGGGCGCGCAATTCTGGATCGCACCATTACCTCTTATACGACGCCACCGCGACATCATCCAATCCCACGCGGTTCAGCAAGACCGGAAAGTGGGGATGCTGCCGGATGGGCTCCAGCCGGGGATCGTTGCGCAGAAAGATGAGGCAGTTCGAGCGCTTGGCGACGGCCTCATCGAGCAGGGTCATCGCGCGCTCCTTGTCGCCGATGCTGAGATACGCGGCGGCCGATTCATACGGGCACACGTAAGTACCCGCGCTCGCGGCCTTCTCCAGCAGCGGCAGCACCTTCTCCTTCTGCCCCGCATACCCGTACGCCTGTGCCAGCATGATCATCGCGACGGGCGACCCGTCCAGTTCCGCGCCGCGTTCCGCAAGCTGCACGGCCCTTTCATAGTCACCGGCGATGTAGGCGCCAACACCTGCGCCTGAAAACACCATCCCGATGTCCGGGTGTTGCCGCATCTGCTTGTCGACCCACTCCCGCGCCGCCTTGCTTTCGCCCACCATGAACAGCGCCCAGTTCCCCCAGTCCGCCATTTCCGCGTTGAGCGGGTCGAGGCGCTCGGCGTCGGCCAGCGCGCGCTTGACCTTTTCCGCTTCGCCGAGCCCGGAGTAGTACAGCGCAAAGCCCAGTTCCGTCTGCGCAAGCGTCGGGTCGCGGCGCTTCGCCTTGTTCAACGCGATCCAGGCATCCTTCCAGCGCCAGGCCATCACATAGGTCAGGCCGAGGGAAGACCACGCCTCGGCAGAATCGGGGCGCAACTCCTGCGCCTCGGCGATCGAATCGACCACCTTCTGCAGCATGTTGATCGGCGGCTCGAAATAGCCGAACAACTGGCGGTAGGCATCGCTCCTGGCGATATAGGCGTCGAAGAACTTTGGATCGAGCGCGATGGCCTGGTCGAACAGCTCGATCGCGCGCGGCAGGGATTCATGGCTGACCAGGTCCAACTGATAACGCCCCGCCACGTACGCCTCGTACGCCTTGAGATTGCTGGTCGGAAACTCATCCAGCGCCCGCTGTTCCTCCGCGAGGATCGCGACTTTCAGCGAATCCGACACCGCGGCGGCGATGCTGGACTGCATCGCGAAAAGATTCGTGTCGTCGGTACGGCCCTCGTAGTCCTTGTCCCAGACCACGAGGCCCTTGCGCAGATCTTCGAGCTCCGCGGTGATGCGCAGGCTGTTGCCTGCGGAGATGCTGACCACGCCATCGAGCACGTACTGCACGTCGGGCAGCTGGCGCCGGATGTGATCGCGCGCCTTGTTCTCCTTGAAGGTAAACGCCGACGGCGCCGGCACGACCCTCAGGCCGGATATTTTTCTCAGGTTGCGGATCAGTTCCCGCGTGACCTGATCCGCGAAAGGCCGCCAGGCGTCGGGCGCATCGCCGGACACATCGAAGGGCACGACGACCACGTAGGGCGAGTCCGCGTCCGGTCCCGCCGCCTGGAGTGACGCGAAGGTGCGCCAGCCGAGCAGCGCAGCGACCAGCACTCCGGCGATCACCAGCGGCAATCGCCAGGCCGGCGCAACAGCGTTGGCGAGGCGACTCGCCGCAGGCTGTGGCGCCGGCGCCTCGTCTCCGCCGGCGCCCTCCGGGATCACCGTGACCGGCGCAATGAATTGATAGCCGCGGCCGCGGATCGTCAGGATGGTCTTCTGCAGCTCGCCGCTGTCGCCGAGAATCTTGCGCGCGCTCTTGACGTGATTGCTCAGCGTCGCATCCGAGACCTCGCGGCCGTCCCAGACTTCCTGGAACAGCTCTTCCCGGGTCACGACCCGGTCGCGGTGCCGCATCAGGTACACGAGAAGATCGAACACCTTCGGCTCAGCGGGGATGGGCGCGTCCCCGCTGCTGATCCGATACCGGGCGGTATCGATGAGGAATTCGGCTATCTGGTATTTCATTCGGCCGGCAGCGGGATCAGCCCGCGAATCATTATCAAACCATTACCCAAAAATTAGCCAGCCGCCATGCAGTGCTTCGGCCAGCCCGCCAATGTGGCACCCGTTCGAACAACAACCACCGGGGAGAAGCCACATGCCGACGCCACTGCAAATCCTGATGGATCCCGTTTCCTTGACGGTACTGGGACTGTACGGAGCCTTGATACTGCTGGAAGCACTGTTCCCCGCCCGTCCCCTGCCGCGGGTGAGGGGCTGGAGGACCAAAGCGCTGGTCGTGTTCGTCTTCTATTTCTTCCTGTCGTCCTACCTGCCCCTGCTCTGGGGCGACACGCTGGCCCAGTACCAGCTCTTCAACCTGGAAGGGCTCAATCCCTTTGTCGGCGCCGGAATCGCCGTGCTGGTCTATGAGCTGTTGGTCTATGTCTGGCACCGGACCATGCACCGCGTCCACTGGCTCTGGCGCTCCTTCCATCAGATGCATCACAGCGCCGAACGTCTGGACAGTTATGGCGCCTTCTACTTCAGCCCTCTCGACATCGTCGGCTTCACCTTTCTCACCAGTCTCACCCTGATGGTGGCGGTTGGACTCAGCGCCCAGGCGGTCACGTACTTCGCTCTACGCCACGATGTTCCTGGCCGTGATCCAGCACACGAACATCCGCACGCCGCAATGGCTGGGTTACCTCGTGCAGAGGCCCGAGAGCTCACAGCGTCCATCACGGTCGCGGCATTCATCACTACAACTATTCCGACCTGCCGCTGTTCGACATCCTGTTCGGCACCTTCCGCAACCCGAAGGAATTCGTCACCGAAAGCGGTTTCTACGACGGCGCTTCCGCGAAGGTCCCGCAGATTCTCGTGTTCAAGGATATCGCGGGAGCCGACTTCGACCCTGCGATGAGGCTCGGCGAACGCTGAAGCTTGCGCAAGCATGCGGACGCGATCCGGCGAGGATTTCATCGAAACCAACTAACAAACCAAGGGGAACACCATGAACCGCACTGTGTTCAAGTTTGCAAACGTGATCGCCGGACTCGTGCGTCGCGGCTGTCGCGCCGACGGTCAGCGCCCACGACCAAAGAGGCCCGGTGGTGACGCACCTGGCGGAGTTCGGGAGCGATGACTTCAACGCCGGGAGCACGATCGGTCCCGACGGGGCGCTCTACGTAACGGACGGGAGCGTCGGCGAGGTGCTCCGCATCGATCGTCGTGACGGCCGGGTGAGCACCTATGCGACCGGGTTGCCACCGAAGGCGTTCCAGGGTGGGGACATCGGCGGACCGGTCGACGTCGCATTCGTGGGTCGGACGGCTTACGTGCTCGTCACGCTCGTGAGCGGGTTGGTATTCGGTGAGCCGTTCGACAATGGCAACCCCAACGCCAAGAACGGTCTCTACCGCATCGAGCGCGACGGCACCCCCACGCTCATCGCCGACCTCGGACAGTGGTCGGCCGACCACCCGCCACAGCCGGCGTTCTTCGTCGACACCGGCGTGCATTTCGCAATGCAGCCGTACTTCGGCGGGTTCCTGGTGACCGACGCGCACCACAACCGGGTGCTGTGGGTCAGCCTGCAGGGTTCGATCCACGAGGTCGCCACGTTCGAGAACGTGGTACCGACCGGACTCGAGACGATCGCCGGCTTTGTCTTCGTCACCCAGTTGGGCCCGATCCCCCACACCCCAGAGGACGGCAAGGTCCTGGCCTTGGTCCCTCGAGGGAAGGCGCTTGAGGTGGCCAGCGGGGCGAGCATGCTCATTGATGTCGAGCGAGGACCACGAGGCAGGCTCTACGGACTCTCTCAGGGTCAGTGGGACGGTGTCGGTGAAGGCTCTCGAGCTCTGCCAAACACAGGTCGGTTGGTCGTCGTGGGACGTCATGGCGAGTTGACACCAGTCTTGGACGGTCGCGGTCAGGAGCTTGTCCTGGATCGCCCCACCTCGGTGGAATTCGTCGGGAACACCGCATACGTCGTGTCGGTGACCGGCGACGTCTACCGGGTCGAGGGTCTCTGACGGTCCGACGAGGTTGTGGTAGCTAGTCGGCCGCATCCCGCAGCCAACTTCTCTTGGCTCGTACGCGCGATACGTGGAAGCGTAAGATGAGTACCGGGCGCGACCTGTTCGCGCCCGGTATTTCGCCGGCAAACGGGGGTGCTCGTCGCTCTCCATCGTCAACGTTTCGCACGGACAAACAACGAGAATTCGTTTGGGACTTACGAGTCGAAGGTTCAATCCTTTCACCCCGACCATTAAAACTACCGGCACCTGTTCCATCCTGTATCGAGGATGCGGTCCGAGACCGCATTCTTACCCTATCAAACTCTTGAATCGCGGAGTCTGCCGGAGCGGGTCGAAGTTGGGGTCGATCTCGAGCCAGCCGGGCGTGAGGTGGTACGGGATCTTCAGCAGCGGTTCCAGCTTGTCGAGCGCCTTCTCGTTCTCACCGGTCAGGATGTAGACGCGCACGAGCTGGTGCTGGATGTAGGGGCCGAAGTGCGCATCCCTGGAGATGGGCAGGAGCGCCACCGCCCGCTCGGCCTCGCGGATCGCTTCGGCCTTCCTTCCCAGGTACGCGAGCGAGAGGCCGAGGATGAGCGTGGACTTGGGCGTCCTCCGGCACGGCCTCGAGCTGCTTCTCGAACTCGGCGCGGGCGATCTCGGCGTACTTCCGGACATTTGATTCGTCGCGCTTCAGCGCGGATGCCTGCGCCAGGCAGTGGGCCCAGACGCCGCGATTCTCGTCGAAGGCGCTCGGCGTGAGACGAAGGAGCAGGTCGCGCTGCGCTTCGTCGAGCACCCAGACGAGGTCCGCGTAGTTAGCCACGAAGGCCACGAGCGCTGTCGGTTCAACCTCCTTCGGTGCAGCCTTCAGGACCGCACGAGCTCCCGCCAAGTCTCCCTCCGCGAGATACGTCATGGCCTTCTGCTCCAGGAGCGCCAGGTTCGTGGGCGCGAGGGCGAGCCCGCGGTCATAGGCCCTCCGCGACTCTGAGATGCGGTGCAACCGGAGGGTCGCAAAGCCCAGGCGCCGAAGGCTAGTGACCGAGCGGGGATCGAGGCGTTGGGCCTCTTCGAGATCGACCAGCGACGCTTCCCACTGTCCCAGGTATTGCCGGGTGATTCCCGAGAGAGGTGGCGTAGTCCGCGCTGCCCGGAGACAGGCGGCGCGCCCGCTCCATCTCGGGAAGCGCTCGGGCCGCGTCCTTGGTGACGACCATGTAGTAGTAGCCGAGCGCCTGATGGCCTTCCGGGCGCTCCGGCCCGATCGCCAGCGCCTTCTCCGCGGCGCAACAGCGCCCGCTCGGCCCCGGCCGGCGTGGGAGTGCCGTTGGCGTAGAGCTGACGACGAGGCACGGCTGAGGCGCGCCCACGCCTCCACGAAGCGAGGGTCGAGGGCCACGGCCTGCTCGTAGTGGCCGACGGCCCGCCGCAGGCTCGGAGGATCGGCTGGCCGTCATCGACTGCGAAGCCTCTTCACCGCGCAGATAGGCCTCGTAAGCCGGCAGGTTCTGGGTCGACTTCGCCTCCAAGCTGCGTTTCTCTCCGGCCGACAGCGCGACGTCGAGCGCCTGTGCCACGCGCGTGGCGATCTCCGCCTTGCACCTGGAAGACGTCCGTCAGCGTCGCGTCGAAAGGCTGCGCCCACCGCGACGCCCCGCTCGAGGCCAGGCTCAGCTCCGGGCTCACCTGCACGCGCCTCGTGCCGTCGCTTCCCTTCGCGAAGCGGACGGCGCCCGTCAGCAGGTACTCGGCGTCCAGCTCCTTCCCGATCTCCTGCGGCTTCTTCTGCGTCTTCCTGTATCCGTTCGAGCTGGTGCGGGCGATGACCTCCAGGCCCGGGAGGTTCGTCAGCTTCCCGCGCACCTCGTCGGTGATGCCGTCGACGAAGTAGTCGTCCTCCTTCGAGCCGAGGTTCTCGAACGGGAGGACGGCCAGGCGTTTGGCGCCGGCGTGCGCTGGCGCGCCGGCAGGGCGGCGCGACATGACGATCATCGCGGCGACGGCGACGACCAGGACGGCGGCAACGCCAAGCACGGCGACGAGACCGCGGCGCATGAACGGAGCGCGACTCGCGGCGATGCGCGTCGACCTGCAGAACCCGCGCCGGCGAGCGTCCGACAGTCCGCAACCGGCGCGATGAACCGATAACCTCGCCGCGCGAGCGTCTCGATGAACCGCGGATTTTCTGCACTGTCGCCGAGTGCCTGGCGCAGCTTCTTGATCGCGGTGTTGAGACCGTGATCGAAGTCGACAAACGTGTTCGGCCGCCCACAACCGTTCGCGCAGGGCTTCGCGCGTCACGACCTCTCCCGGGTGCTCCAGGAGCATCGCCAGCATCTGAAATGGCTTTTCCTGCAACTTCAGCTTGAGGCCATTGCCGGCGCAGCTCGCCCGTTTCAAGGTCGACGTCGAAGGTCCCGAAATGTTTGCGCGTCGCTGGCAGCATCGGTTGCCTCTGCGTTCGGTCAGACATCCTATCAGGACGCATCCAAGGCGCTTCACCGACGTTCCGATAAAAGCCGCGCGTTCAGCGACTTGCTCGTACACCCAGAGTTCACCCCGAATCCAGCGCCGGTGCATTGAGCGGCGGAGCACGGCGAGGCACGTTCCGCGGCGAGTAATACACCCTGCGCCGCAGAGCGCCACAACCCAGGGAGAACACGATGAAGATCCAAGCTTTCAAAACCGGCCTGACTGATCATTCTGCTCGCCGCTTCCTTCGCAGCAGCGGGCGCAGAAGCGAGCGCGGAGCGCGCCGATTCAACGCACGCAAGATTTCGGGTTGACGAGACCCTGGTATGGAACCAGGTGATGCTCGACGCGATCGTCGCCAGCACCCTCGGCAATCCGCCGACCATGCGCATGGCGGCGACCGTGAACAGCGCCATGTTCGATGCGCAGAACGGCATCGGCGCCGAAGAAACTCACAGCCGATCTTCGTAACAGACCGGGCACCGCGCGGAACACACTGGCGCGCCGCGATGGTTCAGGCTGCCTACGTGACGTTGAAATCGTTCTATCCGGCGCAGCTGAGCCGCTTCGACGAGCAGCGCGCATTGTCTCTGGCCGAGTTTGACGGCGACGACTCGGCCGAAGTCCAGCGCGGCATCGAGTGGGGCGAGAACGTTGCGAACCAGATCCTGGCGTGGCGGGCGATCCGACGGATTCAGCGACCCGGTAGTTCCCGTATTACCGGTGCCGGTGCAATCCTTGGTCAGTGGGAGTCCGCAACCGGCGCCAACATGGCGGGGGGCAACATCGCCTTCACCACCCCCTTCGCGCTGACCAGCAACACCCAGTTTCAGTCGGCTTTTCCACGGCCCTGGACGACGCTCGGCAGTCCGGAATATGCCGCGGACTACAACGAGGTCGCGACGATCGGAGTGAAGAGCGGCTCTTCCCGGACTTTGGATCAAACCCACATCGCGTTTTTCTTCAACGGTTACGCGACGAACGACTATATCGAGGCGGCCATTCAAATGGCCCGCAAGCACAGGACCTCACGTCGCGATAATTCGCGCATCTTTGCACTGCTCACGATCGCCATGCACGACACCTCGGTGACCGTGTTTCGCGCCAAGCTCGACTTCGGGATGAATTCAGCCGACCTCACCTGGCGGCCAATCGTCGCCATTCCAAAGGCGGATCTGGACGGCAACCCAGGCACCGCGCGGATCTCCGACTGGGCTCCGTTCCTGACGACGCCGAATCACCCTGAGTATCCAGCCTCGCACCCAGCGTCACACGGCGCCGGCCCCCGCGTGCTCCAGCACTTCTTCGGCGACCGCAACACGTTCGAGTTGCACCCCGCGTTCAACACCGTCTTTCCAGGACCTCCCGAGGGAGGAGTCAAGCCGCGGCGTTACTCGCGCATCTCGGACATGGCGCAAGAAGGTATCTACAGCGCGCACCTACGGCGGCATGCATTTCCGCGGCTCGAGTAATGCGTCAGCAAAGGTGGGCGCCCGGATTGCCGACTATGTGCTCGAACATGCGGCGCAACCCATCCGCCGTGGACAATGATGACTCGTCAATCGCTAAGTGAAGGCTGCTACTTGGTCGGTCCACCGGGCCGGCTGATGAAAGCGACCTGAATGCCGCAAGACATGGACCTGTCGCCGCAATCATCTCAAGTCACGATGCAGGAGCGTAGGCTCGGCCTCCGGCGATCTCGTCGGAGGTCCGCGCGCTTGCCGAACCAATATCCGCCATGGGTGTGCATTGACTCGCGAAATCCCCTCACCCCGACCAAATCATCGAGAAACGTGACCAGGGCCGTCATCCCTGTGCCTATCGGATGTTGCTCACCTTGCCGCTGGCGTCGAACTTGATGACCATCTTCGCGAAGCGGTTCTTCCAGTACATCCACTCGTTGGCGTCCAGATTCGGGTTGGCATGAACGGGCGGGCGGCCCATCGCGAACAACACGCCATCCCGCGTCATCCCCTCCTGTGGTCTTCCGGTGCGGATGCCATCCTGATCGACCTTGTCCAGCGATTGCATCTTCTCCTTGTCGCAGGCCGGGCCGAGATAATTCTGCACCGCCTGCTGGAACGATACGCCCGCGCCTTCGGTGAAGTCTTCGCAGTCGATCTCGAATTCGATCCCGTTGTAAGTGAACGCCAGTTTCTTGCGACCCACTTTCATGACGGTCACGTCGGAGCAAACGGGTATGAGCCCCGGGAGTTGATAGTTCAGCGTGTAAAGCAAATGCCTTTTCATATCCGGATGAAGATTGGCAAGGGTCTGCAGCTTGTCGCCCTTCTTGATGTCAGCAAGAGACACGATTACTCGCGGCCCACGGCTAGTCTATGCTTGACGGCGAGGGGCGGCCGTACACTCACTGTTCAGGAGGAACGTCATGGCTGTAGCAAGCGCCGCAAGAGCGCCAGGATTTCTCGACCGCGAACGGATCATCGCGGGAGCAGGTTTCAACCGCTGGCTCGTGCCCCCGGCGGCGCTCGCCATTCACCTGTGCATCGGCATGGCCTATGGCTTCTCGGTGTTCTGGCTGCCGCTGTCCAAGGCGGTCGGAATCAGCCAATCGATAGCCTGCCCGAAGGAGATGTCGTGGCTCGGCACGTTTTTCGCGACTGACTGCGACTGGAAGATCTCGCTCCTCGGGTGGACGTACACGCTCTTTTTCGTGTTCCTTGGAGCATCGGCCGCGTTGCTCGGCGGCTGGCTCGAGCGCGTCGGCCCGCGCAAGGCGGGAGTGGTCTCGGCGATCTGCTGGTGCGGCGGACTCGTGATCGGCGCGCTCGGCGTGCACCTGCACCAGGTGTGGCTGCTGTGGCTCGGCTGCGGAGTGATCGGCGGGATCGGGCTTGGCCTCGGCTACATCTCGCCGGTATCAACGCTGATCAAGTGGTTCCCGGACCGGCGCGGCATGGCGACCGGCATGGCGATCATGGGATTTGGAGGCGGTGCCATGATTGGGGCGCCGCTCGCCGACCGCCTGATGAAACTGTACGCGACCGACCAATCGGTCGGCGTGACCGCGACGTTCCTGACGCTCGCCGGAATCTATTTCGTGTTCATGATGAGCGGCGCGCTCGGCTACCGCCTGCCCGCAGAGGGCTGGAAACCCAAGGGCGTCTCGCTGCCATCGACCGCCGCGACCGCTGCCGCCAATCGCTACGTGAGCCTCGAGACCGCCTGGCGTACGCGGCAGTTCTGGTTGCTGTGGGCCGTGCTGTGTCTCAATGTCACCGCCGGCATCGGCGTCATCGGCATGGCCTCGCCACTGCTGCAGGAAGTGTTTGCGGGGCGCCTGATCGGCGTGCCGCTCGCCTTCACCGCGCTCGACAAGGCACAGCTTGCGCAGATCGCCGCGATCGCAGCGGGCTTCACGGGACTGCTGTCGCTGTTCAACATCGCGGGCAGGTTCTGCTGGGCATCGCTCTCCGATCGCATCGGCCGCCGCATGACTTACGCGATCTTTTTTCTGCTTGGATTTGCGCTGTACGCCTCCATCCCGTGGACCGCGCGACTCGGGAATCTTGCGCTGTTTGTCGCGTTCTTCTGCGTCATCCTGTCGATGTATGGCGGCGGTTTCGCGACCGTCCCGGCGTATCTGGCAGACCTGTTCGGCACCCGCATGGTCGGTGCCATCCACGGCCGTCTCCTCACTGCCTGGTCAACGGCCGGTGTGCTCGGCCCCGTGCTCGTCAACTACATCCGCGACTATCAGATCGACCACGGCATCGCGCGCGCCGACGTTTACAGCATCACCATGTACATCCTGGCGGGACTGCTGCTGATCGGCTTCGTTTGTAACAGCCTCATCAGGCCCGTGGATGAGCGCCTGTTCGTTGCCGCCGACTCGCCAGCAACGAGCGCGCGCGAGGCCGCCGCCGCGATGCCCACCGGCCCGGCGCCAGGCGCGGCGCCCGGCACGCCGTCTGGCTGGCGGTTATGGGGTGCGTGGCTCGCCGTCGGCATCCCGATCGCCTGGGGCGTCAAGGTGACGCTCGAGAAGGCGGTCGTGCTGTTTCACTGAGCGGGCTATGAGTTCAACAATTCCGCGAGAGGTGAAAGATGTCGAAGGCCACTATCCCCGCAATTCTTTGCCTGGCGACTGGGCTGGCAGGGTGCGCCAATGGTGCCGTCGAAGCGCCGCCCGTCGTCAATTCGGAAACCCAGGCCATGCCCAATGATCTGCAGTCGATCGTAGCGGCCGCAAAGCAAGACGCGGTTACGCGCGGTGTGTCCGCGCAGGCCATCACGGTTCAGAGCGCGCAGCGCGTGACCTGGCGAGACGGCTCGCTCGGCTGTCCCGAGCCGCAGATGCAATACACGCAGGCCCTGGTTCCGGGATGGCGCGTCATCTTGCGTGTGGGGGACGCGATCTATGACTACCACGCGGCCGCCAATGGCCATTTGATTCTGTGTCCGCGCGAGCGGGCGACAGACCCGGTGGCGGACCAGTCGGCCTGAGAAAAAAAAACGCCCCGGGGGATATCCCCCGGGGCGTTGGTTTCGATATCGACAGCGTTACTTGTTAGGGCGTGTTGACGCTGACGATGGTCGGACTGGTTGCCGCGGGGCTCCCCGTGTAGACGACGGTGCCCAGATAATGAGTGTCCGCCGCCAGGCCGCTGAACGTCAGACTGACCTGGCCAGTCGCACCCTGCGTGGCGGTTGCCGGCGCGGCGACCACCATGTTTCCAGCCGCAGTGGTTCCGACATTCCAGGTAAACAGCGTGAAGTTGGAATCCGGACCATCGGTCTCGAAGCCATGCACCACCACTGTCAACGCAATCGGCCCGCTCGCCGGGTTGATCGTGAAGGTCACCCGCTCGGCAGAAGTCGTGCCGCCGCTCGTGCCGACCAGGGTGGTGCCCTGATAGACGTAGAGATCGAGATCGTCGGCCCCATCGCTCTCGCCATCGAACAGCGCGACACGGAACATCGTGGTACCCGTCGGGATGACGACCGGGAAGCTCGTCGTGCCCGGCGCGCCGATGCCGCCAAAATCATCGCCCGGATCGTCGCTCACGGTACCGGCCGTCGTGGTTGCCGCCTGCAGTCCACGTGCCTGAGTACCGAACGCGCCGGTGTATCCGAAGCCCACCGGGTAGTTGATCGCGCTGCCAGTCGAGGTCACCTCGGCGGGTGCCGACAGAATGACCGGTCTCACCGCAAACGGACTCCGCACCACGTGCGTGCCGTCGTTCAAGGTGTAGGAACCCTGGGCGTACGCATTGAGCGCCGCGGTGGTTCGGGTGAAGGTCACGGTGAAGTTCTGCGTCGCGCCCGGCGCGATCGTGAAACTCGCCGGGTTGACGCTCACCGTGAGACCCGCAGGCGCGACGACCGATGCGGTGTACGTGGCGCTCGCGCCGCCGACGTTCGTCACTTTGCGCTTCACGACTTGCGTGCCGACCAGCGAGCCGATCGCGATGGACGGGTAGTTGAGATCGCTGGGATCGATTGTCAGCGCGCCACAACCGGTCAGCTGTCCCGAGCCGCACAGGAAGCCGAGCCAGTCATTGAAGCCCGCGTCGTAAACCAGGCCCGGATCGACGGCCTTGTTTGGATCGACGTGGCCCGCACCGATGGCAAACACGCCTCCCGCAATCGGAGTTCCGTTATTACGCAGTTGCGATGCCGTGGTCATGAGGGCCGATTTGATCATCATCGGCGACCAGTCCGGATGCCGCTGCTTCATGAGCGCGCCGATGCCCGCGATGTGCGGGCTCGACATCGAAGTGCCCTGATAGAAGTCGAAATGGCGTCCCGGCGCCGTTGTCGACGCTGGCGAGACCGCGGCGAGGACCGCCACGCCAGGAGCCATGATGTCCGGCTTCAGCATGTCGCCGCCTGCCGCGAGGGCCGGGCCGCGCGACGAAAACGCAGCAACGTCGGGCGCAACGACGACGCCGGCCGTGATGACGCCGGCCGACAGCTGCGCGGTCGGATTTGCCGTGCCCGAAACATAGCCGTAGATCGCGGCGCGTTCTGTGTTCTGCACATGGACGGTCGGAACGGCGTGCAGGTCAGCATCCACCGTGTTCGCCGTGGGATTGGTGAGAATCATGCCGAGGCCGCCCGCGTTGCGGACCGCGACACTCTTGTCGGTTCGCGCACTGACGCCTCGGTCGCATACGACAATCTTGCCGGCGACCTTCGCCGGATCGAGGCGTGGACCTTCCGGACCGGTCGGCGGTACCAGGCCTCCGCCCGTGTTGTTGGACCAGCACTGCTGAACCTGATCGAGCGGAAAGCCGGGCAACCCCGCATCGATCGCCAGGATGACCGGCAAACTCGGGGTGCCACTGCCAAGCGAAGCTCCCTGATGAACGACCCCGTCGCCGCGGGTCACGCTGGCGGCATAAAACCGATCGTGCGTGCCGGCGGCAACCGTCATGATCCAGGGGCTGTTGTGAGCCACGGTGCTCGCGGTTGGACCCGAATTGCCCGCCGAGTTGGCGACGAATATGCCAGCGTCGGCTGCGAACAGAAAAGCGACTTCCACCGGATCGACATTCGAGCTGGTAGAACCGCTCACCGAGTAATTGATGACGTCGACGCCGTCGGCGACCGCCTGATCGATGGCGGCGACCGAGTCGCTCGTAAAGCACGCCGAAGTCGCGCCATCACCGTAGCAGCTCTTGTAGATAGACAGTCGTGCACGCGGAGCCATGCCGCTGATCGTGCCGAGATCGATTCCGTCGACGCTCGCGCGCACGCCACTGTTGCCACCGGCCGTGCTGGCCGTGTGCGACCCGTGGCCAGAGCCGTCGCGAGGCGAATTGAAGTCATTCGGATACCGGGCCTTCACGGCCGCGGGACCGCCGAAGCCGGTGTTGTAGTAACGCGCCCCGATGACCTTCTGGTTGCAGTTCGAAGCGTTGAAGGCCTCGGCCGGGTGGCACTTGCCCTTCCAGTGCGGGATGTTGTGGTAGACCAGTTTGCCCGCGGCGTTCCGATCCGAGAAGCTCGGATTTTCGGGCCAGAACCCTGAATCGACCATGCCGATAACGATGTCTTCGCCTGCCTGGCCTTGACCGCCGAGCTGGTCCCATAAACCGCCGGACGTACTGAGTCCCAGGAATGCCGGGGTGCGGTTCGTGTCCAGCGTGAGCTCTTCGTCTTTCCAGACGGTGACCACGTCACTCATTGCTTTGAGCTTCGCGGCCTGCGCGTCGCTGAGCTCTGCCGCAAAGCCGTTGAACACATAGCCGAAGCTGTACAGCTTTTTCACAGCGCCGACTTTTTGCAATGCATTGTCGTGCCTGGAGGTGAGGTACGCGAAGTACTTCTCGACGCGCGGGTCTTCGGCGTCGAGTTTCTTGCCCTTCGCGACGCGCGTCGCGGAATAACCCTTGACCTTGCCGTCGTAAGCGACGACCGGCGCATCCGACATCCTGACAATGTAAGTCGACCTCGAGTTCGACTTTGGCTGAGCGGTGCCAGCCAGGAGTTCGACTTCCGAATTGTTGGATCCGGCAAACGAGAGCGGTGCGCTCGCCGCCCCGGCAAATGCCAGCACAGCCGCTGAGATCAGAAACACGAATTTTCTGCCACGCATGGTGATTTCCTTCCTGTAGGGTGCAGCGGCATACGTCGTGCCGCTGTTCATAACGCAAATCTTTGCGCGGTGTGCGCAGGTTTCGCAAGGGATTTCGCCGCCGTCCGATGGCATGTGAGTTGCGCTGGCTTTGTGTTATGACAGCCCGATAAGGTCGGCCGGCAATTTGCCGGCGATGGACTACAGACTTCCGAGGCCTTGCCGCCGGTTTTTTTCCATCGACTTCGCCTTGGGGAGCTCATCGATCAGCCTGTCGAGATAGCGAATCTTGCGCATCAGCGGGGTCTTCGACTTCTTTCCACGCGAACGCCGCACACTAAGCTCGGAAATGCCTGACCTTCGCATGAACCGATTGCTCATGACGCAAGCGGCGGGCGGATCTTGGTCAGCCTTTGTCGCGGCTCAGATGGAAAATATCGGATGCGCCCGCCTGCGCGAGCTCGACGATCAATCCGCGACTCATCAACTCACGGCCCGTGAACGTCGCTTCTCTGCCTGCATCGATTTGTCGGACGCGATAGCGCGCGTCTGGGTGCAACCTGCTCAGTGACAACGCCAACACGGACTGCGAACTCGCGCCGCGGAAGCACATCACCACGGCCTCGCCCGCGGCGTCGTCAGTGAACTGCACCGCTTCCCAGCCTTGCGGACTTTTACCGTAAGGCTGTAACGGGTAACTGACTTGCTGCATGAGCAGGTGGCGAAACTGCTTGTAGGTGGCGATGTTCGCCTTCAACCGCTCGATGACTGGCCGAGGGTACAGCGATGCGCGCTGCGACATCTGGCCATTGAGGGTGCCGACGCCGAACAGTCCGAGCATGCGACTGCGAATGCCGGCATCGATCTGGTGCTGGGTCTCGAAGCCGAAGAACTCCTTGTCCTCGCGCACGATCCACGAAGCATTGCATCCGGAGGGGAAGACCGTCGCGCACGCCATGGCGTTCGAGCGGACGCGCTCGGACGGGAAGCTCGTATCGCTACACCAGTTGGCGCCCACGTAGGCGGCCCTGCCGAGATCGAGCCGGCTGCCGTAGCCACACTGCTCCAGCGTGAGATTCGGAAATCGTTCGTGCAGATGCCGGAAGACTTCGTACTCTTTCAATAGCGCCGCTGCGCTGCCATCACCGGCCGCATGACCGTGGTCCGGGCGATTGCATTTCGCGGGCAGGGCGGGAATGCCGGAGTTGTCCCATTTGATCCAGTCGAGGTTGTATTCCTCGACGAGCCGGGCGAGTTCCTTCTTCAGGTGCTCCGCATAATCAGGCGACCCAAGGCAGACCTGGACGACCGTGTTCTCCCAGCCCTTGATGTTCAGCTCGGCGCGCTTGCCATCCACATGAGCTAACCACTTCTCGGGAATAACGCGAGGCACCAGATCCACGTCCACGATGTTAGGGCCCACCCACAGGCCGAACTTCATGCCGGCGGCGTGCACCTGGTCGGAGAGATAGCGCAACCCGCGTGGGAACTTGACGCGATCCTCTTCGTAGGTGCCGATGCCCTTGCCCCAGTCTCCCTGGCCTTTGATCGAGGAATTCTTGTACCAGGAGGCGTCTAGATAGAAGAGTTCGACGCCCAGTTGCGCCGCGAAGGCAATTTCGTCGTGGATGTTCTTCTCGACGTTGGAGCCGTCGGTCGACCAGATGTCGTAGCTCACCCAGGGCGCGTTCGCCTGCGGCTTGGGCAGAATACGGGTGCGCAAATGCGATAGGGAGAGATTCACGGCGTCGTCGAGCGTGCCGCCACACGCCCCGATGTAAATCGGGGGGGCTTCGAAGCGCTGCCCCGGCTGCAATGCCGTTTCCATGTCCTCGAGTGCGACGCGCAAATGGGTTCGCCCTTCCCGGGAGTCCAGCGAGAGAATCCAGTTGCGCTCGTGCTGAACGCCGATGATCAGGAACTCGGCGTGTTCGGCGGCTTCGATGATGATCAGCCCGGTGTGAACCGGCGCATTCCACGCGCCGCCGCCGATCTGCAGATGATCCCGGAACGGCACGGCTTCGCGAAAATAGTCCGAGTCGCGCCGTACGCAATGCACGACCAGATCCCCGACGTCACCCCTCAGGGCGAGATCGAGTGCACTGGCGCCGCGAATTGCTTCTAGCGGCGCGTCGCCGTTGTTGCGATACGCCTGTTGCCAGCGAAACGCTCCAGTATCTTCGAACGCGACGATGTCGAGCTCGGCCTGCAGTCCTTGGTCGGCGCCGGCACGGATCGCCAGCATTTCCGGTTTGCCGGTTGAGGGAAGCGGCTTCCAGGCAGCCTTGCGCTCGGTGTTCGCCTTGATCCATGGCGAAAGCGGTTGCTCGCCCGCCAGCCACTCGAAGCCGCTTTGCTTCTGTTTCAGGGATGAGAGCTGCTGCGCCGAATCGCCCAACGTCAGCACGGCGGTGCGATTGGCGATGCGCGCTCCGCCTGAGGAAGAGGACTCGCGCCCGCGGGCTGCCTTGTCGCAGCCCGCGAGCACGAGGGTCGTCGCTACCGTGAGACCAATCGCTTCGCGACGATTCCATTTTGTCCTGGCTTCGGCCATCTCCCTAGAAGCGTACCGCGAGTGACGCGTTCAGGGTCCGAGGCGCAGCGAGCTGGAAGCCATTCTGGAAGCCGTAGTAGAACTCATCGTCGAGTGCATTCTCCAGCAGCAGACGGATCCGCACCTCGTTGTCGCCCCACTGGGTATCGTAGCTGCCACCGAGGTCGACGCGAGTGTAACCATCGAGCGTGTAGGTGTTCTGCACGTTGAGCGGCATGCTGTTCTGGTAGTAGACGCCGGCATCCAGAGAAAGGCCTTGAAGGGCATCCAGACCCCAAGTCAGGTTCAGCGCGCCGGAGCGGTTCGCCACGCCTGCGGATCTGTTGCCTTCGAGAGTCGGGTCTGTCGAGACCTTCTGTTTCGGGTCGAGAACGGTGAATCCGCCCTGGATGTCGAGGTTACGCAGCAACTTGCCGCGGAAGTCGATGCTCACACCCTGGAACTCATTCAGGCCGCCCTCGTAACGGCGGTACATCACCGGGTCGACTGAGACCTGTTCGGTGATCGCGTATGGCTGTTCCATGTCGAACACCGCCACGTTCAGCTGCAGTCGCGAGTTGATGGTCCATTTTGCGCCCACTTCATAGGCCTTTGAGTGGACGGCAGGAATCAGCTCTCCCGGATTCACCAGCTGAGGATCGTTGGGGCTGGTGAGCTCCGCGCGGGACACGCCTTCCGAATAGCTGAAGTAGTAGTTGCTATCGCTCGTCGGCTTGAACACCAGCGCCCCGGTCGGCACGACCGCATAGGTGTTGGGAACGTCGTTCTCGAACACCGGGCCATGGGCGCCATCGTTCTCGACATAACCGACGCCAGCCCAAAGGTCCCACTTCGAATTAATCCCAATGCGGTCCTGGAAGTAGGTCACGCGGTCATCGAAGGTACTGCGATAATTGTTGGCCGGAGTGATCTGTGACTGCGTGGGCACCGGATATTGCCGCGGCTCGTACATGTTCTGGGCGTTGTATGGCGCCTGGAACGAGTAGTAAGTGCGGTCGTCTACGGACTTCCAGTCCTGGCCGGATTGGCGGAATCCAATCGCAACCTGGTGCTGCATGCCGAGGAATTCGAACTTCCCGCTGACATCGAAGCGGAACTGCTTGTCCCACAGTGGCCCGAATCCGCCGCGCGAGCAGTAATAGGACACCTCGCCGGTGTCGAAGTTGGGATTGTCCTGGTTGCAGCCGTCGGTCCGGTAGGTAGTCTTGTCGTAGGCCACGGCCGCAAGCACTCTCCAGTCACCGAACTCCTTCTGCAGGCGCAGGCCAGCCTGAACCCCTTCGCGGTTGGCATTCTCCGACCATTCCTGCGTCAGGTTGGTGCGGGGATCGATGTCCGGAATGTCGCCGACTGGCGGCGCACCGAACGAGATGAACTGGTTGTTGGGATCGTTGTCGATGTCCCATGCCTCGAGATCCACGTCTATCTGGATGCCCCATAGTCCCGAATACCGCCACATAAGTGCGCCGGAATTACCCTCTTTGCGCGGGAAACCTTCGACGTAAGATTGATCGCGGTCGAGCACGCCGATGAAGCGGATGCCGTCGGTCTCGCCGGGACCGAAGCGCTGGTTGCCGTCGAGCACTAACTTGTAGCCGCCCCAGTTGGTGGCCTGAATCTCCGTCTGGAGAAAGCTTTCTGCCGTCGGACGCTTCAGGAAATAGTTCACCGAGCCGCCACCGGTATCGATTGCGAACTGCAATGAGTTGAAGCCTTGCAGAACTTCGGCGCCGCCAATGACTTCCGGCATGCTGGTGATCACGCCCGCGCTGTACTGGCCTTCAAGATATTGCGAGGACTGGATGCCGCGAATGTAAGGCGTCTGGTAACCGGCCAGATTGTTGTCCGGCATGATTTGCACGCCGGCCACGTTCTTGAGGATGTCCTTGGTGGAGGAGACGAACTGCTTCGAAATCACCTCCTCATCGATGATGGTCACCGTGCGGGGCAGTTCCTTCAGCGGCACCGGTATCCATCCGCCGATCGAGCCCTCCTCCAGCTTTTGCCCTGTGACGACCACGGTATCCGAGTCGTTAGGCTGAGGATCCGCTGCCTGAGCGCTCGCCATCTGATTCGCCGCAACTGCCGCGGCCGCTGACAAAACTCGCACTATCACTGTCTTCATGAGCCCGCCCCCGTTGATCACTGATAATTTCGTCGCTCAGCTAAGCAGAATCTCCCGAGCGACGTTGCCGTGTTCCAGCTTTTTGAAACTATATGATAACGATATCACCTGTGCAAGCAGCGCGACAGAGATTCTTCGGCGCGCGGATCGAGTGCGCGCAGTTAACGGTGTCCACCCGCTAAAACCAGTGTTTTTGGAACGTCGATGGCTGATAGACGAGTGCTTCTTTGGTGCGTTGCCGGAACGCCACTGCTATCGTTACCATTGCGAAGCGCCGACGATCTGGGATTGCGATCCGAGACGCTCGATCCCGAGCGTGACCAGGTCGCCGGGCTGCAGGTACTGCGGGGGCTTCTTCCCCATCCCCACCCCGGGAGGCGTCCCCGTCGTTATCACGTCTCCCGGTTCGAGTGCCATGTACATGGAGATGTAGGAGACCAGGAAGGGGACGCTGAAGATCATCCGTTCCGTCGAGCCGGTCTGCATGCGCTGGCCATTCACATCGAGCCACATGGACAGCTGCCGCGGGTCGACCACTTCATCCGGTGTCACGAGCCACGGACCGAGCGGACCGAATGTTGGGCATCCCTTGCCCTTCATCCATTGACCGCCACGTTCGAGCTGGAAGGCGCGCTCGGATACATCGTGGCAGATCGTGTAGCCGGCGATGACCTCGTGTGCGTCTTTCTCGCTGACGTATGACGCCGCTTCGCCGATCACGACCGCCAGTTCCACTTCCCAGTCGGTCTTCTGCGACCCTCGTGGGATGAGGACGCGGTCGTTGGGACCGACGATGCAGGAAGGAGCTTTGTTGAAGAGGATGGGCTCTGCTGGAATCGCGACCCCCGCCTCGGCAGCGTGATCCGCGTAGTTGAGCCCCACAGCGATGAAGTTGGACACACTGCCGACCGGAGCACCGAGCCGCACATTTTCCACGCGAGGCAGCGTGGATGTATCGGCCGCCGCTATACGCTTAAGGGTGGCTTTCGACAGGCAATTCCCCGCCAGGTCGCTGACGATCGAGGAGAGGTCCCGGATGCAACCCTCGGCGTCGATCAGTCCGGGGCGCTCCCGGCCCCGCTCTCCAAATCTCACGAGCTTCATTTCGACTCCGTTACTTTTGAATCACGGTGACGCGGACCGCGCACCGGCAAGAGAAGCTGCTCAGTTGCGAGTCTGAACCGACGCTCGCAGCACGCGCTCATCTTCACCTTCGCCTCGCGCGAACTCATCGACGAGCCGGCCGTCCGCGACGACGAGACAGCGATCCGCGAGCCCGATCACCTCTTCGAGTTCGGATGACGCGACGATCAGCGCGACGCCCGCGTCCGCCAGCTCGGCCAGCAGACGATAGATCTCCTGCCGGGTAGCCGCGTCAACGCCCTTGGTAGGTTCATCGAGCAGCAGAATTCGAGGCTTGCCGAGCAGCGCTCGCGCGAAAAGCAGCTTTTGCTGATTGCCGCCCGAGAGATGCGCAACCGAAGCGGCGGGGGTTCGTGCCTTGACGTTGAGGGCGCGCATCCGTTCCAGCGCAACCTGCCTTTCGCGGCTCCTGTCGATCACGCCACCGCGCGTCACGGCTTTCAGATTGCCGATCGTCACGTTCTGCCCGGCCGGCAGATTGAACAGCAGCCCGGTGTGCTTGCGATCCTCGGTGAGCAGCTCGATTCCGAGCGCGCGTGCCGCGGCCGGCGACCGGATTCGTGCCGGACTGCCTTCGACCGAGATCGTGCCGGAATGCGCCAGCGAACCGTAAATCGCGCCGAGAATCTCGCTTCGACCCGAGCCGAGCAGACCGGCCAATCCGAGGATCTCGCCCGGCTGCACGCTGAAACTCACGTCGGTGAGCGAGCGATTGGCGCCGAAGCGTCTCGGCATCGACAAGCCTTCGACCGTAAGCACCGGCTTGCGCTTTGGCGGTGCCGACCGCTGCGGGAACAAGGCCTGCGCTTTTCGCCCGGACATGCGCTGGATGAAAACGTCCGCCGTGAATTCCTCCCGTGCCAGCTCACAGGCGACAGCGCCGTCCTTGAGGATGGTAGCGCGATCGCAAATCGCCAGGACCTCCGCGAGCCGATGCGAGATGTACAGAATCGTCGCGCCGCGACTCTTCAGCAGGACGAGAAGCTCGAGCAACTTGTCCACCTCGGTACTCGAGAGCGAAGCGGTCGGCTCATCAAGCATGAGCACGCTTGGTCGGGTGGAAAGGGCACGCGCAATCATCACAAGGTGCCGCTGCGCCGCCGTGAGATGCGCGACGCGCGCTTCGGGATCGATCGCGATGCCGATTTCATCGAGCAGTGCCTGCGCGCTGCGATGCAGGGCCCGACGATCCACCAGGAAACCTTTTCCGAGGCTGGTCTGTCCCGCGAAGATATTTTCGGCGATGGTGAGCTGCGGGACGACTTCGATCTCCTGCGGCACGTAGGCCACGCCCTTTCGTCGCGCATCCGCGGGTGAATCGAAGTGCACCCTCGTTCCGTCGAGATACAGCTCGCCCGTGTAGGTACCCGCGGGATGAACGCCGTTCAGGATCTTGACGAGTGTGGACTTGCCCGCGCCGTTCTGGCCCAGCAGCGCGTGCGTCTCACCCCGGCGTACCATGACGCTCACATCGCGCAACGCGGGCACGCCGCCGAAGCTTTTGGAAACAGTGCGAGCTTCGATGGCGATCGGAATGGCAGGCGAAGCGGGCACTGGCTGCTCCCGCTACTGGCCCGCGGCCGTGAGAATCTCGTAGTACGGTTCGAGATCGGCTGCGGTCACGATCTTTGCAGCGAGCACGTTACGGAACTCCACGGGCTCTTTCTTCGCAAGACGTGCGCCGAGGTCTGCGACTGCGGCGCCTTCTTCGTAGAGCGGCTGCGCGACGATGGCGTAGACCTCGCCGGACTTCACGAGATCGAGATTCTGCCGCGTGTAGTCCATGCTGATGATCTTCACGTCTCGTTGCGTGGTGCGCGCTGCACCTGCCCAGGTTTCCGCACCGTTGCCCGTGGTCGAGAAGGCGCCGGTGATATCCGGGCTGCCTTGCAGGATCGCGATCGCCTTTGCCTTCGCACCGGAAGGCTCGAAGCCTTCGAGCTGCGGCTCGAGCAACCGGACCGACGGAAAGCTCTTGCGCATTTCCGCGGCGAAGCCCGCGGCCATGCGATTCTCCTCGGCATTGAAACTGCCTTGCGTCACCGCGACGGTGCCCGTACCGCCGAGCGCCGCGCCCATGGCACGCGCGCTGTCGGTTGCGGCCTGGCCCACGTCATGGCCCACGGCGGCCTTCAGGCCCGGAACCGAGTCCGCCTCGGGCAGGCGATGCCACGTCACGATCGGATAACCCTCGCGCGCGCGTTTCGCGATGTAGGGATAGATCGCGGGATCGGGAGAGTAGACAGCGATCGCCGAGAATTCGCCGCGCGCAAGTGCGGCATCTGCGAGCGGAATGGTTGCCGAAACGTCGAAACTCGTGGCGCTTGGATTGCCCACGACTTCGCAGGTATATCCGGCTTCCTTGCAGCGCTGCAGGAACCCCGCCTGCATCAGCTTGTGGACGGGATGATCCCGCAGCGGCTGCACCCACAGGATGGACGGACCGCTCTGCACTTCGCCTTGCCGATCGCAGCCGGCAAACACGACGAGCATCGCGACCAGCACAAGCCTCGCCATTTCACGAGTTCCCGGGGTTCGCATGAGTAGATTCCGGTTGAGGGCGAGGGGGCGCCGCCGGCGCCTGCGACGGCGCGGGCTCGGAGTGCCCGCCTTCGACAAAGACTCTCCGACGCCACACGTCGAGCCCGACCGCGGCGACCATGATCACTCCCACGGCGATCTGCTGCCAGTTCGCGGAAACACCGCTGATCACCAGACCGCTCTGCACGACCTGCAGCAGCAACATGCCGATCAGACCGCCGGCCACCGAGCCCGTGCCGCCGAACAGGCTCACGCCGCCAACGACGACGCCCGCGATCACTGTCAGTTCCCAGCCGTTGCCGATCGATGTGGTGCCGCTCGCGAGATCCGCCATCACGAACATACCCGCGATCGCCGCCATCGCGCCGACGAACACGAACGCGCCGATCTTGTAACGGTTCGTGTCGATGCCGACGAGACGCGCGACCTCCACGTTGCCGCCAACGGCGTAGCAGTTACGCCCGAGGGTCGTCCGGCGCAAGGTGAAATCGGCGGCGAAAGCGAGCAGCGCGAAAAAGACGAAGCTCCATCCGAGGCCCAGGAGCACCGGGGCCTGTCCGATGGCGCTCACCTCAGGCGGCAACGGATACACCGGGTAGCCGAGCGTGACGACCTGGATCAGCCCCTGCCCGATGAAGAGCATTCCGAGAGTCTGGATGAAAGCCGGAACGTGCAAGCGCACGACCACGAGTCCGTTCACGAGACCGATGAGCGCGCCGACCAGGATGCCGCATGCGAGCGCTACAGGCACCGGCAATGCAAGTGCCGTCATGACTTTGGCGGAGACGACAGCTGCAAGCCCGGCAACAGAGCCCACCGAAAGATCGAATTCCCCGCACACGAGGAGCACGATCTGTCCCACGGCGATGATGCCGACGAAGGAAACGATGACGAGGATCGCACGCAGGTTTCTCTCGGAGAGAAACGCAGGCTCCAGTACGGAGAACAATGCGACCGCCATCACCAGCGCGCAGAGCACGCCGACCTCGCTCACCGCGAACAGGTTGAGGACGCGGCCCAATGAGGTCTGCGGCGCCATCAGTCCTGGCGCGCCGCCGTCGCGGCCGCTTCGATCAGGTGGCCAGTGGTGATGCCATAACGCTGCTGCAGAGTCGCCACCACGCCGCACTCGATGAACTGGTCAGGAAGCCCGATGCGCGTGAGCCGCCGGGATACTCCTGCATCGAAAAGCGCTTCCGCTACCATCGTGCCCAACCCTCCGCGCGTCACGTGATTCTCGGCCGTGATCACGTGTTTGACCTTAGCCGCAAAAGAGGCGATCGCCTCCGTATCAAGTGGCTTCAGCGTCGGGACGTGCAGCAGTCCCACCGAGAGTCCCTGAGTGGCGAGCACGGCCCGCGCATCGATCGCCCGTTCCGTCATCAGCCCTGTCGAGATGAAGCCGACATCCGTACCGCTGGCGAGAACGCGTGCCTTGCCGATCTCGAATGTATAGGAGTGGTCGAATACGATGGGGACTTTGCCGCGCAGCAGGCGCATGTAGACCGGCCCGGGGTAATCCGCCATCGCCCGCGTCGCCGCCATCGTCTCGGTGGCATCGCACGGGTCGATGACGACGAGGTCAGGAATCATGCACATGAGTCCGGTGTCTTCGATCGCCTGGTGGGTGCCGCCATATCCGGTGGTCAGCCCAGGCAGGCCCGCGAGAATCTTCACGTTGAGCCGCGAATGTGCCAGGCCGATCGAGATGAAATCGAACGCGCGGCGCGAGGCGAACACGCCATAGGTCGTAGCGAACGGAATGTGGCCCGTGCGCGCGAGGCCGGCGGCCACGCCCACGAGGTTCTGCTCCGCCATGCCGATGTTCATGAAACGATTCGGAAAGGCATCGCGGAACGGGAAGATGTCGGTGTACTTGCCGAGGTCAGCGGTGAGTCCGACGATCTCCCGGCGCTTCGCGCCGAGCTCGGCGAGCGCGACGCCGAACGGTGCATCGAAGGTGGCGCGCTGTGCCGGGCCCTCTTCCTGGCCCATGGCCTTGGTGAAAAGCGGCTGACTCATCGGACCTCCGTACGCTCGAGTTCTGCGGCGAGCGCATCCCATTCGGACGGATCGACGCGGATGAAATGGGACTTCTCGCGAGTGACCAGCGAGGGAACGCCGTAACCGGGTTGGGTGCGAAGCACGATTGCCTGAGGGCGCTGCTTGCACTCCCTTGCGCCGGCGAGAGCCGCGACGACCTCTTCCATGCGGTTGCCGTCGATCTCACGGGTCTCCCATCCGAACGCCCGCCACTTCTCGGCGACGGGCTCCATGTCCAGCACGATTGCGCCGTCCGCCTGGATGCCGTTGCAGTCGATGAGCGCGACCAGATTTTCCAGCTTGAAATGACTCGCGGCCATCGCCGCCTCCCACGTCGAGCCTTCCTGCAGTTCGCCATCGGAGAGCTCGCAGAAAATACGAGCCGACGATTCGCGCAGGCGCTCGCCCAGGGCCATACCGATCGCCTGGCCCAGGCCGTGGCCGAGCGAGCCGCCGATCATCTCGACGCCGGGCGTCGTGTCGATGGTCGACATCGCGAGGCGGCTGTCGTCCGCGCCGTAAGTCTTCAGCTCCGAGAGCGGAAACACACCGGCTTCGGCAAGTACCGCCCACAGCGCGATGGAATAGTGGCCCGTGGAAAGGACGAAGCGATCGCGTCCCTCTGCGGTCAGGTTCTTCGGATCCCAGTGCATCTCGTGGAAGTAGAGGGCCGCGAGCGTGTCGGCGAAGCCAAGTCCCTGGCCGACATAGCCCTGGCCGGGACCGCGTGCCATCGCCAGCATGTGGCGCCGCATGTTCTTCGCATGCCGGCGCAGTGCGACGAAATCCACTTCAGTGTTGACGGGTCTTGCTGCGTTCATCTCAGTCCTTGTCCAATCCGCCGCTGGCATTGATTCTTGCTGCCGTGACGTACGCAGGCGCATCCAGCAGGAGCCAGATAACCACGTCCGCCACTTCTGAAACCTCCGCGCGCCTTCCGAGCGGCACGCGGCGCGTGCGCTCCTCCAGGAACGCCTCGAGGTTCGGACGATTCTCGACCTCTGCGAGCTTGGACTCGGTGATGCGTTGCATCTCCGTATCCATCATTCCGGGCGCAACGCTGTTCACCAGTACGCCGAAGGGCGCGAGCGCGATCGCGCAGGTGCGCGTCACGGAATCTACCGCCGCCTTGCTGGCGGCGTATGCCGCGTAGTTCGGCAGCGCCATGCGTGCGGCCGGCGAGGTGAGATTCACGATGCGGCCGCTGCGTCGTGCCTTCATGCGATTGCCCGCGGCAACGGTGAGCAAAAGCAGCGCTGTCACGTTGATAGCGAGCGTCTTGTTCCACAGATCCGCCGTGCTCTCAAAGAACGGCTCGATGACACCGAGCGCCGCGTTGTTCACGACGAGATCGAGGTGGCCCCACTTCTCGACGCACTGACTGACGACGCGCTCCGGTGCTCCGGCTGAAGTCAGGTCGGCCTGAATCGAAAGATGCGATCCCGGAGCTCCTCCGAGCTGGGCGAACGTCTCTCGAAGCCCCTCTTCCTGCAAATCGACCACGGCTACAGCCACGTCTCGTTTGGCCAGCTGGAGGGCGACTTCGCGACCGAGGCCAGTCGCCGCTCCCGTCACCAGTGCTGTCTTCGTCATGAGGATTCCATTATTGATGTGAACGTTATCATAGCGAGCCGACCGGATGCCGGCAAACGCGAGCGACGGCTGTCGAGTCGCCTAGGCCCCGCTGCTGGTGTACCCCGGCATCGGCAGCTGGCTTGCGCCGGGGCTGATGCCCACAACGCGGTTACCCGACCAGTCAATCTGGAACTTCAGATCCGGACGGCCCGCGAACGCGAAGTCGACCTCCTGCCGGAACTGCGCGAGCGGATAGCACACCGTGAGCTCTTCGCCCGCGCTTGCCCGTTCAAAGCGGGCGTACGCGAGCGCAGGTCCGGCCCAGTGGAGCGGAGCTCGCTTGCCGTTGCGATACACGCTTACGGCATCGCGGTCGCTCCACGAGGGAATTCGAACCAGATAGTCGCCAGCGCGCTTCGCGACCACGGTCAGCCGCGACTGCGCGGGCAGGAAAGAAACCACCTTCGCATGCTCCGTCTCGCGATTCAGCGACGTGTTTATGAACGTCTGCTCGCCGCCACGCGAGATCACTGTCGACCAGGCCGTGTGCAGCGCTCGCATGCCTTCAGGCACGCAGCAGCCGAAGATCTGCATTCGCTCGCCGTTGCTCTGCGGCTCCGACGGCATCCAGTTGACCCAGCTGTTCGGCGCGGGCGCAGAAACGAAGCCGCCAGCGAAGTCGCTCATGCGCTTCAGTCCCTTCTCGACTTCACGCGAACCCTTGCTCTGCATTGGTCTTGCGATACAGCGCCACGTACTCGGGCGTGAGCGAGAATTGCGACGGCACGATCATGTTGCGCATGTAGCGCTCCAGGTGATCCCAGTACTCGGGATACCCGCCCTGTGCCAGGCACGATGCGATCGAGACGAGATCCGAAGTCGCGCACATCTCGGAGAGCAGGCGCACCTCGGAATTCCACGTCGCTGCAGCGAGCCAGCCGGTGCCGAGGCCCTGCGTGGTCGCGTAGTCGTATATGCGCTTCGCCCACTCGAGATACCGCGGCTGATCGATGGCGACACCGAGGTGCGCGACGCCCCACACGCCGTGCAGAGTAGAATGCATGTGTCCGTTGAACTTGCCGCTCGGCTCGAACTTGAGCGCCGGCGCCTGCGCAATGAGCCCTTCCGTCACGGCGATCGCGAAGTCGAGCGCCTCCTGATCGCGGCTAACTTCCCAGTAGCGCACCAGCGGTTCGACGGCCGCAACCGGCTGTTGCTGCTTGATCCACTTGCCATCTCGCCAGCCACCCGAGCCACCCTCGAAGATCGCTCGACCCTGGTTCCAGTCGGCGAGCTTCGCGAGCCCGAGGAACATCTCGCGCGCTTTCTCGATCGCGGCCTTGTCGCCGGTGCGTCGCGTAGGTTTCCGAGAGGCTGCGAATGATCTTCGCCGTGGCCCATGTGCTCGCGATTTCGCCTTCGGGCTTTGCTCCAGCGTAGACCTCGCCCTCCATGTAATGCCCGGGCGGAACCCACGCGAGCCCGTCAGCGCGTACGTAGTCGAGAATCCGCTTGCGGATGCCGCGCTCGACCTCTAAGCCTTCGCGGCTGCCGCTCATCTCGCGCATGTACATGTATTCCCAATCCATGCGGCAATCAGTGTCGCCGGGGGCAATCGGGTCATGGCCATGCGGTGCCGGTGGGCACGCAAGCGGCTTGATCTGGAACACCGGCTCGAAATCGAGCGCCTTGCGCGGATTGTGGGTCAGGTAGTGCATGGCCTTGCCGGCCATCGACGGCAGATCCACATCCGGCGGCGGAGCGGCCTGCGCGAGCAGCGGCACAGTGTCGCCCGTGTGAGCGCCATGAAACGTCACCGCGGAGATCGTGCCGGTGACACCCGGTATGCGGCTCAGCGGCAACCCTTCTGGAATGGCGGCCGTCGGCGGCGGCGAATTGGCCGCGAGCGGCTGGACAAGGGCCACGGCAGGCGCCGCACCGAGAGACTTCAAGAAACTTCTTCTACGCATGTTCCTAGCCTGCAAATGGAGCAGCGGGTAAACCACGCACGCCCACTTCGAGCGCGAAAAGCCCGCCGGCGAGCGGCTGGTTCTCTAACTCTTTGGACGAGCGCCCGAGTGAAGCGGTGGTGACATACAGGATGTCGAGACTCGCGCCGCCGAATTCGCAGCACGTGGGCAGATCGCACGGCATTTCGATCGTGCGCATCAACTTGCCATCCGGATCGAAGCGCAGCACCTTGCCCTGGAAGGGAATCGTCACCCAGTAGCAGCCTTCGATGTCCACGGTGGCACCGTCGGCGAGGCCCTTGATGAAAGCGAGATCGGCGAAGGTGCGGCCGTTGGCAATCTCACCGCTGACGGGATCAAAGTCCCAGGCCCGAATGAGCGAAGTGTGGCTGTCGGAGTGGTACATCGTGCGGCTATCCGGACTCCACGCAAGACCGTTCGCGCAGCCTATGTCGCCGAGCACGTTTCGACAGGCCAGGTTTGCGTCCAGGCTGTAGAGCGAGGCGATCTTGCGGGGCTCGGCCTTCGCATCGATCACCATGGTTCCCGACCAGAAGCGGCCTTGCCGATCGGTACGACCGTCATTGAAGCGCGTCGCTTCCATCTCGCTCTCCGGATCGACGATCGGATCGAAACGTCCGGACTCCGGATCCCAGAAGAAGAACCCGCTGGTCATGGCGAGCACGAGTCCGCCGGCGGCCCGCGTCGCGAGGCAGCCGGGCTCCTCGGGCGCTGGATAGCTGCGCTGACTACCCGTCACAGGATCGAAGCGATGGATCGTCCTGCCGAAGATGTCGATCCACCACAGAGCCTGTCCAGCTACGTCCCAGAACGTGCCTTCGCCGAGCTTCGCGCCGATGGCGGACACGCACCGAATTTCGACCATTCCCCGCTCCGTTCTGGCGCGTTAATGATATCGATATCATAACATGGTTTTTGCGGGGATGTCGACAACGAGGCGCTACTCAGAGTCGCTCGAATCGCGTCGCACGAGACTCGCGCCACCATCGACCAGTAACGTAGCGCCCGTCATGTAGTCTGAGTCCTCTGAACAAAGGAAAAAGAACGACCCGGCGACGGATTCCGCGGTTTGCATCGCGCCAAGTGGAATCGCCGCGGAGACGCGGGCTCGAAATGCGGGATCCGTGGCGTGAATTTTCGCGCTGAGCCCCGCCATGACGATGCCCGGCGCGAGCACATTTACCACAATGCCCTGCGATGCGAGCTCCTGGGCAATGACCTTGGCCAGCATCTGCAGGCCCGCCTTGCTCGTTGCATACGCCGCGCCTTCCGGCCACGGCATCTGCTGCACCCAGCTGCTGGTGAACAGAATCTTGCCGCGCAGACCGTTCCGCCCCCGCTGCTGCGTGACCATGATGCGTGCGGCGGCCTGCGCGCAGTGAAAGGCGCCGGTGAGGTTGACGCGCAGGGTACTCTCCCAGGATCGCTCATCGACTGAGAGGAAGGGCTGATTGGCGACCATGCCGGCATTGGCGATCAGCACGTCGAGGCGCCCGAAATGGGAATTTACCGCGGCGAGAGCCTGGTCAACCTGCAAGCGGTCGGACACATCGGCCTCATGGAACAGCACTTCCGCGCCGCGGTGCGTCGCGAGCCAGGGATGCGCGCGGGCCGTGGCGAGATCGAGCAATGCAACGCGCGCGCCCTCAGCAAGCAGTCGATCGGCGGTCGTACGGCCAATGTCTCCGAGCCCGCCAGTGATGGCCACGACTTGTCCATTCAATCTATTCAAGATTGCCCCCATTCACAGGCGCGGCCCGGGTTTCGACGCAGCGCGACTTCGAACATACTGCAAGTAAAGATGATATCGTGACCATGCCTGCGATGAAAATTACCAACGTCAAAACGATCCGCTACCCTGCCCAGCCGAATATCCTCTGGGTACACCTGTACACCGACACCGGCCTCATCGGGCTCGGCGAAACCTACTACCTCCCGGGTGCCGTGGAGGCAGTAATCCACGACATGATCGTGGATTTCGTAGTCGGCCAGTCACCACACGATCGTGAGCGCATCTGGGACAACGTCTTCAGCTGGGCGAACTTCTTTGGCTTTGCCGGCGCGGAAATGCGTGCGCTGTCCGCGGTCGATATCGCGCTGTGGGATCTGATCGGACAGGCTCACGGGCAGCCCATCTACAAACTGTTGGGCGGCGCCTGCCGCGACCGCATTCCGGTCTACAACACGTGCGTGAACGCCGGCCGCTACCGGGACATGGATGATTCACTCGAACGTCCGGCAGAGCTGGCGAAACACCTGCTGTCGCAGGGCATCCGCGCATTGAAAATCTTTCCCTGGGATCAATTCGCGCCCCAACTCCACGGGCGTGTATCGATGGGACCGGCCGGCTGGTCGGCGGTCGGACCGTCCGGGGCGTTCATTCATGCCCGGGACGTCGAGAAGGGACTGCAGAGCGTTCGACGAATCCGGGATGCCGTCGGATCGGACATCGAAATCCTCATCGAGGGGCACAGTCGCTGGGACCTCAACTCCGCGATCCGCATCGCGCGTGCCCTGGAACCTTTCGACGTGCTCTGGATGGAGGACATGATCAAGCCCGATAACGCCGCCGATCTGCGGCGGCTCTCCGCAGGAAACCCGAGTTCCGCACAGCGTGAGTGAACGCCTGATCACCCGGTTCGCCTTCCGCAACGTGCTCGAAAGCGGCGCGGCGCGGGTCGTCATGCCCGATCTCATCTGGACCGGCGGCATCACCGAGGGTCACAAGATCGCGATTCTCGCCGACACCTATCACCTGCCGATCGCTCCGCACGATTGCACCGGTCTGGTTACGCTATACGCCAACTTGCATTTGTGTGGCGCTCACATGAACGCGATGATTCTGGAGACAGTTAGAGGCTTCTATGACGGCGGGTGGTACGCTCAGGCATATACCAACAACATCGAGATCGAAGCCGGGCAGGCGCTCATTCCACAACGCCCAGGCCTAGGCGTCCGACTTCGAGAGGATCTGCTCGGCAGCGACAGCGTCCAGACCAGAACGAGCAATTGACGCGCCGTAATCTTGAACGATGGGGCCATCATGGCTACGAGACGACGACGAAATCAAACTGAAACGCCCGACATGCGGTCGATCGCCCGTCTCTCAGGCGTGGCACCGATGACGGTTTCCAGGGCGCTGCGCAATCCGGATCTCGTTGCGCCCGATACCCTCGACCGGATCATGAAAGTGATCGACGAGGTGGGTTTCGTGCCGGACCAGCGCGCATCCTCGCTGCGCGGCACCCGGTCCATCATCGGCACTGTCGTCCCGCCGCTCATCAATTCCGGCATCGCCGAGCAAGTGCAGGGTATGTCCGATGCCTGCCTCGAGCGGGACATGCAGCTGCTCCTCGTGCAGGGCGATTTTTCCGTCGAAGCCGAGGAGCAGGCGATCCGAACGCTCATCGGCTGGCGTCCCGCTGGACTCATTCTTCAGGCATTCGTGCAGAGCGAGGCGGCGCGCCAGCTGCTAGCGCTCGCGCGATGTACCGGTGGTCGAAATCAGCGAGATCCGCGGGCGCGAGCCGATCGACCTGACGGTGGGCGTCTCCAACTTCGATACGGCTTATGCAATGACGACCCGCCTCATCGACATTGGCTACAAGCGGATAGGCTTCGTCTCCACGCCCTCGCACGGCAACGACCGGTTGCAGCAGCGCAGGATCGGTTACCGCGCGGCGCTGAAGGACAAGGACATCCAGATCCAGGGCTCGGACCGTTGGGAGATCGAAATGCCGATCACCTCCCGTGGCGGCTCAGAGGCGGTGAGCATCCTGCGCAATCGCGATCCTGCCATCGACGCCGTTTTCTTCTCGAGCGACACACTCGCCATTGGTGCGATCCAGGAATGCCACCGGCGCGGCTGGAAGATCCCGGACGATCTCGCGATCGCCGGTTATGGTGACACCGAGCTCGCATCGGAGCTATATCCCAAGCTCACCACCGTGCGCGTACCGCGCTACCAGATGGGCCGGAAAGCCGTCGAGCATCTTGCGCGGCGCATTGCGGGCGAGCGCAACCTCGCGCCCTGCATCACGATCAATTTCGACATCGTCGAGCGCGAATCGACCTGAACCGCGTGGATCAGTAGACCAGGCGAATTCCCGGCGGCGCCTCGGCGTCGGTCTTCACCGATCCATCCGGCTGGCGGGTGTGACGAAGCTTGACCACTCCCAGAGGCGTCGGATACGTGCCCTCGACAAAACTGAGATCGCCGAGTTGCGGGCGAATGCGCAGTGTCCTGCTGCCAGGTTCCACGACCTGGACTCCCAGCACGTGCTCGGTGAGCCAGGAGGTCGGGCCCGAGGCCCAGCCATGCGCGAGGCTCATCCGCAGCTTCTTGTAAGAGTGCTCGCCGTACGTTGCGTGAACATCGCGCTTGCCGGCGACCGGCAGCTCGTCGATTCGGCCCGCATTGTCGAGCCACGCGACGTCGAAATCTTCCCAGAACGACGTGGCTCCGAGATCCAGCATTCCGCCCCAGTACGTGCGGATCGCGTTCATCGCGCCCTGGTAGTCGCCGGCCTTCGCCTTCGCCTGCAGGATGTAGTAACCATAGAACGCGCTGTAGCCCTCAACGCCGCCCCGCGCCAGAGTCTCATTGGCTTTCTTCGCCGGCATGAGTCCCGCGAGTGCCAGCAGCGCAACCGCCTGCTTGTTATCGGTCTTCGGCGCGGCATGCCGACGCGCCTGCTCGGACACGCCACGCGCCTCTTCGAAAGTCTTGCGGTCGCCGAGTGCGTCGCAAAGCTCCGCACCCGCCTCGAGCGCCATCACCATCAATGCCTGCAAACCAGCATCGACGGCTTTCTGGTTGCCCTCGGTGGACCAGTCGAGGAAACGCCACCCATCGATTTGTTCGCGGCCGTTGCGCGTCTTGCTGATCAGCAAATGCAACAGTCCCTGCAGATACGGCTGCTGCGCGCGCAGATACTCGAGGTCGCCATATGCGCGATACCAATCGCGGTGAATCACGATCCACCACATCGAGTAGGAACTTATGCCGTTCATGAACTCGGGCAGCGGCGTCGCATCGCGGATCAGATCGAGGCTTCGCGGCACGACCTCGTCGCGGCCAAAGGCGCTGACGATCGTCATGACTTCGGGATGAAGATCGCCGACCCACACCAGGCGGTCACGCTTGATGCCATCCCACAGGTAGGTCTGCATGTTGAGGTGAACGGTATAGGCACCGGTCATCCAGATGCGGTTCAGGAGCTCGTCACTGCTATGGAAAGAGCCGAGGTACTCAAGGTTGCGGTACACGAAGGCCGCGGTGATTTCCCGGAGCAGCAACTCGGCATTCGGCTCGATGAGATCGATGCGGACGAAGCGGAATCCGGTCGAGCCGATCTCGATCGTGCCCAGCCAGGGCAAGAGGTGGGTCTCATCACGGATGGCGTGATCGTTGGTCGCCCCGCTCTCTCCACCTGCATCGGACATCGCCTCGCTGACGGATTCACCGAAACGAATCCGGACGCGCACCGGCTTCTTGCTTTCCCACATGCCGGTGACCAGCCGCACACCACCGTGAATTTCGCGTCCGAAATCCAGCAGGATTGCGCCGCGATGGCTCGCGTCGCTGCGCAGCGCAGCCATGTCCCGGTTGACCAGTTCAGCCTGCCCGGTCGCATCGTGTTTCAGAAGGCGCTGCGCGTTGATCACCTGCGCGCCGGAGGTATCTGAAGCCCAAACGATGCGCGTCGGAGCGAGGTAGGTTCGAATGCGAGTGTCAAACTGGCTCGCCCGCGTGGCATCTGACGAGGTGAAGATGGGCGGAAGGCGAGGATCCGCATGAGCCACGGCCGCAGCCGCGATGAAGAACAATCCAACAAGCCGCATGGGAAAACCTCGCTGAGAAACTAACCGGCTCGTACGATCTTCTCGACAGCCTCGCAGAACGTGTCGATCTCCTCGAGTGTCGTGTAGATGTTCGGAGTTACGCGAATGCCCTCGAACTCCGGGTGGATGATCGGAACGACGACGACGCGATGCTTCTCCCAGAGGCGGCGCGCGATCGCATCGGATGACATGCCTTCGACCCTGAAAAGCGCCAGCCCGCAGGATTGCGCCGGATCGCGCGCGGTCAGAAGTCGCACGGCGGGAAGCTGCGCGAGGCGGTTCTCCCATCGCGTCCGCAGGTAACGCATGCGCGCGGCACGGCGCTCGACGCCGATGGCCTGGTGAAACGTGAGCGCCTCGGCGATGGCATTGTGATTCGCCGCCGGGTGCGTGCCGATTTCCTCGAACTTGCGGATGTCGCCGTCGAGCGCTTCCGGCGCGGGCTGCAGCGGCCAGGTCGAGCGGATGTTCTCGCGGCGCACGTACAGGAACCCGGTGCCGATCGGCGCAAGCAGCCACTTGTGCAGACTGACACCGTAGTAGTCGCACTCGAGGTCGCGCAGCTTGTAAGGAAAGTGCGCGAAGGCGTGCGCGCCATCGATGATCGTCTTGATCCCCCGTGCGCGCGCCATGCGCGCAATCTCGCGGATCGGAAAAATCTGCCCCGTCAGGTTGGTGATATGGCAGACGTGGATGATGCGGGTTTGCGGCGTGATCGCGCGCTCCACGCGCTCCGCCAGCTCCTTGAAGCCACCGGGCGGTGGAACCGGAAACGAGAGCTTCGTGACCTTGATGCCATCACGCCGCGCGCGCTGGTCCCAGGTCGTCAGCATGCGCCCGTAGTCCTGGTTGGTGGTGATCACTTCGTCGCCGCGGCGCAGGTCGATGCCGAGCTGCGCTGTCTGCAGCGACTCGCTCGCATTGCGCGTGATCGCGATCTCTTCGCTGTCACAACCGGCCTCGGCAGCGATCCGGCGACGCACGGTCTCGATGCCGGGCTCCAGCGTCTGGACCATGTAGCTGAAGGGCGCTTCGTTCGACAGATCGAGATAGCGCTTCAGCGCTTCGTGAACGACACGCGGGCTGGGAGAGGCGTAGCCGTTGTTGAGATTGATGAAAGTGCGGTCGAGCGTGAAGGCGCTCTGGATCTCGCGCCAGAACAGCTCGTCGGCGGCGAGGTCTTCGTTCGATCGGATCGCCGCGCTGGCGACCGAGGTGGCTAGGGCGCCGATCGCGGCGGGCACGACCCGGCTCGCGGCTCCGGCGCCACCGATGGTCCACAGCAGATCGCGACGGGTGAGCATGATGATAACGATATCATCGGCCGCCGCGGCGACGCAATCAGGGCGTGACGGCGACGCTGGCGGTGGCGGCCCAAATGACCTGAACCTGTGGATGGCTGGCGCGGAATCGCGCGACCGCAGCCGCGCTGACAGCCGTTCCATCGAGATAGACCGAAACCAGCGACGGCATGCGCGCAATCGAGTCGAGCGCGGCATCGGTCACGCCGGTCCCGTAGAGATTCAACGTTTCCAGATACGGCAGGTCGCGGAGCGCGCGAACCGTTTCATCCGTGGCTCGGGAGCTCGCGAGATTGAGTCGCTGCAGGTTCCTCAGTCGCGCGAGCACCAAAAGTTGCTTCGCAGGAACGCGGACACCGGAAAGGTCGAGCCAGACCAGCTGTTCGGCGAACGCCGCGAGATCTTCCAGCGGCAACGGCTCCTCAGGGTCACGATCGAAGCTGCGCTCCACTTCGAGCAGGCCGCTTCCCGAGTGGAGGAACTGGACACGGAAGGACTCCCGCAACTTCGCCAGCGCCTGCGGATCCGGCGCCGCCACCTTTCGCATCAGCACGGGTGATTCGCTGCTCACGCCAAGCGTCTGGAGAATGCCCTGCACCAGAGGCGGCGGATCGGCCGCGCGGATCGTGACCGACTCGTCGGCGCCACGACCTATCCACCACAGCATGAGCTGCCCTTCCGCAACTGTCAGGGCCGGTCGGCCGCTCGGCGGCATTGCATCCTCGTGATCGGGCGGCATCATGATGCGGCGGACGAGATCACTCTCGTCGACCTTGCCCGGAACGAGTGCCTTGCCGCTCTCGCCGCCGCGCACCAGCGCCGCGAAACTGTCGAGCCGGAGCCCGCCTTTCTGCTTACGAGCGCCATGGCAGCCCACGCACTTCTCCTCGAAGATCGGCTGCATCAGGCTCGCGAAGACTCGCGCCTTGCGTGGATCGATCGGATCCTTCGCCTGCCGATGGGCATTCTGGTCCACCAGCCGCAATCCCCGGGGAAGCACTGAATCCGCCGAGCCCTTTCCGATCACGAACAAGGCGGCCAGGCTGCCCGCAACGAGCACGGTTTGCCAACCGAGCAAACGACGCGCGCCGGGCAAGATGCGAACGAGCCCCGAGTCCGCATTCTCCAGGTGATGCCGGATCGCGGCCGCCGCATGCAGGAGCAGCAGCCCGCAAAGCCCGTAGGCCAGAACCCGGTGGGCGCCTTCCGCCCACTCCGCCACCGATCGATTGCCGGCGAGTCCGCCTGGCCACGGCAGGAAGCCCAGAAGCGGCGCGACCGAACCTGCGGACGACGTTGCGACGAACATCCATCCCATCAATGGAACTGCGATCAGCAGCACGTAGAAGCCCGTGTGAGTTGCAACGGCTGCGCGTCGCTGCCAACCCGTGAGCGTCGGCGAGAGTGCAGGAGAATGAACGGCGCGCCACGCAATACGCAACACCGTGAGCAGCAGGATCGAGATACCGATCGACATGTGCAGCGTCTGCGCGCGCCCTCTTTCGGCGCCGCCGGTCTCCGTCATGCGCAGACCCAGCGCCACGACGAGCGCTATCGCCGCCGCGGTCAGCCAGTGAATGACGATGGCCGTGCGTGAATATGCGGTTGGCGCAGGCAGACTCGAAGCCGGCAGCTTCCGCCAACCCGGCATGCGCAGGCGGAATTTCATCGCCAGGTTCAACCCAGGATCGGCCCGATCACCTTGCCGGCCACGTCGGTGAGGCGATAGTCCCGGCCCTGGAAGAAATACGTCAGCCGCTCGTGGTTGAAGCCCAGCAGGTGCAACACGGTCGCGTGCACGTCGTGGACGTGCACGGCGCCGCTGATCGGGTCGAAGCCCAACTCATCCGTCTCGCCGTAGGTGAATCCGGATTTCAGTCCGCGACCTGCCATCCAGATGGTGTTTGCGTAGGAATGGTGATCGCGCCCGACGGCTTCGAGATCGAAGTCGCCGCCTTCGCTCACCGGTGTGCGCCCGAACTCGCCGGCCCAGATGACGAGCGTGTCGTCGAGCAGGCCGCGCTGCTTCAGGTCGAACACCAGCGCGGACATCGGCTGGTCGATCTTCGGGCAGAGCGTCTTGAGGCCGGAACGGATCTTCTGATGGTGATCCCAACCGGCGATGTCGTTGAGCTGCACGTAGCGTACGCCACGCTCGATCAGCCGGCGCGCCAGCAGGCAGTTGTTGGCGAACGAAGCATCCGGCGTCGTTCCGTAAAGATCGTGGACGTGGCGCGGCTCGCGCTTGATGTCGACTGCTTCGGGCACGGCCGCCTGCATCCGGTTCGCCAGCCGGTACTGCGCAATGCGCGCCTGGATTTCCGGGTCGCCGAACGCGGCGTGATTGATGGCGTTGAGTTCCGCGATCGCTTCGACGGAAGCGTGTCGGTCGCTCTGCGTGAATCCTGCAGGGTCGGAGAGATTCAACACCGCGTCGCCGGTAGGACGCAGGCGCACGCCCTGGTTCGCCGAAGGCAGAAAGCCCGCGGCGTAGGCGTCTTTCCCGAGCACGCCCGCCGGTTCTCCCGAGGTCAGCACAACATAGCCCGGAAGATTCTGGTTCTCCGTGCCCAGCGCGTGCACCGCCCACGCGCCCAGCGTGGGACGGCCGGCACGCGCGTGGCCGCAGAGCATCATGAGCTCCGCGGGCCCGTGATTGAACTCGTCCGTTTTCACCGCTTTCAGGAAGGTGACGTCATCGACGATCTTGCTGAAGTGAGGCAGCAGCTCCGACACCCAGGCGCCGCTCTGTCCGTGCTGAGCGAAGCGGAACTGGGGCCCGAGCACCCGCGGCTGCGATTCCGGCGACACCGCGAGGAATGTCTTCCCCTTTAGAAACGACGTCGGGCACGGCTGGCCGTGCAGCTTTTCGAGAGTCGGCTTGTAGTCGTAGAGCTCGAGCTGCGAAGGCGCGCCAGCGAGATGAATGTGGATGACGCGCTTCACCCGCGGCACGAAGTGAGTCGGCGAGGATGCTGCCCACGCCGGCGAATTCGCCAGCGCGAGAGTGCCGATCCCCGCAGCGGTACCTTGCAGGAACTGCCGGCGAGAAGCTCGCGCGCCCCGGGCCGGTGATCGTTCGTCTGGGTTCATGGCCTACTCCTTCGTCAGCACGGCGTCGAGATTCAGGACAACGTTTGCGATCAGGCGGCGCGCACGAGAGCCTTCAGGGGGCGACGATTGCAGCGATGCCGGCATCAGACCCGGCGCTTGCCTCGCGAACGTACGGTAGTAATCCTGCAAGGCAATCAGCTCGGGCTGCGACGGTTCACGCGCGAGCACCGTGCGATACAACCAGCGCACCTGTTCGGCAGGCTCGGCGCCGGCGCGCTCCATCTGTGCTGCCAGTGCATCGGCAGCGGCGACGAACTCGGGCTCGTTCAGCACGACCAGCGCCTGCAAGGGTGTATTCGTCCGGCCGCGCTCGGAGGCGGCGACGGTCCTCGAGGAGTGATCGAAAGTCTCGAACGTCGGATTGATGTTCTTGCGTTCGACGCGCTGATACACGGAGCGCCGATAAGGATCGATCACGGGCGAGGCCCAATCCGTCTCCACCTTTGTCGCATTCGGAGTCGGGGTGGGAGTCGGGGCGGGAGCTGGGGGCGCAGGAAGAACCACGGGCGGTCCGAACTGCTTCAGGTTCAGCAATCCCGCTACGGCCAGTGCCTGATCGCGCATGGCCTCCGCGCTCAAGCGGCCGCGCGGCCCGCGGGCCAGCCACTCGTTGCGCGGATCCTGGGTGTAGGCATCTGCGGTGGCCATGGAGGTTTGCTGATAGGTGGCCGAAGCGACCAGCGTGCGAAGCAAAGTCTTCACGCTCCACTTCATGTCCGTCTGGAACGAGACGGCCAGCCAGTCGAGCAGCAGCGGATCAGTCGGCAGTTCGCCCTGCGTTCCGAAATTGCCGACGCTCCCGACGATTCCGCGGCCCCACAGCTCCGCCCAGAAACGGTTCACCGTGACGCGAGCTGTCAGCGGATTCGCCTCGCTCACCAGCCACCGTGCGAGAGCGAGTCGGTCGTGCTTCGCGCCTTGCTGCAGCGGCGGCATCGAGCCGGGAACGTCGGGGGTCATCGGCTGTTTCACGTCCGGCCGGCGCCAGGCACCGCGCACGAGCACGTGTGTTGGCCGGAGCGCGAACTCAGGGCGCTCGCGCATGATGGGTGACTGCACGGGCTTGAGCAGCAGGATCTCGCTCGTCAGTGTTTTCCAGCGTTTGCGCTCGACAGCAAGCTCGGGCGCGATTTCGAGCGCGTAGAAATCCGCAACACGGCTGCGATCGTTGGGCGTGCGTTCGGCGACGTCGGTCACGATGATCTTGTCGATCTCGCGGAAATCGAACCCGGTCTGGTCGCTTAGATAGCTGGCAGTATCGAACCCCGGCTTCTCCTTGCGGAATTTCCGATGTGCCGCTTCCCACTGCTCGCGTGACGCCACCACGTCCGGCCGTTCTCGCGCAGCAAGCAGACCGAGCCGCAGCGCATCGCGCTCTGCGACCAGGCGCTGGCCGCGCGCCGCATCCTTGTCGGCGAATCGGTAATGCACCGGCCATTCGAGCGCACGGCCCTTGGGCACACCGGGCACCACCTGGTTTCCCTTGTTGTCCGCGTCTTCCGTGTTGTTGAAGAACGCCGTGAGCCGGTAGAAATCCGTCTGACGGAATGGATCGTAGGTGTGACTGTGGCAGCGCGCGCACGACATCGTCTGCCCCTGCCACACTTCCCAGGTATTCGCGACGCGATCCATGACCGCTTCGATCCGGAACTCCTCCTCGTCGTTGCGCGAGGGCGTATTGCGGTGGTACGCGGTGGCGATGAGCTGATCGACACTGGGATTCGGCAACAGGTCGCCGGCTAGCTGTTCGATCGTGAACTGGTCGAATGGCAGGTCGCGATTGAAGGCGCGAATCACCCAGTCGCGATACTCCCAGATCGTCCGCTCGGAGTTGTCCTCGTAGCCGATCGAATCGGAGTAGCGCGCGAGGTCGAGCCACAGACTCGCCCATCGCTCGCCGAACTGGGGCGAGGCGAGCAGACGGTCCACTTCGCGGAGGTAATTGTCCTGGCTCGGATCGGCGCAGAAGCGTTGCGTCTGCTCAAACGTCGAAGGCAGCCCGGTCAGGTCCAGGCTCGCTCGCCGCAGGAGCCGTGCACAGTCCGCTCGCGCAGAGGGCTCGCGCCCGTTGCGCTCGAGCCGCGAAAGCACGAAAGAGTCGACGGGATTGCGGGGCCAGTCCGCGCGCTGTGGCGCTGGCACTTTCGGAGCGGCGGGCGGGACGTAGGCCCAGTAGTCCTGCCACACGGCACCTTCTTCGATCCACCGCTCCAGCAGCGACCGTTCCGTTGCCGACAAGGTGCCGCGCTTCGGCATGCGCTCGGAATGACCGGCCGGCAGCATCACGCGGCGGACCAGCTCACTCTTGCCCGGCGAGCCGGGAACGATGGGCAAGCGACCCGACTCGCCAGCCTTCAGCGCTTCCTCGCGAAACTGCACGCTGAAGCCGCCGTTCTGCCGGACCCCACCATGACACCCGATGCAGCTGCGATTGAAGATGGGGCGGATGTCGCGGTTGAAATCGACCGGCGACGCGGCGGGAGAATGGAAGAACACGACTGTCGGGGTGGCGATCGCCACCGCGAGACCGAGCGTCAGCGGCAGCGCCCACGCCTTCGGGATTGCACCGAACCAGCGTCGCATGGCGACGCGTCGGTCATTTTCTGCCACGGCCGACAGCCCGATTCATGACCGCTCCCATCACCGGAAGGCTTGAAACACCTTGATGGTAACGTTATCGTCACTGAATGCAACTGGCAAACGCGCGACTCGGGCACATGGTGGCCCAGCCGTGGGCGCAGCGGCGCAGCCGTCTCAGCGCTGCCCTGTTCTGCCTGGCTCTAATTGCGCTCAGCGCGTGCAGCCGGGAGGCACCGTCCACCGGCCAGGCCCTGCTGTGGATACAGCCCATGCGGGACCATCCGGTGCACAGGCTCATGCAGGCCGGTTTCCTCAATCGCTGCCGCGAGCTCGCGATTCAATGCGACGTCGTCGGAAATCCGAGCGCGACCGCATTCGACATTGCTGCCACCCTGCCGCTCGCGGACGCGGCACTGGCGCGCCGCAACTACGATGCCATCATGGTGTACGCGGTCGATCCGGCGCTGAATCCCTACGTCGCTCGGCTCGCTCGCGATGGCGTGCCGGTGATGATCGTCCACCTCCTCCCGCAGCAGGGTGACATCCCCGGCCTGAAGGCCGCGATCGGGCAGGACGTGAAGCAAACCGCGGCAGCCGCGGCCATCTCCATGGGTAATCGCCTCGGCGGCAGCGGCGAGGTCGCGGTCACGCAGGGCAGCTACAACCGCACCGAAAACGAGATGGCGCAGGTGTTCGCATCGACGCTCACCGAGCGCTTTCCGGGCATCAAGGTGCTGCCACCACAGCTGGAAGGGTTCGAACCGACGACCGCGAAGACCAAGGTCGTCGCGATCCTTCAGAGCAACGAGCGAATCACCGGCGCGTTCTCGACCACCGGGGCAGGCGCGGAAACCTGGGCGAACGCGAATCGCGCAGCGGGACGCGCTGTGACGATCATCGCGATGTGCGCCACGCGCCAGAATCTGGACTTGATCAAAGCCGGCGCGGTCTACGCGGTGGCGGCCCAGCCGTTGTACGAGGAGAGCGTCGCCGCTGTCGACGTCGGCCTGAAGCTCGCGCGAGGGGAGCAGGTGGAGTTCCACAACATACTGCCCACCGGGATCGTCACCGCTCCGGATGTCGCGCCCTACTACGCGCTGCTGGACAAGGCCGGCCAGTAAGGCGCTTCAGGCGACTTCCTCGACGTAGATGATGTCGCTGCTGAACTTGCGCGGCAGCTGAAGCACGATGCCTTCGTTCATGAGCACGGCACCCGAGAGCACGGAATCCGCGACCGAACCATCCTCACCTCGAACCCGGTAGGACTTGGCAGGCTCCAGCCCCTGCAGATAGACGACCTGGCGCGGGCGCTCGGAGTTCGGGCGGAAGGCGTACACCGTTCCCTTCCTGATACTGGCGTTCCAATAGAACATCCCGTCCCAGTGCAGGCCGTTCGGCCGGGGGAAGATGCGATGCACCTGCGCATCCAGCATCACGGGACGCAGCCAGCTCTTGTAGATGTCCGTGGAGCGGCGGATCTGCGCCTTCTGCTGCGGCGACAGTTTCGCGCTCTCGGTGAGCGCGATCATCCACGTGCCCATCATCGCCGAACGCCATAGATAGGGCTCGGGCGCATCCGCGACCGGCGAGTAGAGCTTCTCGTAGGTATAAAGCTCGATCGTCGCAGGCGGGAACATGAAGCTCGTGTCGTAGACCGATTGCCGGTCCGCCATCGCTGAAAGTGTGTCGGTGCCGACGACGTAGTGGTTGTGCGCGATATTTCCGAAGTCCTTGATCTTGCCGCCCATCGAGCAGCCTTCGAGCATGAGGTGCGGAAACTTCTCCAGCAGCGCCTGTTGAACGCGGTAGTACCCGAGCGTGGACCAGTAGCTCACGTCCGTCTTGTGCCCGCCGCGATTGCGCTGGGCTTGCGACTTGATCGCGATGGGGCTGAAGTCGGTCTTGAGATAGTCGACTTCGTACTCGCGCACCACTCGCTGCGTCTCGCGCTCCACCCATTGGCGCGCGTCGTCGTGGCCGACGTCGATCTGCGCCTGCCAGTTGATGTTGCCTTCCTTCGCGAACACCGGCGGATGGGTGAACCATTCCGGATTTCGCTCGTATGTGAGTGCGCCCGGATCCTTCGACGTGCTGCCCTGCGTCCATGCCATCCACAGCCCGAATCTCATGCCGTTCTGGTGCAGGAAATCCGCAATCGGCTTCGCGCCGCGCGGAAAACGCTTCGCGTCCCAGCGCCAGTCGCCGGTCTGCGGAAACCACATGGCATCGGCGAGATAGGTCTCGAAGCCCAGCTCGTGCGCGAGGCGCGCACTGGCCAGCACGTCGGCCTCGGACTGCGTGCCGGGCTCGTTGCCGTCGAAATAGTAGGCGTAGCCCAATGCGGGATACGGCTGATTGCCCGGGCGCCGCGGGAGCAGCGAATCCAGTACGTAACGATGCAGCGAGTACGAGCCCGCGGACTGCTCGCCGCGGTACGTGCCGATGAACGCGGCCGGCACCAGGAATTCTTCGCCGGCCAGAATGTCCGTGCGGAAGTCCGGCATCAGCCCGGCGGAGAGCGAGATCGAGTTGGTTTTCGCATCGGCGGTCATGGTGCCGTTGGCGGCGGCGACGATTTCTCCCACGCCCGAGAACTTCCAGCCGACATAGAGCCCATGCGCACCGGCGACTTGCAGGTTGAGGAACGGGATCTGGGTCGTGATGTCCTCTTCGAGGAAATCCACCTTGCCCGCATCCGAAGGCCGGCTCGGCACCTTGGTATTCCAGATTCTGCCCACGGGCTGCGTGATCGTGCCGCCGGAGATCGGCGCGGCGCTGCCCCCGCGCAGCACCTGCGTCGACTCGACGTACTGATCCAGTGGCACCGCGAGCGCGTCGAACTTCAGGCTCGGCTGCGATTCGAGCGTGATCCGCTCGGGGCTCGCGTTCTTCAACAGTTGCCAGTGTTCGATCGGGCCGCGACCGCGCGGCGCCTTCCAGACCGACTTCAGCTCCAGTTTCGGCGCCGCGTTCTGGAACACCAGGGTGAGCAATCCGTTTGCCGCGTCGTACTCATGGCGCACATAGCTCCACTGCAAGGTGTGCGCCTTGCCGGCCTGCGTCACCGTCTTCGGCAGCGACTCCCGATTTACCGTGGGCGTCCAGTTCCACGAGACGCCAGGTGCCTGAAGCGCAAACACGGCTGGCGCATTGCCATCGACTCCGAGCTCGATCGAAGTGTCGGCTGTGGTCAGCTTCCAGCGCGTCTGAGCGCCGAGGCCTGGCGCAAAACCGAGGGCGAGAGCCGCGGCAGTTATGAGGAATCGCATGGCACGCCCCGTTGATGTGAACGTTACCATCATAAGCGGCCGGGACGCAGCACGTAAGCGGTCCGCGGGCGCAGTTCGATCGACACCGAAGAAGAACCAGCGGCGGACTGAACCGCGACCGGTGACGCGGGCTTCTCGACTTCAGTGAGCGACAGCTTTCTCCCGGCCCACCCGCGCGGCACGCCCACATCGGCCCGGCGACCCGTGGTCGAGTACAGCACGATCTCGGAATCCCCCCGCGGAATGGCTCGGTAGTCGCCATCGATCGTGGTCACACCATCCTCGATCACGGTCCAGTGGCCGGACGAGGACATTCTGGAGACGGTGCCATCCTCGAACCGCCCGACGTAGACAGGCTTGGGTGCGTCCTTGCCCGTTGCCTTGGTGTTCGCCGGCACGTCGGGCGCTTCCTCACCGATCCACACGAGGCGCTTGTTCATGAGATAGCTCTGCGCGAGATTTCCCAGGTAGTACAGATCCCGCATCTCGTCGTCGGACACGGGATCCCAGCGCACGTGAATATCGAACTTGGGCTCGGTCCACTCGAGCGTACGCGCGACGAAATCCAGATTGCGCGACCATCCAAGGACCTGCCCGGGGCCGCTCGACTTGCCGCCGCCGTACAGCTTTCCATGCGTCATGAGAATGTGAAACGGATCCTCGCGCACGAAGAGATGGTAGACGGCGTCGAGGTCACCGTAGAGCGCATCGACCGGACCTTCGGCCGCCACGGCGATGCCCTTCTTGTGAAACCATTCCACGATCCGCTTGGAGCTGACCACCTCATCGACGAGTCCGATGTCGTCGCCCGGTGCGAAACTGATGCTGTAAGGCCTGAAGGTGTCCAACTGGATGGAGTTGGTTTGCGGAACCGCCTTCAGCATCGCGCCGAGCCGTTCCTCGAAGAATCCCGACTCCAGGTCCTTGGTGTGGGAGATCCGGTAGACCTGCGGCCCGCCGGTGTAATAGATGCTCCACGGATACGGCTTGCCGTCGTGTCCCGCCGCCAGCACGGGAAGGCTGCGCTCGAAACCGGGCGTGTCCGAATTCGAGTCGTCGATGTTGATGTGATAGCTGACGATCGCATTGTGCTTCCTGGCCTCGCGCGCCAGCCATTGCAGTTTCTTCGGACCACCGAGATCGGCGTTCACCTTGGTGAAGTAGGGCCAGCCCGAGTCGTGTCCACCGTTCTGCCAGCCCGTCAGCGCGGCGATCTGCCGGGCATTGCCCGTGATCCTGGCGATGCGCTCGATCATCTGCAGCGTCTCTTCGAAGGTTGTGCTCGGTTTCACGTCCGGCTGGTCCAGCCAGTCGTTCATGACCTTGTAGGAGAAGGTCGCCGGCTCGAAGACGGGGGAAGGATCCCTGAGCCGCTCACGCTGCCAAAGCGCGGATTCCATCCAGTCCACTTTGCCGTCACCGTTCGCGTCTCGCGTGAGTATCGCGACGTGAGCTTCGAGCAACGGCTGCACCGCTCCACGCAAGCGGTAGTGATAGGTGCCGAGCCAGAACGCGAAATCGGTCGCCCGTGCGTCGTATCCGAGGAACTGGGTCTGGATCTTCCAGTAGGGGATGTTGCTCGCGACCGTCGCCGTGATGCCGCCGGTGCTCGCCGAGACCCAGTTCCCCATCTTCGGATACAGCTCGCCGTCCTCCTCGCCGATCGTCGTGCTGAAGAAGGGTTTCGGCTGATCGTAGCCCGCCTTGTACTGCCCGTTCTTCCATGGGATCCGCACATAGTCGCTGCGATACATGCTGGCAGTGCTGTCGATCGCCGGCACTCGCACGAGATGGTGATCGGGGAAGCTGAGCGTGGAAAGCCTGAAGCTGCCTTGCTCCTCCACGGAGGTGAGTTTCAACGACAGCTCACCGGGAAGCGCTTCGAATCGGAGCCCAAGTCGCAGGCGCGCCGGAGTAATGGTGACGGTGTAGTCGACCTTCGAGCCGTCCGTCGTGCAGGCGACGGTGTAGTCGCCCGCAGAATAGACCTGCCCGTTGACCTGGATGAGTCCACGATTCTGCTCGCGCGCGGCGAGCAGGCGCCCGCGACCTTCGACTTCGTATGCCAGCACCCGGGGAAATCCGGGATCGAGAGCGATTTCGAGCGTGTCACGGCGGATCTCCACGGCCTTGCCGCAATCGGTCATCGCCGCGGCGGCGAACGACGGCGCGCACGCCGCAAGCAGCAGTGATGCCCGAATCATCGTTCGCATGTTCAATCTCCATTCTCCCTCAGCCACGTGGATTCGTGCATTTCACTCTCTCGCGATCAGAGCAGGTTGTCCGTCGCGCTTGACGACGACGGAGCGGAAGTTCCGCTGTGCGATGACGCCGTAGTCGTGACCGGCGCGGGCTGGATAAACGCCGAGGTAAACGAGAGGCTCGTCGCCGGTGTTTATTGTCCTGTGCGCCGTGTTGCCCGGCACGTACACCACAGCGTTCGCTTGCAGGCGCACTATTCGGCTGCCGCCACCGGTTTCCTCTTCCAGCAGCATGGCGCCTTCTCCGGCGATTCCGATGTAGAGTTCGGCGGCGTCACGCCAGGTGTGCATGTGGCCCTTGGTAAGGAAGTATTCGTCGCCGATCGCTCCGGGATGGATGACGCCGAGTCCGTAGTGAAGATCGCCCTCTCCGTGCGCGGCTTCGACGGAGGCGACGGTATAGACCAGCGGATTGCCCCGAGCGAGCGCCCGCTCGTAAGCCTGCGTGTCCCGGAAGCAGCCGCGCAGGTCGACGAGACGCCGTTCGACTCGCGGCTTGTCGTCGATGGTCCCCGTGCGCGGATCGAACTTCGAAAGCAGTTGGGAAACTTCGTGTAGGGAACTCATGAGGTGCTCAGGCCTGGCTGCGGACAAACGCTTTGATCGTGGCGCACTCGGCGGTTCGAGCGCGGTCGGGGCGTCGAATGCGATAGGCGCCCACCGCTGCGGGGACGATGAACGTCTCGGCATAGTGGACGACGAAGGGTTCGAACGAATTCTCCGGGCTTTCGACGATCGCCTCTTCACCTTCGACGAGGTTCAGCACGTTCACGCTGCCGCTGCGTTCGCCACCGGTGTGGTGAGGCGCGCTTCCCGTGAACCAGTGGCGGCGCGTCTCGATGAATTGCGCCTCGTGCAAGCCGGTTCGCTCTTCGCGCCAGCCTGCGCCCCGGGCCACCTCGCTGATCTGGTTCACCAGGCGCGACCTGACGTAGTCCTCGTCGCGCTCCCAGCAGATGTTGGCCTTGCCGTGCTCGATGTTGATGGGCCGCGGTTTTCCGTCGAGGCCCATCCGGTTCCAGTCCCAGAGCTTGAAGGTGAAGATATAGGGCGTCGCGCTGATCTCGAGCACCATGCTGTCGGCGCCCGAACCGTGCAGCGTGCCGGCCGGGATCAGGAAGTGATCGTGCTTGCGCGCGGGAAAGCTTGCGATGAACCGCTCGTTGTCGAAAGGCGCGCCGCCGGCGGATGCCGCCTCGAGCGCGGCGATCAGCTCTTCCAGCCGCGCATCGCGCTTGCGGGCGAGGTGCACGACGGCGCCCGGCTTGGCGTCGAGCAGGTAGTAGCTCTCATCCTGGGTGTAGCGCATGCCGAAGCGCTCCTGGATGTACTGCGTCAGCGGATGGATCTGCAGCGAGAGATTGCCGCCGCCCATGGTATCCAGCAGATCGAAGCGGATCGGGAACTCCGGCCCGAAACGCCCGTGAACGGGCTCGCCGAGAAGCGCGTTGGGTTCCGCCAGCACCAGGTCGAGCGCCGGGACTTCCACCTCCACGTCGTCGAAGCGGAGAAACAGGCTGTTCTCCTCGGGCACGCAATCGAAGCACCAGGCGAAATTGGCCTGCTCGCGATCGAGATCGCACACCTCTTTCATCCATTGCCCGCCCCAGGGACCTGGATCGAAAAACGGCACGACGCGGAACGGCCGCGTGACGCAGTGTTTGAAGGCAGCGCGGAGCGCTTCCCCGGTGACGAGTTTCGGGTCGCCGGACACGCACGTGTCGAGCAGGAAATCCCACCGGCTCATGGAACTCTGCTTCAGGCGATCGCAGACGCGCCAATCGATGAAGAAGGATCGCTTGTACTGCAGCGATGGCTTCAGGCCCTGGTTGTCCACTCCGAGGTTCGAGATCTCGCCGCGTCGCTGGCGGCCCTGCGCCTCCCAGCGCGGCAGGTCCGCATAGACCAGCAGGTCGGATTGCGGCGCGACCAGGCTTGCACCGGGGCCGATGACCACAACGGGCTCGCGTGATCCGGAGATGAACGAACGAATCGAAGCGAGCTTCTCTGCCGAGAAGAAGCGATCGAGTGTCAGCCGGCTCATGTAGCCGAACACTGGATCGTCACCGCCGAGGTCAGGTGCCACGAGCCTGTCGATTTCCGTGGAGGACAAGAACGCCTGGCCGGTATCGATCCAGATGGCGGGCTCGAGAGCTTCACGCAGCGCCAGACGGATCTCCGCCTCGAAGACGCCGGTGTAGCACTCGATGGCGAGGACGCGTCCTCCCTGGGCCCGAAGCTTCAACATCGCCCCGCGAAGTTGCGCTGCGATCGCCGCCCAGCCGCGGCATGCGCATGACGACACGCCAGGGACGTCAACCCGGGGGCGCTTGTCGTAGTTGGAAGCCTTCACGCGTTTCTCACGCGACTGAGGTATTCGCCGCCGAACAGCGCGGCAGCGTCGCCCAACTCACTGCGGACGATGGCAACCCGGCCCCAGGGCGTATGCGCGCGAGCCAGCACCATTCGCTCGAGCTCGGAAAAGAATTCCCCTTCGCCGGCCATGACCCCACCGCCCACGATGACCCGCTCCGGATCGTAGGCGTGGATGAGGTTGACGATCAGGCTCGACCAGATGTCGATCGCGCGCGTCTTGAGAGTCACGCCGCAAGCGTCTCCCTCGCGAGCCAGGCGAAACACGCTTGCGTAGTCGACAACCGGCGAATGCCGCAACGGACTCGCGGAGTATTCGCGCGACTGCGCAGCGAGCGTCGGCAATACCGATGTGGATGCCTCCGCTTCCGCGCAGCCCCGATTCCCGCAAGTGCACTGCCTGCCATCCTGTTGCACGGTCAGATGACCGCCCAGAACGCCCGCTTGTCCATGCCGGCCGCGAACGACGCTGCCTTCGATGAGCGCCGCGGTTCCGATTCCGGTGCCCAGCGTCACCATCACGAGATCGTCGCAGCCGCGCCCTGCCCCGGCCTGCCATTCACCGAGCAGCGCCATGCGTGCGTCGTTCTCGATGATGAGCGGCAGGCCCAGGATTTCACGAGACCATTGCGGCAGATCGAGTTGTGGAGCGTCGGCATACTTGCCGTATGCCGCGAGCACGCGGCCGGTGCGCGAATCGATGAGGCTCGGAAACGCCATGGCGAAGGCGCTGCACTCATCCCGATTGACCTGGGCCGCTCCGCAAAGCGCGTCGAGGGCCTGTGCGATTCGCGGGAGCTGGGGCGCAAGGCCTTCATCCGAGCGGGCGGCAAAGGATTCCCGCCCGAGAATGCGTCCCTCGCGCATGAGCGCCAGCTTGATGCGCGTGCCACCAGTATCCGCCACGAGGGTGATCACAGCGCGCCCTCCCTCACTCTCGCCTTAGATCCAGAGTAAGCGTGAAGCGCTCGCTTACGTAGTGGACTTCGGCGAATTCGAGCGGCGTGGATTGCACATCGAAAACCGTGTGACGCCGCAGCAGAACCGGAGAGCTCTTCTTCACCTTCAGGTCTTTCGCGAGCACGGCCGTGGCCGCGACGGCCGTCAGCGATTCACTCGCGCGCTCGGGCCTGCGACCTGAAACCTCGGCGACCAGATCGTAGAGCGGGCGCGTGAACGGCTCGTCTTTCTGAAAGCGGACCCGGGGATGGAACCACGACCTCGAGTGCAACGCCGGCAACAGTCCCCATCCGCGCACGCGATCCAGCCTCTGGATGCGAGTGCCGACCGGGATGCGCAGCGCCTCGGCAACCGCTGCCGGCGCCGCCAGTTCGCGCAGCTCGCGACGGAACATGCGCACTTCGACGCCTCGCCGCGCCATTTCGCGCGACAGGCTGCGCCAGGCGCTGATCGCCGATTCGGCGGAACGGGGAACGACGCGAGTGCCCACGCCCGCCCGGCGCTCCAGCCGTCCTTCGCCAACGAGCCGCAGGAGTGCGGCGCGTACCGTGCCGCGACTGACGCCCAACCGGTTGGCGATCGAGAGCTCGTCGGGGAGCAGCCCGCCCCTGGCGTACTCGGGCTCGTTGAGGAGTTTGCGCAGGGCGTCTTCGGCCTTGCGGTGCAGCGGCAGGCCGCCGGATCGCAGCGGTGCCAGTGGCGCGAGTGGTGCAGTCGGGGGTAGCATTTGTTTAAATGTATAAACATTTAGCGCCCGGAGCAACCGCATGTCCTGCCGACACCGCATTGGTATGAGGCGGGCATCGCGCCGCGTATGGCTGGGAGCGGCGCTCCTGGCTGTGTGTTCCGGGCAGTTTTTGGCGGCGGCGTGCCCCGAGCCGACGACCGACCGGGGGCTCTACTTCCCGAAGAAGGTTTACGTACGCGCGCCCCTTCCCAGCTTCGAGACGCTGAAGTCGCGCCTGCCCGCGCCGATCGACGACGCGCATCCGCTGTGGGTGGAGACGTATTGGAAGACGTGGGAGCTGGCGTTTCGCAACTTCCATGAACCTCCGCCCGGCAGTGGCTTCGTCTCGCAGTTCATCGACGCGGCCTTCAACGACAACATTTTCCTGTGGGACAGCGCCTTCATGACGCTGTTCACGAACTACGGCGCGCCGCTAGTACCCGGCATCGAGACGCTCGACAACTTCTACGCCAGGCAGCATGCCGACGGAGAGATCTGCCGCGAGATCGTTCGCAGCACCGGGCAATGCCTCTCCTGGTGGGTGAACGATGGGTGCAAGCCGCTATCGACGCGCTTCGGGTGGTCTGCTCACGAATATGTGCGGCAGACGCAGGAGTGGCGGGCGAAGCATCCCGCGAGCGAGTTGCCAGCTCAGGATCCTCTCGTCGAGACGATTGGCCTCGACCATCCGCTGGTCGCGTGGCTCGAGCTGCAGCGGCACCTCGGTTTCGAGGGCAATAAGGCCGAGGCGCCGGATGCCACGCCAGTGTCGTACCGGAATCGCGAAGTGCCTCGACCGAATCCGCTGTTCACGCTGGAAGCGCTCGGTCACCCCATTCTGGCCTGGGCCGAGTGGGAAAGCTTTCGAGTGACGGGCGACAAGGCGCGACTGGCGAGCGTCTGGGAGCCGTTGGTTCGCTACTACCAAAGCCTGCAGAAGTACCTGTTGCAAGGAAACGGCTTGTACATGACCGACTGGGCGAGCATGGACAACTCGCCGCGCAATCGCCACCTCATGAACGGCGGCACTGCCGTCGATACTTCATCGGAGATGGTGCTGTTCGCGCGCAACCTCTCAAAGATCGCGACGGTGCTGGCGAAGAAGCGGGAGGCGTCGCGTTACGCGCGCGAGGCGGACGCGCTCGCGGCCCGCATCGAGCGCCAGATGTGGGATTCCTCGCGCCGCTTCTATTTCGATCTGAGTCTGGAGGGTGAGCCCGCTGGGGTGAAGACCATCGGGGCGTACTGGACGCTGATCGCGGGAGTGGCCTCCGCGGAGCGCGCGAAACGACTGGTCGAGGAGATCGGGAATCCGAAGACGTTCGGTCGGCCGAACGCGGTTCCGACACTCGCGGCGGACGAGCCTTTGTATGACTCCAAGGGAGGCTACTGGCGAGGTGCCGTATGGGCGCCCACCACGACCATGGTGATTCGCGGGCTCGAGGCCTACGGCTATGACGAGCTCGCACGACGCCTGGCGATACAGCACCTGGATCTCGTCGCCGACGTATATCGCGCCACCGGTACCATCTGGGAAAACTATTCCCCAGAGAAGACCGAGCCGGGCAAGCCCGCGCTGAAAGATTTCGTGGGCTGGAGCGGCATCGGCCCGATCCTCTATCTGCTGGAGTACGGCATCGGTCTGAAACCCGATGCGGCACGCAACGAACTGCTCTGGAACCTGCAGCTGGAAGGGCCGGCGCCCACCCGGACAGGCTGCGAGCGTTTCCGCTTCAATGGCCATGTGGTTTCGCTGATCGCGGAGCGGGATCCGGCCGATGCGCGCCGTGTCCGCATCAGCGTGGAATCCGACGGCAGCTTCACGTTGAAGGTAGCACGCGGGCGAGCGATTCAGACCTTCGCCGTGCGCGAGGGGCGGCAGGTTCTGACGGTGAGCGGATCATGAGAACGACGTGCGCACGTTTCCTGGCATTGGCCGGACCAGCGGACTGGGCTTCAAGCCTGCCAGTGCGCCCGCTTTGAGGTTCGCCCGATTCCCGGATTGAACTGGTTGCAAGGATCGAGAGTTCGATAGAACTGCGCCAGGACAGGCTTTGCGGCGTATTGATGTCCCACGTTGTGCTCGGCCGGATACTCCGCGCCGCGCGCATCCAACAGCGCACACAATCGTTCCTTCAGCGTCCCGGCGTCACAGCCCTTGCGCACCACATAGTCCTGGTGAAATACGTGGCAGAAGAAGTGGCCATAGTAGAGCGGCGCTGCATGGAGCTGTTCGCGGATTTCCTTGGGCAGCACCTCAAACCAGTCGCGATCGTTCTGTCGGAGCGCAATGTCGAGAGCGACGATGTCCTCGACTTCCTGCGCATGCACCGCCCGGTAACGAATCGCGGCGCCCGCGGCGACAAAGCGGTGGAGGAAAGCCTTGCGAGCCTCCTCGTTCGTGCATTCGAAGAAATCGCCGCTGGCGGAAGGGAACATGGCGCGCAGAGCTTCCCTGGCTTCCGCGATGCCGCCGCCGGCCATCTTGAGCATCAAATGATGCTCGAAGCGGTCACGAAAGCCGCGCAGGCGCGTGGGCAGGTGGTTCGGCAGCAGTCTGCTGAGCCACTGCAGCACGCGATCACTTGACCCCAGCCGGTCAAACACTCGCTTGAGCCGGAAGAATCCGGGCAATCGCTTCGCACCCAGACTCTGAATCGTGAAGAACGCGTCCTTCCCGTACACCGAGGCGATGTCGAACATGTCCCGATGCAGATATTCGCCGGCCACAGGCAATGACTCGAAGCGCGACAGTACCTGCCGGCGCAACGAAGTGAGCTCCGCGGGATCTCGCGTGCCGACGTAGAACACCTGGGTCTCGGGATCCTTTGGAAACGTATCGAGCCGCACCGCGAAGATCATCATCCTGCCGGCACTGCCTGCCGCCTCGAACAGCCGCTCGCGATCGGCGTTGAAGCGCGCCGGCCGGTCTGAATCGATTTCTCGCACGCGTCGCTCGTAATCGCGGTCAGAACCGCAGCGGTCTGGATCGTGCTCGATATCCGCGCTGCCAAATTCGCCTCGCTCCAGCCGTTCGAGCATCTGCTCCGGGACATCACCCAGATTCACCCCGAGGTGATTGACGAGACGCAGGCGACCGTCCGCGTCCAATCTTGCGAACAACGCCATTTGTGTGAAAGCGGGACCGCGTCGCACCAGCGCACCGCCGGAATTGTTGCAAATGCCGCCTATTACAGACGCGCCGATGCATGACGAGCCGATCACCGAGTGCGGTTCGCGACCGTAAGGCTCGAGCGCCGCTTCGAGCTGGCAGAGCGTGGCGCCAGGCAGGCAAATGACCTGGCGACCGTCTTCGATGACGTGGAGCTTGGCGATGCGCATGGTGTTGATGATCACGACGTCGCGGTCATAGTCGCCGTCGGCGGGCGTGGAACCGCCGGTCAATCCGGTGTTGGCCGCTTGCATCACGATGATCTTGTTGGCGGCGATGCAGCGCTCGAGAACTCGCCATTGCTCGATCACCGAGCGAGGCCGGACCACCGCCAACGCCTTTCCGCCACCGCACCGAAAACCGGTGCAGTAGGGTTCGGTCGCCTTCGGGTCGGTGAGTACGTTGGCATTCCCCACGACCGCCCTCAGTGCTGCGACCAGATCTGCAGATTCCATGCTGTACCGCGCTCCAGCTCGACAGTGTTGGTATGAAGTCTCGCACGCTCGCTTGAGCGTCATTGAAAATATGTGCGTAAGGACCAGCATACCCGCATTGTTTGGCAGCCTGATCCTGCATCCCTTGAGCGACCGGACGGCATTGCCGGCGGCGCGCTTTGTGCCGGGTGAATATCTTGTAGCTGGTCGGTCGCGCGATATTCTCGGCCACCAGCAGGCGAGATCGAAAGCGTCTAGTCTTTCGTCTTGCCGTTAGGATCCTTGAAGTAGTCCTTTTCCAGCAACGCAGTGACGCGGTCGTATAGACCGTCATAGCGCTTCTCGGCATCGAGCAGAAATTTCTTCAGACCGGCGTCCGGCTCGGCTTCTGCCATCACCCGGCACAAGTGGCGCTCGTGGTTGATGCCATTGGCGTACGCGATCAGCACCGTGCGCTCGTATTCGCGGCCTCCATGACCGACGATGGGCGCGAAATATCGCGCGCGGTCCTTGGAAATCGCAGCGCGCTTGAGTTTCTCCATTTCCGGTAACGGGTCGAGATCGATTCGCACACCGGGATAGTCCTTGGCGATTCGCTCCAAGTCCTTCTTCAGTTGAGCCCCAACCTCAGCAACGGCGGTTACGACTTTTTCCATGGCTTCTGATTCGACCTTCACATAGAGGATCAACTCAGCGAGATCGAGATTGCTGGCGTCTTTGTACAGCATGCTGTAACCCTCGCTCAGCACCAGCCGCTGCTTACTCAAGTCAGGTGCTCGCGCAGCGTCGGTCTCGGCTTTAACGCCCAGATTGCCACAGCCCCCGGCGAGGCCGGCCAGCAGGAACGTGAAGACCGTCCGTCGCAACGAGTTATGCATATCCATCTCCGGAGAGAAGCGGACTACTGCATCGACAACGCAGCGGTGTGACCAAGGTTCGAACTCATCGCTGTCGTTGAAGTCGCCTGAGCCGATTTCAGCAAGACCTCGCGCCGGCTCAATTCCAGCCACCGTCATAGGACCGCGGCGACGACGAATACGAAAACGCTGCGCGGAAGAGCCGCCATGCGGCACAGTGTCCAGCTTCGCCCCGAGGCGGAGGAATAGGAATCGGGCGCAAGACGGGGGTAACTACCATTACGTCGCGCGAGCGCGAAAGCATGGCGTTCAGCTTTGGGAGGCGCTGCATTGACTCGCGAAATTGCCTCACCCCGACCAATTCACGATCAGTCCGTTCTGGACACTCACTAACGAATCATGCCGATGACGTTTCGCCGGCGTGCGATGTATCTGGTAGCTCCCGGGTTCTGCATGTCATACGCGCCAGTTGCCAGAACCCGGCAAATTGGGCAGATGCGCGGTGATGTTCTGACCATTCGATTCGTAGCACCATGCGGTGGCCCCAACATTGACTGCGTGGCAGCGGAACTTGTGGAGCTGGTCGATGGAGAGAAAATCGGAAGCGGTGGTATTGAGCATGGTAATGACTTCAAACGATCCACCCATGGCGATGCCGGTCTCATGGAATGCGTTGGAGACGCCATCAACTATGAGACAACTCACGCTGAATCTGTTGAGCGTCGCGCCAGAGACGACCTCGAGCCCGTAGTACCGCGAGCTTGAGTCGCCGCCATACTTGATGCGATTGCCCCAAAAGGACAGATCAGCGCAGGTCCCGTGAATGGCAAAGAGAGTGCTCTGTCCATATTCAACCAGGCTCCTAACCTTCACATTTGAACGTTTGGAATTACTGTTTGCATTGACCGTGATGGATGACGTGGTCTTCGACGTGATCCGAAATGGCCCGCGTGCGGAAAACCCTGCGGAAACGGACACATTCATTCCGACGAAGAAAACCGATGTATTCGCCATACCATCGATAACGCCAGAATATCCGTCGGTGTCCCCTGTGTTGTCGGTCGCCACTGGATGCGCGACCTCGTCGGTTGCCACGAATCCGCTGAAGGCGCCGCCATCTACATTTTCTATCCAGGCTACCGCATTGCCGGTTCCAGCAATCCCCTGGCGAGCGTTATTACGCGCGATGACGCCGGATACGTTGCATTCACGAATATTGCTGAGATAGAGCGCCTGCGTATAGCAGTCCTCGCACTGAATGTTGCTCATGGTGAGCCCTTCTACCTGGTCAATTCGGACTCCAGCGTAGTTAGATGTGCCAGTCACCACAATTTCGGCAAGCGTGACTCGCGCGCATCTGGCCTCCCCTGCAGCAATGTCAGAGTAGACGTGCACACCAGCCCCACATCTTTGGCCTGCCGACTTGATCCTGGTAATCGAAATATCGACGACATCCCGAACGTATACCGAGTGATGATGCGTAGTTAGTGCTTGTGGAGCGTAGGCGCCAGTATCGACGAACTCAGCATCATCGATGATTACAGTATCTGCATGGCCAACAAAAATTATGCCCGAGCCTGAGTTGTCCCGACTCGTATCGCCACCCTTCATCCGCAATTTGCGGATACACACTTTGGACGATCTCCCAGCGCGCGCCGACAGTCCCACGTAGACAACTGATGAACCCAAGCTCTCGCCCTCGCAGTCATCGAATACGAACTCCTGAACGCGGTGCAGGTTCGCTCCCCGGAACATGGACTTGAACTTGCATCGCCTCACGGCTATCCGTTCAGCGGTAATCGAGGTATCGGCGTCCAGGAAGATCCCTCGATTGCTGGACCCGACGGAAACCGCCTCCAACGTCAGTCCCTCAATCGTGATATCGGTGACCGGTGAGTTGTTGTCGGTCAGGAGCGAGAAGGTGTTGGCGAGACCGTAGATCGCGGAAATTCCTGGCCCGTCACCGTAGATCTTCGTGAATGACAGGAGAGTTATCGGAGAGGCAATTGCAAGCGTGCCCTGGGGAACATGCACCGCCGCGCCGCCGTCCTGCACGCACTGTGCAATGGCTCGAGTCAGCGGTGCAGAGTCGTCAGTTGCCCCATCCAGTTTCGCGCCGTAGCGCCTCACATCTCCCGGTGGGTACGCGGAATTGATCGGCGTGATGCCAGCGAGCTTCTCGGAAGTTGTCTGCATACTCGAATCTTCGCAGGTGTGGGCCAGAATCTGACCCATTATCTCCCGGCGAGACTGTATCGAGCGGAGCTCCACGAGAAGCGCTGCCCGTTGGCGATGCCGAACTGACTCACGATGCGACTCGCACAAATGCCCCGACATACGGCGGTGACCAGAAGTCCCTTCTTTCGTTTGCGGCGTCAGAACGGAGTCGCTGCGCAAGAGTGTCAAGATCTCCCAGCGGCTCCAGCAAGATTCCAAGTTTCCGAGCCATGGGAGCAAGGCTGCGCATAGTATTCGCAAGCCAGGAATATCCAGCGAAGTCCGGACCGCCACCGACGACAAACTCGCCTACCAATTCAGGCTCACCCAGCCCGGCCTTCACGAACGTGTGCCGTAGCTCGCTGGCCATGTTGACGCGCACTCCGGCTGTGGCGAACGTTCGACAGACAGTCTCGACAACTTTTCCCAGCAGTGAATCGCCATATGTGGCTTGTGCCGCTACTGACATTCATTTCCATTTCCTGAAATGCCACGATCCCATTGGCGCGTACCTGCGTCGCAATTGTGCAAGCGCAGCCGCTGGATCCGCGCAGTACAGCAGTACGAGCCGCCCCACGGCGGCATCGAAGGGCCCGGACAATGCAGTGGTGCGGATATCTCCGTGAACAAACTCAACGTTTCGAAGTTTCAGCTGCTCGGCGCGTTTTCTCGCCTTCTCCAGGGCGGCGCCGTCCATGTCGACGCCGACTATCTTTCCATCCCGGCCGACGAGCTCCGCCAGCAAGAAAGCTACGTCACCCACGCCACTACCGACATCCAATACCTTCATTCCGGGCGCTATCCCGGCTTTCTTGAACAACCGCTCAGTCAAAGGCCGAAGGAAATTGGCCTGCTCGGTAAGTCGCGCATGTTCATCATCCGATCGGCCCAGCGCATATGTTGGATCAGTCATATATACCCCGGCTTGTTACGGCTTCATCGCCATCTTCTGATCAAGACTTCAGGCGTCGAACCAATATTCGCCACGGCTCTGCACGGACACTGCGAGTATGGTGAGATTCGACGCCGGCTCGACAGCAAGGAACATCTTATGCGAACCCTAGGTATGGCAGTCCTCGCGATAGGAATGGTGGCGTGCAGCAAATCACCTACCGTCGAAATCCCGCTGCCCAAAGCACCGCGCGGCGCCAGTGTCGACTGGCCGTCATACAACCGCACCCTCACCTCCGAGCGCTTCGCGCCTCTCGACTCCATTACGAGAGCAAACGTCTCGCAATTGCGCGTCGCCTGTACCTATGACCTCGGCATCGAGACCAGTTTCCAGACCGGACCGATTGTGATTGGCGAGGTGATGTACGCAACCACCGAGAAAGAAATCTTCGCCATCGACGCCGCCACCTGTGCCGAGCGCTGGCGAATCAAAGAAGACGTCGCCGACTCTTTCCTGAAGGTCAACCGTGGTGCCGCCTTCCTCAGCGGCCGGCTGTTTCGCGGCCTGCAAGACGGCCGTGTGGTCGCCTACGACGCCAAGGACGGCAGCAAGATATGGGAGACGAGAATCGCCGACCCCAAAATCGGCGAGACCGTTCCCGCAGCACCCATCGCCTGGAATGGCATGGTCTTTATCGGTCAGGCTGGCGGCGACAACTACGGCGTGAAGGGCCGCATGTATGCGCTCGACGCCGCCTCCGGCAAACAGCTATGGGAAACCTGGCTGGTACCGCGCGAGGAACAACGCACCGCGCCGACCACGCCGACCGCGAAAGTCGCGGCGCCCACCTGGGGTAACGCACCGAAGATCCCGATCGCCGGTGGTGCCACCTGGACGTCGTACACGCTCGACCCCGTCGCTGGCCTGCTGTACATCCCCGGCGGTAACCCGGCACCCGACTTCCTCAAGGAAATGCGCCCCGGCGATAACCTGTTCACGAATTCGATCGTGGTGCTCGAGGCGCGTACCGGCGTTTATCGCCGGCACTTCTCGCTGGTGCCAAAAGACTTCCACGACTGGGATGTATCGGGCGCACCCACTCTTATCCGCACCCGCGCCGGGCGCTCGGTAGTGGCTGCCACGCCAAAGGACGGACTTCTCTACGCCCATGACCTGGCGAGCGGCGAACGCCTGTACCAGACTGCGATCACCCGTCGCGAGAACACCGAAACAGCGCTGACCAAATCCGGTACACATTTCTGTCCGGGCACCATGGGCGGCTCGGAATGGAACGGACCGGCCTACAGCCCGGATACCAATCTGTTCTATGCCGGCGCAGTAGATTGGTGCGCCACGGTCAAAGTCGGTGACGAAAAAAAGGTGGCCAGTGTCGCTTACGGCCAGCCGTGGAGCGGCTCGGGTGACGAGAAGAACCCGTTCGGCTCTCTCGATCCCGCGGAACAATGGGGCGGCTGGATTCACGGCGTCGATGCCGACACCGGCGAAGTCCGCTGGAAGTTCCGTACGCCCGGACCGGTGCTCGCCGGCGTGACGCCGACCGCGGGTGGTCTGGTGTTTGCGGCGGAAATCGGCGGCACTGCGTATGCCTTCGATGCGACCGACGGCAAGGTTTTATGGCAGACACGATTGGATGGTGCCGCAGGCGGTGGTGTGATTACTTACGCCATCGACGGCATCCAGCGTGTCGCCTTCGTCGCCGGCACCAACTCCCCGGTCTGGCCGGTGGAACAGAAGACCGCGAAGATCGTGGTGTTCGCTCTGGGCGAGTAGCGCATCGAACAATGAGAGTAAGGACGCCCAGAGTGAGAGATCACTTTGGGCGTGTTTTTTTGGGCGGCTTTCGCCGAGGGTTGCAAAATCAGTGATCCAGTTGTACCATCGGTACGACTGGTACATATAGGCAGCCCCTCCGATGGAAATCACCATCGACATCGACAACCCCGTGCCTCAATTCGAGCAGCTCATCGAGCAGATCAAGGCTGCCGTTGCTGCTGGCGTTCTGAAGGCGGGCGACTCTCTGCCCTCTATCCGTCAGCTCGCCAACGATCTCGATCTCAACAGCAAGACTGTGGCGAAGGCTTATCAGCTGCTGACGCGAGACTCGATCATCGAAACCAAGGGCTACCGCGGTACCTATGTCCATCCCAAGGCCAAAGCGAACTGCAAGTTCAACCTGCAGGAATGGACGTTGACCAAGCTCAGCGAGTCGATCGCCGAGTTGCGCGAAGCAGGTGTGACCGATTCGGAAATCCGCAATGCGTTTGCCGGCGCCCTCAATGGGCAAACGCCGGAAAAGTGAGGTGTCATCGTGATTGCAGCCTATGCGTTCCTGACGGCGTTCGCGGTACAGATACTCGCGGCGTCAATCCTGTATCCGGCCCGGATCATCACGTACGTTCGAGGATGGGCGCGGGACTTCGGCTCCGAACGCTTCGCGCAGCTGTACCCGGGTGTCGACTACAACAGATGGGTCGCGCGCTTCGTGGCTGGATACCGCGCAGCGAGCATCGTCATCGCGGTGCTCGGCCTGTTGCTGCTGGGCTGGATGTTCACCCGCATCCAGCAGCCGGGCTGGGCAGGTGAAGTTACAGTTCCGGCTGTCATCTACTTCTTTCTGCAGATGTCGCCGTTGGCTCTCATCGCCTTGTACACAATCGTGCGCTACCACAAGGTGCTCACGCAGCGGTCGCAGGAATCGAAGCGCAAAGCCACGCTGCGGCGACGCGGGTTGTTCGATTTCGTCTCGCCATTCGTCGTCTATTTTTCGGTCCTGAGCTATTTCCTGTTCGTCGTGTACGCCATCTGGCTCGACCTCTATGTCTACGACAACACGTCCCTGTCCAGGCACTGCTTGAAGGCTCTCGTCACCGTCACGCTGGTGCATGCCTTGAATGCGTTCTTCATCTACAAGTACCTGTATGGCAGAAAGAATCCACTGGTGAACGACGAGGGTCGTGTGCACACGATCGGTGTGTCAGTGAAGGCCGGGGTCTACGGCAGCATCGCAATCGCCTGGTTCATGTCGATCTTCGGCACGCTCGGCCAGCCGGGTTTGCGGGAATGGAGACCGTTCGCTCTGATCGTCTTTTTTGTTGCCACCGCGGTTATCACTCTCATGGGCTCTACCTCGCCGCCGCGCAAGCCGGAAGCAGACGGGCTCGGCTCCAGTGAGGTGTCGTCATGATCGAAGCCAATGCGTTCCTGGCAGCGTTCGCAGTACAGATACTGGTCATGTCAGTCCTGATTCCGTCCTGGTTCATCAGAAACGCTCGAGCCAAGACGGCGAGAGTCCCCGCCGAACGTCTCGCGCAGCTGTATCCGGGTGTAGACGTAGGTCTTGCGCTGAAACACTTTCTGACTCAATACCGCGTTCTGACCTTGGGGATAGCAGTGCTCGGCTTGTTGCTGCTGGGCTGGCTACTCAGCGACGAATGGCGCACGGACTGGAATGGACAAAAGGCCGGACTCCTGGCTACCGGGTATTTTCTTGTTGCGCTGGGGCTGCCGGGATTTCTATTCGTGCGGTTCACAGTCAGGTTCAACAAGGAGCACAAGCCTGCGGAGGTGAAGCGGACCGCCATCCTGCAGCGCCGCGGGCTTTTCGATTTCGTCTCGCCGTTCATCGTGTTCGTCGCCCTGTTGAGCTATTTCCTGTACGTCGCGTTCGTGATCTACATCGAACAGCATCCGTTCCCGGGATTTGCCGGCTCCCTCATCAACATCGGAGTCATGACGCTGGTCTTCGCAGTGAATGCCTTCGCCGTGTACGTCACGCTGTATGTCGGAAAAAAGAGTCCGTTCGAGACGCACGCGGCTCGCCTGAACACGATCGGCCTGGCGGTGAAGGGCATCGTCTATTCGTGCATCGTCATAGTCGTGTTCAATTCGCTCAACTTCTCGCTTCGGCTGCTGGATCTGAAGAGCTGGGAACCGGTCGCGCTCAGCATGTTTTTCGCCATCTGCGCATTTCTCGCTTCCTTGGGCTTCGCGGCGCCACTGCGCAAGCCAGAAGCGGATGCGTTCGGTGCCAGCCCGGCTTCCTGAGCGACGCGGCGCAGCGGAACCAACATGCTGACAGTAGTTTCCAATGCGTGGTCTTACACATTCTCCGTGACGGACGGCACGGAGTCCGTCGCACAGGCCGTGGATCTCTCATTTTGGGGCGACAAGGGCGAGCTTAGGATCAAGGACGACATTTACACGGCACGTCGTGACAAGTCTTCGTACCTTCTCGAAACAGCGGCAGGGGTGCTCGCGCGTGCTGAACAGCCGCGAAAATGGCTTGGCGAGCTCGTCATCGAGCACACGGATCGGCGGTACACGCTGCGCGCAAAGTCAGCGCTTCGGCGCCAATTCCTGCTGCTCGAAGGCTCCAGGCAGATCGGATCCCTTTCTCCCGAAGGGATGTTCACGCGAAAAACCGCAGTGGAGCTTCCGAAGGCGATCCCGCTGTTCCTGCAAGTCTTCATCATCTGGTTGGCGATGACGCTCTGGAAGCACGAGGACTGCTCCGCTGGCGGATGACGCTTCAGAGACGTCCTGCGCCTCTGTCGATTTCCGCAGTCCCCGTTCGTCAATCCGATACCAGGCCGATGAGGCCGGCTCAATTGCCAGGAGCGCTCCGATGACCCCCACCATCACTGCTTTTGAACGTTCGCCCGATCGCGGCCGGGGACTGGCGCGTGATATGCGCATTCGCTGGGCACTTGAAGAAGTGGGCCAACCTTACGATGTTCGACTACTTTCGTTCAGGGAGATGAAAGAGCCCGCGCATCTCGAGCTTCATCCTTTCGGGCAGATTCCGACTTATGAAGAAGGCGACCTCGCCCTGTTCGAGTCGGGGGCGATCATTTTGCATATCGCCGAGCACCATGCGGGGCTGCTGCCAGACGATGGGAATGCCCGCGCGCGCGCGATCGCATGGATGTTTGCCGCGCTCAGCACGGTGGAACCGCCAATTGTTGATCGCTCGATGGCCACGCTCCTGGAGCGCGACAAGCCCTGGTATGGGGAGCGCCTGCCTATGCTCGATGAACGCGTCTGTGTACGACTGGGCCAACTTTCCAATCGGCTCGGGCGTGCCGACTGGCTCGACAATGCGTTCAGCGCCGGCGACCTGATGATGGTGACGGTGCTGCGCAGGTTGAACGGGTCAGGTTTGCTGGAGAAATTTCCAACCCTCTCCGCCTATGTAGCCCGTGGCGAATCGCGGCCCGCCTACCAGCGAGCCTTCGCCGAACAATTGGCGGTTTTCACTGGCAAGCCTCCGTCCGCCTGATCCGGATCAGCAGCCACAAGGCCGCGCCGATCAGCGCGAAGACCGAGCCGCTGGCGAGCGTCGCAAGCCAGCCAAGTTGATCCACCATCAGGCCAACTACCGGGGCCAGGAATCCGGCGGCATTGCCACCCGTGTTCATGACACCCGTGGCTGCCGAGGTGTGCGGGCCCGCCACATACGTCGATGCCGACCAGAACGCGCCCTCGGTGAACTGGGTGAAGCCGAAGCACAGGGAAAGCAGTCCTACGGCAACGTACGGGTTCGATGCGTAAACGCCGGCAATCAGAAAGATCGCCACCAGGATCAGGCCGGTCATCGCCGGCAATCGGCAGCCCCAGTTCGCACCTAACCGCTTGCAGAGCGCATCGCAGGTGAGCCCGCCGACTCCGGCGAGCACGGCACCGGTCGCGAACGGCAGCACGTACAGCCAGCCGCTTTCCAGCAGCGAAAAACCGCGCGCTTCCACCAGGTAGGTGAACAGCCACTGCGCGAACATGTAGAACACGTAGTTCATGCAGAAGTAGCTGGCCGCAATCAGCAACACGTCGCGATGCACGAGCATGTGGCGCCAGCCACCGCGTTCCCGCAGCGCCGGTTCGCTGCGGCCGATCGCCCTCGATCAGCCGCACCTCTTCGGCAGTGATCGCAGGATGCTGCGCAGGCCGATCGCGGCCGTACCAGTACCACCACGCGCCGATGAGCAGGCCCAGCGGCGCGAAGACGTAGAAAGATCCGCGCCAGCCGAAGTGCACGATCAGCAGGGTGACGATCGGACCGATCGCCGCCTGACCGAGCGCCAGGCCGACGCTCGTTGCCCCATTGGGAAAACCCCAGCCGCCCTCGGGAAACCAGCGGGCAAAGGTGCCCGCCATGACCGGAAATAGCGGCGCGTTGGTGGCGCCGAGCAGCAGGCGGGTGACGAACAGGGACGCCATCACACCCGTCGCCGACGCGGCCATGAGCGTCGGAATGAAGCCGGTGAGGAATGTGAGCACACCCCAGGACACGGCGATGAACGTGAGCGCGCGGCGCGGACCGTAGATCTGACCGAAGATGCCGCCGGGAATCTGCAGCAGCGCGTAGCTGAAATTGAAGCTGCCGAGGATCCAGCCGATCTCGGCGTTGGTGAAGCTGAATTCGTGCTGGATGCTCGGAATCGCGATCGACAGGTTGTTGCGCAGCAGGTAGTTGACGAAGCACATCACGAACAACACGCCCAGGATGCGGAATCGCACCGGGATCGCGCGCGCGCCGCTCATGCACGCCTCATGCGTTGACCGCTTTGCGCAGCTCGCGTTTGCGGGAGAGGTCGGACAGGATCCGTTGCGCCGCGTTGAACCCTGGAGCTCCGGTCACGCCGCCGCCCGGGTGCGTGCCCGCCCCGCACAGGTACAGCGCGTGAATCGGTGTCGCATAGCGCGCATGCGCAGGCAGCGGGCGCATGAAGAACAACTGGTCCGGCCGCAGGTCGCCATGGAAGATGTTGCCCTCGGTGATGCCGAAAGTGTTTTCGAGATCCTCCGGGAGTATAGAGACGGCTCGCCACCAGCGAGCGTTGCACTGCCGGGACATGTTCTGCCAGGTGCGCAAGCAGCTGACGGCGCAGCGGCTCGCGCGCGTTTTCCCAGCCTTCGGTCGGCTTGCCCGGCAGGTATTGCACGAAGCAGGTCATGACGTGCCGGCCCGGCGTCACCAGGGACGGGTCGAGCAGCGAGGGCACGAGGCAATCGATCCACAGGCGCTCGTGCACTCTTCCCTGGCGCGCACTCTCGTAACAGCGTTGCGCCCCTTCCAGCCAGGGCACGAGAGTGAACTGCGCGTTGCGCAGCGTGTCGGCGTCGGGATCGCCACCTGACAACCGGGGTTCTTCGTCCAGCACCAGGTTGAGCTTGCCGCAGGGCCCATCCATCTTGATTCCGCGCACGTCCGCGCGGAACTGATCGATCGAGCTCCGTGGCCTCCACCAGCTCGAGGAACGTGCGCTTGGGATCCGCGTTGGATACCACGATGGCGGCGTCGATCTGCGAGCCGTCCGCCAGCACCACGCCTGCCGCACGACCCGATCGGATCAACACCCGCTGCACGGGTGACGCGGTGCGTATCTCGACGCCCTTCTCTACGCAGGCAGCGGCCATCGCCTGCGTGATGGCGCCCATGCCACCCATCACGTGCCCGACGAAGCCCTGCTTCGCCTCGGAGCCGCCGCCTAGCAGATGGAACAGCAGTCCAAACAAAGTGCCGGGATCGTAGGGGCCGCCGTGCTTGCCGTAGAGGCTGTTTGAGAGCACCAGCGACTTGAGGTGTGCCGATTCGAGCGAGCGATCGAGGAATTCACCCAGGCTGCCGGTGGCGAAGGCGATGAGATCCGCGACCTGGCGGCCCTTCAGCCCGCGGAACTTCCAGCCAAAGCGTCAGCAGTTCAAGCAACCCGGCAAATCCACCGCGCTGCAGGTCGGGCGGCGCCTGCATGAAGAGCGGTTCGAGGTGGCGCGCCAGTTCGCTCAAGCGGACATCCAGCGACAGGAAGCGCTCGCAATCCCTCGGAGCCACGCGCATCAGCAGCGCTTGCATGCGCTCGCGGTCGCTCCACCACGGCAGGATCACGCCATCCGGCATCACCGCCTGGACCGTCGGTTCAGCCGCGACCATCCTCAATCCCAGTCGATCGAGCTGCAGGTCGCGGATGATCTCCGGGCGCAACATGCTTGCCATGTACGACGCGGTGGAGACGCGGCAACCGGGCGCCGCGTCGCCATCGATTTCCTCGGTGACGCAGCATCCGCCGACCACCTCGCGCCGTTCCAGCACGAGCGTGCGAAGACCGGCGCGGGCGAGATAGAACGCCGCCGTCAGTCCGTTGTGCCCTGCGCCGATGACGACGGCGTCGTAGCGGGATGTCACGCGCGCTTTCTCAACTTACCTGCGACAGGTCGCCGAGGTGCCGTTCGAGATAGCGCCGGATGTCGAGACTGGGATCCTCCATCGGAGCGTAGAAGCCGCCGCGGAAGCCGCGCGAACGCATCCCGTCCTGCACCGACTCGCAGATCTGCCAGTCCTGCCGATTGACCACGTCCCAGAATTCGACCACGTCGGCGGGATCGAAGTGCGCCTTCGCGATCTCGTCCGGATGGAACAGGAACTCGCAGGCGATGCGCGTGTGATCCGGCCCCGTGGGCCAGAGCGTGAAGGCCGCGATGTGTTCCGCCGCGGCACTGAGCAGCAGGTTCGGATATGCGACCTCGCCCTTGTGATGCGTCTTCTCCTTCTCCGACAGCCCGGGGAACGGCGCGCGGTTCGATGTGCCGCTCAGCGTGAAGGTCCAGGCGCCGGCGCGATGCGGAATGCCGTCGTCCCATTCGAGACCTGCGCCGCCGCGCTCGCGGAAGGCGGGCACGAGCGCGCACAACTCCGGGTGCACGTGCCCGCAGTGATAGCACTCGTTGTAGTTCTCCATGATCACTTTCCAGTTGGCGCGCACGTCGTAGATGAGCTGCGCGCCACGACGCAGTTCACTCAGCCCGTAGCGTTCCAGCTTGCGCACCGGCACCGCGAGCTGCTCGTGCAGCGACTGGGCCGGCGTGGTTGCCAGGTTCAGGAAGATGAATCCGCCCCAGGTGTCCAGGTGGACGGGCACGAGCGAGAAGCCTTCCTTCGGGCAGGTCGAATCGAACTGCACGTAGGGCGCCGCGCGCAGCGAGCCGTCGAGGTTGTAGGTCCACGCGTGATAGGGGCACACGACGCCGGCGGACAGCGAGGTCGAGCAGGTGGCCGACGGCTGGTCCGGATCCGGCAGAGGCGGCGTGCGCACCAGCCGGCTGCCTCGATGGCGACATACGTTGTAGAACGCCCGCAGCGAATCGTCCTTCTGCCGAAGAATCATCACGCTCTCGCCCGCGACGTGCACGTGCAGACAGTCACCGCGCGTCGGCACCTGCTCGGCTCGTCCCACGCAAAACCACTGCGCGTGAAACAGGCGCTCGCGCTCCAGCGCGAACACGCTCTCGCTCGCGTAGAAACGCGCCGCGAGCGCCGGCTGGAATTCGCTCGCCAGAACGCCTTGTTCGTTGGAATTCACTGTCAGCACCTTATTCTTATATCGCAGGCCCCGGGCGAATCGGCGAGCCGTCGAAGAATCGCTGCAACCGAAAGGCCCGCACCTCGTTGCGATCGGCCACACCCCGGACCATGTCGGCGATGAGTTTACCGGCGCCGGGGCCAATGCCGAAGCCATGTCCGCTGAATCCGCTGGCGACCAGAAAACCGTCGTGTCCGTCGACGTGCGAGATCACCGGAAGCACGTCGGGCGACGCCTCGATGATTCCACCCCAGGTTTCCACGAATGCGGCGGGAGCAATTTCCGGAAAGCAACGCTCAAGGGCTGCCTGCATCTGGTCGAGTACCTGCTTTTCAGGCTCCGGATGCAGCATCCGCTGGCGCTCGAAGGGCGAGACCTCATCCATTGCCCAGTTCGAGGGTGTGCGCAGCGCCTCGAAGAAGCCGGAGCCGAGGCGAACGCGGATTGAATCGTGACCCTGGAGAAAGGCCGGCCAGAACTTGCGCGCGTACCGCAACGTGTCTGGGCGTCAGTGAATGCAGGAACGAGCCGCCATGCGCGACCGTGTAGCCGCCGTCCGCCCGACGGCGGATCGCGATGGCCGGGCACCAGGCTTCGCCCTCGAGAATCTCGCGGGTCGGCGCGGTGCGCGCGACTGTGCCGAGGACAGTCAATTGCGGGAAGGCGATGCCGATCGATCGGCAGAAGCTGCTCGTCCAGGCACCGCCGGCGCAAACGACCATCGATGCAGCGACGCGCCCTCGCTCGGTAATCACGCCCTGAACGCGGCCAGCGGCGCGATCGATGCCGCGAACCGCGCAATGGCTGAAGATCTGCGCGCCGCGCCGCTGGGCGGCGCGGGCGATCGCAGGCGCCGCGCGGCTGGGTTCGGCTCGCGCATCGCTCGCGGTGTGCAACGCTCCGCGCCAGCGCCGATCATCGGTTCGCAGGACTGCTGCGAGCTCCTGCGCATCGAGAAGTCGAGTATCGAGGCCATGCTCGCGCGCGACGCTCAACCACTCTTCCAGCTCCGCGAGCTGCGCGTCGTCTTCGGCAAGGTAGAGCGATCCACCTTGCCTGAAGCCGATGTCACCCAGTTCCTCGCGCAGCTCGAGCCACAGCTGCAGGCTGCGCATCATCAGGGGAAGTTCGACGGGTGAACGGCCTTGCTGCCGCACCCAGCCCCAGTTCCTTCCGGATTGCTCGCCGGCGATCCGGCCTTTTTCGAAGACGGCGACGCGCAAGCCTTCGCGCGCCAGGAAATACGCGGCCGAGCAGCCGACGATGCCACCGCCGATGACTGCGACGTCGACGACGCCGGGGAGCGCGTGAGCATCGCTCCACGTCCACTCGTCGGTCAGGCTCGAGTCGACCTGTTGTTCGCCGGCCGCCCACTCGCCTCTGCTCATGTCAGCGGTTCTGCTTGTGGCACACAGGCAGACGTCACCGGACTGACGTAATAGACGAGATCGAAAGCCTCTGCTGTTGCGAACTGAGCCGTCCCGAATCCATTCCAGTGATCGTGCACCTGGTGCAACCACGGTTGATACGCCAGGCGGTGCGCCCCGGAGATCCAGCATGTATCGAGGAACATTCACGGCTGCAAACAGATTCTCGATTGCCGAGGCCGGCGGCGGCTTGAGCGGCATCAGCCTTCGCGGATTCGCAGAGCAGTAGACGATCTCGCCGTTCACGACCAGGTTGAGTATGTTGATGAAGTCGGACCCGAAGCGCTCTTTGACGTATGCGCCAAGCGGAATCATCTCGCGCATTGGCTGAGTCGGAACCTGCACCGACAGTCGACGCGAGATGTCCCACGGCGGCAAACACGAGTACGCGTCGCGCGCGGACCCAGTCGACTGCGCACCCAATCCAGGTTGTCTGCCATTGCTCGGTCACGAACTTGCTTCGCATATCGCGTCCATTCGAGTCCATCTTCCAATTTCCATCCGAGCAGGCATTCGCCGAAACCATGTGTCGGTTTGACGCGCGCCGATTGCCGCCCGCTCGGCCCAGTCGAAGTCGTCTTTTGAACTCTTTTCGATGTAGGCGAACCGCTGCCGCTCCATGAGTGACACCAGGTCTGCAATCGCCGCGGTGAGAGCGTCGCGTTCCGGTTCTTTCAGCGTCACCGTAGCCATTGGTGTCCTTGAGCACAGGGAGGAACGCTTCAACCCGGGCGCTGCATTTGCGCCGCGGCCTGAGGGTCTACCGTGCGGAGGTATTCCAGTGCGGATTAGGAGGGCGGTGTCGGGTCCTCGCATGGCATCCAAATTGCCGGGGCTTCCAGGAACATCGAGACCGAAGATTTGCACCTTGACTGCATCGGGCGGCAAGCGCGCGTTGTATTCCCTCATCCAGCGAATCAGTTCCCCGTTCTGGCGGAACGTATCGAATCCATAGGAGAAGCCTTGCCTGAGGACGGCGTCGAAATCTCCCTTCCCCTGTGTGACGTAGTCGTTCAGGACGCGGCTCTCGACGATGCCGGATTCGATCGCGATGGCTTTGAAGCCGAGCTGCTCAACCAGGTGTTTGAACAACCTGTTCCTGAAGATCAAGGGCTCGGCAGCAGCATGCTGGCCCTCGCTCAACCCGACGATCTTCGCGTCACCAATCATTCTCTCGATGGGCCGCAGATCATTCGTCGATGCGTCGAGACCCGCATTGCTCACCGGGTGACAGCGATTTCTTGGCCCATTGCAGGAAAGCGGGTCGCACGTCCACCGGTGCTTGTGCTCTGGTAGGCGGTGCAGCTGTTAGTAAGGCGAGCAGCAGCGGTCCAAACCAAGGCCTTCGGTTAGTCATTGTCGTTCTTCACCTTGTTGATCACCGCTATTAGTCACCGCAGACAGTCGTTGTGTCGAGCACCACGCCGCCTCACCCTCACCCGCCTTTCCAGAACATGACTTTAGCTGTCAGACCACACCGCGCTGTGCGCAACCCCTATTCCTCTGCCCAAGCCTAAGCAGGACACTGCGCCCCATGCCTGCACTTCTGCGCAATGTCATCGCATCCGTCACCGCGGCCCTGATTGTCGGCTGCGCATCGCTCCAGCCACGCGATCCGCTCAACGTGACGGTTGCGGGAATTGAGCCACTGCAAGGCCAGGGGCTCGAGATGCGCATGAACGTCAAACTCCGCGTGCAGAACCCGAACGACGCGCCAGTGGACTACAAAGGTGTCGCTGTCGAGATGGACCTGCAGGGCAAGACGTTCGCGACCGGCGTGACCAACGCCACGGGCACAATTCCGGGCTTCGGCGAGACTGTCATCGAAGTCCCCGTGACAATCTCGGCATATCGCATGTGCGCCAGGCCATTGGCATGATGTCCGGCGGCGCGGTGGAAAAGATCGAGTACGAAATGCGAGGCAAGCTGAGCCGCGGCGGCTGGACTGCAACCCGGTTCGCCACCAAGGGCCAGTTCGATCTTCCCCAGACCATGGATAACGCGAAGAATTGATCGACGCGCAGGGATCGCAAATGGCACCACGCCAGGAGACACCAGCACTCGCCGCCATTCTGTTCTTTGTTGTCCTGGCCACGTTCGCCGCTGGGCCCTGCGTTGCGCAAACCTCGTCGGAGACGACGGCCATCAGTAACGAGGGACGAACCGGGCGACAGCCCTATGTCACCGCTGGTGACCGGACGTACCTGATCGGCACGCAGGATGGCAATTTTCCTGACATGGGTCAGCACGTGCCGGGCGAGATGGGTGGATTGTGGTTGCCGCCGATCAAGCTCATCGACGCCTTCGAGGCGCGCATCTCGGAGGGGGAAACGAATGGGGAAACTCCGCTGTCGGAGAGCGCGGAGATGCTCGCCTATCCGTACGGCAATCGGTTCAACTATGGACGGGTGCTGGAAGGCATCGATGCCGAGCGGTTCCAGTTCAGCCCGGATGGCCGGCCCGGCTTCATCGTGCAGTACCGCTTCAAGAACTCTTCAGATCATGCGCGAACGTTGCGCCTTCAATGGTCCGTCAAGACCGATCTGCGCCCCGGTTGGTATGCGGACCACGTCGGGATTCAGGATGGCAAAGATCTCGTCGAGTGGCGTGCGAATGAGAGCGTCTTCGTCGCCAGGGATACTGGCCACCTTTGGTTCTGCGTCTGGGGCGCGGTGCCCACTTCAGAGGCGCGGCGAATCGAGCGCCCGTCTGTTATCCACTCGGAAGGTCGTGGAGTTACGGCGGCGTCCAGTCACGTGGTCACGGTCGACGCACACTCCTCGGCCACGCTGACATTCGTCGTTTCCGGCTCGACCACCAGTCTGAGCGATGCCCTCTCTAACTACAACCATCTGTCGACGCACCATGTCGAGCTGCTGGCTCAAAAGGTGGCGCACTATGACTCGATCATCAAGCGGGCCCGCTTGAGGATCCCGGACCCGCGCCTTCAGGACGTCTACAACTGGAGCCGGATCAACATGGAGTGGCTGGTCAGAGAGGTTCCGGGCATCGGCCGCGGTCTCAGCGCCGGCTTCATGGAATATCCATGGTGGTTTGGAACTGAGACGTACTCAGTACAAGCGCTTACCGCGACAGGTGACTTTGAGCTGGCCAGGCAGACGCTGCGCTTGCTGCGCAAGATCTCGGACAAGGTGAACGGCAACGGCCGGATCGTGCACGAGATCACCCCCGACGGGGCGGTCTCGAATCCCGGAAACACGCAGGAGACCGCGCAGTTCATCCTGACAATCGGGAAGGTATTCCAGTGGTCGGGCGATCGGGAGTTTGCGAGGGAGATGTATCCCGCCATCAAGAAGAGTATCGACTGGCTGCTGGCCGAGATGGATCAGGACAAAAATCTGTTCCCGGAAGGGTACGGGATCATGGAAGTCTCAGGCCTGAACGCGGAGTTGATCGATGTCGCGGTTTACACCCAGCAAGCTCTCGAGTCTGCGGCGCGCATCGCCGAAGTCCTGAACGACACGAATGCGACGAACCGCTACCGGAAACTGGCCGCCGACTTGAAGGCAAGGATCAATGAACGATTCTGGATCGAGCAGGACGGTACATACGCAGACTTCTACGGCAGCAGGTCACAGGCAGTCAGCGCGGTCGACGGAGCGATCAAGCAGATAGGTCTCCAGGGTGCGGACCGGCTGACACAGAGAGACAAAGACCTGATCGCCCACTACCGACTGCAGAAGGCGGACTTCCTGGCGATGCCCGAAGGAGATCGTGGCTGGATCACCAACAAGAACTGGGTCATCGCAACGCCGATGGAAACCAGGATCGCTCCGCCCGCGCGCGCGATCCCGTTCCTGGACAAGATCCGGCGCGAGAACAGCGGCGAATACGGCCCGTACCTTTCTGCCGTGGAAAAGCAGGCGATGATGACGATCGCAACCGGAGTGCAAGCCGTTGCGGAAGGCAACTACGGCCGTACCGACCAGGCGATGTGGTACGTAGACAGGATCGCTCAAACCTTCAACCGCGTAACGCCGGGTTCGATATCGGAAATGATGCCGGACTATGGCTGCTTCACGATCGCATGGACCAGCTATGGCATCGTGCTGCCGTTGATCGAACATGTCATCGGGATCCAGCCGGATGCGGCTAACAGGACGATCGTGTTCGAGCCCCACCTGCCCGCGGGCTGGGAGGCCATCAGCATCGAGGACCTGCCAGTCGGCGACAACCTGGTTTCGTTTTCGCGGACCAGGACCGAGGCGGGAGTCGTCTACGAAATTACGGCGAGAGACAGCGGTTGGAGCTTCGTCCTGAGAACTGCAGCCGCACCCGATACCAGGCTCTTTCTCAACGGCAAACCAACAGATTTTTCGTCGTCGGGCATTCATATGTCGGGGGCGAAGAACCGAGTGCTGATCACTTCCACGCACTGATATGGGCGCCTTTCTCGCGCAGGCGAACCCTTACTGCAATGGCGGGCGGGATAATCCCCCTCATTTCTACTAACAAACCCGCTTCGCGCCCGCTCTCCGCTGGCTCTCAGTGTGAAGTAGTTTGGCGGGCGACTGGTTTCATCCGAACCCTGATTGCCGGCTATTGTTAGGTCGGGTATTTACGCTGCCCCGGCGGCAATCGCCCGCCAGCGCACGCCCTTCCTGATGCTCTTAAGCCAATCCCGATCGATTATGGATCGGCACTCTGTTATTGATGTGCAGCGCAGCTTCGTTCGCCGCCGATGGCGCGAAACTGTTCGCACCGTGCGTCGCTTGCCATGGCAACAAGGGCGAGGGCAATCCCGACGCTCAATGCGCCCGCCATCGCCGGCCAGGATGCGGCATATCTCGAGCGCCAGCTGCGCAACTTTCGAAGTGACCGTCGCGGCACGCACAAGTCCGACACGCTCGGAGCCCAGATGCGGGCCATTGCGACAGCGCTCGCTGACGACGCGGCCGTCGCGAAGCTCGCCAGCTATGTCGCGAGCCTTCCGAAGACGGTGAGTGCAACGCCCGCGCGCGGCAACCTGCACAACGGCAACAACCTCTACCACGGCAAGTGCGGTGCATGCCATGGCGGCAAGGCCGAAGGTAATCCGGCGATGAAGTCACCGCGACTCGCGGGCCTCGATGCCGCCTATATCAAGCGGCAGTTCGCGCACTTTCGCGACGGAGTGCGCGGCACGGACCCGCAGGATGTCCCCGGCCGGCAGATGGCCATGATGGCCAAGACCCTGCCGACCGAGCGCGACCTCGACGATGTCATCGCGTTCATTCAGCAGCAGGGTCGCGGCGAAGTGATTCGCGCGCTGGTGTTGGCCATGGTCATGGCGATCGCTGGCGGCCGTGGCAACGGCCGGCGCAACCATGCAGACGCCCGCCGAGTTCACTCTCAACACTTCCTGCCCGCCCGGCTTCGAGAAGACCGGCGCCGGCGCGTGCGAACTGCGCACGCTCTATCAGTTCTACGATGCTGAAAACGCGGCCTCGGCGGCACGCGCACTGCCCTGCCGCCGCACCGCGACGGATTCACGCCGCATCAGATCGACCTCGGCCGCTATCTGTTCTTCGATCCGGTGCTGTCGGGTGACGGCACCTTATCCTGCGCGAGCTGCCATGACCCCGCGCGCGGCCTGTCCGACGGGCTCCCTCGCTCGACCGGCATCCACGGCGCGGATGCGGGCCGTGCGGCACCCACTCTGTGGAATGTGGCATTCCTGAAGCGGTTCTTCTGGGATGCGCGCGCGGACTCGCTCGAGGCGCAGGCCGCCGGCCCGCTCTACTCGCCCAAAGAGATGGGCAACACGCCGGCGAAGCTGCTCGCGAGCTTGAACGGCAACGCGACCTACCGTCGCCTGTTCCAGCAAGCCTTCCCGAGCGATTCCGGCTCGATCACGGAACAGCAGGTCTTCACGGCGCTCACCGCTTTCGAGACCTCGCTGGTCTCCCTCAACAGCCGCTACGACCGCTACGTCCACGGCTACGACGCCGCGCTCTCCGAGCGTGAGATCGAGGGCCTGAACGTGTTCCGCTCGTTCGTCGCGCGCTGTTCCGAGTGCCACACGCCGCCGTTGTTCACCAACGAGCAGCTCGCGGTCATCGGCATGCCGGAGCCCGCCGGCCGGCCGTTCGACGTCGGCGCCGAGGCCACCCTGGGCAGCCCGAAGCTCAAGGGCGGATTCAAAGTGCCCACGCTTCGCAACATCGCGCGCACCGCACCCTACTCCCACTCCGGCGCATTCACCGATCTGCGCAGCGCCGTCGAGTTCTACAACAAGGGACGAGGCAACGCGGTGCCCAAGGGCATGCACCTCTATTTGCACTGGCATATCTCGGATCCAAAGCTCACGGACACCGAGGTCGACCGGATCGTGGATTTTCTGGGCGCCCTGACTGACGAGACCTTCCTGCCGCAGCCGCCTGCGCGGGTCCCGTCCGGCCTGACGCCAACCAAGCGAGGAGATATGAAGATGAAGAAACGCATCATCCTGGGATTGCTCGCGGCGGCACTGGTGTTCGGCGCCGGCGCGTTCTTCGGCCGCAGTCAGCAAACAAGACGTCGTGATCAGTTCTTCCACGGCGGGGGCCAGCTACAGCGGCGGGTTCAAGGCCGAGGCCGGCGCTGCCGGAACCGCCAGCATCCGCACGGTGGCGGGTCCGGCGCCGACCAACATCGTCGTCGTCAAGGACGGCGAGTCGATCCAGGCGGCGATCAAGTCGGCGCCCAAGGGAACCATCATCCGCGTGATGCCGGGCACGTATCACGAGACCGTGTACGTCGACAAAGACGACATCCGCATCATCGGCGTGATCGAAGAAGGTCGCCGCCCGGTGCTCGACGGCCAGAAGAAGCTCAACGACGCCATCCTCTACTCGGGCAACAACTTCGTCGCCGAGAACCTCGAGATCCGCAATTACAAGGGCAACGGGATCATGGGGCAGGCCGGCAACAACTTCGAGATCCGCAACAACGTGATCGCGGAGTCGGGCGTGTACGGCATCTTCCCGCAGCTCGGCCAGAACGGCATCGTCGAGCACAACATCGTCTCGGGAATCGCCGACGCCGCGATCTACATCGGCATGAGCGACAACATCCTGGTCGCGCACAACGACGTGTTCGACAGCGTCGCCGGTATCGAGATCGAGAACAGCCGCCACGCCATCGTCGAGCACAACTACGTGCACAACAACTCGGGCGGCCTGCTCGCGTTCGTCACGCCGGGGCTGCCGATCAAGGACACGGTCGACGTGATCTTCCGCAACAACTTCGTGGTGGGAAACAACCACGCGAATTTCGGCGCGCCCGGCTCGACCGTGGCCGGCATCCCGGCCGGCACCGGCATCCTGGTGATGGCGGCCGATGACGTGGTCATCGAGGGCAACGTCATCTCCGACAACAAGGTGGCCGGCATCATCATCACGGATCACGCGCATGCCTCGAACATCACCGCCGACCCGGAGTCGGATCCGAACTCGGATCGCGTGAAGATCCTCGAGAACGTGATGCTCAACAACGGCTACGACACGATCACCGAGGCCAAGGCCCTGGCGCTTGCCGAGGGCAAGGTAAACGCTCAAGAACCTCGACATCGTGCGCGTGGGCCCGAGCCCGGGCAGCTGCATCATCAATCGCCACCAGTACGTGACCGTGGGCGTGAGTGACTTCGCCGACTGCGAATTCACCAACACCGCGACGACGGTGAACTATCTACTGCCGCCCGTGCCGCCGCGCGAGATCAAGCCCGGCGAGCGCGGCAGGGTTGTGTACCTCGGCATCTGCACCGGCTGCCACACGTACAACGGCCGCATGATCGGCCCGCCGGTGCAGGTGATCCAGGCGCTGTACATGAACAACCCGCAGGGCCTCGCCGACTACATCGCGAAGCCGGCGAAGAAGCGCGACGACTATCCAGAAATGCCTCCGCAGGACTATCTCGATCCCGAGACACGCCTCGCGGTGGCGAAATACATGCTTCAAGTGACCAATTGAAATTCCGGAGTGACGATCAAATGACTTATCGCAGAAACAAGCTGGCTTTCGCCGTTCACTCGGTGCTGGCAGGTGCGGCGCTCGCCGCCATGGTTCCCGGTATTAGCGTCGCGCAGGACGCCGCACCGGAGGAAATGGAAGAAATCACTGTGACCGCGCAGCTGCGCACACAGTCGCTGCAGGACGTGCCGCTCGCCATCCAGGTCGTGGATCGCGCCCTGATCGAGGACGTCGCCGCGGAAGACATGAGTGATCTGAACGGCTTCGTGCCGGGCCTGGTGGTGTCGGGCGACAGCCCGACGCAGCCGCGTTACCAGATCCGCGGCATCCAGACGGGCGACTTCGGCGTCGGCACCGATCCCGCGGTGGGCGTGTATGTCGACGGCATTTACGCGGCGCGCTCCGGCGCGTCGATGCTCGCCTTCAACGACATCCAGCGCATCGAAGTCCTCAAGGGACCGCAGGGCACCCTGTTCGGACGGAATAGTGCCGCCGGCGCGATCTCGATCGTGACCACCCAGCCTTCGCAGAGAGTTCGATTCCATGCTGCGCGGGCGCTTCGGCGAGTTTGGCAAGCAGTACTACGAGGGCATGTTGAATACGCCCATCGGCGACAAGCTCGCGCTGCGCATCAACGGCGTCTACAACAAGAGCGACGGCTGGATGCAGGACGCTGCCACCGGCGAAGACCTCATGCCCGAGGAGAACTGGGCCGGCCGCGCAGCGCTGCGCTGGGAGCTTTCCGACAAGACGAGCGCGACGCTGTCCTGGGACCATGACAACCTCGACCAGCTGGCCCGGCCCGCGATCGGCCTGGTGGCGATTGCTTCCGGCCAGGCCCCGTACCCGGCCGACGCGGCGACCTACCTCGACCCGCGCAAAGCCCCGATCTACAACGACGTCGTCGGCAACGAGGAATCGCGCAAGCTCGACCAGGTGAACCTGTTCATCGACCACTCGTTCGGCCGCACGGAATTCCGCTCCAGCACTTCCTTCCGTCAGTTCGACACCGAAAACCGCGAAGACGAGGACGGCACCAACCTGATCAACTCGTACTTCGTCACGGCGAACATCGAGAGCAACGAGAGTTTCTACCAGGAGTTCAAGCTCTCCGGCGCAACCCCACGTCTCGACTGGGTCGCCGGCGTGAGCTATTACAATGAGAAGGCCGACCAGGTCAGCGACACGCAAACGTATACCGACAGCGTCGACACGCTGGGCGTGAACCTCGGCCTCTACGAGGCGAATGGCATCCCCTTCCCGTTGTATGGCTTCACGAGCAGCGTCATCGAGCCGTTCGGTGTATCCATGCTCGGCCTGCCGTGGCGCGAAGCGATGTATAACCGCGGTGACTTCCAGGCGTACGCCGCCTTCGGCGACGTGATCTGGCACATGAGCGACAAGACCAACCTGACGGTGGGTCTGCGTTACACGCAGGACAAGAAGGAATTCACCTGGATCAATGGTCCGCATGAGACGCCGGAACTCGACGCGGTCGTCGCAGGGCTCGAGCAGGCGGGCTTCTTCGAGCAATTCCCGGTCCCGCCAGAGGCATATCGCTTCGCGGACATCGCGTTCCAGGGCGACACGCCGGCTGGCGGCGTCACGAAGAATGACTCGTGGGACGACGTGAGCCCGCGTGTCGTGCTCGATTTCAAGGTCACCCCGGACGTCATGTTGTTCGGCTCGATCGCCAAGGGCTACAAGGCCGGTGGCTACAACAGCGTCCAGGTCAACTCGGCATTCGAAAACGAAGACGTCTGGAACTTCGAAGCAGGCGTCAAGACCGCGTTCCCGAGTGCGGGCCTGGTGCTGAATGCCTCGACGTTCTACTACGTCTACAAGAACAAGCAGGCGCTCGCGCTCGTTACCGACACCGCGGGCTCCGAACTCCCGCAGTACCTGGTCGACACCAGCGACGAACAGGCCTGGGGCCTGGACGTCGATGCGACGTGGATGGCCACCGATCACTTCACCCTGTACGCCAACGCCGAGTACATCGACGCGACGTACAAGGACAGGATGACGCAGGGCGCTGAGCCGGTGGACCTTTCTGGCGAGCCGACCGGCGAGCCGTACCTGAGCGCCTCGCTGGGCGCGAGCTACGTCTGGACTCTGGGCGGCGCGGGCGACCTGGACATTGTCCGGGCGGTACGCGTATCGCGGCGAGTCGCGCTGCAACGCGGACTCCCAGCTACAGGGTACCTGCCAGGTCTCTCCGAACTTCAAGGTCGGCGAAGCCACGCAGCGTCTCGACATGAGACTCGGCTGGGACAGCCCCAGCGAGAAGTACGGCCTCGCGGCCTTCGTGACGAACGTGCTGGACGACCAGTACGTGACCGGCGTCAACAACCTGACGACCGACATCTTCGGCACACCATTCGCGTCAATTTCCGAGCCGCGCATGTGGGGAGTGGAGGCGACCGTCAAGTTCTGATGAACGTCGATGCCCGGCGCGCCCGCGCATCAGGCGGGCGCGCCGGGCACTTTGACACTGAAAGAAAACTGGAGACTCGATGATGAATGCCACGCCTGAGCGTGAGTGCGCCGATGCATCCATGGACAAGTCTGTTCGAGTCTCACGCGACAACGGCGTTGAAGTTGCGGCAGTCAACCGCCGCCGAGCGGCGCAACAAGCTCGCAAACTGTCTGCAGGCGATCCTTGAGCGCAGGGATGCGATCCTGGATGCGGCTCATCGTGACCTCGGCAAGCATCCGACGGAGACGAACCTCACCGAGATGCTTCCGCTGGTCGGCGAGGTGAAGCATGCCATTGCCCAGCTGAAGCGCTGGATGAGGCCGCAGCGGATCGGCCCGACAGCCGCGACGCTCGGCACGTCATCCCGCGTGATTTTTCAACCCAAGGGTCGATGCCTCATCATCAGCCCCTGGAACTATCCATTGAGCCTGGCGCTGGGGCCGCTGGTCTCTGCCGTGGCCGCGGGCAATACCGCGATCCTCAAGCCATCGGAGTTCACGCCCAACACCAATCGCGTCGTCAAGGACATCATCGCCGCGGTGTTTCCGCCCGACGAAGTTGCTGTCGTGGAAGGCGCGGCGCAGACCGCTACTGATCTGCTCTCACGTCCCTTCGACCACATCTTCTTCACCGGATCTCCGGACGTAGGCAAGAAAGTGATGGCGGCGGCGGCCCTCCACCTCGCCTCGGTGACGCTCGAGCTGGGAGGCAAGTCGCCCGTCATCGTGGACGCCAGCGCGGATCTTCGCAGCGCTGCGGAACACATCATCTGGGGAAAGATGGTGAATGCAGGCCAGACCTGCATCGCCCCGGACTATGTTTACGTGCATCGCGACGTCGCCGACCGTTTCGTCGATCTGTGTCGCACCACGATCGCCAGGCGTTATGGCGAGAGCGACGCGGCGATCAAGAGCAGTCCCGACTTTCCGCGCATGATCCACCGTCGGCACGCCGAGCGCGTCGCCCGGCTCATCGACGATGCGGTACAGTCCGGTAGTCAGATCGCGTGCGGCGGTGCATCCGATCCCGATTCGCGCTATGTCGCACCGACGCTGCTGCGAGAGGTGCCTGCGGATGCGCAGATTCGCCGGGAAGAGATCTTTGGCCCGGTGCTGCCGATCCTGACATTCGATTCCCTGGACGCAGTGATCGCGGAGATCAATGCGGCGCCGAAGCCCCTGGCCATTTACGCATGGACCAGGAGTGAGCCCACCGTCGAGGCGCTCCAGACGAACACGAGCTCCGGCAGCCTGTGCGTGAATCTGTGCCTGCAGCAGTTTGCGCAACACAACCTGCCCTTTGGCGGCGTCAACAACTCCGGCATCGGCAACGCCCATGGCTTCTTTGGCTTCAAGGCGTTCTCTCACGAGCGCGCGGTGATGTCGGCCGGCCCGCTGTCGGCGCTCAAGCTGCTCTTTCCGCCCTATGACGCGCGCAAGCGTCGCCTGAGCGAAATGCTCATCAAGTACGCGACCTGAACTCCAGCAGTCGATGCGCTCACCACCACACTTCCATGTGCATGCCGGCGGTGAGACCGTCACTCTCGTCCGCGTAGTCCGTTCCTCCGACCAGGCCCACGAAGTCGTCGCTCCAGTGCGCATAGGTGACGAAAGCACGAACAACCGGCCGGCTCATGAAACGGCCGTCGAGTGACACCTGCGGAGCCAGCGTGACCTTGTAGAGCACGCCGTCGGTCCCGGCATTGTCATCGTCGACCCAGTCGGCGCCCGCTTCGAGAGCGAGGCTGACGTGCTGGTCGAAGTGCCAGATCGGGCGCACGCCGGCCGATATCCACTGCACCCTGCCCTCGTCGCCCGCGTATTCGGTGACCTGGTAGATGAGCACCGGACCCAAAGAAAAAGAGTCGCTGAGATTGGCCGTGAAGTTTTCAGTCACGCGCAGGCGCCAGGAATCCGGATGATCGGCGCGAATGAATGTCTGGCCGTTCAGCGAAAGGGTTTCGAAGCCTGAATTGAGCGTCTTGGCCGCGCCGGTGCCGAACTGGATCGAGGCCTTGTTCACACCGTCCTCGCTGAAGACACCCTTCCGGGTGTGGATGAACATCCCCGAAAATCCAGTGGTCTCCGGTGCCTGGTTGCCGTTGGAATCGAGTCCGCTCGTCGTGCGGGAGAAGACCAACCCCGCTTCGCCAATTCCCCAGGGGACCTCCATGTCATACCACCTGAGATCAAAGCTGGTCTTGCTGAAGCCAGCCTTGTTAGTGGCGTCGGGCTCCGGCGCACTGCTGACGCCGCTGCTTCCCGGAGTGCCGATCCAGGCCAGCGCGAGCCTGCCATTTCCGAGCTTCAGGTCCTCGAAGCCCCCACCCGTGCCGCTCATGTTCGAGAAGTAGAAATCGTTGATATGTATGTCGTGGCGCCGGTAGTACCGGTTGCCCGCCCAGAACTTCAGCGACGGCTGCGAGGCAATGACATTGCCCACCGAACCCCAGATCTCGGCAAAGGTGAAGCTGGCGCTTCCCGAACTGATCGCGTCCTGGATCGGCGTGTAGGCAGCAAGGGTGGTCTGAAACCGGCCGATAGGTCCGCTGCCGGCCGAGATCTCTCCCGCAGCGTCGTCAACCTTGAAGGCACCTTCGCCATAGAAATTCTTGCCGAAGGTAATTTCTCCATAGGTGTCCGCCTCATTGCCGAGGCGATACTTGGCGCTCGCGCCCGGCGCCTGGAATCCGACCATCGAGCCGCCGTTGCTGTTCCTGCCGTAGCCGGCGCGAAAATATCCATGGATGTCCATGAATCCCTGCAGCACTTCCTGGACCCGGCCCGCATAGGGATGCTCTGCGGTGAGCAGGCTCTGCTCACGCGATTCGGTGTCGTGCTGATATTCCTTCTTCACCAGAAGTTGCGCTCGATCCGCGGCAGCCAGCGCTTCGGCGGCGCCAGGCGAGCGCGAAGGAACCACGACGACCGCAGGCGGCGCTTCAGTCGTTTCCAGGGCACGCAGGCGCTCCTCGAGGAGACGCATGCGCTCGGCCTGCCTGGCATTCTCTATTTTCAGAGCCTCCAGTTCCGCGCGCAGTTTGTCCGCCTCGGTGGAGGCTGCCGCCGCGTCCGTCCCGGCGAGAGCGAAGATCAGCCGAGAAGCAAAGCACGGACTGCGGCGCCCGGCCGACACACCTGGATGCGAAGCGTGAAAACATGGGTATTCGAGCGCGGCAACGAGAGTGGATTTCGACTTGAAGTCGCGCGACTACGCGATTGAGCCGTCTGCTCCTGGCATCGTTCGGTGGGCCGCAGCCCGAGTCAATGCGTACTTAATGCAGCGCCGATGATTTCAATCTACGACCAGCGACAGTGCGCCTCTGCGCCTTTCACCCGTGCGGGTTGCGAACTTCGGCTGCGCCGGCAGCTTCTGCGCAGCCTGCTTGAGTTCCTGGCAGTGCGCGGGCAGGCGCTCGAGCAGCGGCAGGAGATCGTTCGCGGAAACCGGGCGTGAGAACAGATAGCCCTGCAGCGAGATGGCCCGATGCGGCAGCAGCATCGCCAACTGCTCCACCCGCTCCACGCCTTCGGCGGTGACCTCGAGACCCAGGCCGCGGCACAGCGCAATCGTGGCCCGGGCGATCGAGGCTGACCGCGCGCTGTCGTCGATGCCGGCGATCAGGCTCCGGTCGAGTTTGACGCGCGTGAGCGGCAGCCGTTGCAGGGACGCGAGCGACGAATACCCGGTGCCGAAATCATCCAGCGCGACGGCAACGCCGATCGAGCGCAGCTGGTCCAGCGTCTTGATGGTGTGCGCGCCGGTCTGCAGGACGGACTCGGTGAGCTCGAGCTCGAGGCAGCGCGCGGGCAGCTCGTACTCGCTGCAGCAACTCCTCGAGCTTGCTCACGAATCGATAGTCCAGGAATTGCCGCGGCGAGACGTTGATCGCGACGCGCGCGTTCGGCCAGGCTCCCCGATGCCAGCGCGCCGCGGTGCAGATGGCGGTGCGCAGCACCCAGTCGCTGATCTCGACGATCAGTCCGGACTCCTCGGCCACCGCGAGAAATTCGTCGGGAGAACGGAAGCTGCCATCCGGCATGCGCCAGCGGATGAGCGCTTCGACCAGCGCCACGTCGAGCGTCTCGGTGTTGATCAGCGGTTGATAGAACAGCTCGAACTCGTCGCCCTGGATGGCGCGTCGCAATCTCTGCTCGATCGCGAACTTCGCCGAAGCGGTGACCAGCAGCTCCGGCGTGAACGTCGCGAGCTGGCTGCGTCCGAGCGCCTTGGCGCGGAACAACGCGGCATCCGCGGCGCGCAGCAGCGCCTCCGCATCCCGCTCGTGATCGGGAAACACGCTCGCGCCAACGCTGACACTGACGATGACCTCGCGATCGTCCACCTGCAGCGGCGTGTCGAAGGCGCGCACGATGCTCGTGCCGAAGGCGAGTATCCCGTCGGCATCGGCGGCATCCTGCTGCACGAGGGTGAATTCATCGCCGCCAAGTCGCGCGGCGAACCCGCGATCCTGCGCGATCGCCCCGAGCCGCCGCGCAATGGCGATCAGCACGCGATCCCCGTAGGGATGTCCCATGCTGTCGTTGAGTGTCTTGAAGTTGTCGATGTCGAGGAAGAACACGCCGATGCGCTCGCCGGAGACGCGCGCTCGATCGAGTGCCTCGTTGAGCGCGCCAAACAACTGCCGGCGGTTGGCGATGCCCGTGAGCGGATCCTGCTCCGCGAGCTCCTGCAACTGACGCGTGCGCTCCTCGACCTTGGCTTCGAGACGCTGCTGCGCCTCACGCGCGGTGTCGCGCGCCACGGCGAGCTGCTGCGCCATCGAATTGAAGGCCGCGGTGAGTGTATCCAGCTCGCGGATGCCGCCGCTGGCCACCACGCGGGCGTTCTCGCCGCGCGCCAGACGGTTGGTGGCGGCCAGCAGCCGCCGTACCGGCCGCACGATGCTGAAGATCGTCGCGATGCAGAGATAGAGCAGCACGACGAGTACCGCGGCGCTCACCCACGCCACCAGGGAGCGGTTGGGGCCCGGATCTGTTGCGACACGGACGCCGGTGTCGCTGCTTCCTGCTGCGGGCTCGCCTCTGGCGGCGCCTCGGGGAAGCGTGCTGGCAACAGCGCCGCGAGCTTGCGCGACTCTCGCGCGAAGGCGTCGACGGCCGCCATGCGGCGCTCCTCGTTCCTGAAGAGGGCAACACGCGTGGTCGTCAGCGCCTGCATGTCGCCGGTCATCGCGTGGTACCAGTCCGCTCCCTGGTGACCGCCGCAAGCCCGTCTCCCGGTCGCGCAGCGTGGCCGCGAGATTTCGTTCCGCACCGGCGAGCGCGCCTGTGTCCAGCTCACGCCCATCGAATGAGCCCCGCGTCGCGAACGCTGCGCGCACCGCGTCGAGCTGCGCGCGAACCTCGAGCAGGGGTTCACGCGCGGCGGCACGGCTCGAGAGGTTCCAGCCTGCTCGATCGAAGTCCTGACGCGCATATCCATGCCCGTCAGCAGACCTGAATATCGCGTGAGCAGCTCGCGGCGAACGCGGCGGGATTGCACGATCTGCGTCGGCGCTGTTCTTGTGTTCGGCGATGAGGCGGGGCAGCTGGCTTGGCGCCGGGCCGGTTTCGTCGAGATACTTGCCGAGTGCGCGATCCAGCGCGGAGCGGGCATTGCGCATATTGCCTGGCCGACGCGCGCGAGTCCGCATCCGCGTGCTCCTGGGCCGCGCGATCGAACTCGCCCCACGCGCCCAGGACCTCGGCCGACATCGCAGCGCTGCCTGGCACGGCCCATCGACTCACGCAGCGCAATGATCTGCTGGGCGTCGAGCGCGCTGCGCTCCATTGCCGCGTTCCGCTGATGCTCGAGGATGGCGACGCCGTTTTCGACGATGAGATTTGCGGTCGCCGCCAACGCGCCAACGGAAAGCAAATGCGATGATCAGCCGCGGCATGATGCCGATGCTGCCCAGCGTGAGCCAACCCTTCAGGCGCACGTACTGGCGTTTGAACAGATGGTGACCGTTCTTGACCATGAGCGCCCTGCTGAATCTGCCCCAGCACCTGCGATTCAGCTCCATCCCTGGCGTCAGGTTCGATGAAAGCTACGCAGCAGTGTGCCTGCCCAGTTCACGCTTTTGTGTAGGCGAAATCCGATAACCTGCAGGCTCGCATGAGTCCGGAGACGCGCCAAGTGGCCCATGACCTAAGGGTACCAACTAGAATCGGCTATCGGCCTGAATTCCCCGGTCCATCCGGAATTTCACTGATTCTAGGGCCCAGGATCAGCTTGCAACATGCGGACCATGCCCAATTCTCCAGCTTCTCCCGGTGAACCAGACCGGGACCAGCGAAAGCGGCTGCGAGCCGTCCTTACGCAGTACCAGCAGCCGTCGACAGGCCGCGCGCTGTGGCAATTCTTCAATACGGTCGTTCCGTACGCGCTGCTCTGGTACCTCATGTATTTCGTCAAGGAGATCTCGCTGTGGCTGGCACTGCCGCTGGCCATTCTGGCGGGGACTCTGCTGGTGCGGGTATTCATCTTTTTTCACGATTGCGGGCACGGCTCGTTCTTCAAGTCGCACTGGGCGAACGCGTTGACAGGATTCATCGCCGGCATCCTGACGTTCACGCCTTACTACCACTGGCGCTGGCAACACGGCATCCACCACGGCACCTCCGGGCACCTGGACAAGCGCGGTGTCGGCGACGTGTGGACCATGACGGTGCAGGAGTACCTGGAATCCTCGCGCTGGAAACGGTTCTCGTATCAATTCGTGCGCAATCCCTTCGTGCTGTTCGTAATTGCACCGATGTACGTGTTCCTGTTCCGCCAGCGCTTTGCATCTTCCACGGCCAGCGCTCGAGAACGTCACTCCGTGTGGTGGATGAACTTCGCGCTGCTCTGCGTGGTGGTGTCGATGAGCTGGGTGTTCGGTTTCGGCACCTATCTGCTGCTGCAGTTGGTGGCGTGGATGGTGGCCGGCGCCTCCGGCATCTGGCTCTTCTATATTCAGCACCAGTTCGAAGATGCCTACTGGGAGCGCGACGAGAACTGGGACTACACCGCCGCCGCACTTCGAGGCAGCTCGTACTACAAATTGCCGCGAGTCCTGCAATGGTTCTCCGGCAACATCGGGTTCCACCACATCCACCACCTGAGCCCGCAGATTCCCAACTACAACCTGCAGCGCTGCCACGAGGCCGATTCGATCTTCCAGCAGGTCAAGCCAATCACCGTATTCGCGAGCTTCAAATCATTGCGGCTGCGCCTCTGGGACGAGGCGTCCAGGAAACTCGTGGGTTACCGGCGCATGCGGCAAGTTCGAAGAGAGCAGCGGCGCCAGCGACGGCCGTAGCCGGTCCAATCGTGTGCCGATCACGGTCAGTGGTCCTCCTTCAACTTTCACAGGGAGAAACAAATGACGGTCAGCCGTTGCCGCACCGTGGCTTTGGTTCTGCTTGCTGCGGCCATTGCGCCTGTTGTCGCGCAAGGACAGCAGATCAAAGTGACTCTTCTGGGCACCGGCTGTCCGCCACCGGTCATGAACCGGTTCGGGCCAAGCACCATGATAGAGGCCGGAGGACAGAAGTTCCTCTTCGATGCGGGACGCGGCGCGCTTCAGCGTCTGAGAGAACTCGAAGTTCCGTGGCAGGATGTTCAAGGGGTGTTTCTGACCCACTTGCATTCCGATCACGTAGTCGGCTTTCCTGATTTGTGGTTGACGGGCTGGCTGATTGTGCCGGGCCGCAATGTGCCACTCCGGGTGTGGGGTCCCCGCGGAACCACCGACATGATGTCTCATCTCAAGCAGGCGTATGAGTACGACATCAAGATTCGTATTCAAAACGATGGGGCCTCAACAGAGGGTGTTGCCCTCCTCGTCGAGGACATCAGTGAAGGCGTGGTGTATGAGAAGAGTGGCGTGAAGGTAACGGCGTTCGAGGTAGATCACGCTCCGGTAAAGCCAGCGTTCGGTTACCGAATCGACTATGCGGGGCGCTCGGTCGTTATGTCGGGCGACACCCGCGTCTCTGAAAATCTCATCCGACACGCCCAGGGCGTGGATGTATTGATCCACGAAGTTTTCGCGCCGGCTACCCTCGAGCGGGCTGGTGTCCCGCCGGCCCGGGCGAAGAACATCCTCGACTACCACACGACGCCGGAACAGGCGGGGCAAGTGTTTACACGGGTGAAACCGAAACTGGCGGTGTATTCGCACATCTGCATGCCGACCGCCACCGAACAGGATCTGCTTCCCTCGACACGCAAGACATACGCCGGGCCGTTGCTACTTGGTGAGGACCTGATGGCAATCAACGTAGGCGACACCATTGAGGTAAAGAAGCCTGCCCTCTCGTCGCGGTAGCCTGGCCGCTGCCTGGTGACCGGATTACCCGGGCTTCAGGAACCCGAGGTTGGAGTTCGAGAAGTTGCCGATGTTCGGAAGAATTCCGGGCACTTCCGACGGTGTGCATCCGAACCACTCGCGCCAGCGTCGCACCGAACTGGTCCAGGGAGGTAGTCGGCAGCAATCGTCCCTGTCCGACCTGATCATCGGTCGAAGTAGACACATGCGGTGCAGTTCCGTAGAACCGCCCGCCATTCACCGCGGCACCCAGACACGAAATGATGCGAGCCCCAGCCGTGATCCGAACCATCGGCATTCGACGCCAGGCTGCGACCGAAATCCGAGGCGGTAAAAGTCGTGACCTTGTCCGCAACGCCGAGTTCAACCGTGGCGGAATAGAACGCGCCCAGCGCGTCGTTGAGCTGCTTCATGAGTACCGGATGCTGCCCCATCAGCGATTTGTGATGGTCGAAGTCGGAGAATGAGACGAAGAACACCTGGCGTTTCACGCCGAACGTGGCGTTGGCACCGATCATCCGCGCCACCACGCGCATCTGGTTCGCGAGGAGATTGCTCCTCGGGAATTCGGTTGTCAGCGTCACACCGCGCAGCGCGGTATTGACCCGGCCCTCGAGCTCGACCGAGCGCCGCGTGACGGCGGCGCATGCATTTTCCAGGACATGGCTGCTGCTGCGCGTGATGATGTTCCTCACTGCGCCGCGCAGCGGTCCGTCGAGCGCCTTGATGCGTATCGCACCGTTCTGGCTGACCTGGTACGGGATCGCGTCCTGACCCGCGACAAACACGGCGTTGCCGCTCGCGGAAATGCAGGTGAGCAGGGAATTCGACGGACCGCTGGAAAGCGCGAGGTCGCCGAGCCGCCCTCCCCAGCCATGGGTCGATTTCTCGTCGCCGTCGGTCTGCCAGAGCGACTGCTGATCGTTGTGCGAAAAGAGCCTGGGCGGCAGCGGGTTGGCCGCCCTGTTCGCGCTCTCGTACTGCGCCAGGGTCGTGGGCTGTATCAACGGCCCCACGTTGAGCAGGATCGCCAGCCGGTTCGCATCGAACCTGGCCTTGAGCCCGGTGAGCTGCGGCGCCAGGGCGTATTGCAGGTTGTCGGTGAGCACCGCGCCGTCGCCAGGCGTGAGCGCCGTGGCTGCGAGATCCGCACGCGCGAGCGCAATTCCGGACTGATCCTCGCCGGCGCCGCCGGCGCGGATCTGGTGATACAGCGCGTAGTTAGTCGGGTCGTAAGGCACCACCGTGTTGGCGTAGTCGTTGCCGCCAACCATGAACACGCATACCAATGCCTTGTAGTCGCTGGCATCGAAAGCGGCGGCCTCGCCGACGGCGGCGAGATTGATGGCCAGCGGCGTCGCCACGCCAAGCGCGGAGAGGTGCATGGCGCGCTGCAGGACGACACGGCGGGTCCAGAGCTCATCCTTGTTCACGATGCGCTTCATTTCTGCACCAGGTAGTCGGGAGAAATCAGGATGAGGAAACAGGCGGTGGCCAACATGTCGAGCTTGGCGCTGGTGACAGTCGACTCGGTGATGTTGTAGCCCCTGAGCGCACTCGTGACAGCGGCCAGCGTTTCGTCGGACAACTGGTTGGCGGTGAGCTGCAGGTTCAGCCAATAGACCACCCTTGACACATCGTGCGCCACGGGCAGCAGCGTGGTGTAGTTTGGCTTGACGTCCTCGATGCCTTTGCGTGTCACCGACTGCATGAAGTTGATGTAGCCAGCCGTGCTGGATTCGTTGAGCAGCTGGAACTCGGGCGCCTGCTTGCCGGCAGTCGCGATTTCGGTATTGGGTGGCACGTATCCGGCCCGGAAGAAATTGAACACCGTTGGCGAGCGCAGCGGACTCTGGCCGAGCTGCGTGTCCATTTGCGAAAGATCGTCGATCTGGTACTCGTCGTTATCGGACGTAACCTCTGCGGTGCGTGCCCATTGCACGAAGCGCACCATCGGCTCGCGCAGCCTGCCGAAAAGCGTGTCGGCGCCGGTGGGCATGGCGCGCGCCTCCTCGTCCGTGAGAATGGCGGTCCACACCGCCTTCAGATCCCCGCGCACGCCTGATCCGTTGTTCCCGAACACCATGGCGACCCGCTCGACGTAGGCCGGCGACGGATTGCTGGTCACCAGGCGCTGGATCATCTGCCGCGCGAAGAACGGACCTGTGTTCTCGTGATAGAAGAGCCGGTCGAGCGCGATTTGCAAGGCATCCCGGCCGGGCGTCGTGCCGGTGATCTTCTGGCCGAGAAAATTCACCTCCATGCTCGAATGCCTGTTGGGGTTGAAACCCATGGGGTTGACTGCGAAGTGCGTACTCGGTACCGGGTTCTCCTCCCACTCGACGGATTTGGTCGAGCCGCCATTGGAGTGATAGTCCCAGTCGTAACCGGTGAAGACCCGGGCGAGATTCACGACGTCTTCCTGGCTGAAAGTGTCCTGCGGCTTGTTTTCGGCGTCGAGCTTGTGCGTCCCGTCGGGATTCAGCTGATACAGGCCGATCGTGAAGAGCTGCATCACTTCGCGCGCGTAGTTCTCATCGGGCTGGCGGCCACTCGAGTTCTCCCTGGCACTGCCCCTGGTACTGAGAAAGAAACCGACAGCCGCATTGAGCGTGAGCGCCTCGAGCAGCTTGCGGAAATTGCCGAAAGCATTGGCGGTGAGCACATCCCAATAACCGGCGATCACGTACGCGGGATGCAGGAAGTTGATGCCGCTCAAGGACACGACGAACAGTTCCGACAATGCGAGCGCGATGCGCTTGCGCATCTGGTCCGGGCCCGCGAGCAGCTGATTCCAGATCATGTAATCGCCGGGCTGGCGCCGGCGGTAACGCCTTTCCGCAGTGATGGCATCGTGGCCGCGCGAATCGAGCCAGGCGACGCCAGTCTGGCCGAGCGGTTCGTTGTAGCGCGCGTCGAGCCAGGCGAGCACGCCACCGCTCTTGAGCGAGGTGATATCTGCTTCGCTCACCGAGAACTGGGCCTGCAATGCGAATCGGGCGGCCTCGGCATGGGTTGCTGGAACGATATCCTGCGGCGGAGGAGGTACCGGGCCAGGTGCCGGCGCGGGTGGAATGGGCGTCGGTGGAATTTGAGGAGTACGACCACCGGATGAACCCGGACCGCCGTCTTCACCGCTACCACACGCGCTCAGCGCAAGCGCCGCTGCGGCCGCCACAAGTGCGGCGCCTTGAGAATCGCCCGAGTTTGCGGGAGTTTCGACGACCGACGCCGGATCGGCGCGCTGTTCGAGTTCCTGCACCAGACCTCCCTGTGCACCGCAGAACGGATTCGCAGTCACGCGACCCTGCGCAACTCGCTCGCAGATCAGTCTAGTGCCGGAAAACGACGTGCAGGTATGAGAGCAAGGTCGTACTCACACGATGCGTGTTACCTTCCCGTAAGCTCGAAACGCGAAACATCGGCGCAGATCGATGTGAGGTTACAACATGAAAAGACGAGACTTCATTTCCAGTTCCGTGGCGCTCATGGCCGCGACTGGCTTGGCGCACTCGCGATTCGCGCGCGCGGCGGAATCCGCCGACGTGCCCGCCATCTCGCGCACCGGCGGCGCCATCACTCTCAAGGCCGCGGACATCGACTGATTTCCGCGCCCACCAGCGCGGAGCCGTGCTCACACGCGCCAGCGAGGGTTACGACGTTGCGCGGCGCGTCTGGAACGGCGCCTTCGACCGTCATCCGGCGCTGATCGCGCGCTGCACCAGCGCCGCCGATGTGATCGGTGCGGTGCAGTTTGCCGCGAGCCACGATCTGCTGGTCGCGGTGCGCGGCGGCGGCCACAGCCTCCCCGGTTACTCGGTGTGCGAAGGCGGCATCATGATCGACCTCGCGCTCATGCAAGGTGTGCGCGTCGATCCGCGGACTCGCGGCGTGCGCGTCGAACCGGGTGTGTTGTTAGGCGCGATGGATCGGGAAACCCAGGCCTTCGGGCTCGTGGTGCCCGCCGGCACCGTCTCGCACACCGGCGTCGCGGGCCTCACGCTCGGCGGCGGCGTCGGTCGCCTGCAGCGCAAGTTCGGACTCACGGTCGACTGCATGGTCGGCGCGGACGTAGTCACCGCAGACGGCAGGCTGATACAGGCCAGTGCCGAGGAGAATCCCGATCTGCTCTGGGCGTTGCAGGGTGGCGGCGGCAATTTCGGCGTCGTGACTTCGTTCGAATTCCGCGCGCACCAGTTCGGCCGCACCGCCATCGCCGGCGACATCGTGTTCCCGATCGAACAGGCGCGCCGCGTGCTCGACGCATTCGCCGACTACTGCAATACCGCACCTGACGAACTGTGGATGGACCCGGTCCTCGAATGCGACGCCAACGGCCATCGGCAGCTCACATTCATGATCTGCCACTGCGGCGATGCCGCCAGCGCCGCGAAAGACGTCGCCGCGATCCGCAAATTCGGCAAGGCGGTGCGCGACAATGTCGCTGAAAAGCCGTGGGTGGTCGTGCAGTCGGAACACGATGGCGAATCGCCGCACGGCAACGGCTACTACATGTCGGGTGGCAGGATCACCAAGCTCATTCCGGCAATGCTCGACAACGCCGTCGAGAGCATCAAACTACCGGGAGCCGAGCTCGGCAAGGTCAGCCTCACCCAGCACGGTGGAGCGGGTGCGCGCCGGTCCGTGACGTCGACGGCCTACGCGCAGCGCGATGCCAGCCACAATTTCGTGGTGCGCGCCTCGTGGGCGGATCCGAACCAGGCCGCCGCGCGCACCGCCTGGCAGAAGCAGACCTGGAAGGCGTTCGAGCCCTATTCAGTCGGGATGTACGCGAACCTCAATGCCGCGGATGGCGACGTCAAGGCGCGCTCCGCCTACGGCGACAACCTCGAGCGGCTGGTCGAGGTCAAGACCAAGTACGACCCGAAGAACCTGTTCCACCTCAATCCCAACATCACGCCGCGCGCCACAAAAACGTAACCCGATCAGCGCCCCATGCGCCGCTGATACGCGCGCGTCAGGTATTCCTTCAGGTTCGCGTCCGTGTTCGACTCTCCTCCGGTGACGGAGAATCCGACCTGGATGGATTCGTCGGGCTGTGGAACCACCGTGATGGAAACACTTGACGATCCGTGTGAGCCGCGCAGCGTGCCACTTGCGCGGTCTTCAGATGTGATCTTGACGCTGGCGTCGGCTGCCGCGCCCCGGGCCGCCTGCCACGACTGTTCGAACCTCTCCGACATCGGCCGTCCCGGAACGGTCGTCGGAGTCGGAGTCGTATAACAACCCTGCAGCAGGAAGATCGTTGCAACAGCAACACCACTGATCAGGGTTCTGAAGTTAGTCATGCGCCATTGCTCCGCCGTCATGGATTCGCCAGACGTCTGCGGCGGAGTCTAACAGTGGTGCCCCAGTTGAGCAGTTACGACTTCCCGCCCTTTGAATTTTCCTTGGGGATGGGGTTTGGGTTCTTCGCCGTTTCCAGCGTCGGCGCACACAGGTCCTGCTCGCCCTGCATTCGATCGATAACTCCGCCTGCGACCACCGTCGCGCCGCCGGTTGCCGCCGCCAGCGCGCCCGACGCCACACCCTTCGCGCCCACGCCAATCTTCGGACTCGCCAATGTTCCTTCCAGCCGGATGAGCGGATTGGTGAACATGCCCGGGACTGACGCCGATGCCTTTGCGCGGGCGGGTGTTGAAGTCGAGCAACAGCTTCTCGGTGTGCAGGTCGATGGTGCCCTGCGCGGTGATGGTGACCTTTTCGGTCTGAACCAGCACCGGCTGCAACGGTGACCTGGCCATTGACGATGTCGGCGCGGGCGATGGTGCAGTCGAGCTTCATGAACGGATCGTCCTTGGCAAAGGGATTGAGCTTCTGCGCGAGCTGCGACACGACACCGCCACCGAAGGCACTGATGAAGCCGCTCTTGGTCCGGCCCGCACCCTGCGTCAGCAACAGGTGTCCGTTGGCGCCCGACGCCATCTGCCGCGGCGAGCTGCCGTGGATCTTGATGTTCATCGCCACGCTGAGCGGCGGCACATCCGCAGGCGCGATGCTCTTCGCTGCCCAGGCTTGCCCGCACATTGCTGATGTCGAATTTCATGTCGAGATCGACCGTGCCATCGCCGGCAGGTACCAGCGTCCCGGCACCCTGCAGCGTGCCTTCATGCGCGCCTGCGGCGCGCAGGTCGAACGTCAGCTTTCCGTGATCCACCTGCAGGTTGCTGTCGAGGTTCTTGATCGACCGGTCGCCGAGCACCAGTTCGCCGAAGGCCAGGTGCACCTTCGCATCGGTGTCCTTCATCTTTTCGAGGTCCAGCGGCGTCTCGCTGAACACGAACTTCTTCTTCGGCTCCTGGACTCCTTTGACTCCTTCGGCGGCTGGCGGTGGCGCCGTCTTGCCATCGGCCGTTTCGGTTTTCTCTTCCTGCGGAAAGAATGGCGTGAGGTCCACGCGCGGCGACGACAGCTGCGCCTCGATGTGCTTCCCTGCCGGTCAACAGCAACGAACCTGCCAGCTGAGTCTTGCCCAGGGTGGCCTGCAGATCTTTCAGTTCGATGCGGTCTTTCGCGGACTGAAGTCACCGCTGGCCGCGACCGCAATTTCAGGCAACGTTTCCCGCAGCTTCTTCAGGCTGGCCGCCGCCATTTTGAAATTCATCGCGATCTTCCGGTCGCCCGTGAGCTGCATGCTGCCATCTGGCGCGCACCGATGCATCGGCGATGGTCACAGTCAGCGCATCGAACTTGATCTCCTTGCGCGACTGATCGTGTGGCCCGTGACGGTGAGCGGCGCCGCAGGCACACCGCTGACCTCGAACACGCTGGCGAGACGCGCCGCATCCGCGGCCGTGGCTTCGAACTTGAGATCGGACCCGATCAGGCTGCGCGTCTTGAGCGTGCCGTTTGCGCTGGCCTCGAGGTCGCCGACCTTTGCCTTGAGGTCCAGTTGCCGGTGTTTTCCGACATCCTTGATATGCGTGTCGATCCGCATCGGACCTGTGGCGATGACCGGTAGTTTGAGCGCTTCGAGCAGGGGACCAACTTCCGGCTTCTCGGCCGTGAGCGTCAGATCGCCACCGACCAGGCTGAGCTCTTCAATGTGCCCTTCACGCTGGCCTTGAGATCGCCGACCTTCGCATTGAAATCCAGTTGCGTGAGCGCGCCGGCATCCTTCAGTCGCCCGTCGATCTGCATCGACCCGCTGGCGATGACCGGAAGTTCCAGCTTCCTGAGCATGCCGCCCAATTCCGGGTGTTCGATCTTGAGCGTCAGATCGGCACCGTCCAGCGGATCCAGCCTGCCGACGACGCCGTTGATATCCATCGCCATCTTGCCCAGCGACATCTGCATGTGCGACGCGCATGTCGCGTGCCGACAACAGCGATTTCAGCGGCCCCGCCTCACCCTTCAACACCAGCGGATAGACATCGACCTTGCCCTGCCCGTCCAGCGCCAGCAGTTGCTCACGGCCGGGTGTGATGCTCAGCTTGTCGAGCTGGACCACGCGATCGGGCTTCTTTGGCTTCGCGATAGATGAGGCGCACGTTGTGCAACTGCGCGCTGCGGATGACCACGGGAACCTCGACCGCACCGGTTTCGTCTTCCTCTATCCTCTTCCTCTTCGTCCTCCGGCGCGACCCATGACCCAGTTGCCCTTGCCATCGGGCCCGCGCTCCAGCAGCACGGTCGCGTCGCGCAGTTCGAATGGAGCGGACGTCGGGCGGCCCGGAGATCAGCGACCAGAAGCCGATCTGCACGGCGACCTTGCCGATCTCGACCATCTGCGGCTGCGATCCGCCCGGCATGTTGCCCAGGCGAACGCGTTCGGCGCTCACGTCAACGACCGGAACCAGCCTTCAGCTTGAGTGGACCCTCGATGGCGAAGGGGCGTCCGATGGTCTTCGTGACGAACGCTTCGATGCGGCCCTTGTGCCGGCCGAGATCGGCAAACGCGATGTAGAGCACGACGGCAAGCAACGCAGCACCCACGATGCCAAAGAAGACACCGAAGAAACGCTTGCGCGACATGCGAACTGCCCTCCACCGTGATCCGGCAGCGGTGAACAGCCGGCCGCCTACTATCCACCGTGGCTGGATGGCTGCCTATGGGATCAAAGGCCCTTGATCACAGCCAGCTTCGGTCCGCGGTGAAATCGATCGTCAGCCAGAAGGTCGGCGAGCCTGCATTGAGGCGCTGTGAAACCTCGCTACGGATCGCATCGGCGGTCGCGATATCGATCCGGGAGTCCGGCGGCACCAGCACGTGGATCTCGACGAATCGGCCGCGACCCGCCTTCGCGATGTAGCTCGTGTATTCGAGAAACTGGCGTTCCTTCACGACGCCGTCCATGACCGCGTGAACCCGGGCGTCGAGCTCATTCGGGGCCACCTGGAGTACGTCGCTCATGGAGCGCCACAAACCAATCAGCGGCATGGGCAGCATGATCAACGCCATGCTGAGCAGCGCGATGGCGTCCAGGTAAGGTATCCAGCCCTGAAATCTCGTACCGGCAAGCGCCGTGGCGAAGGCAAAGCCGATCAACAGCCCCAGGCTGAGAAATGCGCTCACCAGCCAGCTGCGCGCATCGACCTTGAGCATCGGGGACTTGAAGCGCCTTGGCGCGCCGGCTCAGGAGCACCGTCATCGCAAGCCCGATGACGCAGAGAATTCCTGCCCACAACGCGGCTCGCCCGTACTCCACTTCGTGACCGCCGCTGGTCAGCGCATTCAGCGCATCGATCCCGGCATAGATGCAGGCCACCGCCAGGATGGCGTCGCGCAGCACGGCCACCAGGGGCTCGAGGTGCCAGAAGCCATACTGGAAGCGATGACTGGTTCCTCGGGCGATCAGTTTCACCACCAGCAGCGAGACGACGGTGGGCACGACGTCGACGAAGCTGTACATGCCATCGAAGATGATGGCCTGCGAATTGGTTACGAGTCCGCTCGCGACACCCAGCACGCCCAGGAACACCGTCAACGCGATGGAAAGCTTGAGCGTCCTTTGTTCCAGGCTGGGCTTGCATTCGCAGAGGTTACTTCAATCGCGCGCCGGGATCGCTTGGCTCCCTCGCCAAAGTAACTTACCTCCCGTTACTTGGAACCCGCTGCCATGGGGTCACCCTTGCCGCCACCTATTGGAGGGTTCCCTAAATGAAGACGAAGCTCCTGGCCGCCATGGCACTCGTGATGACGATTCCCGCCTGGTCGGCCGATCCGCCGGCCGCGCAACCGGTCTCCCAGACCAGCAAGGCGCCCGCGCTGACCGACGACCAGATCGTCGCGCAATTTCGCACCGACATGATGTCCAAGCGCGCCGATATCATGGCCAAGGGCCTGACGCTCACCGCCGAGCAGGCTTCGAAATTCTGGCCGCTGTTCGAGGAGTTATCAGAAGGAGCAGGACGTCATCGTCAACGAGCAGATCAGCGCCACCCGGGCGTATGCGGATCACTTCCAGAACCTGAGCGACGCGGATGCGCTCTCCTATGTGAAGGCGCTGCTGGATCGTGACCGGAAAATGCTCGACCTGCGCGCCAAGTGGCTCGACAAATTCCAGAAGGTGGTGCCGAGCAAGATCGCGGCGCGCGCCATCCAGCTCGACCGGCGTCTCAGCAACGTGGCGCAGATCCAGTTGTCGCAGCAGATTCCGCTGGTTCAATAATACTTCCATCCGTGGCCGGGATGTATGCTCGCGATCTGAGCTACATCCCGGACCACGTCATGCTTCAAGTCTCGTTGACACGTGCACGCGCCTGTTTTCTCGCGCTTGCACTGCTCGCTGCCGGTGCCGCGCTCGCGGCCGACTACCCCGCACCGGTTGAAGGCGACTTCATCGCGCGCGATTTCCGCTTCGCGAGCGGCGAAACGCTTCCCGAGCTGCGCATTCACTACCGCACTGTCGGCAAGCCACAGAAGGACTCGAAGGGCATCGTGCGCAACGCGGTGCTCATCGGTCACGGTACCGGCGGCTCGGGCGCACAATTCATCCGTGCGGAATTCGCCGGCGAGTTGTTTGGCGCCGGGCAGCCTCTCGATGCGAGCAAATACTTCATCGTCATGGCCGATGGCATCGGTCACGGCAAGTCCTCGAAGCCCAGCGATGGGTTGCGCGCGAAGTTTCCGCGTTATGGCTACAACGACATGGTGGACGCGCAGTACCGGCTGCTCACCGAAGGTCTCGGTGTCAATCACCTGCGGCTCGTCATGGGCACGTCGATGGGTGGCATGCACACCTGGGTGTGGGGCCAGCGTTACCCGGAGTTCATGGATGCGCTGATGCCGCTCGCCAGTCTGCCGACGCAAATCTCCGGGCGAAACCGGGTGTGGCGCAAGACGCTCATCGACGGCATTCGCAATGACCCGGCCTGGCAAGGCGGCAACTACACCGCTCAGCCGCCGAGCACTGCGCACCGCGATCGGGCTGATCTTTTTCATGGGAAGCAATCCCGCGATTCGCCAGGAAGCCATGCCCACCCTGGCTCAATCCGACCAGGTACTCGATGAATACATCGCCAATGCCATGAAGACCCAGGATGCAAACGATGTGCTCTACCAGGTGAGCGCCTCGTGGGACTACGACCCGGGCCCAGGCCTCGAGAAAATCCGCGCACCCTTGCTGGCCATCAATTCGGCGGACGATCTCATCAATCCACCCGAGCTCGGCATTCTCGAACGCGAGATCAAGCGCGTGAAACAGGGTGAAGCCATCGTGATCCCATTCAGCGCGGCGACCCGCGGCCACGGCACGCACACGTTCGCTGCCCTCTGGAAGGATCAACTGACAAGGCTGCTGGAAAAATCGGGAGGTGCGCGATGAAAGAGATCCGTCGCAGGGCAACGAACGCGGCACGGGCGAACATGGCTGGCTGCAATCGCGCCACAGCTTCTCATTTGCCGACTACCAGGATCCGGAACACGTGCACTTCGGTCCGTTGCGCGTCATCAACGAGGATCGCGTCGCTCCGGGCGCGGGGTTCGGCACGCACGGGCATCGCGACATGGAGATCGTGAGCTATGTGCTCGAGGGCGCGCTGGCGCACAAGGATTCCACCGGCTCGAGCTCGGTGATTCGTCCCGGCGATGTACAACGCATGAGCGCAGGCAGCGGCGTGCGTCACAGCGAGTTCAACGCTTCGGCCAGCGAGCCAGTGCATTTCCTGCAGATCTGGATCATCCCGGATATCGTCGGCATCGACCCCAGCTACGAAGAGAAACACTTCACTTCGCAGGATCGGCGCGGAAAATTGTGTCTCGTCGCTTCACCCAACCAGGTCGGAGGGCTCGGTGCTCATGCACCAGGATGCCCGCATTTTTGCCGGGCTGTTCGACGGCCCCGAACACGCGACGCTTCGACATTGCGCGACGGACGCCAGTGCTACGTTCACGTGGCGCGCGGCGCGTGCACGTGGCGGGACTGCACCTGGAGGCTGGCGACGGCCTCAAGATCACGGATCCTGGCGAGATCGAGATCCGTGAAGGCAAGTGCCGCGGACGTCCTGGTGTTCGACTTGCCGGCTGACACGCACTGACAATCTTGTAGTCAACGCACTCGCCCACTCCTCCGAAGGGAGGATGCAGGCGGGTGTGCGTGGATCCTAAGATGGCCGCATGAAATCCGCGGCTTCACGAGGGAGCACGCGGCTCGAGCGCATCAGCGCCTCACCGCGCTGGGATGGCGAACAATTTCGAAACACCCACGCAGCGCCGCGCGGCAGCGTGCCGATGCCCACGCTCAAGGACTTTCTGTGCGGCGGTGATCGACGGGTGCCGTCGGCGCCGTTGCCCACGGTCAATCCACTCGACACCTGGACGCGCACCGCGCAGAGCGGATTGCGCGCCACCTGGCTCGGTCACTCCACCGTCCTGCTCGAAATCGACGGCTGGCGCGTGCTCACGGATCCGGTGTGGGGTCCGCGCGCCTCGCCCACGCGATTCGCAGGACCCAAACGATTCCAGCCCGTCCCCGTGCCCATGAGTGACCTGCCCCGCCTCGACGCGGTGTTGCTGTCACACGATCACTACGATCATCTCGACTTCACCACCATGCGCCTGCTGCGGCGCGTGAATGTGCCCATCGTCACTTCGCTGGGAGTCGGTACGCATCTCGAGTCCTTCGGTATCGCGCCGGAGCGCATCGTCGAGCTCGACTGGTGGGAGTCGCATCGCGTGCCGAATACCGATCTCACGCTCACGGCAACGCCATCACAACATTTTTCGGGACGCGGCCTGAAAGACGGCAACAAGACGCTGTGGTCGTCGTGGGTCATCGCCTCGCAGCGCCATCGCGTGTTCTTCAGCGGCGACACCGGACTGACGCCCGAATACGCCGAGACGCGCGCGCAGTTCGGGCCATTCGACCTGGTGATGCTGGAGATCGGCGCCTTTCATCCGGCCTGGAGCAGCATTCACCTCGGCCCGGAGAACGCGCTCGCCGCGCATGCCCTGCTAGGTGGTGGGCCGCTGCTGCCGGTTCACTGGGGCACGTTCAATCTCGCGCTGCATGCCTGGGACGATCCCGTCGAAACGCTGCTGCGCCTGGCGCCGAAAACCGGCGCGCGACTCCTGCTGCCCCGGCTCGGCGAGCCCGTCGAGCCGGCGCATGATTTGCCCATCCAGACGTGGTGGCGCGGCGTCGATGCGCGGCCGGCGGCATCGCCACCACCCGTCGAAGAGTTGCCGAAAGAAATGACCTGGCCTATCGACTGATGTCGTCCGGCGCGTGGTCGCCCATGTGAACTCTTTATCTATTGGGCGGTAATTCCTTCCGCCTGGCAGCGAGTATTTTCATTTTCCCTCGCCAGCCAGAGTACCGGGATTCCCTGAATGCCGCGCTGGCGCAGGGCTTGCAATCAATCAGTGCATAAACCCCTGGGGAGCCGGTCTCATGAAAACGCTGCTCGCATTGCTGATTGCCTGCTGCACGTTGGGGCCGCCCAGTCGCGCCCGCTCCAGCTCGAGGAGAAATCGCGCATCGCGAATCCCGACCCGGCCTTCGAGACTTTCGCCGGGGCGGTCGCGCTGGAAGGCGACGAGGCCTTCATCACCGGGCGCCATTACATAGACGGTGATCCGGAAGACCCCTTCGACGACACGGTCCAGACCGTCGTGTACCTGTTCCGCCAGGTCAGCGGGGTGTGGACCCCGGTGCGCGTGATGGCGCAGTCGAGCAGCCTCCCCTGGCCATACGGCGTGGCGATGAAGGGTGGCGTCGCGGCCTTTGCGATCGGGGGACTGCCGATCGCCGAGAAAATCAACGGCGACTGGGTACTGGCCCAGTCGACCTACACCGCGGCCGATGAACCCGGCGGTCACGTGGCCATCGATGGTGGACGAATAATCTACGGCGGCACCAGCGGCACGTTCATGGGAACGCTCATCGAAAAGAATTCCTCGACCGGCGTCTGGGGCGTGACGGCGACGCATGCTGGGTGAATTCCGCAGTGGTGACTTTGAATTCTATGGCCGCGATGTGGACCTCTCCGGTGATCGTGCCGTGGTGTACAGCCCGTACTCCGAGAGACACCACCCATGCGGCCGACTCCCAATGTGGCCATCTTCCAGAACTTCGGCGGCACCACTGGCTGGATCAACAACTCCGGCATCAGCAGCACCATCGAAACGCCGTTCGGGCAGGAGGTCGAGATACGCGCTGACGAACTCTTCATCGATGGCAGCGACCTCACCGGCACACATGTTTTCCGCCGGCAGACGAGCGGCGAGTGGCCGAAGGTGGATCGTCTCCAGCCCCTGACCAGCCACCAGGGAGGCGGCCGCACCTTCGACATGCACAAGGGCGATCTGTTCATCGCGCAACGGAATTCCAATTTCGATCGCGATGCGGACGTGATCAATGTATTCGCGAAGGCCGCCAATGGAACCTACGACCACGTAGCCACGCTGGTCTCGAGCAACGGCGCATCGCTCGGAGATTTTGCCATCAGTGGGCGCAACGTGATCGCGGCTTGCGGCGACGGCGAGGCCTGCTACTTCGAGCTTCCCGCGAGCCTCACGCAGCCCGCGCGCGTGCAGGACACCTTCCCGGGCTCGACGCCCACGGGTTGGACGCTCAGTGCCGGCAGCCAGTTCAGTATCGTGCAGAGTGGCGCCAGTCGCATGCTGCGACAGGCCGAGACCACCTCCCCCGCGACGCACACCGCCTTGCTCACGGCCTCGAACTGGACTAACCAGTCGATCCAGGCCGACATCCGCCCTACCGCATTCAACGGCAACGATCGGTGGGTGGGCCTCGCCGCGCATTACCGTGACGCCAGCAACTTCTACTACGTGACGCTGCGCAGTTCCGGCAGCGTCGCGCTCAAGAAGATCGTTAATGGCACGTTTTCGACCATCGCCTCGGCGCCGATCGAGGTGAGCATCAACCGCACGTACCGCGTGCGCCTGGAATCGGTGGGCACTCGGCAGCGCGTCTACGTCAACGGCGTCCCCATGCTGGACGCTGACGACGCGGCGATTCCGAGCGGGCGCGCCGGCCTGCTGACCTATCGTGCGGCGGCCAACTTCGACAATGTGATCGTGAGTCCGACGCCGACCGCATCAATGCACGTCGGGAACCAAGACGGCATCTTCGCCACCACCGATGTCTGGACCCGAACCGGATCCGGCCAGTGGTTCAACACCTATTCCGATCTGCCGAACACGCTCAAGTACGTGCAGACCTCGGTGGCCGGCGATGCGCGCGCGACGGTCGGAGTTGCCACGGACGACCAGTCCGTTGATGTCCGCGCGCGCGCCACCACATTTGCCGGCGGCAACGGCGGCGATCGCTGGTTCGGCGCGATCGCGCGTTATTCCAACGAGACCAACTACTACTACTTCTCACTGCGCAGCAGCAACACGCTCTCGCTGCGCAAGGTGACCAATGGCCAGATCACCGTCCTGCGCTCGGTGGCGCTGCCGGTGGTACTGGGACGGTGGTACCGGTTGCGCCTGGAAGCGGTCGGCTCGCAATTGCGCGCCTACGTCAATGGCACCCTGTGGCTCGAGGCCAGCGATACGACGCATGCACGCGGGCAGACCGGCATCGTGACATTCCGCACCGCTGCCGAATTCGACGATTACCGCGCCATCCAGCCCTGACCTGCCTGGCCTATCGACTGATGTCGCCTGGCGCGGCGGGCTTTTCTTCGTGCCCGCCAAACTGCTTGCGCATCGCTGACAACACGCTTATCGGCATAACCCGCGTTGCCGCGCGACTGGAAGCGGCTGAACAACGCGGCACTGATCACGGGAGCGGGCACGCCCTCGTCGATCGCCGCCGCCAGCGTCCAGCGCCCTTCGCCGGAATCCGACACGCGTCCTGCGAAGTGTTCGAGATCGGCATCTTCGCGCAGCGCGCGCGCCGTGAGATCCAGCAACCACGATGAAATGACGCTGCCGTGCCGCCACACCTCGGTGATCTGCGGCAGGTCGAATTCGTATTGATAGAACGGTGCGGCGCTGAGCGGCGCGGTCTCGGCATCGGCGGCGTGTCCGCTCTTGCCGATGCCGGCGTGGTGCAGGATGTTGAGCCCCTCGGCATAGGCGGCCATGACGCCGTACTCGATGCCGTTGTGGATCATCTTGACGAAATGCCCGGCGCCATGCGGTCCGCAATGCAGGTAACCACGCATCGCGGTGTGACCGTTCGCGCCTGGCGCTCCTGGTCGTGCGCATCGAGGCCGGGAGCGAGCGCGGCGAAAATCCCGTCGAGCCGACGCACTGGCTCCGCCGGCCCGCCGATCATCAGGCAGAAGCCGCGCTCGAAGCCCGCAACACCACCGCTGGTGCCGACGTCCAGGTAGTAGATTCCGCGCCGGCCCAGCGCCTCGCCGCGGCGAATGTCGTCACGGTAGAAGGAATTGCCGCCATCGATCACGGTATCGCCCGCGCCTAACAACGGCACCAGCGCATCGAGCACGCTGTCTACCACCGCGGCGGGCACCATGATCCAGATGGCACGCGGCGGCGCGAGTTCCCTGACGAGGTCTTCCAGCGAGTGAGCCGCCGATAATGCCCGGCGCGACCAACGCGTCCGCCGCCTCGCGCCGCGAGTCATGGGCCACGCAGGAAATCCCGACACGCGCCAGGCGCCGCGTCATGTTGGCGCCCATGCGCCCGAGTCCGATCATGCCGAGTGCCTGCATTGCGTCTCCTCAGCCGTAGGCGCGAACCATGACAGCCAGCTCGCGCAGGAAATCCCGCGAGCGCAGCGGCCCTGGCCCGGCCGACATGAATGGCTCGCGGTACCAGGGCCAGGAATATTCGACGCTGCGTTGTGGGCGATCGCCACGCAGCAGTGTGAAGCGGCGCGTGCTGAAGCCGCGCTGCAGTCTCGTGGCGATTCTTTCCTCGCGCACGCCGTACACGGCTCCATCAACCATCACGAACAGGCCGCTCTTGTAGTTGGGCTCGGCGTCGAAGCGCTCTCGGGCGGCCGCAAAGTAGGCAGCGAACACCGGACCCTTCACGCCCTGGATCATGCTGCCCACGCCTAACACGTTGGCCGGGTTGCGCGGTTCGGCCATGGGCTCCACCTCGGCGCGCGCCGCTATGACGGTGACGCTGTAATAGGTGTTAGCTGCAGCCTGTTCGGGCTGGAATCCCATGATGCAGACTCGTCCCGAATCGGGCAGCCGCGCAGTGTCGTTGACAAACATCGGGGCTTAGTCCCCTGCCCTTGCGGAAAAGTTTTCCACGTTGGGAAAATTATCGCCACGGGATTGGTGGTTCGCCATTCCGCGCGCGAAGCCAAACACATCCGCGAGCGCATGCGTCTTGCCTTCCACCGCTGACCGGATGATCTCTCCAGCCTGCACACTGAATGTAATCCCATTACCGCCAAAACACAGCGCGAATAGCAGGTGCGGATGCATGCCTGGTGCTCGCCCTATCAATGGCAAGCCATCTTCGGTAGCCGCGAAGCTACCGCCCCAGGCATAGGCAACAGGCGGCATTTCCTCACCAAACAAGTCGCGATAGCTGGCGCTGAGCCGCCGCACCTGGCGCGGCAACAGCGCATCGCGCGCCGCCGGGTTTTTGAATGGAACATCGGCGCCGCCCAGGAGCAGCCGTCCGTCGGGCGTGCCGCGCACATATATATAGGGGCGTGCGCTTTCCCAGATCATGGGCAGCGTGCTGGCGCGTCGAGGGTCGGCAAGCGGTTCGGTAGCGAGCGCATACGTGTTGTTGATGTCGGCAACCTTGCGCGGCAGGAAGTCCAGCGACTCGAAACCAGCCGCGACGACCACGTGCCGGGCATCGACGGAATGGCCGCGTTCGGTGGTGAGACGCAGACCTTCACCCTGTTCCGCAATCGCATCGACCCGCGTCCGCGCAAACAACCGGACCCCGTGACGTTCGGCGCCCGCCATCAAGCCCTGGGTGAAACGCACCGGATCGATCTCGGCGCCGAGCGACGACAGGATCCCGCCCGGCCGCCGGCAACCATAACGACGGGCGAGCTCGGCACTGTCGAGCCACTCGCAGTGAAATCCAATGCCACGCCGAGCCGCGAGCTCGGCTCGCAATGCCGGAACTGCGGAAAGATCCGTGGCGAGATACAGGCTCTCGCGACGCCGGTAGTTGGACAGTTTCAGCAATTCAGGAAAGCGCCGCTCCAGCGATCTCGAAACTGGCAGCGCACGCCTGGTAGGCCTGGATCGCGCGGCCGGCACCGATCTGCTGGACGAGATCCGTGAGATGGGTGTCGATTTCATACTGCAGCAGCGCCGTGGTCGCGGCCGTACTGCCGAGCGCCACATCGCGCGAATCCAGCATCACGATGGAAGCGCCGGTGGCGATCAGCGCGTCAGCGATGAGCGCGCCAGAGATTCCGGCTGCCGATGATCGCTATGTCACATTCCGTTGGACGCTCCAGCGGACCGTGCGCATCGCCAATGCCATTGCGCAACATGAAATACGGGCCGCTCGAACGAATACGGTGCGAAGGATTGCGCTGGAACGGCCACATCGTACTCAGCATAGCCGCGGGTCATCGTGCGCGCGTGGAAGCAGGCGCGCTTTTCCTGTGAGCGCTGTCCTACAGTGCGAAAGGTCGCGAAGACATGGCGCAGAATGCCGCATATTTCGCGTAATCGAGTTTTCCGACTTACAACGCCGGCGGTTGCTTGCACCCATCTCTAAAGGGATTTTTCGAACGTATCTCAGTGGGTTCGCACTGGAACAACGAGCAGATCCTGCGCGAGGAAATCTTCAGCATCGAGCGGCTGGAGGAGCACGCGCGCAGCCTCGCCGCGGCCCAGGGCATCACGCGTCAGCCCGGCTTTCAGCGCTCGCTCGGCGCACGCCTGCGCAACAATGAAAAGGTCCTGCTGGCGGCATATCGTTCGATCGCGCGCGCGGTGGATGAAGGCCGCAGCATCACGCCGGCCGCCGAGTGGGTGCTCGACAACTATCACGTGATCGAGGAACAGATCCGCGAGATTCGCGAGGATCTGCCGCCGGGCTTTTACCGCCAGCTCCCGAAACTTGCGGATGGCCCCTTTGCCGGATTTCCGCGCGTGTTCGGAATCGCCTGGGCATTCGTCGCGCACACCGACAGCCGTTTCGATCCTGAATTCCTGCGCCGCTTTGTACACGCCTATCAAACCGTGGAACCTCTGACCATCGGCGAGTTGTGGGCGGTGGCGATTACTCTGCGCGTCGTGCTGGTGGAGAACCTGCGGCGGGTGGCGCAGCGCATCGTCGCGAGCCGCGCAGCACGGCAGGAAGCGGACTTGGTCGCCGATCGGTTGCTCGGAGTCAACGGGCAGTCCGTCAACGCGGATGCACTGATCGAGTGGCAGCGGCGCTCCGGAAAAATCACGCCGGCATTTGCCGTGCAGTTCGTCCAGCGACTGCGCGACCAGGACCCCAGGTTCACGCCGTCGCTGGTGTGGCTCGAGAACGAGTTGCGCGCCATGCAACTCGACACCGATCGCATGGTGCAGGAAGAGCACCAGCGCCAGGGCGCTTCCAACGTCACCGTGCGGAACATCATCACCAGCATGCGGCTCATGTCGGATGTCGACTGGGCCGAGTTCTTCGAGAGCGTGAGCCTGGTCGACGAGGTGCTGAATGCCTCCGGTGAATTCACTTCGATGGATTTTGCGACGCGCAACTTGTATCGCAGCGCCATTGAAGTCCTGGGCCGCGGGTCCGACCTGTCTGAACTGGCCATTGCAAGACGGGTGTTCGCGCGGGCGGGGGAGGCGAAGAGCCTGCGCGAACGCGATCCGGGTTTCTGGCTGATCTCCGAGGGCCGCGCGCAGGTTCGAACACGAGGTGGGTTATCGGCCGTCGTTGCGCGACCTTCCCGGCCGCATCGGCTTCACGGTGGGCGCCGCCGACTACGTGGCCGCGATTGCCTTCACCTCCGGATTGCTGATCGCGGTGCCGCTAGGCCTCATGCAGCAGTTCGGTATCCACGGGCCAATGCTGTGGCTGTTGGGCCTGCTCGCCGCCGTACCGGCCATGGATATCGCAATAACGCTGGTCAACCGCGCCGTGGCTCGCGGCGTGGGCGCGAGCATCCTGCCGGGCCTGGCACTGCGCGAAGGCGTTCCTCAGCACCTGCGCACTATTGATCGCCATGCCGGTGCTGCTGAACTCGCGCACGGGCGTCGAGGAACACCTGCACCGGCTCGAGATTCACTATCTCGCATCTCCAGACGAACAGCTGCACTTCGCCCTGCTCTCTGACTGGATGGACGCGGCGTGCGGAGCGCATGCCGGAGGACGATGCGCTGCTCGACGTCGCCATCGTCGGCATCGCCAGACTCAACCGGCGTTATGGGCCTGCGGCCGGCGGCGAACGATTCCTGCTGCTGCACCGCCGCCGCGTGTGGAGCGAAAGCGAGCAACGCTGGATGGGATGGGAGCGCAAGCGCGGCAAGCTGGATGAACTCAATCGCCTGCTGCGCGGCGCCACCGACACCACCTATGTCACCAGCACCGGCAGGACTCCCTGGGTCCCGCAGGGCGTGCGCTACGTGCTCACCCTGGACGCCGATACGCGCGTACCGCGCGAGGCGCCGCGCCGGCTCATCGGCAAGATGGCGCACCCGCTGAACCGGGCGCGCTTCGACCTGAAAACCGGCCGCGTTATCGAGGGTTACGCCATCCTCCAGCCGCGCGTGGCATTTTCGCTGCCGGTGAACATCGAGGCCTCGCCCTTCCAGCGCGTGTTTTCCGGCGCCTCGGGCGTCGACCCATATGCCGCCGCGGTGTCCGATGTCTACCAGGACTTGTTAGGTGAAGGTTCCTTCGCCGGCAAGGGTATCTACGACGTCGATGCCTTCGAAGCGTCGCTGGCCGGTCGCGTACCGGAAGCCTCGCTGCTCTCGCACGATCTGTTCGAGGGAATCTTCGCGCGTGCCGGACTGGCCTCGGACGTGGAAGTGGTCGAGGAATTCCCGGCGCGCTACGACGTCGCCTCGATGCGCCAGCACCGCTGGGTACGTGGCGACTGGCAACTGCTGCCGTGGATCTTCGGCCGCAGTGACGCCGGCGCCGAAACCTACGGCCGCGGCCGCAGCCGTACACCGCTGATCGGCGTGTGGAAGATGCTCGACAACCTGCGCCGCTCGCTGGTGGCGCCCATGAGCGTGGCCGCGCTGTTCGCCGGATGGCTGTTGCGGCCGGATGCGGGCCTGGCCTGGTCCGCGTTCATCATCGTGGCGCTCGCGCTGCCGACATTGCTGCCGGCGTTCGCGGGACTGGTCCCGCGCCGCTCGACGGTAACCCTGGGCAGCCATCTGCGCGCCATCCGTAACGACTTCGTGCTGGCCGTCGCCCAGACCGCGTTGCTGACCACCATGCTCGCCTACCAGGCCTGGCTCATGTGCGACGCCATAGGTCGCACGTTGTGGCGCGTGTTCGTGACGCGCCGGAGCATGCTCGAATGGATTCCGGCCGACCTGCTCGGCAACATGCGCAACAGCCTCGGCGGCTTCTACTCGCGCATGTCGCGCGGTGTGTTGCTGGCGCTCGCGCTGGGAGTGATCACCTGGCTGGTGCTGGGAACGTTGCCCAGCGTCGCGATCCCGTTGCTGGTCCTTTGGGTACTGGCCCCGGCCGTGGCCTGGCGCATCAGCCAGACGCCTCCGGCCGCCGCCAAGTCCGAACTGACGACACGACGAGCAACGCGAACTGCGCCTCATTGCGCGGCGCACGTGGCGCTTCTTCGAGACCTTCGTCACCGCGGAAGACAATCAACTGCCGCCGGACAATTTCCAGGAGGATCCGCGCGCCGTCGTCGCGCACCGGACCTCCCCAACCAACATCGGGCTGTACCTGTTGTCCATCGTCGCGGCGCGCGACTTTGGCTGGTGCGGCCTTCGCGATGCGCTCGATCGCATCGAGGAGACGCTCGACACGATGTCGCGGATGGCACGTTTTCACGGGCATCTCTACAACTGGTACGACACCCAGGACCTGCGGCCGCTCGAACCGCGTTACGTTTCCTCGGTCGACTCCGGCAATCTCGCGGCACACCTGATCACGCTGGCCGGCGCATTCCGCGAGTGGCAACAGAATCCGCGACCCACGCCGGAGGCCATCGCGGGACTCACCGACGCCCTCGACCTGGCGCGTGAAGCGTTGCGCCAGTTCCCGTTCATGCCGGGACAGACCATCACGCGCGAGATGCTCGAAACGGCGTTCTCGGATCTCGAATTGGCGCTGCGACCACGCGATCGCCGCATGGATCCCGAGGACGACGATCTCGCCACGGCCGCGGAACGTGCCTCGACACTGGTCGACCTGGTGCGCGCGCTCGCGAATGAAGTCCACGCGGATCGTCACAACGACCTGGTCTACTGGGTGGAAGCCACGCGCCGCACCATCGACAGCTGGCGCAGCGACCTGCTGGCACGCGATCCGGCGGGATTCATCGTCGAGCACCTGGAGTCGATTGCGAGAAAGGCGCTCGAGTCCGCAAGCGCCATGCAGTTCGGCTTCCTGCTCGACACGCAGCGCAAGTTGCTGTCCATCGGCTACCGCGCCACCGACGGCACCCTCGACCCATCCTGTTATGACCTGCTCGCCTCCGAAGCTCGCCTCGCGAGTTTCGTGGCCATCGCCAAGGGCGATCTGCCCGCGCGTCACTGGTTCCGCCTGGGGCGCACGGTGACACCGATCGGCGCCGGCGCCGCATTGGTGTCCTGGTCGGGCTCGATGTTCGAGTACCTGATGCCGGACCTCGTGCTGCGGGCGCCTGGCGGTAGTTTGCTGGCACAGACCAGCCGGCTCGTCGTGAAGCGCCAGATGGCGTATGGCGAGGAACTCGGATTGCCCTGGGGAGTTTCGGAGTCCGCATACAACGCTCGCGACCTGGAGCTGACCTACCAGTACTCCAACTTCGGCGTACCGGGCCTGGGCCTGAAGCGCGGACTGTCGGAGAACAAGGTGGTGGCTCCATACGCCACCGGCCTCGCGGCCATGATCGACGGTGAGGCCGCACTGGCCAACTACCGGGCGCTCGCCGCCATCGGTGCGCGCGGCCGGTACGGCTTTTTCGAGGCCGTGGACTTCACCCCGAGCCGGGTTCCGGAGGGTGCCCCATGCGTGCACGTGCGCTGCTACATGGCGCATCACCAGGGCATGAGCATCGTCGCGATCGCCAACGCACTCAATGACGGCCGCATGCGCGAGCGCTTCCATTCCGATCCCGCCGTGCAGGCCACCGAACTGCTGCTGCAGGAGCGCACGCCGCGGGACGTGTCCGTCGCGCATCCACGCGCAGAAGAAGTGGGCACCGCGGCACGCACCACCGATCCACAGGTGCCCGACGTCCGGCGGCTCACCAGCCCGTACGACTCGGCGCCGCAGACGCACCTGCTCTCGAATGGCCGCTACTCCGTGATGATCAGCGCCGCGGGCTCCGGTTACAGCCGCTGGAACGATCTCGCCGTCACGCGCTGGCGCGAAGATCCGACGCGCGACGACACCGGCAGCTACTTCCTGTTGCGCGATCTCGAGAGCGGACGCGTGTGGTCCGCCGGCTTTCAGCCTTGCGCGGTACAACCCAGTACCTACCAGGTCAGTTTCACCGAGGACCGCGCCGAAATCATTCGCAGCGACGGCGACATCGTCACCACGCTCGAGGTGCAGGTCTCCTCGGAGGACGATGCCGAAGTCCGTCGCGTGTCGATCAGCAATGCCAGCGGCAGTCCGCGCGACATCGAAATCACCTCATACATGGAACTGGTGCTCGGCTCCCAGGCCGCAGATATCGCCCACCCCGTTTTCTCAAAGATGTTCGTGCGCACCGAGTTCCTGCCGCGCCAGGGTGTGCTGCTCGCCAACCGGCGCCGCCGCGCACCCGACGAACCCGAGCTCTGGTGTTCGCATCACGCAGTCGTCGAAGGCGTGACCACGGCCGCATCGGAGTTCGAAACCGACCGCATGCGATTCATCGGCCGTGGTCGGGAATTGCGTGCGCCGCTCGCCATGCTCGGAGGCCGGAAGCTCACGGGCTCGGTGGGCACGGTACTGGATGCGGTGTTCGCGCTGCGCTACTCCGTGTGTGTGCCGGCCGGTGGCACCGCGCGCATTGCGTTCTGGACCTGCGTGGCGCAGGGCCGGTCGCAGGTGCTGGAACTGGCGGACAAACATCGCGATTTCGCCGCGCACATGCGCGCGGCGACTCTCGCGTGGACGCAGGCACAGGTGCAGCTGCGGCATTTCGGCATCGACGCGTCGCAGGCCAGTCTCTTCCAGCAGCTCGCCGGGACGGATCCTGTATGCCGACGCGGCCGCGCGTTCCTCGCCCGACGCCATTCGACAGGGCGCCTCGGGTCCGCAGCCGCTGTGGTCACAGGGAATATCCGGCGATCTGCCCATCGTGCTCATCCGCATCGAGGAGACCGACGACCTTCCCGTGGTGCGCCAGCTCCTGCAGGCGCACGAGTACTGGGGCATCAAGCGCCTGTCGGTGGATCTCGTGATCCTGAACGAACGTGCCGCCTCGTATGTGCAGGACCTGCAGATCGCGCTCGAATCCATGGTGCGCGTCTCCCAGGGTCGGCCCCGCATTGCCGGCACCGACACGCGCGGCAAGGTGTTCGTGCTGCGCGGTGATCTCATCGACTCCGAAACGCGGGGCGCGCTGCTCGCCGTCGCGCGCGTGGTGCTGCCGGCCCGCCGTGGCAGCCTCGCCGACCAGGTGGAACGCCTGCATCCCACGCCGGTCGCGCCGCTTCGTCTGCCGCGGCGCGCGCCTGTGCCGGCGCCGGGTCTGCCGGGCCCCGATGCCGACTCCGCGCGCGAGCTGGAGTTCTTCAATGGAATCGGCGGCTTCGCGGCGCAGGGGCGCGAGTACACCATCAACGCGGCGCAGCCGACGCCCGCGCCGTGGATCAACGTGATCGCCAATCGCGGTTTCGGCTTTCACGTGTCTGCGGAAGGCGCCAGCTTCACCTGGGCACGCAACAGCCGCGAAAACGCGCTCACTCCGTGGAGCAACGACCCGGTCACCGACCGGCCGGGCGAAGCTATCTACCTGCGCGACGAGGAGTCGGGCGAGTTGTGGAGCCCGACGCCGGCGCCGATCCGCATCGAAAACGCGCATTACTCCTGTACCCATGGCTTCGGCTACACGCGTTTCCTGCAGCGCTCGCACGGCGTGTCGCTCGAACTCACGCTCATGGTCGCGGGTGATGAGCCCGCGAGGATCGCGCGCCTGCGCGTCCGCAACGAGTCCTCCCGGGAGCGCAGCCTGTCGGTGACCGCATACCAGGAGTGGGTGCTGGGTACCTCGCGCGCGGGCAACGCGCCGCACGTGATCACCGAGCGCGACACCGAGACAGGCGTCCTGCTGGCGCGAAATGCCTGGAATCACGCCTTTCCCGGCGTGGCCTTTATCGACCTTGGCCGTGCGCAGGAATGGACCTGCGATCGGCGCGAGTTCCTCGGTCGCCACGGATCGCTGGATGCGCCCGCCGCGCTGGTTTCGGGTTCGAAATTTTCCGGCCGCACGGGCGCTGCCCTGGATCCCTGCGGGGCCTTGCGCTGCCGATTCGCTCTCGCGCCCGGAGCGGCAACCGAGTTCACCCTGATTTCAGGCCAGGCGGAAAACCCTGACGCGGTTCGCAAGCTCATCATGCGCACGCGCAACACCGACATCGACGCGCTGCTGGAAAGCACGCGCACACAATGGCGTGATCTCACCGAACACGTGCAGGTGAAGACACCCGACCGCGCCTTCGACATCATGATGAACGGCTGGCTGCTGTATCAGACGCTGGCCTGCCGCACCTGGGCACGCGCCGCGTTCTACCAGGCGAGCGGCGCATACGGTTTCCGCGATCAGCTGCAGGATGCGATGGCGCTGGCCGTGGCGCGTCCGGAGTTGTTGCGCGAGCAGATCCTGCGTGCGGCCGGCCGGCAGTTCCCCGAGGGCGACGTGCAGCACTGGTGGCTGCCGCACAGCGGCCAGGGTGTGCGCACCCACATCTCCGACGATCGGGTATGGCTGTCGTACGTCACGGCTCACTACATTCAGCTCACCGGCGATCACGAAATCCTCGACGTCGAAGTGCCGTTCATCGAGGGCCCACCTCTGCCGCGCGATCGTCACGATGCCTTCTTCGAACCGGCGTCGGGCCTCGCAAACTGCCAGCCTCTTCGAACATTGCCGGCGCGGACTCGAAGGCGCGCTCGAAATGGGATCACACGGCCTGCCGTTGATGGGCACCGGCGACTGGAATGACGGCATGAACCGCGTCGGCGAACACGGCCGCGGTGAGAGCGTGTGGCTGGGATGGTTCCTGCACGCCACGCTCAACGCGTTCGCACCGCTGGCGCGAGAGCGCAGCAAACTGGTGCTTGCCGGCGAATGGCTCGAGGCCGCAACACGCCTGCGCAGCGCGCTCGAACAACATGCCTGGGATGGTGACTGGTATCGGCGTGGGTTCTTCGATGACGGCACGCCGCTGGGATCGGCCGGCAGCGACGAGTGCCGCATCGACGCCATCGCGCAGTCCTGGAGCGTGATCTCCGGCGCGGCCAACCCGGCGCGGGCCGCTCGCGCCATGGAATCACTCGAAGCGCAGTTGCTGAGACGCGACCCACCGCTCGCCCTGTTGTTCACACCTCCGTTCGAGAAGTCGCTGCAGGAGCCAGGCTATGTGAAAGCCTATCCGCGTGGCATTCGCGAGAATGGCGGACAGTACACACACGCGGCGGTGTGGACGCTGATCGCACTGACAATGCAGGGCAAAGCCGATCGCGCGATGGAAGTTTTCTCCATGCTCAATCCCATCCGTCGCAGCATGACGCGCACGGATGCGCAGCGATACAAGGTCGAGCCATACGCGGTGGCCGCGGACGTCTACTCGGAAGCGCCGCACGATGGCCGCGGTGGCTGGACCTGGTACACCGGTTCGGCGGGCTGGCTGTATCGGGCCGGCCTGGAATGGATCCTGGGATTCCGCCTGCGCGCCAATCAGCTCGTGCTCGCGCCCTGCGTGCCGGCGGAATGGCCTGGATTCACCATTCACTATCGTCATCGCGGCACGCCGTACGTCATTACGGTCGAGCGCCAACCCGGGCCCAATGCCCTCGTCCAGCTCACGGTCGATGGTCACCTGCTGAAGCCAGGCCGCAATGTCGTGGACCTGGTCGCCGATGGTGCAAGCCACACCGTGCTGGTCACCTGGCGGGCCGCAGCCGAGTCCGGCGACGTGGCGGCGACCCAGGTTCACTGATTTTCGCGCTCGAGGCGCCTGTAAGCCGATTCCGACGGCATAATCGGCTGACCACATGATTGCGCTGCTCGAAGCCCGTCGCGCGGGACTGCTCACCCGTGCGCACCTGCCTAACAACATCGTCGCTGGCCTGGTCGTCGGCATCGTCGCCATGCCCCTGGCCATGGCGTTCGCCATCGCCTCGGGCGCGACCCCGGCGCAGGGTCTGTACACCGCCATCGTCGCGGGACTCGCGACCTCGCTGCTGGGCGGCACTCGCGTGCAGATCTCGGGCCCCACCGGCGCGTTCATCGCCGTGCTGGCCGGCGTCACCGCGCAATTCGGCATCGCCGGCCTGCAGGCGGCCACGCTCATGGCCGGAGTGATCCTGCTGGTGCTCGGCATCGCGCGGCTGGGCGGCGTGATCCGCTTCATTCCCAGTCCAGTCATCGTCGGGTTCACCGCGGGTATCGCGGTCATCATCTGGGTCGGGCAATGGAAGGATTTCTTCGGCCTGCATCCGGCGACGAGCGGTCTGCACTTTCACGAGAAATTCATCGCCCTGTTGAACGCACTTCGGCACCCGCACCTCGCAACCACGCTCATCGCCGTCGGCACGCTGGCCATCCTGAGCGCCGGCAATCGCGTGCTCGGAAAGGTACGCGGGCTCGAACGACTGCCTGCCCCGCTGCTGGCAATGATCGCGGCCACGGCCGTGCAGGCGACCTGGCACTTCGAGGGCGTCGCCACCATCGGCAGCGCCTTCGGTGGTATTCCACGCGAACTGCCGGGATTCACGTGGCCGGCATTGCCCCTGGGCGACTTCCTGCAGCTCGTCGGGCCCGCCTTCGCCATCGCCTTGTTAGGTGCCATCGAATCGCTGCTCACCGCGGTGGTCGCCGACGGCATGACGGGCTCGCGCCATGACTCGAACCAGGAGCTCATCGGCCAGGGAGTGGCGAACATCGTCGCGCCGCTGTTCGGCGGCTTCGCCGCGACCGGCGCCATCGCACGCACCGCCACCAACATTCGCAATGGCGCCACCAGCCCGATCGCCGGCATGGTGCATGCGCTGTTCCTGTTGCTGGTCATCCTGATCCTGGCGCCGCTGGCGGCGCACATTCCGCTGGCGGCGCTCGCCGCCATCCTGTTCTTCGTGGCCTGGAACATGGCGGATGCGCCGCACGTGGTGCGCCTGCTGCGCACCGCACCGCGCGCCGACCGCCTGCTGCTGATCATCACTTTCGTGCTGACCGTGTTCGTGGACCTGGTGGTGGCCGTCAATGTGGGCGTGGTGCTGGCGGCGCTGCTGTTCATGCGACGCATGGCCGAGACGGTGCGGGTCGAACAGCAGCCCTTCGACGACGAGGCGCAGGAAGAAGTGGTGCTGCCTCACAACGTGCTGGTGTATCGCATCGACGGCCCGTTCTTCTTCGGCGCCGCGGAAAAGCTCGAACGCACGCTCGAACGGCTGCAGCTCGGCGTCGAGACCATCGTGCTGCGCCTCGGCCGCGTGCCGTTCATGGACGCCACCGGACTCAACACGCTGAGCGAGATCATCGGGCGACTGAAGAAGCGCCACGTGCACGTGCTGCTGTGTGGAATCCACCCCACCCTGCGCCAGTCGCTCGATGCCTCCGGCATCACCGCGCAGGTAGGCGAGCAAAACATCTGCAACAACATGCGCGAAGTCGCCTCCGAACAGGAATGGAAATGGGGGCAGCCCCCGTTTCCTAGCAAAAGGGGACGGGGCTGAGGTGTGCGCAAGCGGCGGCCGACACACGCGCATGGCATGAGCTCGCTTTTCGCCGGGCCCTTCGGTCGTTGGATTCGCAAGAGTGGGGCCGCCGCTCTTTGGGCCATGACTCGGGCGCGGTTGGATGTACCGTTTAGCACTCGCCATGATCCGTGCAGGGGCCGGCTTCGTGCCTAGCGTGATTAGGTAGTCCCGGCCCGCTCACTCACGCCATGCGCATGTATCGGCCGCCGACCACCCACCCCGCAAGCCCCGACCCCCCTTGAGAGCAAATGCGGCATGCCGCCCATGGGGTGGCTAAGAAGGAGGAGCCGCGGGTCGAGAAGTTTGCGCAAGCGGCGAGCCAAGAGACTCTTGTTCTTAGCCAAGCAGGGACAGACCCCGTTTCCTTCCGAACGCGGATGGAACTGAAGGTGGTGATGTGCCGGCGCCCGGCACACGTGCATGAATGAGTGAGCGGGCCGGGACTACCTAATCACGCTAGGCACGAAGCCGGCCCCCGCACGAGTGATGGCGAGTGCTAACGGCACATCCAACCGCGCCCGAATCATGGCCCAAAGAGCGGCGTTCCAAACTCTTGCGAACCAAATGATCGAAGGGCCCGGCGAAAAGCGAACTCATTCATGCGCGGGTGACGGGCGCCGGGACAACCCCTCCTCAGCCCCGTCCCCATTTGCTAGCAAACGGGGAGTGTCCCCATTATTCGACGCCAATCACCCCTCCGTCGTCGCGCGTGATCACGATGGTCGCCGAGCGCGGACGCGACGCGCCGCCATCCGGCCAGTGACTGCCGAACGCGCCGGTGGCGATAGTTCGGCGCCGTGGATTCGCCCGGGTGCTGGATGTTCACGAACAGCGCCTTGCCATCCGGCGTCTCCGCGATGCCCGTGATCTCGCACTCCTTCGGTCCCACGAGGAAACGGCGCAGCTTCTGCTCGCCGCCGTTCTTGCCCACGTAGGTGGTCACGGTCGACGACTCGCGCGCCGTCGACGTTGGTGATGGTGCGCGCTTCGCCATCGCCGGTGCGTCCCGGAAGCGCCGCGAGCATCATGCAGTTCGTGACGTCGGTGTAGGCGCCGTCGTCGGTCTGCAGCCACAGCAGTCCCGGATTCGCGTAGCTGAACCACAGCGCCGTCCGGGCTCGAGAAGTCGTTCGCATCCGTGAGGCCCGACAGATTCACGTTGTCAGGCGACGCGCGTCGACGCGCGCGCCGAACAGGTACACGTCCCAGTCGAACGACAGCGCATCGGCGTAACCGCCGCCTTCCGCCCAGCGGATCATGTGGCCGTTGGGATTGCCTTTCTGTCCTGGCCGGTGGTCTTCTTGTCGTTGTAGAAGCGCGGATTGGCGGCGTCGACGGCCGTGATCGGCCGCTGCGCGGCGGCGTTGTTGGTCAGCGTGAAATACACCTCGCCGTTGCGCGAGTTGACCGCGGCCCACTCGGGCCGATCCATCTTGGTGGCGCCCACGGCATCGGCGGCGAGGCGCGCGTTGCATCAGCACGTCGGCCTGGTCGGCGAAAGCATAGGCCGGGTTGGCCGCCGTGATCCCGTTCTTGCCGAACGCGAGCTCGATCCACTGGCCGTGCCGTCCGGCAGGAACTGCGCGACGTAGAGCGTGCCCGCATCGAGGTACTTGTCGCCCGCGGCCATGCCGCCATTGGCGTCGCGCGGATCCCAGGCGCTGCTTCGACACGAACTTGTAGATGTACTCGTTGCGCGAGTCGTCACCCATGTACCACACCAGCGGCTCGCCGGCCTTCACCGGCCCGAGCTCCGCGCCCTCGTGGCGAAGCGGCCCAGCGCCGTGCGCTTCTTCGGCGTGGAGCCGCGGATCGAACGGATCGATCTCGACCACCCAGCCGTAGGTGTTGACCACGTTGCGATAGTCGTCGCTGCCGTCGGTCGGACGCGCCGAGCTTCTCGGTGTTCCAGCGGCCGTAGATGTTGTCCGACGTGTCCGGGCGTCACCGTCGCCCACAGCTCGCGGCCCGTGCCCGCGACGCCATAACGCGCGAAAGCCGTGAGTTCCTTCGGCGTGCGCTTCGGATTGTCGATCGGCGGCGATGCGCCGGAAGTAGCCCGCGAAATTCTCTTCGCAGGTGAGATAGGTGCCCCAGGGCGTGTAGCCGTTGGCGCAGTTGTTCACCGTGCCGCGCGTGCGCCGGCCGTTCGGCGAATACTTCGTGACCAGGTACGGCGTGCCTGCCGCCGGGCCCGACAGCTTCATGTCCGTGAGCGTGTGGACGCGGCGATTGAAGCGCGAACGCTGCTCGTAGTCCCAGTCGACGTTGCGGCCCGGTTTGTAGCGGCGCCGGAAGCAGGCGCTCCAGTCTTCGCGCCGGCGATTCTTCTCGCGCACGATTTCGATGACGCTCACGCCGTGGATGTAGAACTCGCGCAGCACTTCCTCCGCAACGGTGCGCACGCCGTTGACGATGGTCTGCGCCGGTCGGGATGCAGGAACGCCGGCGTGATGGCCTCGTGATTCATGCACAGCAGGCCGCGCGCCGAGTTGTACGGGCTGTAGCGACCGTTGGCGCCCATGCCGAAGAAATACATGCCGTCGTGATGATCGCCGGCGCGATGCACGTAGCTCGCCGGATTGTCGGTGCCATCGTTGGCGTAGGCCGGAACGTGCGCGGCGATCGGGTCGCCCAGCGCATACAGCACGTCGTAGCTGTAGCCGCGCGGCAGCGTCACCGCGTCTTCGAGGTTCTTGGCGACCGGATCGAAATTCAGCTTGAGCGCGCGATAACGCTGCCCTCCGTATCCGCCACCGTAACCGTTGCTGCCGCCGACGTCCGCGCCTTGCGCGTTCGCGGCAGGCGCCGCTGTGGCGGCGACCGCGGCCAGCGCCGCGGCACTGGCGGTGCCGCCGAGCATTTCGCGTCGCGACAGGCGCTTGGTGACGATGGATTCGAAGCTGCGATTGCTGGAGGTGTTGGTGTCTGCATCATCGTGCGCGTGTGACATTCGTTTTCCCCGGTGCTGTCTATGGCTGGCTGGCAGGACCGGAAAACTAACGAACGCGTATTGCAGTTTTAGGACAGTTGTCAGTCGCACAGTAGACTGCGTGCATGCACACACCCTCCGCCCTGCGCCTGCTTCCACTCCTTCTCTGTTTTTCCAGCTTCGTTCACGGCGCCTCGGCCACCCCGGTGGCTGCGCCCAATGGCATGGTCGTCACCGCCCAGGCGCTGGCCACACACGTGGGCGTCGAGGTGCTGAAACAGAAGCGGTAATGCGATCGATGCGGCGGTCGCCGTGGGGTATGCCCTGGCCGTGGTGTATCCGGCGGCCGGCAACCTCGGCGGCGGCGGATTCATTACCGTGCAATTCGCCGACGGCCGCAAGACTTTCATCGATTTCCGCGAAACCGCACCGCTCGCGGCCACGGCCAACATGTTCCTCGACAAGGCTGGCAACGTGATCGAGGGTCTCAGCACGCGCGGCCATCTCGCCGTCGGCGTGCCGGGCACGGTGGCCGGCCTCGAATACGCGCGCGCAAAGTTCGGCACCCTGCCGCGCGCCCGCCTGATCGCACCGGCGCTGCGCCTTGCCGAGCAGGGATTTGTCCTCGAACAAGGCGACGTCGACATGCTGCGCGAAGGCACCGACGACTTCCGCAAGGACCCGCCGACCGCCGCCGTGTTCCTCGACCACGGCAAGCCATACGTCGTCGGCGCGAAGCTGGTGCAACGGGACCTGGCACGCACACTGCGCAATATCTCGGCGCGCGGCCCCGACGGTTTCTACAAGGGCGAAACCGCCGCCGCCCTGGTGGCCGCGAGCAAGGCCGGCGGCGGCCTGATCACTCAGGCCGACCTCGACGCCTATCGCGTGCGCGAGCTGCCGCCGCTCGAGTGCGATTACCGCGGGTTCCGCATCATCTCCGCACCGCCGCCGAGCTCGGGCGGGCTCGTGTTGTGCGAGATGCTCAACATCCTCGAGGGCTACCCGCTTGCCACCTACGGCTGGGGCTCGGCGCGCGCCGTGCATTTCGAGATCGAAGCCATGCGCCATGCCTACGTGGATCGCAATCACCTGCTCGGCGACCCCGCGTTCGTGAGCAATCCGATCACGCAACTGCTCGATGACAACTATGCCGCGTCAATTCGCGCCCGCATCGATCCGCAATCATGCCGGCGACTCGGCGCGCCTGAAACCCGGCATCGAAGTACGCGAAGGCACCCACACCACGCACTACTCCATTGCCGACAAGTTCGGCAATGCCGTGTCCGTCACCTACACGCTCAATGACTGGTTCGGTGCGCGCGTCACGGCCGGCGGCACCGGCGTGTTGCTCAACAACGAAATGGACGACTTCACGGCCAAGGCGGGAGTGCCGAACCTTTACGGCCTGGTACAGGGCGACACCAACAGGATCGAGCCCGGTAAACGCCCGCTGAGCTCGATGACGCCGACCATCGTGTTGCGCGATGGCAAGCCCTGGATGATTGTGGGTACCCCCGGCGGCAGCCGCATCATTACCGCCGTCATGCACACCATGCTCAACGTCATCGACTACGGCATGGACATCCAGGAAGCGGTAGCTGCGCCTCGCTTCCACCAGCAATGGCTGCCGGCAGAGACGTTCGTGGAAGCGCGCGGATTGAGTCCCGACACGGCGGCGATCCTCGTCTCCATGGGCCACCAGCTCACATTGCCGCAACCGGAGAATCACGTGGCGGCGATACTCATCGGAGCGCCGTCGCTCGACGCCGCGCCCGTCGGCTCGAATCGTTTCTATGGTGCGCTCGATCCGCGGCGCAATACCGGGCTGGCTCTCGGCTACTAGTCCCCGGGGAACTGCGCATTCACCATCGCGGTCCCAACTGTCGTGTCGCGCGCTTCTTTGCCGATACCCGACGCCAGGAGACCACCATGATCTTCCATCGTCTGACTTTCCCGATCCTTTGTGTCGCGGCGCTGTCGGCGCCGGGTACAAGCCTGGGAGCCTGCGCCGTGACGCATCCCCTCTCTTCGCCCGTCGTTCCACCATGGAACTCTGCCGGGAATTGGTACGGTAGCGAGGCCCTCGCGGTGCGACTCCCGCAGGATGGAAAGTGGATAGGCCTGGGTTCAAAACACAACTTTCGCGACAAATTGTGGTTCTGGCGGCGTGGCTACGATCCTGGGGCCGAGCCACGCCCAAATCTCGTGCTTGAAGGCAGAAAATTGCCAGGCGATTCAAAGGAAACGGTGCGAGTCAGCAGGGCAACGAATGCCAGCGGGACCGGGTGGGACAACATGCTCATGCTCGTTGAATTCCCGAGCGCGGGTTGCTGGCGCGTAGATGTCACCTATGTGAATGCCGGGATCGAGCAGGAGCTCACGTTCGTGGTCGACGTCGGCGACCACTGAACGCTCGCCGCGCGCAGTCTCCTATTCCTTCCACCCTCCGCCGAGGGACTGGTAGAGCTGGACGAGATTCACGGCGCCGGCCAGCCGCGTGACGATCAACGCGCGCTGCGCGTCGTACATGTCGCGCTGCGCGATCAGCGATCCTAGATAGCTGTCGACACCACCACGGTAACGCATGTCGGCCAGCCGATAGCTCGACTCCGCCGCGCGTGTCAGCGCCTCCTGCGCCTTCAACTGGTCCTCGAGCGTGCTGCGCGAGATCAGTGCGTCGGCCACTTCGCGGAAGGCGACCTGGATCGACTGCTCGTAGCGCGCGATCTCGATGCTCTTGCGCACGTTGGCGAGATCGAGCCCCGCCTTGTTGGCGCCACCCGAGAAGATGGGCAGCCGGACCTGCGGCACGAAACTCCAGTTGGTATGACCCGCCTGGAACAACGCGGAGAGATCGTCGCTGGCGTTGCCATAGAATCCAGTGAGCGTGATGCTCGGGAAGAAGGCCGCGCGCGCCGCACCGATATCGGCGTTGGCCGCCCTGAGCGCATGTTCGGCGGCGCGTACATCCGGTCGGCGCACCAGCAGGTCCGCGGGCAGGCCTGCGGGTAATTCCTTGCCGAAGGTCTGCGCCTCGAGCGCCTGCGCGCTGCTGCCTGTCTCCGGCGGCAGCGGTTCGCCGACCAGCAATGCGAGGGCATTACGGTCCACGGCCACGCGTCGCGTCTGCTGCGCGATGTCGACTTCCGCCTCTCGCCACAAGGACTCCGAGCGATGCAGTTCGATCTCGCTCGATACGCCCTGGTCGAAGCGCAACTTGGTGAGATCGTAGGACTGGCGCTGGCTCACGCGGGTCCCTTCGGCAAGACGCAGCAACTCGCGGTCGGCGATCAGGATGAGCCATGCGTTGGCCACTTCAGACACCAGCAACAACTGCGCCGCCGTGCGGTTCTCGGTGATGGCGAAATAGTCCTCGAGCGCCGCGTTCTTCAGGCTGCGCACGCGGCCGAACAGGTCCAGCTCGTAGGCCGGCACGCCTGCCCCGACGGTGTAGACGCGAGTGAGTTCGCTCTCCCCGGTGCGCGACAACTCACCGGGCGTGCGCTGATTCACGGCGGAACCCTGGACTTCGACCGAAGGAATCAGGTCAGACCGCTGAATGCGGTATTGCGCGCGCGCCGCTTCGACGTTCAGCGTGGCGATGCGCAGATCGCGGTTGTTGGCCAGCGCCCGCGTGATGAGATCGCGCAACTCGCCGTCGGGGAAGAAATCACTCCAGCCAATTTCAGCGGCCGGGACGGCGGCGGGAGCCGAGTCGACGCCTTCGTAGGCAGTCGCCACCGGTGCCGGTGGCTGTTCGTATTCCGGGGCCAGCGTGCAGGCCGACAACACGGCGGCCAGCGCCATGACGCCGAGGGATCGAATGCGCTGAGGGAAGCTCATGTCGCGCTCGCGTACGGCACATCGGCCGGGGTCTCGTCGATCTTCATCGTGACGGGTTTGACGTGGAAACGTCGCAGCACGACCACGAAGAACACCGGTACGAAGAACACGGCGAGGAAGGTCGAGAACAACATGCCGCCGATGACGCCGGTGCCGACTGCGTGTTGCGCGCCGGAACCCGCGCCGCTGGCCAGTGCCAGTGGCATCACGCCGGACATGAAAGCCAGTGAAGTCATGAGGATGGGGCGCAGGCGTTGTTTGGCGGCGTGCACCACGGCCTCCACCACGTCCGTGCCGTGATCGAAACTCTCCTTGGCGAACTCCACGATGAGAATTGCGTTCTTGGCCGCGAGGCCAATCGTCACGAGCAGGCCGACCTGGAAGTACGCGTCATTCGTGAGGCCGCGCCCGAGCGTGGCGATCACCGCGCCGATGACGCCCAGCGGCACCACCAGCAGCACCGTCACCGGAATCGACCAGCTCTCGTAAAGCGCCGCGAGACAGAGGAACACGATGGCGAGAGACAGCGCGTACATCAATGGCGCCTGCGAGCCGGACTTCTTTTCTTCGTACGACAGGCCGTTCCACTCGAGGCCCACGCCCGCCGGCAGCCTGGCGACGATTTCCTCCATGGCGGCCATGGCCTCACCGGAGCTATGGCCCGGAGCCGGTGCGCCCTGGATCTGGTAGGCGGGGACGCCGTTGAAACGCGTCAGTTTCTGCGGACCGTAGGTCCACTCGCCGTGGCCGAACGCGGAGAACGGCACCATGCCGCCCTGCGAGTTGCGCACGTACCAGCGATTGAGGTCGTCCGGCTGCATGCGCGATTGCGGATCGCCCTGCACGTACACGCGCTTGACGCGTCCGCGATCGATGAAGTCATTCACATACGTCGACGCCCAGCCAGTCTGCAGCGTCTGGTTGATGTCGGCGATGGACACGCCGAGCGCACTCGCCTTCTCGCGGTCGATATCGAGCTTGAACTGCGGCGCGTCTTCGACGCCGTTGGGCCGCACGCCTGCCAGGCGCGGATCCTTCGCGGCCTCGCCCAGCAACTGGTTGCGTGCCGCAAGGAAAGTCTCGCGCGGCAATCCACCGCGATTCTGCAGCATGAGGTCGAAGCCGGCGGTATTGCCCAGCTCCAGCACCGCCGGTGGCGGTACGGCAATGATGTTGGCTTCCTTGATGCTAGAGAAGTACTTGTTGGCGCGCGCCAGCAGCGCCGGCATCTGTTGCGAAGCGTCGGTGCGCTCGTCCCAGTCCTTGAGCTTGATGAACAACAGGCCGGAGTTCTGTCCCGTGCCGGCGAAGTTGAAGCCGTTGACCGTGAGCACACCGTCCACCGTGTCCTTCTCGTGCTCGGTGAGGTACTGCTGCGCCTTGTCGAGCGCCTCCCAGGTGCGTTCCTTTGAAGCGCCCGGTGGAGTCTGCACCTGGCCATACATGAAGCCCGTGTCTTCGTTGGGCAGGAACGAGGTGGGAATCTGCGTGTACAACACGGCCATGACGGCCACGATGCCGAGATACACCAGCATGGTGCGGCCGGTGCGTCCCAGCATCGCGTTCAGACCGGTGCCGTGCTTTGCGCGGCCGCGATCGAACCACTTGTTGAACCACTTGAAGAAACCCGTGTGCTCCACATGACCCGAAGGCGGCAACGGCTTGAGAATCGTGGCGCACAGCGCCGGCGTGAGAATCAGCGCCACCAGCACCGACAGGAACATCGCCGACACCAGCGTGATGGAGAACTGGCGGTAGATGACACCGATCGAGCCACCGAAGAAAGCCATGGGCACGAACACCGCCGCCAGCACCAGCGCGATCGCGACCAGTGCGCCGGTGATCTGGTTCATGGACTTGCGCGTGGCTTCACGCGGCTCCAATCCCTCCTCTGCCATAACGCGTTCGACGTTCTCAACGACCACGATGGCGTCGTCCACCAGCAGGCCGATGGACAGCGCCATGCCGAACATGGTGAGCGTATTGATCGAGAAGCCGAAGGCCGCGAGGATGCCGAACGTGCCCAGTAACACCACTGGCACGGCGATGGTCGGGATCAGCGTGGCGCGTGCGTTCTGCAGGAACAGGTACATCACCAGGAAGACGAGCACCACGGCTTCGACCAGGGTCTTCACGACTTCCTTGATCGAGGTGCGCACGAAGGGCGTGGTGTCCAGTGGATAGACCACCTCGAAGCCGCGCGGGAAGAACGGCGCCAGGCCATCGAGAGTCTGGTGGATGCCCTTGACGGTTTCGAGCGCGTTCTGGCCAGCAGCGAGACGGATGGCCACGCCGGCTGCCGGTTTGCCGTCGTACTTGGTATCGCGGATGTAGCTCTCGGAATTGAGCGCCACGCGCGCCACGTCGCCGATGCGCACCTGCGAACCGTCCGGGTTCACGCGCAGCAGGATGTTGCGGAACTGCTCCGGGGTAGACAGGCGCGTCGGACCGATGATGCTGGCGTTGATGGCCTGTCCCGGCGCAGCCGGCAGCCCGCCGATCGAGCCCACCGACACCTGCACGTTCTGCGACCTGATGGCCGCGACCACGTCGCCGGTAGTCAGACCGTAGTTGTTGAGCCTGGACGGATCCACCCAGATGCGCATGGCGTACTGCGAGCCGAAGATCTGCACATCGCCCACGCCCTTGGTGCGATTGAGCGGGTCCAGCAGGTTGGTGGCAACGTAGTCCGTGAGATCCTCGTTGCTCATGCTGTTGTCGGTGGAGATGAACCCCAGCACGATGAGGAAGTTGCGCGCCGGCTTGTTGACTCGCACGCCGGCCTGCTGCACTTCCTGCGGCAGCAGCGGCATGGCGAGCTGCAGCTTGTTCTGCACCTGCACCTGCGCGACGTCGGGATCGGTGCCCTGCGAAAACGTGAGCGTTATCGACGCAGTTCCATCGGCCTGCGCATCGGAGGTCATGTAGTCGAGGTTGTCGATGCCATTGAGCTGCTGCTCGATGACCTGCACCACCGTGTCCTGCAGCGTCTGCGCCGAGGAACCCGCGTAGTTGACGTTGATGCCGACGGTGGGCGCCGCAATCGCCGGATACTGGCGCACCGGCAGGGTCACCACGGCCAGCGCGCCGGCGATCATGGTGATGATGGCAATGACCCACGCGAAGATGGGACGGTCGATGAAGAATCGCGAAAGCATGACTGGCTGCGATCGTTAGCGCTGGGCGACTTCGTTCGCGGCGCCTTCGGCGTGCATGGCCGCGTTCATTTCTTCGGCGGCCGGTATGGCCTTCACGGGCGAGCCCGGCTTGGCCTTCTGCAGTCCGTCGACGATCACGCGATCGCCGGGCGCGAGACCCGAGGTGATCAGCCATTCGCCGGCGATGGCGCGATCGGCCGTCACCACCCGCTCGGCCACCTTCTCGTCCTTGTCGACGATGAGCACGGTGGCTTCACCGCGCGGATTGTGGGCGACTCCCCGCTGCGGAACCATCAGTGCCGCCGAACGCGTGCCCTGGGAGAGCTGCGCGCGCACGAACATGCCCGGCAGCAATTCGCGGCGCGGATTGGGAAACACCGCGCGCAGCACGACGGAGCCGGTGCTCGGATCGACCGAGGCCTCGGAGACCTTGAGCCGGCCGCGTTCCGGATAGCGGCTGCCATCCTCGAGCGTGAGACTGACTTCGGCCTGGTTCGTCTCGTCCTTGACGAGCTCGCCGTTGGCGAACTGGCGTTGCAGCCGCAGCATCTCGGTGCTGGACTGCGTGATGTCGACGTAGATGGGATCGAGCTGCTGCACGGTAACGAGCGGTGCCTGCTGGCCGCTGGTGACCAGCGCGCCCTCGGTAATCATCGTGCGCCCGATCCGGCCCGAGATCGGCGACAGCACCTGCGTGTACACCACGTTGATGCGCGCGGCATCGACCGCGGCGCGCGCCGAGGCCACGTCCGCTTCGGCACGGGCGTTCGCGGCGATGGCTTCATCGTTCTCCTGCTTGGAGACCGCGTTGGCCGCGATCAGCGGTTCATAACGTTCCGCCAGCAGTTTCGCCGTCACGGCCTGGGCTTCGGCGCGCTTGAGCGCGGCCTGCGCCGAGGACAACGCGGCGCGATAACTGCCGGCGTCGATCTGGAACAGCTGCTCGCCCGCTTTCACCTCGGTGCCTTCGGTAAACAGCCGCTTCTGCACCACGCCGGTGACCTGGGGACGCACTTCCGCGACGCGAAACGCAGTGGTGCGGCCCGGAAGCTGGTCGGTGATCTCGACCGCGCGGGGCTTGAGCGTGATGACGCTGACTTCCGGTGGCGGTGGCGGTCCGGCCTGGTCCTTGCCGCAGGCGGTGAGCATCAGGACAGAGGCCGCGACCAGCGCAGCCATGGCGCGCACGGCAGGTCTATTTGGCTTCTGCATCGCGCGCTCCATTGGCCAGCATGCGGGACAGGAAATCAGCGAACTGGACGAGTTCATCTTTCTTGAAGCCATCGAGATGCACGTGCATGCCGTCGACCACGATGGGCCAGATCTTGTTGGCGACCCTGCGTCCCTTGGCGGTGAGGTGCAGGTTGACCACGCGCCGGTCGCTGGCGCTGCGCTCGCGGCGCACCAGGTCCTTCTCTTCCAGCCGGTCGAGCATGCGCGACATGGACGCATCACCCATCTGGATGACACGCGCCAGAGCCGCGACCGTGTCGGCGCGTCCCAACCACAACATCAACAGAGGTTCCCATTGCATGCCGGTGAGCTCGAGCGGCTGCATGTGCAGGTCCACGCGCCGCACCAGCGAACTGGTCACCAGCTTGAGCTGGCGGCAGATCATGCGATGCGGATCGTTCTCCGGCAGCGGCACCGAATCGGCGGATTCCCGGACTTTCTTCAGTGCAGCAGGCATGGGGTCTCGGTTTAGCGGGCTTGGGGGACCGGTAGCATTCCGTGCCGCTGCAATATTTGTCAAGGCAAATAATTCATGGACAAACATTCCGCGGTGCACCAGCAGGCGGCCCATCGCGCGCCAGTATCTTGAATTTCAAGCAGAAATCTGTCGGAGGGATGCGCCAAGGCCCATGACGCAGCGCCGCGCATTCGATCCTCTTAACGATCGAATAGAAAGCGTGAATGCAGTGCGACAGGGAATCGCGTTCAAATGGCACCGCACGCCATGACGGAAAAGCCCACAACGCAACGGCAGAGAACATCGGTACTCGACTGGGAAGATGTCCGTTGCTTCGCCGCACTGGCGCGTCATCGCACCCTGCTCGCCACCGCTCGGGCACTGAAGGTGTCTTGCGAATCGGTTGAGCGCCGCCTTCTCAGCCTCGAGTCGGCACTTGGGTATCCGCTGTTCGTACGCAGCGGCGCCGAGTTCACTCTCAATGCCGCGGGCGCCGCAGCGCTGGGCGAAGCGGCGCAGATGGAGATGGCGGCCTGCTCACTGCTGCAGAAAGTGCCCATCGCTGGCCTGTGACAATTCGCTCAACCGTACTGCCGCCTCCCCCAGCTGCTCGAAGATCATGCGATGAGAGAGACGGATAAGACATCGCAATGAACGACAGCATCACTCAGCACGCGTCCACGCGACTCAAGTGGCGGACAATCGCGATCATTGCGATTGCCGCGGCCATTCTCATGATCACCATGGGAATGCGGCAGTCACTCGGCCTGTTCATCGCGCCCATCATCGACAGCACCCATGTCGGCTACGCCGCCATGAGTTTCGCCATGGCGGTCGGCCAGCTCATGTGGGGCGTGGCGCAACCCACCTTCGGCGCGCTCGCCGATCGATTCGGGCCTTACCGGGTGCTGCTCGTTGGCGCAGTGATGATGGCCGTGGGCTCGGCGCTCACGCCATTCGCCACCAACGAATTCGCACTCATCATGACCATCGGTGTACTCACCGCGGCCGGCGCGGGCGCCGGCAGCTTCGGTGTGTTGATTGGTGTGGTGGCAAATCGTGTACCGGCCCACAAGCGGTCGGTCGCTTCCGGATTCGTCAATGCCGGCGGCAGCCTGGGCCAGTTCATGTTCGCACCGCTCAACCAGCTGCTGATCTCCAGCGTCACGTGGATGGGCGCCATGTGGAGCATGGCGGTTGCGGCGATTGCCACCGTGCCGCTCGCACGACTGTTGACGCACGATCTCGATGCGGCATCACCCGCGGGCTCCGCGCATGTCGCCAACCCGCTCACCATGCGCGAGCAGCTCGCCATCGCCGCGCGCGACAAGAGTTACTGGTGCCTGCACGCCGGCTTCTTCACCTGCGGATTTCACATCGCTTTCCTGGTCACTCACCTGCCGGGCGAGGTGCAGTTGTGCAGCCTGCCCGCCACCGTGGCAGCGACCTCGATTTCCATCATCGGTCTCGCCAACGTCGCCGGCAGCCTTTGGGCGGGCTGGGCCGGCGGCGTGTTCCGCATGAAGTACCTGCTGTTCGCAAACTATTTCTCGCGTGCCGTGGTCATCGCCATCTACCTGGCGGCGCCCAAGACGCCGCTGACCTTCTACCTGTTCGCCGCTGCGCTGGGCTTCACCTGGCTCGCCACCGTGCCGCCCACCGCCGGGCTCATCGGCAAGTTGTTTGGCGTGCGCTACCTGGCGACGTTATTTGGTCTCGCGACTTTCACGCACCAGATCGGCGCCTTCTTCGGCGCCTGGCTGGGCGGCATCGCGCTGGTGCGCTTCGGCGACTACTCGTGGATGTGGTACGCGGACATCGCGCTGGCGCTCGCCGCCGCGTTCGTGAACCTGCCGATCCGCGAGGCGAAGCTCAGGCCGGTGTTGGCGCCGGCCTGAATCATGGGCACGCGCGTCAGGGCGTCACTGGCTCGGGTTTGGGAAATGCCCAGGTACCGTTCACGATCTGGGCACGCGGCCGATACAGCCTCACCGCGTAGTTCCAGCCCGGCGTGATGGGCAGGCAGTTAGACACCTTGCCGTCACAGCCACCGAACTGGATGGCATAGGAACCGTCGGCACCCTTCTTCGCAGTGACATTGTTCAGCGAATACGCGTTGAGCGGATTCTTCTGGAAGTAGCCCTCGGCGTTGTAGACACTCACCGACCAGAAACCATCCACCGGCACGTCTTTGACCACGACCCGATGGACCGTCTTGCCATCGTTCTTCGACAACGGTTCGCCCTGGTAGATTGCGGCGGACTGCGGGTTACCACCCCAACCGACAGCCGTGCCGATCAAGTGAGAGATCGGCTCGACCTGCTGTTTCGTGCCGAACGCGGTCTTGTATTCGGTGCCGCTGCTGCCCAGCACGAGCAACGCATCGCGCACCTTCTTCTGGCTCGCCGGGTCCCACTTCGGCACTTCGAAGGTTCCGGGCTTCGATTGACTGGCGCGCGTGGTGTCCTGCAATGCGTGCGCCTGTTTCACGTCGTTTGCGTTATTGGGATCCACAAAGGTGCGGATGGCGAAAAACACGTAGCGCGTCCCGACCTTGGCCCTGTCGTACGTGTACGCACCAGCGCGGTACATCACATCCCCAACCACGTAATGGTCCTGGTTGATCACCTGCATCGAGCGGAAGCGCGAGCCGGCGTCGGGCAAGGTTATCGTCACGGGGCTCGCGTCAAGATCGAAAACCCCGAAGGAATAAAGGGTGTCTCGATTCATCCGGATGACCGTCTGCTTGTCGACATCCGCTGGCGTGCGCGAGTGGTTCAGTTTGCCAACACCACCAGCCTCCTTGACCGAATTGCCGAGATACAGGTCGGTCTCGGCGCGCACGAAATTGTCGACGGTAACTGGCTGCACGTCGGCGGCTGGCGCCGCTGCGTGGACTAACGATGCAACGCAAGCGGCAGTGAAAGCCGCAAGCGAGAGCTTGCTGGTCATCGAGGAATCACCTTAATCCTCGATCGCGACGATCCTCGTCGCCCCGCTGTCGTTCAACGACGCGGGACCGGTCGAGTTGGCTGCGCCGGCTGCCAGCAGGAGCACCACCGCGCATGCCACCAACAACTTGACCACGCCACTTCGAAGCATGAATTGCCCATCGCTTTTCGGCGGAAAGATCATCGCCGGGGCCGGAATCATGGTCAACGGACTCGGACCATTTGCATCGGACCTTGGTCCATGCAGCGAGACACCGACTCTCGCCACTGTCCTACAGACTTCGGACGATGACTTGGAAATTAGCTAGCCGCGAATGAGTCCGTCGGTGGCACGCGCCGCAGCGCTCTCGGGGAATACCTTGCTTTCGAGTGCGGATGGCGATACGCCGAGGTGATCGCGCAGCACACCCTTCATGACTGAACGCAGATCGCGCGTCGGTCGCACATCACGGCCCTCGTACAGCGCGGCGCGCGCCAAGTCCAGGCCAGTCGGCCAACACGCGTCCGCCCGCCACCGCGCCGCCTAACAAAAATGCTGCGGCGCCGGTACCGTGATCCGTGCCGCGCGTGCCATTGATGGCCGCAGTCCGACCGAACTCGGTCGCGACCAGCACCACGGTCTTGCGCCAGGCGGGGCCTGACGACTCCTTGAGCGCCGCCAGCGCCGCATCGAGGCCGCGCAGCCGCAGAGCGAGCTGGCCCTGCGCCCCGCCCTCGTTGGCGTGGGTATCCCAGCCGGAAGTATCGAACATCGCCACGCGCGGTCCATCCTCACGCTTGAGGAAACCCGCCGCGGCACGCGCAGTTTCCGTGTAGCGCCTGCCGGCATTGCGACGCTGTGTGGCATCGCGCTCGACGACATTGGCGCTCGCAGTCCTCCGCCATGTCCGCATCGACCTCGGCATTGGCCGCAGCCTGCGCTTCATTGGCAATGGCGTCACTTTCGAGTGCCTCGGCCAGGCGACGCGAGAGCAGCGGATCGGCGGCGTAGAGATCGGTGATTCGCGCCAGCGTGTCATCGTCCAGCGCCGTGATCCGGGTCGGAGACCAGGACGCGACTTCCGCGGGACCTCGCATGGCCAGCGGCACGTTGGCGCCGAGCGCCACGCCGCTCGCGGATGCCGCCGGCAACGAACTGATGGCCCGATTGATCCAGCCGCTGGCGATGCCATGCGGTACGACGCCGCCATTCTCGAGAACGTTCTGGCCGTCGAAATGCGAGCGCTCGCGATATGGCGAGGCAATCGCATGCAACACCGTGAGTTCCTTCGCGGCGTAACTCGAATGCAGGAAGGTGAGCGCCGGATGCAATGCAAACGTGCCATCGAGCGGCAACGCCGCCTCACTGACCCGATTTCGCCAGTGCGATCTGTCCGCGCAGCCCCGCGTAGTCCGGATCGCCGACGGCTGGCACGGCCGACAAGCCATCGAGTGCGCCGCGCAGCAGGACGAATACGAAGCGAGAGTCGGTGGGCGCATTCGCAAACGCCAGGCGCGAGGCGATCACGCTGCTCGCGCCGGCAAACAGTGAAGCTTGCAGGAATCCGCGTCTCGAGACTGGTTTCATGAGCCCACCTCCGTCAACGCCGCATGAACTCGGGCGAAGCCATGAACATGGTCATGGCCTGCGTGCCGCTTTCGGCACGCGCAATGGCCTTCGCGGTGGTCTCGCTCAGCGTCGCGCCGAGGATTTCCGGCGCCAGCTCGCGCGCGTTGCGCTGGTCACCCATGCGTTGTGCCACGGCATCGGCCCAGGCGATGCGCTTGAGCAGCGCCGAGGATCCGTCCCAGTCGGCGCTGGTATCGGGCCAGCCCGCCGGCGATCCCGGCATGAGGTTGCGCTGACCCAGCGCTTCGAAGGGCTGCAGCGCACGGCGTTTTTCCTGCAGCGGAATCGCGAGTGCGCGATAAGAAGAATGTATGTAGTCGACCGGCGTCTTGAACTTCGCCAGCGGCTCGCGCCAGGCCTCGGGCGATTCGATGAGCGCCTGGTACACGCGCGCGAGGTTGCCGCGACTTTCCAGCCAGGCATGTGTCAGTCGCTCGATCGCCTCTCTCGGCGGATCATCAGCAATGAAGTGGCGTGCCAGTTTGGTCGAGATGTGCCGCGCGGTTTCCGGCCGCAGCGCCAGGTCCCCGAGAATGGCTTCGCCCTGCTTCACGCCATCGTCGCCGTAGCTCTTGCCCAGCAGCCGCTTGGCACCGGGCTCGTGGAAAACGTCGCGGAAGAAGAACTCTCCGGCCTTGCCGCTGTCGAGACCGAGGCGCGCGAAGCGCCGTCCCTGGTCTTCGCCGCCGATCGACCAGCCGGAGATGGCCTGCGCAAACGTGGTGACATCGGCCTGCGTGTATCCGCCGTCGACGCCGAGCGTATGCAGCTCGAGGATTTCGCGCGCCAGGTTCTCGTTGATGTCGACCTTGCGGCCGCTGCCCTTGGCGCGTCGCGCGAGAAAGCGCGCGGCGCGCGAGTTCGGACCGATCGAAGTCTGATTGTCGAGGTACAGCAACATCGCGGGATGTTTCTCGACGGCCATCAACAGGCGCGTGAAGCTGCCGGTGACATTCGGGCGGATGGCTTCACGCTCCATGGCGCCGGCGATTCCCAGCACCGCAGATCTTGTCGATCGACACCGCGAAGTGATTGCTCCAGAACTGGGTGATGCGTTCGAGGAATGGCCGGTCCGTGGCAACGGCGTGCGAGAAGCGCGCATACACCTCGTCGAGGTACACCGGCCGGTAGACGGCAGGCAGCTTGAGCGCAGCGGCGGCCAGGCTCCTGGCGGGATCGCCGCCTTCCTTCTTTTCACGACGCGCTTCGACCAGGTCGCGGCGCAACTCGAGTGCCTGCTTCAGGATCTCGGATGCATGGCCTGAGCCCGTCACCGCTGAGCACCGGCGGGCTGCCCTTGAGCTGCCTCACCAGCCAGCCTTGCGGGTCCTTGCCGGCAAGCGCCAATTCGCCGGGCCGGGCGCCCAGCCCGAACCGGTTCGCCGCAATCGCGGCGGCCATCGAATTCTGCGTTGCGGTCATAGGCTTAGGGAGGTAAACGCAGCACGCCCCCGCCGGTTGACCTGGGCCTACTTCAGCAGCCCATCCATCCAGCGCTTCAGTCGCGGCTCGACGCTGGCAGCCTCCAGTTCGTCCCGCGCGCCGCCCTTCATGGTGCCCAGCAACCGGCCGTTGGCATCGAACAGCGCCATCAGCGGGTACTGCTTGACCCGCATTCGTTCGATGAAATTCTGCGCATCGGGCACGACGCGCCAGCGTACGCCGTAACGCTTGACGAAGGCGCGTGCCGCCTCGGGCTCATCGAAGGTCACCGCCAGGAAATTCATCTGCGGCCGCGCGGCCGCGAATCGATTCAGCGGCTCCACCTCGAGAATGCAGGGCACGCAGGTCGAGAAGAAAAAGCTGATCAGCGTGGGCTTGCCCTTGAGGCTGGCGGATGTCACACGCTTGCCGGAAAGGTCCTTGAGATCGAACGGCGGAATCTCGGTCACGGGTGGATATGGCGAGGCGCATGGCGCCATGCCGCGCTGTTTCGCCGTCATGGTGACAGCACCGCCATCGACCGCACGATCCACGTCCGCATGCGCGCCGGGCTTGCGCATGTCGGCCACGAAGCCCGCGAAATCCGCCGGCTTGCACTGCAGGTTGCGATAGTCGAGTCGCACTGACGGGCCAATGCCGAGCGACTTGCGGAAATTCGCCTCCGTGGGCTGGCCGCCATGGGCTCTGTCCGCTTTGGGCGAACGTGTGCGCGCTCAGCGCCAGCAGCATGACGAGCAGCAGTCTTTTCATGGCCGCCATTATGGCGGAACGCTCACGAAAGCACTGCCGCGCTCGAGAAATCGCAGTCGTCGATGCTGGTCCCGCGACAGCCCGATGCGCGTGCTCACCCGGATCGACGGCGGGACGCCGCCGCGCTCCAGCCATAACCGCTCGCTGGTGCACAGGTCCGTGCCCGATAACTCGCGGCCGATGCCGAGCGCCGCGCAGAGGCGCCCGGGACCGCGCGTGAGATCAACGCGGCGCACCGCCGGGCAATGGCGCTGCATGGCCTCGAGGCCTTCGATGGGTTCGAGCGCGCGGATCAGCACCGCCGCGCCCACGCCGGCTTCTTCCGCGGCGAGATTGAGCGTCAGGCACGTGCCGTACACCATGCGCACATAGCCGGTACCGCGAGGGCCAAACAGCGGCGAGTTGCTGGTAGTTAGCCCGGGTCGCGCGTAGCCGGTCGGGTCTCCGGGTGGATAGGCTTCGGTCTCGACGATGCGCCCGGCGAGGCGTCGTCCACGGACGGCTGTGCACCAGCACCTGGCCGACCAGGAATCGCGCCAGCGCCACGGTATCGATGGGCAGGGCGCGGCGCGCGAGGCGTGGGTTGCGGCGTGGCATGCGGTCGCTATCGTACGGTCCTGAATTCGGTATGCTGCGCGCGTGACTTCGGGGGAACAGCAGTGACCAGGAATCGACTCGCCGCACGTCTCGCAGCCTTGGGTGCATGTTGCGCACTCGCCTGCCTTGGCGCCATCGCACAGGACGCTACGAAGCCGGGGACCCCCAAGGCGCCGCTGGCGGCGGAACTGAAAATCCCTTATCCGGACTGGCTGTTTCCCATCCACCCGGACTCATTGCTGCCGCCGCCCAAGACGCCGCCCAAGCTCGACGACGTCGAATTGCTCGGCATCCCGGACAGCGACCAGAAGTACACCCTCGCCCGCATCAACGATCAATTCAACGCGCCGGACTGGCAGCCGAATTCGCACATCCCGATGCCGGAGATCGTCGCGAAAGGCCGCAAGCCCAAGGTGATCGCCTGCGCGTTTTGCCATACGCCCACCGGCCAGGGCCGGCCGGAGAACTCGGCGCTGGCCGCCCTGCCCGAGGCCTATATAAAGGAGCAGCTGCGCGACTTCCGCAGCGGCAAACGCCAGGCCATCGGGCCGGAGAAATACCTGCCGGGCCGTGGCATGCACGCGGTGGCGGCGGCGCTGACCGACGCGGAGATCGACGAGAGCGCGAAGTATTTCTCGCAGCTGAAGCTGGGTCGCCGCGTGTGGGTGGCCGAGGCCATCAACATTCCGCGAGCCGAACCGTCCGACTGGGTCTACAAGGAGGTCGGCGGCACCGAGGACCTCGGCGCGCGTCTGCTGGAAGTGGCGCCGGACATCACCCGCCACCAGTACCGCGACGATCGCATGCAGTACACCGCCTATGTACCGCCTGGCTCACTGGCGCGCGGCAAGCGGCTCGCCACCACCGGCAAGAGCGTGGACGGCAGCGACAGGACGCAGATCTGTGCCACCTGCCATCTCGCCAACCTCAGGGGCACGGACAAGATTCCACCGATCGCGGGCCGCTCGCCCACCTACCTGCTGCGCCAGTTGCTGGCATTCAAGAACGGCGCACGTACCGGTGAGGCCGCTGACCAGATGAAGCCCACGGTCGAAAAACTCGAACTCGAAGACATGATCGGCCTGGCGGCCTACGTCGGCTCGCTGTATCCCTGACGGTCAGCTCCGCGGATTCAGGACTTCGGCTGGCGCGTGTCGCCGCCGCCAAGTGCGACGGCAAGATTATCCAGCAATCCCCGCGTGCCGCGTTCGCGGCTGCCGCTATCTTCGTAGCCGTCGAGGAAGGCGTGTTGTTCGGTCAGCACCAGCTTCGTGCCCTTGCCCGCCAGCACGAACTCGACGCTCGCCAGCGAAACGGAAATCTTCTTGCCCTGCCAGTACATGTCATAGGCATAGACCAGGCGCTTTTCCGGCACCACGTCGAAGTACTGCGCTTCGAAGCGTGATTCGGAGCCGTCGACGAACTTGCCGATGAGCCGGTCGCGGCCGCCCACGCGCACGTCCATCTCGCGCACTTCTTCCTTCCACTTGTCCGCCGGGCCGCTGAACCAGCGTGCCTTCACCGCGGGATCCGCCCAGGCGCGGTACACCAGCTCGGGGTCGTAGTCGAATCGCCGTTCGATGACGAACGAACTGTGCTTGATGGATCGGGCGCTCGAGTGCATGTCGGACTCCCTGAAGCCACGCGGTGCGCGCCGCAGCTTCCTGATGTCAGGAAACAGGACGTCGGTCGTGCGGAGGTTGCTAGGCGCGTCAGTAGACTGCATGCGCATGACGATGCGGTCAATCGCGGCGGAACAATTTCACCGCGCCGCACGCATTGATCTTGCAGGTGAGACTAATCTCCGTACACAGGGGATGTGCGTCATGAAAACGCGATTCATCGGGCGGTCATCGCCGCCGCCCTGCTCACCGCTACGTCGCGGGAGCCACCGGCTTTCAACCGGGGATTTCGCCACAGACTTCAATGCACTCAAACAAATGCGCGAGGGACGCGAAACCTTTCGGTTCGCCACCTTCGGCGATGAGGCGTTCTGGGGCGACGGAATCGGACTGCACCTGGCCCTCGCCGGCGCCAACAACGGCGGCGTGGGCCCGGCGTTTCGCCTGAAACGGCGCTGAGCGTGCGGACTCAAGGTGGACGTCGAAGCGCTGCCGCGCTCAGCTGCAGCGGGACGATCGCCCGCGGCAAGGTCGATCTCGACGATCCGAAGACCACGCTCGAACTGCTCAAGCTCGACGCGGTGGTCGGCGTGACCGGATTCTTCGACGAGAGGGGCAGGATCTCCTCCATGGGGATCCAGTGTTCGCTGTGTCATTCCACGGTGGACGACTCCTTTGCGAAAGGCATCGGCCGGCGCCGCGACGGCTGGGCGAATCGCGACCTGAACATCGGCGCCATCGTGGCGCTGGCGCCGCGACTCGAGCCCGTCGCCGCAACTGCTGGGCACGGATGTCGCCACCGTGCGCACGGTGCTCAACTCCTGGGGGCCGGGTCGCTTCGATGCCTCGTTGTTCGCTCGACGGCAAGGCGTTTCGCCCTGACGGCAAGTCCGCCTCGGTGCTGATCCCGCCGGCCTTCGGTCTCGCGGGCGTGAACCTGCACACCTGGACGGGCTGGGGTGGCATCTCGCACTGGAATGCCTTCGTCGCGAATCTCGAGATGCATGGCCAGGGGACGTTCTTCGATCCGCGACTCGATGACGCCACGCGTTTTCCGGTCGCGGCGCGCGCAGGATTCGGGGCACGTGCGGGCCGACGAGGACCTGATCACTGCCCTGCTGCCGGCACTGCAGCTTTACCAATTGGCGCTGCCCGTGCCGTCCGCGCCGCGCGGCAGCTACGACCGCTCCGCCGCGAAACGTGGCGAGTCGGTGTTCAACGGCAAGGCAAATGCGGCTGAATGTCATGTGCCGCCGCTCTACACCGAGCCGGGCTGGAACATGCACACCGGCGCCGAGATCGGCATCGACGAGTTCCAGGCGAGCCGCGCGCCCGATGGCCGGTACCGCACGACGCCCTTGCGCGGCCTGTGGACACACACCAAGGGCGGCTTCTATCACGACGGGCGATTCCGCAACCCTCGCGGCCGTGGTCGAACACTACGACTCGCATTTCTCGCTGGGACTTTCCGGCGCGGAGAAGCATCGAGCTCATCGAATTCCTCAAGTCGCTCTGAAAGTCCGGGGTTTGCTGCTAGAAAATGGGGACATTCCTATTTTCCGACAGATGAGGCCCAGTTTCTGGTGGCAGGCACTCTGGGTCGGAAAATAGGAATGTCCCCATTTTCCGATACCGACAGGTTTGCTAGCGGACAGGTGAGTCTGGTAAACGATTCACCATGGAAGTCATCGACCAGCGCCGCCGCGACCTCGGGGGATTCGAGGTCGGCCGGGTGCTGCCCTACACGCGCCGGCACATGGTCGGCCCGTTCATTTTCTTCGACCACATCGGGCCGGTGACTTTCGCGCCGGGAATCCCGCAAATCCGTCGACGTGCGCCCTCACCCGCACATCGGCCTGGCCACGGTCACCTATCTATTCGCCGGCGAGATCATGCACCGTGACAGTGTCGGTGCGCAGCAGGCCATCCAGCCCAACGAGGTCAACTGGATGATCGCCGGCCGCGGCATCACGCATTCGGAACGCTTCGAGAAGGCGCGTGCCGAGGGTGGCGACATGCATGGCATCCAGGCCTGGGTGGCCCTGCCGAAGGAGCATGAAGAAACCGCGCCGTCCTTCGGGCACTTCGGCGCGGAGTCGCTGCCGGTGTACGAGGAAAATGGCGCACGCACGCGCCTGCTGGCCGGCTCCGCCTTCGGCCTGACGTCGCAGGTCACCACGCATTCGCCGCTGTTCTATGCGCACTGGGAGCTCGCCAACGGCGCCGCCGTGGCTCTACCCCACGACTATCCCGAGCGCGCGTTGTACGTGGCCGCCGGCGAGATCGAGGCGAACGGCCGCCGTTACGACGCCGGAAAAATGCTGGTGTTCGACAAGGGTGAGGACAGTTCCGTCAGCGCCTTGCAGCCCTCCACGCTCATGGCCCTCGGCGGCGAGCCCGTGGGCGAGCGCTTCATCGAATGGAACTTCGTTTCATCCTCGCGTGAACGCATCGAACAGGCCAAGTCCGACTGGCGCGCCGGGCGCATGAAGCTGCCGGATTTCGACAACCACGAATTCATTCCCCTCGCATGAACTGGCGTCATCTCATTCTTCCGGCGTGCGCCGCCTTCCTGGGCGGCTGCATGTTCGCGCCCGCATCCCAGCGCACGAGCATTGCCGTGCGAGAGGTGCCGTACACACCCGACAGCGGCACCATTGCGATCCACTGCGGGCTGCTGATCGACGGCGTGCATCCGCTGGCGCTCATCGATGCACTGGTCGTCATTCGCGATGGCCGAATCAAGAGTGTCAAGGCCGACGCGAGCCGCTCGGACGCCGCCGACACGAGGGTGCCGGTGCTCGATCTCCGCGACTACACCTGCCTGCCCGGCCTGATCGACATGCACACGCATCTCACCGATCGGCCCGAGGACACGGCGGACCTGCGCGTTTACTTCACCCGCAGCCTCGAGGAAACGCTGCGGCAGTCGCACGAGAATACCGCCGCCACGTTGCTGGCGGGATTCACCTCGGTGCGCAATGTCGGCACCTATGTCGCCGGCACCGATGTGCTGCTGCGCGACGCCGTCAATGCCGGGGAAGTCCTCGGGCCGCGCATGCAGGTGAGCGGTCCGTACCTCACGATTCCACATGGCGGCGGCGACCTGTACGTGCCGGACTACCAGGAACCTGCGGACAACTCGGCTTTCCACTTCGGCGTGGCGCAAGGTCCGCAGCAATTCCACGATCGTGCTGAAGTGCTGCTGGCCAGCGGCTCGGACCTGCTCAAGGTGATCGCCTCCGGCGCGGTGCTCGCCTATGGCAGTGTGCCCGGCTCGCCGGAAATGACGCGCGAAGAAATCGCCGCCGTGGTCAAGGTTGCGCATGCCTCGAACAAGAAAGTCGCCGCGCATGCGCACGGCGCCGAGTCGATTCGCATGGCCATCGAAGCCGGAGTCGACACCATCGAGCATGCCTCGTATCTCGACGACGCCGGCATCGCGCTGGCGCTGAAACGTGGCCACGTCGCCATGGCGATGGACGTGTACAACGGTGACTACATCGACACCGAAGGGCGCCGGGCAAACTGGCCCGAGGAATTCCTGCGAAAGAACGTCGAGACCACGGAGATTCAGCGCCAGGCCTTCACCAAGGCGGTCAAGGCCGGGGTTCCCATCGTTTATGCCACCGATGCCGGCGTGTTTCCGCATGGCCTGAACGCACGGCAGTTTCCCATCATGGTGGCGCGCGGCATGACACCCATGCAGGCCGTACAGTCCGCGACCTCGGTGGCGGCGAGCTACATGGGCTGGGAAGAAAACGTCGGCAGCGTCGAGGCCGGCAAGTTCGGCGATCTCATCGCCGTACGCGGCAATCCACTGGTCGACATCAAGCTGCTGCAGCAGGTCGAAGTGGTCATCAAGGGTGGACTTGTACTCAAGCTCCCGGCCCCACCCTGAAAATGGGGACATTCCTATTTTCCGAATCGGAAAATAGGAATGTCCCCATTTTCAGTCGAAGTAGCGGGCGTACTCCGCCGGCATGGCGGGAATCGCGCGGATCTCGATATCCCGGTAGAACACCTCGGCCGCCTCACTCTGGATCTGCAAAGTGCCGCCGGTCATCGGCACCCACTTGTCGCCGTCCTTGAAGCGCGCATTTGCGAGCGCCATGACCACCTTGCCATTGACGATGTGCACGCAGTCGTCCTGGTAGCAGACGAGTTCGAGCCGGTTCCATTGCCCGGGCCGGTCTTCGTCAGTTCCTGCCAGCGCATGGTTGTTAGGCGACGCGAATGTCGCCCACGGTGCGGCGGGATTCCAGCGCGGTGCGTCGGCACCGGGCGCCCCGGGTTTGCCAGGATTGACGCGGATATCCATGGCCGATGAGGCCTGCGTCCAGTATTCACCCAGGCCGTGTTCGATGACCTGGAACTCATGCGACAGGGCCCAGGACTTCCAGTAGTCGACCCCGAACTCGCCGCGGCTGTGATAGAGGATCCCGGAGTCCTTCGGTTCGTTGAGACGCGGCACCAGCTTGGTCGAACCCCAGCGCGTCTCGAGTCGCAGGTGGTAGTTGGAGAAAGACTGGCGCGTCACCGCGCAGCCGTAGATCTCCCCGGTGATACGCAGCACCGGTTTGCCATCCTGTTCGATGACACTGAACACCGTCTGCCCCTTCGGATTGAGCCCGAGTGGCTTGAGGTCGGCCGGCGCCTTGCCGGCGATGACGTCGGTGATCACCGCACCCGGATAACTCAGGTACACATCGAACTGCGAGAGATTGCGATCCAGCAGCGGCTTCCAGCTTCCGGAGTCATCGGCCGCGTTGGCCAGGCCTGCGAGCAGGCACAGGCAAAATGATGTCTTGTTTGTCATGCGCGCCGGAGTACACGTGATCCGGCACGTTTCGGTCAAGCATTGTCAGCGTCGAGTCCTTGGCTTGAGCTGCGTGGCCAGCGTGAGCTCGCCGATTTTCCTGCCCATGTCGCGGGCGGCCTCGGTCGAGAACCGATAGTGGAAACCAGCCCAGATGCGCGCGTTCGACACTTCTTCTTCATAGGCGCGAAGCGTCGTCCAGCGGCGCGACACTCCCGCGGCCGTCGGGCTGGTCATCGACAGGTCGCCGATGTCATCGCCCACCACACCGTGCAACACCGCGGCCACCGCCGCCGCGGTGATGCAATGCGCGCAGGGATACTCCGGGTGCATCGGTGTATCGCTCAGCGGCAGCCAGGACGCATCGCGCGGCGTCGCGGGATTGCCCGTGGTGTCGGCGTTGCGGACGGCGGTGACGGGCCGCCAGAAGTTGTAGTGGTACTTGGCCTCGAACACCGCGACGTAGGCGTCCATGCCGGCCATCGAGGTGAGCGCGAACAGGCGCGCGCAGTCCAGCAGATCCATGCGCCTGTGCATGGCAACCTGCGCCACCAAGGGATTCCAGGTGCGGGCGCCGGTGAGCAGCCAGAATTTCGCGGCGGTAGTCTGCTCGGCGGTACGCGTGGCGCTGTCGAGTGCACCGAGCTCGCGAATTTCGTTGAAATCCCGCGTCCACGTCGCCGATGTCAGTGCCGGCGGCGGTCCGGCCCGAAACTGCGCCGCACTCTCGAGAACCCAGGGTGACCACGAGCCCACGGTGAAACTCGCCACTGGCGCCGTGGTGACATAGACGCCTGGCTGCGTCACGGGCCGGTACGTGTCGGCGCGCTTCAACGCCGTCCCGGGCGCGGAGCTCCATTAACGCCGCCGCTGCCTTGCGACCCAGGATGAGGCCGCGCTCCTTCGGATCGCCCTCACTGACGGCCGCGAGCTGCTGTTCGAGCAGCGCATCGAGATCGGCGCGCTGATCCGGGTAAAGGTTGATCATCACCGCGTGCGCCGCGGCAGCCGCGGCGGCTTCGCGCGAAGTGTTGCGATCGGCGACCAGGTCCAGCCGATACGATGTGTAGCGCCGGTCGATGGCGTTCAGCGCCTCGAACATCGCCACGTGCATGATGGCGAGGCCACGGCCGTGAACCGGTGAGCTCAGGCGCTTGTCCGCCGCGATGGCATCGGCGCGCGCATTCCAGTCGATGACCACGTCGGCCTGGGTCTGGGCCGCCAGGAACAGCCAGGCTGTCGCTGCCAGCTTTCCGAGAATCGGTTTCATGGAAGAATTCATGGAGCCTCCGCTGAACTACGGCGCAGTGAATCGCGAATCGGCGTGCACAAGTCACGAAACATCCCCGAAAGTTCTCCGAAACCTCGCGCCGCCCTGCCCCGCGTGAGCTATGTTTGCAGCATGCGATGGATTCTGCAGCTCGTGCTGTCCGGCCTGGCGGCCATCTACTGCCTGCCGGCGGGGGCCGATCCGGCCACGCCGCTCGGCATCAAGGGTTATGACCCCGTGGCCTATTTCACGATGCAACGCGCCACGCCCGGCTCGGCGCGTTTCGAATACCAGTGGGACGAACACGTCTGGCGCTTCGCGAGCGCCGCGCACCGGGATTTATTCAAGGCCGATCCAGTGCGCTACGCGCCACAGTTCGCCAATTTCTGTGCAGTGGCGCTGGCACGCGGCGAGGTGCGCGAGGCCAATCCCGAGTACTGGCTGATCAGCGACGGCAAGTTGTACCTGTTCGGCAAGTCCGTCGGACCCGAGATTTTCCGCAAGGAACTCGCCGGCAGCATCGAGCGTGCCGAACACAATCGCGGACTGCTGCCGAAAACTCACCCGCCGGCTGGCAAGTAGAGCCCGGCCTTGGCGAGCCCCTCGCGCAGATGCGCGAGATCGCTCCCGTCGCGGAACTTGTTGCCGAAGCTGGCCGCGTCGAACGTGGGATCGGTGCGCCGCACTTCGTCGGCGGCCTGTTTCGCCTCCGGCATGCGTCCGGCCTCGGCCAATGCAACCGCCAGCACCACGCGGCTGAAGCGCGCATCCGCGTTATGGCGCAGGTTGAGCTCGGACTGGCTGATGGATTCCGCGTAACGCTTCTTGAGGAAGTACGCGAGGCTCAGCGCGAAGCGATCGAAGGCGTTGATTTCGGGATCGACTCGCAGTGCCTGTTCCAGTGATTCGACGGCGGCATCGGTCTCGCCCAACCACACCAGCACATTGCCGCGACCCGCGAGCGCATCGGCATCGCTGGGGTTGATGGCAATGGCGCGATCGATCTCGCTCTGCGCCTCGTCGAACTGGTTGTAGGCAATGTTCTTGCGGCCGAGCAGGATGCGCGCGCGCACGTCCGTGGCGTCGAGTCGCAGCGCCTCGCTGGCGTGTTCGACGACGCGTTCCCAGTACTGGTCGGGTATCTCCGCCCATCCCATGGAAATCGCGATGTGAAAGGTCTCGCCCAGCGCTGAATGCGCGGCCGCGTAGTCCGGATCGAGCGCGATGGCCTGCCGCAGCAGCGTTCGTGCCTCGACGATGCCCGTACGTGTCGGGCGCTGCAGTGACGGTCGCGCACGCAGCAGGAAATCGTAGGCATCGAAGCTGGACGTGGGCTTGGCGGCGACGCGTTGCTGCTCGACCTGTGTGACACGAATGGCGAGCGCACCGGCGATCTCGCGCGTGATTCGGTCCTGCAGCTGGAACAGGTCCGCGAGCGGCTCGTCATACCGCGCTGACCACAACACGCGGCCGCGCGTGTCTACCAGCTGCGCACTCACGCGTACGCGATCCGCGTCGTAACGCACGCTGCCCTCGACCTGGTAGCGCACGCCGAGCGCACGCGAGATCTCGCCCGGGCGGACCCGTACACCTCTATAGGTGGCGACGGCATTCCAGGACATGACGGTGAGCGCCGAGAAACGGCCGAGCGAATGGATGAGATCCTGGGTGAGTCCGTCCGCCAGGTATTCGCGTGAGCGATCATCGCCCTGGTCCTGGAAGGGCAGCACCGCGATGGCCGGACGCGCGTCGATGAGTTCACCTGGCGGCGGACTGTTGTCACGCGTGAAGAACCAGGACGCGACGACGACGATCCCGAGCAACAACGACGCCGCGATGCCGAATTTCCATCGCCAGCGCAGAGCATGTCGACGGTGGGCGATGGCGCAGCGATGGGGCGGGATTGGCGCGGGAATCAGTTCGGCGCAGGAACAGGCGCCGGCATTTCGAACCGATATCCGCGCCGCGGCACAGTGGTGATGTAGTCCTTTCCAGCCACCGCAAGCGCGCGCCGCAATTCGCCGATGCTCTGTACCAGCGTGTCATCGGTGACCACGAGATTGGGCCACACGGCCGCGAGCAGTTCGTCTTTCGACACCAGCGTGCCGGCGCGTTCGATGAGATAGGTCAGCACCGCGAACGTTTTCGGGCGCAGCGCAACTTCACGTCCCTGGTACAGCAGGCAGCCGCGCGCCAGGTCGAGCACGAAGTCATCGAATGTCTGGCGCTGCGCTTTTTCGGTGCCGGCAGGATCGCTCATGTCGTGATCATAGAATCAATTTCACGACGAGGCCCACGGCTCCGCAGGCGAGGATCACGGGAACCACGCCGGCGCGCATCCAGAAGAGCGCGAGCGCCGCGGCCGCGGCGATGGCCAGCGAAGGCCAGTCCGGCGTCTGGTCGAGACGCCTTTGGCCAGAACACGTGGAAGGCGAAGTAGGCCGCGAGATTCGCGATCACACCCACCACGGCGGCGGTGATCGCGGTCAGCGGCGCGGTGAACAGGCGCCGGCCACGCGTGGCCTCGACCAGAGGTGCGCCAGCGAAAATGAACACGAACGATGGCAGGAACGTGAAAAACGTGACCACCAGCGCGCCCGTCAAGCCGGCCAGCGCCGGAGACGATGCTGGCGCGGCCTGGGTCCAGTTCCCCACGAATCCGACGAAGGTCACCACCATGATCAGCGGCCCGGGCGTGGTTTCGCCGAGCGCCAGCCCGTCGATCATCTGCGGCGCAGTGAGCCAGTGGTATTGCTCGACCGCGGCCTGGTTCACGTAGGGCAATACTGCGTAGGCGCCGCCGAATGTCACCAGCGCCGCCTTGGTGAAGAAAGCTCCCCATCTGCGCCAGCGTGCCGTGCGCGCCGGCGATGGCGAACAACGCGGCCAACCCGGCAAGCCACAGCACGATACCGACGGCGAGCACGCGCACCAGCCGTCCCCAGGAAAACTTCGCGTGAGATGGAGGCGCACTGTGATCATCAATGACGGCACCACCCTCACCCGCCGCCGCCGGCGCCAGCGTCGCGGTCTCGAATCGATGCGCGGCAAAACGCGAGCCGATGCGCCGGTGAGCGCCGCTGCGATCACGATGAGCGGAAACGGGATGGAAAAGAAAAACAATGCGACAAAGGCCAGCACGGCGATTGCGGCCAGCACCGCGTTACGCAGCACCCGGCTGCCGATGCGCCACGCCGCAAACGCGACGATGGCCACCACGGCGGGCTTCATGCCGAAGAAGAACGCCGCCACCGCCGGCACTTGCCCGTAGCTCATGTACAGCCACGACAAGATCACGAGGATCACGAACGACGGCAGGATGAACAGCAGCCCGGCCACGAGGCCGCCCCAGGTGCGATGAAGCAGCCAGCCGATGTAGGTGGCGAGCTGCTGCGCCTCGGGGCCGGGCAGCAACATGCAATAGTTGAGCGCGTGCAGGAAGCGCCCCTCGGAGATCCAGCGGCGTCGCTCCACCAGCTCCTGGTGCATGATGGCGATCTGCCCCGCCGGTCCACCGAAGCTGATGAAACCCAGCTTCAGCCAGAAGCGGATGGCATCCGCGAAACTAACAACCCCGTTCACGGTGGCCATTGTCGCCGCCGTTTGTTGCGGAAGCTAATTCCTCAGGCGCGTCCCCTTTTGCTAGCTAAACGGGTAGGGACAGACTTAAGTCTGTCCCTACACTTTTACGCGGCTTCGTCGTGGGGATCCTGGCGCGTGATTCGAGATTCGAGACCAGCCACTTGCGCGCTTCGGCAGCCGACCAGCCCTTGCGCGCGGCGTAGTGCTGCATCTGGTCGAGATCGATGGGCCCGACGGCAAAGTACCTTGCGTCCGGATGCGCGAAATACCAGCCGCTGACTGCGGCCGTGGGATACATGGCGAAACTCTCGGTGATGCGCAAATCTGATGGCGCGCTCGACGTCGAGCATTTGCCACAGCGTGCCTTTCTCGGTGTGGTCCGGGCAGGCGGGATATCCCGGCGCGGGGCGGATGCCGCGATAGCTTTCCGCGATGAGCTGCTCGTTGGTCAGGCGCTCTTCGGGAGCGTAACCCCACAGCTCGCGGCGCACGCGCAGGTGCAGCGCCTCGGCCGACGCTTCCGCGAGACGATCGGCCAGCGACTTGAGCAGGATGTCGTTGTAGTCGTCATGCGCCTTCTTGAAGCGCTCGAGGTGCGGCTCGATGCCGATGCCGGCGGTAACGGCAAAGGCCCCGATGTAGTCGACCTTGCCGCTGTCCTTGGGCGCGATGAAATCCGACAGTGCATAGTGCGGCTGTCCGGCGGGCTTGCCCTTCTGCTGGCGCAGGTGATGCAGTCGATGCAGCACACGCGACCGCGTCGAGTCGGAGTACACCTCGATTTCTTCGTCAACCGCTGTTGCACGGGAAAAACCCGACCACTGCGCGCGCCGTGAGCCATTGCTCACGCAGGATGGACGAGAGCATGTCCTGGGCGTCCTTGTACAAGGAACGCGCCGACTCGCCGCGCAACGGATCCTGGAGCACGTCGGGAAACTTGCCGCCGTATTCCCAGGCATTGAAGAACGGCATCCAGTCGATGAACGGCGTCAGCGATGCCAGCGGCACGTCGGCGAATACCTTGGCGCCGAGGAATCGCGGCACGGGCGGCGTGTAGTTTGCCCAGTCGATCTTCAGCCTGTTGTTGCGCGCCTGTCCGAGCGTGAGCTGCGCGCCCTTCACTTTCTTGCCGGCGTGCTGTTCGCGGCGGCGGGCGTTCTCGGCCTTCACCTCGGCGACGAACGTCGGCTTCATTTCCGGCGTCACGAGCTGGCGGCACACGCCCACGGCACGCGACGCGTCCTTGACGTACACCACCGGACCCTCGTAATTCGGCTCGATCTTCACCGCGGTGTGTGCGGGCGAAGTGGTGGCGCCACCGATCAGCAGCGGCACCTTGAAGCCGCGGCGCTGCATCTCGCCGGCGATATACGACATCTCCTCGAGTGACGGCGTGATGAGCCCCGAGAGGCCGATCATGTCGGCGCCGAGTTTCTCGGCGGTGTCGAGGATCTTGTCGGCGGGCACCATGACGCCGAGATCGACGATCGCGAAGTTGTTGCACTGGAGCACGACGCCGACGATGTTCTTGCCGATGTCGTGCACGTCACCCTTGACCGTCGCCATCACCACCGTGCCGTTGGTCTTCTGGACGCCGTCGGCCAGCGCCTCGATGAACGGGATGAGATGCGCCACGGCCTTCTTCATGACACGCGCGGACTTGACGACCTGCGGCAGGAACATCTTTCCCGAGCCGAACAGGTCGCCCACCACGTTCATGCCATCCATGAGCGGGCCTTCGATGACGTGCAGGGGATGCGCGGCCGCGAGGCGCGCCTCCTCCGTGTCCTCGAGGATGTACTGATCATCGCCCGCCACCAGCGCGTGTGACAGTCGCTCGGCCACCGGCATGTTGCGCCACGCCAGGTCGACGACCCTTTCCCGGGTGCCGCCATCCTTGTACTGGGTAGCGATCTCCAGCAGGCGTTCGGAGGCGTCCGCGCGGCGATTCAGGATCACGTCCTCGCAGCGTTCGCGCAGGTCCGCGGGAATCTCCGCGTAGATCGCCAGCTGACCGGCATTGACGATGCCGAAGTCCATGCCCGCCTGGATGGCGTGATACAGGAACACCGAGTGCATGGCCTGGCGGACGGGCTCATTGCCGCGGAACGAGAACGACACATTGCTCACGCCGCCCGACACGTGCGAGTGCGGGCAACGCTTGCGGATTTCGCGCGCCGCCTCGATGAAGGCCAGCCCGTAGCCGTTGTGCTCCTCGATGCCCGTGGCGATCGCGAAGATGTTCGGGTCAAAAATAATGTCTTCGGGCGGGAAGTCCAGCTTCTCCGTGAGCAGCTTGTACGAGCGCTCGCAGATGGAGACCTTGCGCTCGAGGGTGTCGGCCTGGCCCTTTTCGTCGAAGGCCATGACCACCACGGCCGCACCGAAGTTCATGACCTCGCGTGCGTGCGCGAGGAATGCCTCCTCGCCTTCCTTGAGCGAGATGGAATTCACCACGCCCTTGCCCTGGATGCACTTGAGGCCGGCCTTGATCACCGACCACTTCGATGAGTCGATCATCACCGGCACGCGCGCAATGTCGGGCTCCGCGGCGATGAGATTGAGGAAGCGCACCATGGCGGCTTCCGAATCCAGCATGCCCTCGTCCATGTTCACGTCGATGAGCTGCGCACCGTCGCTCACCTGTTGCCTGGCGATGGACAACGCAGCCGGGTAATCGTTGGCTTCGATGAGCTTGCGGAACTTGGCCGAGCCCGTGACGTTGGTGCGTTCGCCCACGTTCACGAAGGGAATTTCCGGGGTGAGATTGAAGGGCTCGAGGCCCGACAACTCCATGCGCGGCGTGCGCTCCTTCCTCTTGCGCACCGGCTCACAGCGCACGCGATCGGCAATGGCGCGGATGTGGTCCGGAGTCGTGCCGCAGCAGCCCCCCACCAGGTTCAGGTGCCCGTGGTGCGCGAGGTCACCCAGCACGCTGGCCGTATCGGCCGGCGCTTCGTCGTATTCACCGAAGGCATTCGGCAAACCTGCGTTGGGATAAACGCCGACATTGGTATCGGCGAGGCGTGACAGCTCTTCGACATAGGGCCGAAGCTGTTTGACGCCCAGCGCGCAATTCAGGCTGATGGTGATGGGGCGAGCATGCCGCACCGAGGCCCAGAAGGCCTCCACCGTCTGGCCGGATAACGTGCGTCCCGATGCATCGGTGATGGTGCCCGAGATGATGATGGGGAGATCCAGGCCCGATGCGTCGATGGCGGCGCGCACCGCGTAGATAGCCGCCTTGGCATTCAGCGTGTCGAAAATGGTTTCGATGAGGATGACGTCGGCGCCGCCCGCGATCAGCGCCCGCGTCGCGTCGCCATAGGTGGCCACGAGATCATCGAAGTTGACCGCGCGATAACCCGGGTCGTTCACGTCCGGTGAAATCGACGCGGTGCGGTTGGTGGGTCCGAGAGCGCCCGCCACGAAGACCTGGCGCCCGAGGCGCGCACCCGCTTCGTCGGCCACGCTGCGCGCCAGGCGCGCGGCTTCCTGGTTGAGCTCAGCCACCAGCGATTCGAGCCCGTAGTCGGCGAGCGCGATCGAAGTGGCGTTGAAAGTGTTGGTGCTGACGATGTCGGCACCCGCCTCGATGAACTCGCGGTGGATGTCGGCAATGACGCCAGACCGGGTGAGTACCAGCAGATCGTTGCAGCCCTTGAGATCGCGGTGCCAGCTGGCGTAACGCTCGCCGCGATACGCGGCCTCGTCCAGCCGGTGCTTCTGGATCATCGTGCCCATGGCACCGTCGAGCACGACGATGCGTTCGGCGAACAGATCGCGCAGCGCGCGCGCACGTCTAGACTGGTCGCTCATCACGGCGGCTTCAGGCACTGGCAGCCACCTTGTTTTCCATGCGCGGACGCACGCCGAGCGCATGGCAGATCGCGTAGGTCAGCTCCGAGCGATTCAGCGTATAGAAATGAAACTGCTCGACGCCATGACGCTGCAGCGTGTGCACCTGTTCGATGGCGACGGCGGCCGAGATCAGCTTGCGCGTTTCCGGATTGTCCTCGAGACCGTCGAAGCGATGCTCCAGCCAGTCCGGGATGCTCGCGCCACAACGTGCGGCGAACTTCGTGATCTGCGGGAAAGCGCGTGATGGGCAGGATGCCCGGCACGATGGGCGCATCGATGCCGCGCGCCGCGCAACGGTCGCGAAAGCGCAGGAAGGCGTCGGTGTCGTAGAAGAACTGCGTGATGGCGCGCGTGGCGCCCGCGTCGATCTTGCGCTTGAGATTGCCGAGATCGAATTCAGCGCTCGATGCCTCGGGATGTTTTTCCGGGTACGCCGCCACGGAGATCTCGAAATCGGCCACGGACTTCAGGCCCTCGACCAGGTCCGCGGCGTAGGCAAATCCGTCCGCGCGGGGCTCGTATTTCGTCGTGCCCGCCGGCGGGTCGCCGCGCAGGGCGACGATGTGGCGAATGCCCTGATCCCAATAGCGTCGCGCGATATCCAGCACTTCGCCGCGGCTGGCGCCGATGCAGGTCAGGTGCGGTACGCAATTGAGGGAATGCTCGACCTGGAGGCGCGAAACCACGTTGTGCGTGCGTTCGCGAGTACTGCCGTCTGCGCCGTAAGTCACTGATACGAAACGCGGATTCAGCGGCTCGAGGTAGCGGATCGACGCCCACAGGGTCTTTTCCATCGCCTCGTCACCGGGCGGAAAGAACTCGAAAGAAACGGATACGGGACGCTGGCGCGACATGAATTTCCTGATAGCTGTATAGGTTAGGCTGATGCGACACCTTAACGCACTAGCGCGAGCGCGTTTTCGCCAAATATTGACTATCCGTACGGGCCTCTCTTAGCATGCTTTGCACCAACAAATCGCGGGAAACTGAGACTCATGGCCCAAGATAAGCTCGATAAGGTCGACGCCAAGATCATGCAGATCCTGTCGCGCGACGGCCGCATCAGTTGGCGCGACCTGGCTGAGCAGATCGGACTTTCGCTGACCCCCACCCTGCGCCGCATCCGCCGTCTCGAGACCGAGGGATACATCACCGGCTACAGCGCGCAGTTCGACGAACAGAGACTCGGCTACGGCATCACCATGTACGTGTGGGTCTCGCTCGAACGCCAGGTTGAAGAAACGCTCAAGGTGTTCGAGCGGCGCATCGCCGACGTGCCCGAAGTGATGAGTTGCTACCTGATGACCGGCGAGGCCGACTACGTGCTGCGCATCGTGGTGCCCGACCTCCCCAGCTACCAGCGATTCATGCTCGACGTGCTGACGCGTATTCCCGGGTGTCTCGCGCATCCAGTCCGGCCTCGCCATCAAGCCGGTATTCCACCGCGCCGCGCCGCCCATCCCGCGCTGAGGAGTTCGTCGATGAACGCCAGGTATTCCGTCATCGCCGCCCTCGCCTGCTGGGCCATGTTCGTGACGGCATCCGCCGCCGACAAGCCACGCGATCCGTCCGAAGTCCTCGCCAGCCTCGACGGCGTGTTCGAGAAATTCATGAGCGAGCAACACGTGCCCGGGCTCGTCTACGGCGTGGTGATCGATGGCAGGCTGGCGCGCGTGCGCGCCTTTGGCGTGAGCAATGTGCCCGCGGGCACCCCCGTCACGGCCGACACCGCGTTCCGCATCGCATCCATGAGCAAGCAGTTCACCGCGCTGGCCACGCTGCGCCTGCGCGACGCGGGCAAGGTGTCGCTCGACGCGCCGGCGGAAAAGTACGTCCCCGAGTTGCGCAAGCTGCGTTATCCCGACCAGCGACAGCCCCAGGATCACGCTGCGCGACCTGCTGTCACACGCGGCAGGATTCGTTACCGACGATCCCTGGGGTGATCGCCAGCTCGACATGAGCGAAGCCGACTTCTCCCGCTTCGTCGCGGGCGGTGTGCCGTTCTCGCGCGCGCCTGGCATGGCCTATGAATACTCGAATTTCGGCTTCGCGCTGGTGGGACGCGTGGTGAGCAACACCTCGCGGACCAACTACTCGCGTTACATCACCGATTCGTTCCTGCGGCCGCTGGGCATGCCACACACGGTATGGGACACCGCTGCCGTGCCGGCAACACAGCGCGCCATCGGTTATCGCTGGGAAAACGAGGCCTGGATCGAGGAACCCGTGCTGGGACCGGGCGTATTCGGCGCCATGGGGGGACTGATCACCACGGCCAACGACTATGCGCGCTACGTCGCGTGGCTGCTCGCCGCCTGGCCGCCGCGCGATGGCGCCGAAGACGGCATCCTGAAGCGCGCCAGCGTTCGCGAAATCACGCGGCCGGCTAACTACGCCGTGGTGCGCCCGGCCGACGATCCGGCCGGGTGTCCACGCGCCACGTCCTATGGCTTTGGGGTGATCCCGTTTTCCGATTGCATCCTGGGTTTCCATTTCGGCCACTCGGGTGGCCTGCCCGGATATGGCTCCAATGTGCTGTTCCTGCCGAATCGTGGCGTGGCGGTATTCGCTTTTACCAATCGCACCTACGCGCCCGCGTCGCGCGCGGTGCGCGAGGCGGCCAACCTGCTGGCCCAGTCCGGCGCTTTCCCGGAACGTGCGGGATCGCTGAGCCCGGCGCTGCGCGACATGGCCCAGGTGGTGGAACGCATCTACGACACGGGTGATGTGCTGACCGCCCGCGAAGTGCTGGCGCCGAACTTCCTGCTCGACCATGCCGCTGCCATCCGCAATCCCCAGATCGCTGAACTCAGGCAGAAACTCGGAAGATGCCGGCTCGCCGATATCCCAGCAAAGCGACAACGCCATGAGTGCGACCCTGGCCCTCGACTGCGATGGGGGCGCGCTCAAGGCGAAAGTCATACTGGCTCCCACCACCCCGGCCACGTTGCAGACGCTCGAGTTCGTGCCCTAGAGCGACGATGTAGGCGGCGGCCTACAGGTACATCGTCGACTTGCGACTATCCTGCGGTGCATGACGCCCAAGCCCGAGGATGAACGCGCGCCGATCCTGCGAAAAAATCCCGGTGAAGAACAGTTCCGGGTGTTCATCGAGTCCGTCCGCGACTACGCGCTGCTCATTCTCGACACCGCTGGCCATATCAGCACGTGGAACGCGGGCGCCGAGGCGATCAAGGGGTACAAGGCCAGCGAGATCATCGGCCAGCATTTCTCCACGTTCTATCCACCGGAGTCGATCGCTTCAGGCCTGCCGGCACGCGAGCTCGAAGGCGCGACCCGCGATGGCCGCTACGAAGACGAAGGCTGGCGTATTCGCAAGGACGGCACACGTTTCTGGGCGAACGTGATCATCACCGCGCTGCGCGACAGTGATGGCCAACTGATCGGCTTTGCCAAGGTCACCCGCGACCTGACCGAGCGGCGCCGCCACGAGGAATCCATCAGGCAGAGCGAAACGCGCTTTCGGGCGCTGGTGGAAGGTGTGCGCGACTACGCCATCTTCATGCTCGATCCGGATGGTGGTGTCGCCACCTGGAACGCGGGCGCGGAGCAGATCCTCGGCTACAAGCACCTGGAGATTCTCGGCGAGCACCTCTCCAGGTTCTATCCGCCCGGTGGAAGGCAGCACGAGCTGGTCCGGCATGAACTGGAAACCGCGACCACCGATGGCCGCTTCGAGGATGAAGGCTGGCGCATCCGCAAGGACGGAACGCGCTTCTGGGCGAACGTCAGTCCTCACGTCGATTCGCGACTCGAACGGAAGACTGATCGGCTTCTCGAAGATCGTCCGCGATCTCACCGAGCGTCGCGAATACGAGAGCCACCTGCGGCAGAGCGAGGAACGCTTCCGCCTGCTGATCGAAAGTGTCATCGACTACGCCATCGTGACCATCGATGCAGCCGGATTCATCATCAGCTGGAACAGCGGCGCGCAACGCATCACCGGCTTCAGCGCCACGGAAATCGTCGGCCGGCATTTCTCGCGGCTCTATCCACCGGAAGACGTCTCGGAACACAAACCGTGGCGCCAGCTCATCGGGGCGCGCGAACACGGGCGAGTCTTCGAAGAGAGCTGGCGGCTACGCAAGGACGGCACCCAGTTCTGGGCGAACAGCGTCATTGCGCGACTGCCCGCGCCGGAAGGCGCGCCGGACCTGTTCTACATCGTGACCCAGGACCTGACGCAGCGGCGGCATGCGGAATCCCTGGCCGACACGGCGCAGAAGATGCACGAGTTCATCGCCATGCTGGCGCACGAGTTGCGCAATCCGCTGGCGCCGATCCGCAATGCCGTGGCGCTCATGGAACGGCGCAAGATCGAGGATCCCATCGTCGAGAGCATGCGGCAGACCATCGAGCGCCAGAGCGGGCAGCTGGTGCGCATCATCGATGAGCTGCTCGACGTGAATCGCGTGGCACGCGGACAGCTCAGCATCGAAAAGACCACGATCGACCTGCGCGAGGTGATACATCGTGCTGTCGAGACCAGCCGCCCGCTCATCGATTCCAAGCTGCATTCGCTGACCGTCGACATCGGCGAGGAGCCCATCCGCATCGACGCCGATGCAATGCGCATGAACCAATTGCTGGTCAACCTGCTGAACAACGCCGCGAAGTACACGCCGTCGGGCGGGCACATCGAGCTGCAGGCGCGTATCGTCGGCGACCACGCCGAAGTACGCGTGCGTGACAACGGCAAGGGCATTGAGCGCGATGCGCTCGAGCGGATCTTCGACCTGTTCATCCAGCTCGAGCCGAATGTCACGAGCACCTTCGGTGGCCTGGGTGTCGGCCTGGCGCTGGTGCGCCGGATCGTCGAACTGCATGGGGGTCGCGTGCAGGCGCTCAGCGAGGGCCCGGGGAAGGGTAGCGAGTTCATCGTGCGCCTTCCCATCAGCAGCGCGCCGCTCGCGGTCAGTGCGGCCCCTGCCGAACAGCCGGTAGACACCAATGCCCTGAGGGTTCTGGTGGTCGATGACAACGTCGACGCCGCCGACAGTCTCGCGGTGTTGCTGCAGCAGCTGGGCCACAAGGTCGAAACCGCGTATGACGGCGCCTCGGCGCTTCGCAAGGTTTCGGCCTTCGTCCCGCACCTGGTATTGCTCGACATCGGCATGCCACGCATGTCCGGCTACGACGTGGCGCGGGCCATCGTCGCCATGAAACTGGAGCCGCGGCCCACCATCGCAGCGGTGAGCGGCTGGGGCCAGGCCGCCGACAAGGAACGCGCCCGCGCAGCGGGTTTTCACCACCACTTCACCAAGCCGGTCAACGAAACCGACCTCGGACGGCTGCTGGCTGGCGTTGCCGCGGCGCGTCCGCCTGGCGGGACAGAAGCGTAGTTAGCCTGCGGTCCGGCGGTACGACCCCGTTGCATTACCGGTCGCGCCTCAATACCCCGATGGGCGTCGCGCCATTGTCGGTCATGAAAAACGTGTACACGGAGCCGGGCTGCAGCGTGATGGTGGCGCGGCTCAGCACCGGCATGGCCGTCGAAGTGTTGGTGATGTCGAACTGACGGTCGGTGCCGCTCGAGACTTCGATGGGCTCCGACACCTGCCCGGTCAGCGTTCCCTCGATCAGCGGTGAGAAATCCATGGACAGGGTGAGCGGCGCCGCCAGGGTCGACATGCCGTTCAACACCCTTATCCTGGTGTTGGCGGAGCTCGACGGCAGCCGGTTGTCGTCGACGACGAGACTGGTCTGCACACCGTTCGTATTGCTCCACACCAGCAATGTGTAGTCCGCGCCGGCCTGCAGCGTGATGTCGGGCACCGTCACAGCGGCGCCGTTGACCGTGACGCTCACCGGCAGGGTGCCGGCGTCGAGCAACGTGTAACGGCTGCCAATGACGCCGGCAGTCGCGGCCGTGAGCACCGACTTGCCACCGGCCTGGATCGAAGCACTGGCGCCGCTGGCGACACCCACCGCGCCTCGCAACCTGGCCCTGGTGTTGAGCAGCCGGGTCGGCTGTCCTCCCTGAGGTAGATAGACCGCGTTGGCCAGCGTGCCGCCCTGCGTGGAGGTGAGGAGGAGGACGGCAATGCCGCGGTCAGGCAGTTCGAAGGCCGGAATGTCGAGACGGATGTCGGAATTGTCGCCATTGGCCGTGACACGCAGGCGGAAGGTGCCGCTGTCCGCGGAGAAGGAATTGAGCACCGGCCCCACGCCCGAGAGCACGGGTGTGGTGTCGTCGAGTTCGGTGTCCGTGTCGGTGATGTAGACGTCGAGCGCGCCGGCCGATGACACATTGGCGATGCTCAGCTTGGTCTCGCCACTGTCGGCCTGGTCCAGCGTGTCATCGATGCGCAGCGCTCCGAATGCGCCCACTTCGCCGAAGGCCACGTAGGTGTTGACGGTGCCCTCGACCAGGGCCTCGCCCGTGAAGGAGCGCAGGATGCTGCCCGAGCCGGTGCGCTTGAGCTTGATGGTGTAGTCATCCGGATCCAGCGTTACGTACTCGCTGGCGGAATTCAGCGCGACCGCCTCGGCCTGCGTTGCATCCTCGTCGTCATCCTCGGCATCGAGGTTGGTGATGAGATCCAGCGAGCCGTAACCGGTGCTGAGGTTCAGCAGGCGGACCTTCGCGTCGCCGCCTTCTTCATCCCCGCCGCTGCCGCAGGCGCCGAGCAGCACCATTGCGAACAACGCCGCCGCACGTGTCATTCCCGTCTGGATTCGCATGAATAGATGTCTCCGATATGGCGTCAGAACGCCTTGCCGACTGAAAACTGGAACCCGTCGAACTCGTCGCCGAACTGGCGCCGGGTCTCGTCCTGCATGCGCAGCGGGATTGCGTACGAAAACCGGAACAGGCCCATGCGCGACAGCCACTGCACCGCAATGCCCGCCGAGGCACGAAATTCGGACAGGTCGAACGGATACTCGACGCGATCGCCGCGCTTGTTCCGGAACACCGTGTCGCCGAGATAGAACGACTGGCCGGCGTCGACGAACAGGCTGACGCGCGCCGAGTTCGCGAACCTGGCGGGCATCGGCAGGATGGCTTCGAACTGCGCGGCAACTCCGGCGTCGCCACCGTAGGGATTGCCCAGCGAATCGCGTGGCCCCAGCGTGCCGTCCTCGAAGCCACGGACGGAATCGCTGCCGCCCGTGAAGATGTGATGGTGCGGTGGCAAGGCGGTGGTGTCGCCAAAGGCGGTGCCCCAGCCGATGCTGGTCGCCAGCGAGAACGGCAACTTCTCCAGCAGCGGAATCCCCGGGATCCGGAAGAACTGCTGCGAGCGCCAGTTCGCCGTGGCGTATTCCACCGAGCCACCCGGCGGCGTGACGCTCATCGAGAATCGATGCATGCCGCCGCGCGTCGGGAAAAGATATCGATCGCGGCTGTCGTACAGCCAGCTTGCCGTGAACTCCAGGGTGTCGAAGATGGTGCCGAGCAACGGGTCGCTGCCGACACGGCGAAAATAAGTGTCACCGTTGTTGCGTACCCAGTCGCGCAGCTGCGTCGAGCTGCTGGATACGGTGCTCAGATCCTCGTGGCTGAAACTGAGTCCGAAGTTGATGAACTGGTTCTCGGACAGCGGGTAACCCACGCCAATCCCGGTATTCCAGGTCTGCGTGCTGAACTGCGAAAACGACGAGGTGAGTCGTTCACGCTCGGTGTACGAAGCATTCAGCGATCGCGACACCCCATCATTCGAGAAATACGGATCGGTGTGCGCGATGCTGAAAACCTGGCCGTACTGGCCGCCGTTGAACTCGAGCGCCATGCGCTGGCCGCTGCCGAACAGGTTGCTGTCGACGTAGTTGCCGCTGAGCATGAACTCCTGGCGTTCGGAGTAGCCGATGCCGCCCGAGATCAGCGACGAAGCGCGCTCTTCCACCTTAAACGCGACGTCGACGAGATCGTCGCTGCCTGGCACGCGGCGCGTTTCGTACTCCACGTTCTTCATGTACGGCAGGCGCTGCAGTCGCTCCTCGGAGCGCTCCAGCGCCATGTTGGACATTGCGCCGCCCTCGAGCTGGCGCAACTCGCGTCGCAGCACGTCGTCGCGCGTTTGCTCGACACCCTGGAATTCGATGTGGCGCACGTAACTGCGCGCATTCGGCTCGATCTGGAAGGTGAGCGCGATCTCGTGCGTCGCGGGAACCGGAGTCGGTACTGCCGCCACGTCTGCGAAGGCAAAACCCGCCTCGCCCAGCCGGTTGCGCAATGCCTCTTCACTCGCGGCGATGAGTTGCTGCGAGTAAACGTCTCCCGGCCGGATGAACACGAACTGCCGCAGGATTTCCTCGGGTACCGTGAACTTCCCCGCCAGCTTCACCGCGCCGGTCTTCCAGGTTGAACCTTCGAAGACATTGACCGTGATGAAGAGATCGTCCTTTTCCGGCGCCATCGCCACCTGCGTCGAGGTGATCTCGAACTCGGCGTAACCACGATCCATGTAGAAGGAGCGGATCTTCTCCAGGTCCCCTTCGAGCTGCTGCTTCGAGTAGCGATCGTCGCCCCGGTAGAACGACAGCAGGTTGGTCTCGCCGAGCTCGAGCTTTCGCGAGCAGCTCCGCGTCGCTGAAACGCTCATTGCCGACCACGTTTATCCGGCGGATGCGCGCACGTTTGCCCTCGACGATGTCGACGCTGACGTCGACCAGGTTGCCGCCAAGGTCCGCCACGCGGGTGTCGACCTTCACGTCGTAATGTCCGCGCGCGAAGTACTGCTGCGTGAGCAACTGGCGCACGTCCTCGAGCATGTAGCGATCGAGGATCTTGCCGGAGGCCAGGCCCACCGATCGCAGCGACTTGTCGAGATCCTCGGTCTTGAGTTCCTTGTTGCCGGTCACTGCGAAGGCGCGGATCGAGGGATGCTCCTGCACCACCACCAGCAACACGCCCGGATCCTCGCGCCGCAGTTGCACGTCGCGAAAGAAGCCCATGGCGTACACCGCGCGCAGCGCCTCGCGCACGCGCCGCGCGTCGAGCGTGTCGCCGATGTTCACGGGCAATGTATTGAACAACGTGCCCTCCGGGAATCCGCTGCAGGCCTTCGACACGAATGTCCGTCACGGTGAACGGGGCATCGTCGGCAACCGCGGCACCGGCCATGACTAACCACAGCAGCAGTGCACCTCTGGACGCGCCGCGTGACCTGGTCAGTCTCACTAGTTTGGCCTCACAGGGTCGGTCTCATGGTGCGATCTGACCCGTGGATGCGGCGCTGGTTCGACGCGAGTTGTTGCAGATTGTTACCGAACGTAACCGTTCCATCCGGATGGAACTTTCCGCCGCGCTCGCGGCAATACGGCCAATAGCCCCATGCCCGCACGCATATCCACATCCAGGCACGTCCTCATCTGCGACGAAGAACGCGAATCGCGCTCGGCGCTGGCCGCGCACCTCGAAGATCATGGGTATCGCGTGAGTGTCACGGCGGGCAACGCACTCACCCGCGCACTGGAGCGCGCGCGCATCGATCTCGTGATCCTCGGCGTCCAGCTCGGCGAAGACGACGGGCTGCGCACATTTCGCGGGCTGCGCGCCGCCAGTGACGTGCCGCTGGTGATCCTGGCGCGCCGCGGCGACGAAGTGGATCGCATCGTCGGCCTGGAAATGGGCGCCGACGACTACCTGGTGAAACCCGTGAATCCGCGCGAGTTGCTGGCGCGCCTGCGAAACATCCTGCGGCGCGCGGGCGCCGGCGCCGCGCCCGCCCCGTCGCGTGCGCGGCTGTTCCGCTTCGGCGGCTGGCGCCTCGACAACATTGCGCGGCAGCTCTGGAATCCCGACGGCCAGCCCGCGGCCCTGCGCAGCTCCGAGTACCGCGTGCTCGCCTCACTACTGGCCCACGGCAACCGCGTGGTCTCGCGCCTCAAGCTGATCGAGCTCGCGCGTGGGCGCGATCCTCATCCATTCGATCGCAGCATCGACGTGCGCATCAGCCGGCTGCGGCAGGTGCTCGGCGACGATGCGCGCGGTCCGCGCATCATCAAAACCGTACACGGTGAAGGTTATGTCATTGGCGTGCCGGTCGAACGTACGTGAGCCCATGTTGGTCGCGTGCAACGCGCGCCATGCGGGCGCGACGGAACTTTTCGCGCGCGCGTTGCCCAAATGCGAGGGACAGCCTGGGGCCTGGTTTGAAACACGACAGCGACGACGCGAAACAGATGGCGAGGCTGGCGGCCGGCGACCCGGGCGCGCTGCGTGAGCTCTACGAACGTCACGGCCATGCACTGCTGCGCTTTTCCGCGGCGATGTGCCGCTCGCGCCAGTCGGCCGAAGACCTGGTGCACGACACCTTCGTCGCGCTGCTGCGCGGACCGAGCCTGTTCGATCCCGCGCAGGGCAGCGTATTCGCCTACCTGTGCGGGGTGCTGCGTCATCGCATCAGCCGTCACTATCGCCAGCAGAAACGCTGGGTTGCGCTCGACTCCGGCGATGAGACACCGCTGTCACACGACCGGCACAGCCCCGGCCCCGCCGACGAGATCGCGCGCTCGCAGGTCACGGCGGCGTTCCGCCGCGCGCTGCTCGAATTACCGCTGCAGCATCGCGAAATCATCGCACTCTGCGATCTCGAAGAGCTGCCGTACCAGACCGTGGCGGCCATCCTCGACTGCCCCATCGGCACCGTGCGCTCGCGCCTGCATCGCGCGCGTGCGCTGCTGACGTTGCGCCTGGCCTCGCTCGAGCTCATCGATCTCGATGCCGAGCCGTCGCTGGTGCACGAGGGACTGTCATGACCGAAACATTGCATCGCGACGTCGCGGCGCTGCTCGGCGAGTATCGCCGCGATCTCAGGGACACCTCCCCCAGTGATGATCTGGATGCACGAATCGACCGATTGGTCGCAGGCGTGCGCAGGAATTCTCCGCCGGCCGAACCAACCGCAATTGCACCGCACACGGTTCTGGGCGGCGGCGGCCGGTATTGCGGCGCTGGCCATCGGCGCCGGCATATTCATCGGCATGAACCTGCAGCGCAGCGCACCGGGCGCGGGTCTCGCGCAGGATGCCAACTTGCTGCCGGCGGACTTTTCGCTGTGGCCCGCGGATTCGGTGGCGCTGCAGATCCCGGCGGAATACTCCGCACAGGGCAAGCTGGTGGCGGTCGACCCCAACTCGCGCAGCACCGGGAAACGCTACTGGATAGACGTCGTCGTTTCCAACGACGGCACCATCCGCATCGATCGCATCGTGCCCGCAGAGAAAAATGATGACGTCACCCTGCAGAATCCGTGACCGGGCGCCATGGCTGGCGCTCGCATTGTGCGGCCTGGCGGCGCACGCGGCAGGCGCGGACGAAGTACCGACCTGCCCCTCGCCCACCGGAGGCGCTCCCGCCGCGCCCTCCAACAACGTGCGCCTCGTCACGGGCGCGCCCTATTACGCACTTGGCACCAGCGAGACCATCACCACGCTGCCTGACGGCAGTCGCGTGGTACGGCAGAACGTCATCCGCCAATGGCGCGACAGTGACGGACGCACGCGCTCCGAGATTTCCCTGACGACTATCGCCGGCCCGTTGCCCGTGGAGCTCAACACCAAGGTGACCGTGATCGACGATCCGGCGGCGGGCGAGCGTTACATGCTGCAGCCCCACGGCAAGGTGGCTTTCATCGTGCCCATCGTGGCGTGCCGGCCCGATCCGGTTTCGCTCGAGCCGGATCTCACAGTCGGTCCGCCGCGGCCGGCGAACCTGCCGATCCGCGTATCCGCACCGGTGACGCTGGGCGAGCGCACGGTCGCGGGTCAAACCGTCGCGGAAGGCGTATCGAAGCCACCATCCCGGCGGGCACGGTGGGAAATTCCCGGCCCATCCGCATGTCCGCCGAGCAGTGGTATGGCAAGGATCTGCAGGTGGTGGTCGAAGCCACCTACCGCGATCCGCGCACCGGCGAGACGCGTTATCGGCTCAGCGACATCGAGCGCGCCGAGCCCGACGCCGCGCTGTTCCGCGTGCCTAACAACTATCGCAAGGAGCCGCCGCCGGCGCCGAAGTAGACGGTGGATTCGTGCTGGCCCAGGTGCCGCTCCAGGGTACTGCGGCACCCCATCGTGGATGTCGAACCACGGAGCCTTCGCGGCCACGAACTGGTGCGCCAGTGGATGGATCTGCGGATCCGAATCGAGCGAACTCACCGGCACCACCACCACGCCGCGCGACGCGGAACGCCGCGGCATGGCGCCACCGCAGTTGCGGCAGAACGAGGTGCCGAAGAACCGGGCGCCCGGCAGATCGAAGTCGGTCAGCATCTCCTCGCCCGCGGTGTAACGCAGCGCTTCGAGCCGGTAGATCACGTTGGTGGCATGCGCCGCGCCGCGCGCACGCCGGCAACGCCCGCAATGGCAGTGATGCATGCGCAAGGGCTGTCCATCGATCTCGAAGCGCATCGATCCGCAGGCGCAGCTTCCCGAGACGATCCCCGGACTGGTGGGACGCGCCGGCGTTTCGAGTCCGTGCGCGCCCCATTCGGGTGGAAACTCCGCGTGCTGCGGCAGTCCGTCGTGAATCTGGTATGCGTCGGCCCTGGAGGCCGTGAACAGGTGCATCTGCGGCCGGATGCCGAGTTCACCTTCGAGCGCTCCCGCCGGCATGAACACCTGCTGTGAGTCGTGTATTCCACGCTGGGTACCTTGGAGCCACACAGCGCGCAGAAGCTGCGCTTGCCACGCTTCGAAGACTGCCAGGTGCTGATCTTCTCCGTGCCGGCGCGCCAGTGAAAAGTCCCGAGCGGCGCCGCCACGAAAGTGGCGAAGAAAGTGCCGTGATGCTTGCGGCACACCGAGCAATGACAATGCAGCATCGCGCTCAGCGGGGCGTCGTAGGACCAGCGCACGGCGCCGCAGACGCAGGCACCGTCTGATACGCGCCGAGCAAGTCTCCGTCGGGAGAACCCGGGTATCCGCCTCCATGCGTCCGCTGTCAGATCCTGTCGAGAGCCTGGGTGAGGTCCGCGATCAGGTCGTCGGCGTTTTCGATGCCCACCGAGATGCGGATCATCGCGTCGGTGATGCCGAGCCGGTCGCGGGTTTCCTTGGCAACGCCCGAATGCGTGGTCGAGGCCGGATGCGAAATCAATGTCTCGGTTCCGCCCAGGCTCACGGCCAGTTTCATGACCTGCAAGGCATCGAGCATGCGAAAGGCCTCGGCTTCGCCGCCGCGGATCGAGAATGAGAATGTCGAGCCGGCGCTCTGGCACTGGCGTTCGAACACCTCGGCGCGTGGATCGCCGGGCTTCAGATGGCCCAGGTAGTTCACGCTGGCTATCTTCGGATGTTGCGCGAGGAATCCCGCCACGCGTCCCGCATTGTCCGCGGACGCGCGCATGCGCAGCGCCAGCGTTTCCATGGAGCGCATGATCATCCACGAGGTGTTGGGATCGAGCTGCGTACCCAGACTACTGCGCAGGCTGCGCACCGGCATCACGAAGGACTTCGGCCCGACCACACCGCCGGCCACCAGGTCCGAATGTCCACCCACGTACTTGGTAAGCGAATACATCACCAGGTCCGCCCCGTGTTCCAGCGGCTTCTGGTACACGGGCCCCAGGTAGGTGTTGTCCACCGCGACCGGCGGACGCGACCCGCCCTGCTGCCCCGCGATCCACTCCGACGCCTCGCGCCACAGCTTCAGGTCCACCAGTCCGTTGGTCGGATTCGCGGGAGTCTCGGTTACCAGCAAACCCACCTTGCCGCCTTTTGCCTTGGCCTTTTCCACCGCGGCCTTCGCTCCTGCCATGACCGCATCGCGGAAATGGCATCGGGCACCGCTACCGCGCCGATGCCGAATGCGGGCAGCGTGCGATCGATGAGCGTCTCGGTGCCGCCGTACAGCGGCTGGCTCATCAGCAGCGAATCATTTGGCTTGAGAAAGGCCCACAGCGTGGTCGATATCGCCGACATTCCACTCGAGAACACGGCGGCGGACTCGCCTCCTTCCCACAGCGCCAGGCGATCCTCGAGCACTTCGAGATTCGGGTTGTTGAAGCGCGAGTACACCAGGCCCGCGGACTTGCCCGGCGGCGGCGCGCGCCGGCCCGAGGTGTAGTCGAAGAAGTCCTTGCCGTCCTGCGCGCTGCGGAACACGAAGGTGGAAGTCAGGAAGATCGGCGGCTTGAGCGCGCCTTCGGACAATGCCGGGTCAAACCCATATCCCATCATCTGGGTCTCGGGCTGCAGCACTCGGTTGCCAACCTTGCGCTTGTGGTAGGAATCGGCGCCCATGAAGAGCTCCCTATAGATTCAAGATTCCCGATCCTAGCTCGATCACCTCGCCGCCGACGAACACTTCGTTGTCGGTATTGACTTCGAGTTGCAGCAGTGACGGCCGCCCGACGATTTCACCCTGCGAGATCTCGAAACTGAGCGGCGGCCGCCGGCCCATGGCGATGAACCAGCTGCCGAGATTGGCGCATGCCGAGCCGGTGGCCGGGTCCTCGAGAATGGCGCCGTTATCCGGAAAGAAGAACCGGCTGATGATGCGTTTCGCGCCCGTCGACGCGAACACGTAGGCCTGCCCGGCGCCATCGGCGCTGCGCAGGTTTTCGAACATTTCCGGCAAAGGACGCGCCCGCCGCACCGCGGCCTCGCTGGTCAGCGGAATGATCAGCTGCTCGCGCCCGGCCTTGACCCACAGCGGCTGAAAGCCGATGTCGGCCGGCTCCAGCCCTAACAAGCGCGCGATTTCCTGCGGATGCACCTCCACCAGGCGCGAGGTCGCGGGCGCGGCACGCAGTGTCCAGTGATCGCCGTTGGAGGTCACCGGGATGATGCCGGCGCGCATTTCCAGGCCGAGCTGGTTGCCGCCCAGTCCGAGCGCCCGGCAGACGTGCGCCGTGCCGAGCGTCGGATGCCCGGCGAAGGGCATTTCGTAGGCGGGTGTGAAGATGCGCACCAGCGCCGCGGCGCGCTTGGAAGGCAGGATGAACGTCGACTCCGACAGGTTCATCTGCCGCGCCAGCGTCTGCATGACGGTGGCATCGAGCTGACTACCGTCTTCGAACACGCATAGGGGATTGCCCGACAAACGCGCGCCGTTGGTGGTGAATACATTGAGGATGCGGTAGCGGAGCTGCATGCCGCCGGATTATTTCACAACACGTGAGGCGTCACGCCGCCACTTCGATCACCTCCTTGTGCAAACTGGCCTGCTCGAGCTGCGTCCACGAGCACAGGGAAAGCTGTCCGCACTTCTCTTCGACCAGCGCCGTGCAGCTTTCCACCCAGTCGCCATCGTTGCAGTAGGAAATTCCGTCGATCTCGCGCATCCCGGCACGGTGGATGTGGCCGCAGATCACGCCCTGCAGGCCGCGTTGCGCGGCCAGCCCGGCGGCGGCGCGCTCGAATGCATCGACGTAGCGCACCGCATTGCCCAGCCTTGGCTTCAGGTAGTTAGCAAGCGACCAGAACGGAAGGCCCAGGGCACGGCGGCAGGCATTGACGCCCCGGTTCAGCCACATCGCCAGCGCGTATGCGCCGCCACCAAGCCGCGCCAGCCAGGGACTGAATTTCACCGCCGCGTCGAGTTCATCGCCATGCGTCACCAGCAGTTCGCGCCCCGCCGCAGTGACATGCACGTAGTCACGCCGGATCTGCAGGTTGCCGAACACCGAGCCGCAGAATGGACGCATGTCCTCGTCGTGATTGCCCGGGATATAGATGACGCGTGTGCCGGCACGGGCCCTGGCGAGGATGGCGCGCACGACGTCGCTGTGCTCACGCGGCCAGTAGAAAGCTCCGGCGCAGGCTCCAGAGATCGATGATGTCGCCGACGAGAAAGAGGTTGTCGACTTCGATGCTGTCGAGGAAGTTCAGCAGCTCGGCCGCGCGACAGTCGCGCGAACCGAGGTGCACGTCGGAAATGAAGACCGACCGCAGCCGGATCCTGTTCTCTGCACCCGTGTTCCGCATGGGATCTCCGCCACACCTTTTATTGGAGCTGGCGGAAGTGTCCCCGAGGGACATTTCAGCTTGATTACCAAGTACTTGCGAGTTTGTCTTAACGCGCCGGCTAGGGACCGCTGCACGCTTCGCTAGAGGTCGATCATCATCCTGAAGCCGCCATACACCATGCGCTTGCCGTCGAAGGGCATGGCGCCGGCCAGCATCATGTGGGCGAGACGCGGGTCCTTCATGCACTTGGCGTTGACGCGATCGCGATCCTTGCGCGAGCGGTAGACGATCCACGAGAACCATACCTGCTCGCCCTTCTTGAGCTTCACGCCGCGCGGAAATGACGTGGTCTTGCCGTACTTGACGTCATCGGCCACACATTCGCAGTAGCCGATTGCGCCGTGTTCCATCCACACCTTGCCGGCCTCGTTGGCCAGCTTGCGGTACTTCGCGGCGTTTTTCTTCGGGACCGGAACGAGGAATCCATCGACGTAAGGCATGTTCTTCTCCTGACTTCTCTGGCTCAGGCGGCGTCGGAGCGCTCGCCGAATTGTAGCTCCGCGAGTCGCGCGTACAACGCGTTCTCGCGCAGCAGTTGTTCGTGCCGCCCCATGCCGACGATGCGGCCACGATCGACCACGACGATACGGTCGGAATTGATGGCCGTGGCCAGCCGGTGGGCGATGACCAGCGTCGTCCGGTTGCGCATCAGCAGTTCCAGCGCCTCCTGCACCAGCCGTTCGCTTTCCGAATCCAGCGAGCTCGTGGCCTCGTCGAGCAGCAGGATGGGCGGATTCTTGAGGATGGCGCGCGCGATGGCGATGCGCTGTTTCTGCCCGCCCGAAAGCCGCGCGCCTCGCTCGCCGAGATAGGTGTCGTAACCCTGGGGCAGCTTGCGGATGAATTCATCGGCCGCGGCGGCACGGGCGGCTGCTTCGATTTCGCCATCGCTGGCGTCAGGCCGGCCGTAGCGGATGTTCTCGCGCGCGCTGGCGCCGAAGATCATGGTCTCCTGCGGCACGAGGCCGACGCGCGCCCGCACGCGTTGCGGATCGGCCTGCGCGATATCGACGCCGTCGATGCGGATGCGGCCCGAATGCGGGTCGTAGAAGCGCAGCAGCAGCGAGAACACCGTGCTCTTGCCCGCGCCCGATGGCCCCACGAAGGCCACGGTTTCGCCCGGCGCGATGTCGAGGTGAAAGTCGCTGAGCGCACGGGTGTCGGGACGCGAGGGATAACTGAACGACAGGTGCTCGAAAGTTATCTGGCCCTTTTCGGCCGGATTGAGCGCCACGGGATGCTCCGGCACCACGATGGAAGGCCGCGAGCCGAGCAACTCCACGGTGCGCTCCATGGCGCCGGAGGCGCGCTGCAGTTCGCCCCACATTTCCGCGAGTGCCGCCACCGAGGTGCCCATGAAGATGGCGTAGCTCAGGAACTTGGCGAGATCGCCGCCGGTCATCGAGCCTTCGAGCACGGCCCTGGCGCCCAGCCACAGCACCAGCGTGACGGCGGAGAACGTGGTCATGATGGCGGCGGCAATCAGCCAGGCGCGCACGCGCGTGCGTTGCACGGCCGTGGAGAAGCTCTCTTCCACTGCCGCGTCATAACGGCGACCGTGCAGTTCTTCCAGCGTGAAGGCCTGCACCGTCTGGATGGCATTCAGGGTCTCGCCGGCCAGGCCCGAGGTATCGGCGACCCGATCCTGCGAATCGCGCGACAGCCGCCGCACACGCCGGCCGAACAGCAGCATGGGCGCGAGCACGGTCGGGATCAGCGCAAAGATGATGAGCGCCAGCTTGAGGCTGGTCAGCAGCAGCAGCACCAGCGATCCGATGAAACTCACCGAGGAGCGCAGCAGGATCGACAGCCCGATGCCCGACAGCGACTGGATCAGCGTGGTGTCGGTAGTCAGGCGCGACAGCACCTCGCCGGTCTTGGTGACTTCGAAGAACGCGGGATCCATGCGAATCACGCGGTGGTACACGGCGCTGCGCAGGTCGGCGACCACGCGCTCGCCTATCCAGTTGACCAGGTACATGCGCAGGCTGGCGAACGCCGCAAACACCGCCGCTGCCAGCAGCAGCAGCAGAAAGTACCGGTCGATGGCAGCCGCGTTGGCGGCCGTGAAGCCCTTGTCGATGACGTTCTTGAGCGCCTGCGGCAGGGACAGCATCGCCACCGCGGCAAACAGCAGCGCGATGAACGCGATCAGCATGCGGCCGCGGTACGGCGCGAGGAATGGCAACAACGCGCGCAGTGGCCTGAGGGACTTGTTGCGCGGCCTCTCGGACGAGGCCCTCTCGGTGCTCGGGTTATCGTTCAGGTTATGGGTCGAAGTGCGGGTGTTCACGGAACTTGAGTCTGCCCAAGTTCAGATCCCACCACATGCGGAAATCGGCGGCGAGGCTGTAGAAAGGAAAGCGAAAGGTTGCCGGCCGGTTGCGCTCGAAGCGGAAATGGCCCAGCCACGCGAAGCTGTAGCCACACAGCAGCGCGCCGAGCAGCCACCAGGGTTCGCCGGTGGAGGCCAGCGCCAGCAGGCAGAGCACCGCGCCCCAGGTGCCGACGTAATGCAATGCGCGCGACACCGGATGGCGGTGCTCGCTCAGGTAGAAGGGATAGAACTCCGCGAAACTGCGGAACCCCGAATCCTTCGGTGCGGCGAGGCGTGAGTCCATCGACCGGCATCATCCGGTACTCTGCAGTCCCTCTGCAATGCCTGCGGTGCATGCCAGCAGGGCTTCGAAGATTTCGCGATCCTGTCGCCCGGTCTCCCGCCAGCGCCTGAGGAGGTCGACCTGCAGCAGGTTGATCGGGTCGACATAAGGGTTGCGCAGCTCGATGGCGCGCTGCAACGTGGCTTCGCGGTCCAGCAATGCTGCCATCTGCTTGATTTCCAGTACCTGATGGCGCACCAGCTCGAATTCCTCGCGCGTACGCACCGCAAAACTGGATAGGCGTGGCCCGGCGAGACCTTCGTAGGCAGCCGCGATATCGAGATCGGCACGCGCCAGCGCGGCCTCGAGATCGTCGATGAGCGCCGTGAAGAAATTCCATTCCGCGTAGGCCGACCGCGCCACGTCGAGACCCAGTTCGTCGATGGCGGTTTTCAGACCCAGGCCGGCGCCGTACCACGCCGGCAGCATGTGTCGCGACTGGGTCCACGCGAACACCCACGGCACCGCGCGCAGCGCATCGAAGCCTTCCTTTCCGGGGCGAACCGCTGGGCGCGAACCGATCTGCATGCGCGCGATCACGTCGATGGGTGTGACCTCGTTGAACCAGGCGTAGAAATCGGCATCGCCGTGCACGAAGCGCCGGTAGTGCTGCCGGCTCACCGCGGCGACGCGCGCGGCAAACGCGAGCTGTGACGCCGACGCGTTCATGCCGGTCGCCGTGCCGCCGAGGCCGAGAGTGAGCGAATGGAAGGCGCGCTCCAGCGTGCGCATGGCGATGGGCCGCAGGCCATAACCCTGGTTGATGACCTCGCCCTGCTCGGTCAGGCGCAACACACCGTTGATCGTACCCGCCGGTGCGGTGCGCACCAGCGAATCGATGCGCCCGCCACCGCGCGCGATGCTGCCGCCGCGCGCATGGAAAATGACGAAGCGTTCATTGGCGGCCGACAGCGCCGCCGTCAATTCCGCCTGCGCGCGAAACATCGCGAACCGCGAGGCACAGATGCCGCTCTCCTTGTTGGCGTCGGAGTAACCGAGCGCCGCGCACTGCGTGCGGCCGCGCGCGTCCAGGTGCCGGCGGTACAGCGGATCGCCTAACAAGGTGCGCATCACCTCGCCGCAACGTTCGAGCGAGTCGACGGATTCAAACAGTGGCGCGATGTCGACCGCGACCTCACCCGAGACTCGGTCGTAGGCCTCGGCCCAGCGCGCCAGCAGCAGCGGCGCGAGCACGTCGTCGGCGCCCTGCGTGCCGCTGACCACGTAGTAACCGATGGCATCCTGGCCGTACCGATGCCGCGCCTGCAGGATGGCCTCGAACACACCGAGCGTGCGCTTGCCCAGCGCGTCGAGCTCCACCTTGTAGCCGGCATCGCGCTCGATAGCCCGCACCAGCAGGTCGTGGCGCTCGGCAGGCGTGCGCGTCATCCAGTCCGGATCGTCGAGCCCCTGCCCGATCACGCGATGGTGCACCTCTGCCTGCTGGCGCAGGTCCAGGGTGGCGAGATGAAAACCGAAGGTTTCCACGCGCCGGATCAGGCGCTGCACGTTGGCCCAGCCTGCGTGGAAGCCCCGATTCAGCTTGAGACTGGTGGAGATGAGCTTGAGGTCGCGCAGGAAATGCTGCGGCCCCTCGTAACCACTGGGCCGGCCGTCGTAGGTGAGCCTGAGCCGCTCGGACACCTGCCCGAGGAACACGCGATACGGCATGCGGTCGTGACGGGCGGGCGTGATGCCCTGCGCGCCCGGCATCAACGTGGCGTAGAGCTCGATGCGTTGTGTGAGTTCGGGCGTGACCGCGCTGCGGCTGGCACTTTGCGACAGCAGCTGCGCGAGGTTCTGGCACTCGCCGAAGTAGGCATTGATGATGACCTGCTGCTGGCGCGCGAGCGTCTCGCGGATGGTCTTGGCGTGTACGTCCGGGTTGCCGTCCATGTCGCCGCCCACCCAGGTGCCGAACTTCACGATGTTCGGCAGCTCGAGCGATTCGGGCAGCACGCCGTAGATCTTGCCCAGGGCTTCGGCCAGCTCGCCATAAAATGCCGGCAGGATGCGGTAGAGGATCTCCGCCAGGTAGAACACCACGTGTTCGCGCTCGTCGGCGACCGTGAGGCGTTCGCGCGGATGATCTTCGGTCTGCCACGCCGTGGTGAGCTCGGTGCGCACGCGGGCCCAGTTCTGGCGCAGCTCCTGCGGCGTGAGCGTCGGGTCCAGTCGATCCAGCAACAATCCTGCGATGCGCTGGTTCTTGCGCAGCATCGTGCGGCGTGCGCTCTCGGTGGGATGCGCCGTGAACACGGGCTCTATGTGCACCTGCTTGAGCAGCTCCAGCACTTCGGCGAGCGTCGAGCCGCGCTGCTTGAGCGTGAGCAGCGCCGCCTCGACTCCGCCGGGCTGCGCGCGCGCGCTGGCCTCGATGAAATACCCACGGCGGCGGCGGATGCGATGTACCTTCTCGGCGAGGTTGACTGCGCGGAACCACATCGAAAACGCGCGCGCCAGGTCGCGCGCCACCTGCGGCGCGCGTCCACGAAGCTGGATGCCGAGCTCGGCCGCGGCTTCCTTGTCGCCGGCGCGGCGCCGGATGGCGAGCAGGCGGTCTTTTTCGACCAGGTCGAACAGCGTGTCGCCGCCCTGGTCCTTGAGCACATCGCCGACGAGGGCGCCGAGCACGTGCACGTCGTCGCGCAGCGCGGAATGTTTGGCAGGGAACTGGATGTCGTCGCGCTTCACGGAGCGCGGCATTCTACAGTGATTGCCCCGGGGATTGAGCAGCAGCGGCTGCGTCTGGAATCATGCACTTATGGAATCACCCGCCGACCGGCGCCAGCGCCTTGGAATGTTGTTCGTCGCCGGCGCCGCATTCCTGTTTGCCACCAAGGGAATCTTCAGCAAGGCGCTGTACCAGCGCGGCGTCGGCTTCGAGCTGTTGGTCACGGTACGCGCGGTGCTCGCCATGCCGCTGTTCGCCTGGATAGCGTTGCGCTCACCCTCTCCCGGGCTCACGCCGGGTACCAAGCCGCGCGCCCGCGCCTACGTGGCCGCAGCCGTCGCCGGTATCGTCTGTTACTACGTGGGCGCCATGGTGGATTTCTGGGCGCTGACGCTCATCGACGCGTCGATCGAGCGGGTGCTGTTGTTCAGCTACCCGGCCATCGTGGTGCTCATCGGCTCGCTGCAGACGCGGCGCGCACCGCAGGCCCGCATCGTGTTTGCAATGTTCATCACCTATGCCGGCATTTTCTTCGCGATGGGCGGCGTCGACCTCGCCGAACTGCGCCAGAACCTGTTCGGTGCGGGACTGGTGCTGATCGCGGCGTTCACCACGGCCATCTACTTCCTGATTGGTGAACGTTTCACGCACGAGCTCGGTTCCATGCGCTTCGCTGCCATCGCCATGAATTCGGCGGCCGTGGTGCTGGTGCTGCACTTCGCGCTGTTCCGGTCGTTCGGCGAGATCGCCAGGCTCGAAGCACACGACTGGCTGCTGCTCGGGGTGCTGGGCATCCTCTGCATGTTCCTGCCGGGACTCATGCAGGCCGAAGGCGTGCGCAGCGTGGGCGCACAGCGCGCGGCCATCGGCAGCACCATCGGCCCGCCATCGACCATCGCCCTGGCGGCGCTGTTTCTCGGCGAACGGCTGAACGGCTGGCAGCTCCTCGGCAGCGCCATGATCGTCGTCAGCGTGCTGTTGCTCAGCCTGGGAAAGCCCGCTCCCGCGGCGGAATGACCGGCAGGTCCGCGGATCAACGGGTCCGCAGCACCACGACATTCTCTTTCGGCGCAGCGCTGCAACACGGCTTTGCCTTCGTTGCGGACGGATGTGCCGGATCGATGGGCCGCAGATCGCAGCCCATTTTTGCGCCATTGATCGTGAGCGGCCCGGAGGCCACCTCGATGGGGCGCGAGCCGCCGCCGTTGCGCGGAAAAACCCAGTGTTTGCCGCTGACCTCGGTGTGGCAGCAGAACACGGCCTTGCCGTGGCCGCCCTGCTCCACGTGTGCCCACTGCTGTGCGCGGGCGATCCCGGGCACGGCGTCGAACAGCGCCAGCACCGGCGTCTCGAGTGAGCGCAGGTCGATGCCGAGATGGTCGAGATATGGCCGCGGCATTTTCGGTGCGTCCGCGACGAGGTCCTCTTCCGCGACGTCGATGGACGAGAAAATCATGTTGAGTCCGTCGGCGTGCGCGAATTTCACGTAGCCGGGCTGTTCGCTCTCCGGTTTGCCGCCCAGCTCGAGAATGCGCTCACGCGGCAGTTGCGCGGTGTCGTCAACGCGGACATGCAGATGCAGCGAGTCGGCGGCGCCGAGCGCGGCATTGAGTGCATGCGTCACCGCGAACAACCCCAACGTTTCGCGAATTTCCGGGTCCGTGACCAGCGCGAGCTCACGGTAGGCCGCGAGCAACCGGGCGAAGCGCTGGTGTTCGAGTGGGCATGGACATTCCCTTCTCACCCCGCGAGCAGTACGGCTTCCGCATGTTCGAGCGCATCGGGCGTTCCGTAGATCACCACGATGTCGCCTTCCTGGAACTCGGTGTCGCCCGAAGGATCGCGGCCGAGGATGCCCTGGCGGCGGATACCCGTGAACGCGACTTCCGCGCCGGCGGCGCGTACTTCATCGACCGGCTTGCCGATGCACCAGGATCCCGGCGGCACCACCACCGAACGCACCTGCTCTTCGAACCCCGCGTCGTTCGTCGAGTCGTCACCGCGCGCGATCACGTTGCGCAGCATTTCGTAGCGGTTGGTACGCAGCTCCTCGACCGAGCGCATGACGCGCACCGGCGAGACCTTCAGCGACACCAGCACATGCGAGGCCAGCATGAGGCTGGCTTCGAAGGCCTCGGGCACGACTTCGGTGGCGCCCGCTTCCTTCAGTTCGCGGGCGCGAGTGTCATCGGGCGTGCGCACCAGCACCGGCACGTCTGCGCGCCGTCGCCGCAACGTGCGCAGGATGGCGAGCGCGATGCGCGGGTCGGAGAAGGAAATGACCACCGCATTGGCGTTGTCGAGACCGACTTCTTCGAGCACCTGTTCGTCCGAAGAATCGCCGTACACCACCGGCTGGCCGATCTGCCGCGCGGTGCGCACCCGCACCGGATCGAGGTCGACGGCGATGTATTCGAAGCCTTGCGCTTCGAGCACGCGGGCCACGTTCTGCCCCACGCGTCCGAAGCCACACAGGATGACGTGCTCGCGCTTGGCCAGCGCCAGCGTGACGGCATCCTCGCGCTCGAGGGCGGTTCGCGGCGGACCGCGTTCGCCCGTGAGCAGGCGCGCCACGCGCTTGTTGTTGGCCAGGAGGACCGGCGCCAGGACCATGGCGAGTACCACCGCCACCAGCATGGGCTGCGCGATGGAGGGATCCAGGGCGCGGTTCTGCAAGAGCAGCGTGAGCAGCGCGATGCCGAATTCACCGCCGACCGCGAGCGTGAGACCGGTGCGCACCGACTTGAAGGTCGAGTCGACGAACAGGCGCGTGGCGGCCGCGGCCACCAGCGCCTTGACAACCACCAGCGCAATGAGCAGAGCCAGCACCAGCCAGAACTCGCGCCACAGGGCGTTGAAGTCGAGCAGCATGCCCACGGAGATGAAGAACAGGCCTAACAGGATGTCGCGGAACGGGCGGATGACGCTTTCCACCTGGTGGCTGTATTCGGTCTCGGCCAGCATCATGCCGGCGATGAAGGCGCCCAGCGCCATCGAGAAGCCGGCCATCTGTGACGCCCAGGCCGCGGCCAGCGCCACCAGCAGCACCGCCAGGGTGAACAACTCGCGCACGTGGCTGTTGGCGATCACGTACAGCAGCGGGCGCAGCAGCCATCGACCCACGGCCAGCACCACCAGCACCAGCGCCGTGCCGGCGGCCAGCAGGCTCACGATGCTCGCCACGTTGAACGCCTCGGTTCCGGGCGCCAGCGCGGCCGCCAGCGCCAGGAAGGGCACCACGGCAATGTCCTGGAACAGCACCACGCTGAACGCCAGGCGGCCATGGGTGCGATTGAGCTCGGCGCGCTCGGCGAGCTGCTGGACGATGAGCACCGTGGAGCTCATGGCGACGACACCGCCGAGCACGATGCTCTGCGCCCAGGGAATCCCGAACAGGTGGGCGATGACCGCCACCACCGCCGTGGTGCCGAATACCTGCAGGCTGCCGAGGCCGAACACCTCGCGGCGCATGGCCACCATGCGGGGCCAGGAGAATTCCAGGCCCAGCGTGAACAGCAGGAACACCACGCCCAGCTCGCCCAGCAGGTGCGAGGTCTCGGACTCGGGAAATACCTCGAAGGCGTACGGCCCCAGTGCCAGGCCTACCGTGACGTAACCGAGGATGGAGGGCAGTCCGAGGCGACGCGCCAGGGTGACGACGAAAACCGACGCCGCAAGCAGGACGATGATGAGTGGCAGTGGCGAGTCAGACATTCGCCCATGAAGTTAGCAGCCGGCGCCGGGGTCGCGATAGCCCCGCGCGATCAGAACTATGGGTGCCGACCGCGCAACGGTGGCGCTGGTGCAATGTCCGCCGACCTTGCGCCGCCCCGGTGCGAACCCGCAGGCTCAGCTGCTCATGAACACCGTGGTGTCGTAGCGCTCGAAGTTCTGCAGCGCGCGGCGATAGGCCGTCTGCACCATCTTCTCCGCCACCTTGTCGGCCCGCGGCGAAAGCAGCATGCGCAGCACCACGTCATCGGCCGGCCGGGCCTTGTCGTCGCCCAGGTACTGCTCGATGAGCTTGCTGATGCGATTGCAGAGTCTCGTTGGTGAAGCGCAGGCGCGCGCCATCGTGGACCGATTCGAGCGAGGCGCCGTAGGTCGCCCGCGCTTCCGTGGTGAGCTCGGACAGGAAACTCGCCATGAGCCTGGCCTTGTCCGCAACCGCCATCTCGGTGAAGAAGGTGACTTCGGACTGCAGGTTCATCGGCCGCTGCGCCCTCACGCCGCCGGGAAGAAGTCGATCGGTTTGCTCACCGTCAACGGTTCGACGTCCGCCGCCTTGAAGCGGATCAGGCGTACGCGCGCGACGATCTTCTTCTCGAGCTCGGGGTCGTTGAGTTCGCTCGACACCACGCGGCACATGGTGATTTCACCGGTCGGCGCGATGGTGAATTCCAGCACCAGCTTGCCCTGCAGTTCCGGCGCATCGCGCAGCGCGCGGCCGTACAGCGCGTACAACGCGCCCTTGTTGCGGTCGAAGACGATTTCCACTTCCTCGCGCGCACGCGAGCTCTTGCCGCTGTTACCGGTACGTTGCACGCGCCCGCCGGCATTGGGATCGAGTCCCGCGCCGTGCTGGACCTGCGTGGTGGTGTGCGTACCAATGGCGCCCGCGCCGCCGCCAAAGCCGCGCGAGAGGTTGGAGGTATTGATGCCGCCCGATGCCCGGCCGGCCTGCGAGGTGATGAGGTTGCGCTCCGAGCGCGCGTCCACCACCGGGTTCTTCATCTGCGGATCCTGGATGTTGACGTCTTCGCGCAGGTCCGCGAATGCGTCCTCGAAGGCGCGCATCTGCTTGCGAAGCTCCGGCTTGGGCTTCTCCGTGGGTTTGTCCGCGGGCTTGGGCTTCTCCGGCTCCGGCTTCTTCTCCGGCTCAGGCGGAGGCGGCGGTGGAGGCGGCGGCGGCTTCTCGACGATGAGCTGCACCACGCGTTCCGGCAGGTCGTCGACTGTCGGCTTGGCTCGCTTCGGCATCGGCAGCAGCCAGATGAGAATCGCGAGCAGCGTCGCGATGATCAGCAGGATGCGCAGCAGCCTCTTGAAACGGCGTTCGCTCTCCTCGCCCGCAGCCCAGGGCAGCTCGAAGCGGCGGAAATACGGTACGAGTCCCAGGTTCATGCACCTGCCCTCGCGTCGACTTCTTTCTGCATCACGGCCAGCGACACCTTGCCGTAGTCGGCCGCGGTCGCGGTGGCCATGACGCGCTTGAGAACGGTGAAGGGCGTGCCCTTGTCACCCATGATGGTGACTTCGCGGTCGGCGAGGTCCTGCTCCGAGGTCGCTGCGCAGGCTCGAATCGGTCTGCTCCTGCAGCGCCGCGCGCAGCGACTCGATGACCAGATCGGCGCGCGCGTCGTTCACATCCTTGACCTTGGCCACGACGCGGCCATTCACCAGCAGGTCTTCCGTGGTGACCATGATCACCACGGTCTCGCGTGGCTTGAGCTCGGCGATCGACTGCGGCACGGTGATCTGCTTGGTGTTCGGCAGGATTTCCACCTCCGAGCTGTGCATCAGCAGGAACACCACCAGCATGGTCAGCATGTCGATGAACGGCACCAGCGCCATGTGGCTGCCGTGGTGGCCGCGCTCACGATGCTTCTTGATGCGATACGGAGTCATTTGCCACCCCCGGCGGCCGCGCCGGCTTCTTTGCCGGTTAGGGGCGCATCACCCACCGAGATGTCGGGGAACAGTTCCACCTTCGTGAGGCCGATGCCCTCGGCGTTGAGCCACAGGCGCGTGTTGTCCATGGTCTGGACCAGCACGTCGTACGGGATCTCCGGCTCGAGCAGCACGCTGGCCGCGAGCGTGGCCGGATACCTGCTCTTCACGTTCTGCAGGAATGCCGACAGGCCCGCGTAGTCGTATTCGCCGTCCTTCTTGGGCAGGGTGCGCAACACACCCGAATTGCGGTCCGCCACCTCGATGGTGTTCTGCCGCACGATGACCTCGAGATTGAGCCCCTGGGGAAGTTCCGGCACCGAGGAGTTGGGCGCCGGAAGATTGAGCTCGAGGATATTCGTGTTGGAGAACACCGCCGTGAACAGCAGGAAGAACACCAGGATGACCATCATGTCGATCATCGGCACGATGTTCAGATCGTTGCGGCCGCGGTACTTCGCGTGATTGCGCATCGCGCGGGCGGCGAGTTTCGATGAAGCCATCGTGTGTTCCTCTGCTGTTGGTAGTCGGACGTGTGCGGTCTAACTATCAGGCAGGTCGTGGTGCCGGGGCGCGCGGCGCCATCGGCGGACTCGTCGGGGCGGCCGGCTCCGAGTAGCGCTCCGTGATGGAGTTCAGGAACTTGACCACCGCGATCTCGAGGCTGTCGATCAGCGAGGTGGTCTTGCTCTCGAGGAACATGTGCGCCAGCAACAGCGTGATCGCGACGGCGAGACCGGCGGCCGTGTTGTTCATGGCCTCCGAGATCGCGGCGGCCAGCAGCGAGGCCTTCTCGGCCGGGTTGGCCTGCGAGACCGCGCCGAAGGCGTGGATCAGCGCCATGATGGTGCCGAGCAGACCGATCAGCATGCCGATGTTGGCGAGCGCCGAGAGATAGTGCGTGCGTTTCTCGAGCCTTGGCACGATCTCGAGCAGCGACTCTTCCATCGCCTGCTGGATGTCGTCGCGACGGCGCGCGGTAGCCAGGCGGGCGAGCCCGTACTTGAGCACGGTGCCGATCTGCGCCGTCGAGCCGTTGGCGAGCCCGATGGCCTGCTTGAAGTTGCCGGCACCGAGGTGCGGCGCCACTTCATCCCACAGGCTGCGGTTCTTGATGGTTTCCTTCGTGAGGTAGAACCAGCGCTCGACGGCGATGGCCACACCGACCACGAAGATGATGGTGAGCGGCCACAGGAAGAATCCGCCCTCCTTGAAGAAAATTGCGACACTTTTTAGGAAATCCACGTCTGCTCTCCTCGGAAAAACAAGGTCGGGGCTCAATCCAAAGACAAGATTGCGTTACATAACTGGCAAAAACTGTTAATCACTTCTCAGGGTTGCTGGCGGGCGCGGCCTCATTCGGCTTCAGCGCTTCGAAGTAGCGGTTCTGTCTGCGAAAGACGTCACGGTCGACCGGCTCGAGCACTTCGTCGAGCAGGCTGTTTACGGGACGCCCTACGAGATCGCCGAGTTCCGCGTTGCGCCACGGCACGATGTACAACACCCTCGGCAGCTCGCGGTTACCGGTGATCTGCGTCGAATCGAGATCCAGGCGGTCCTTGGCATTGCCCCGCGCTGGTGCAGGTTTGGCTGCAGGTTTGTTAGTCGCGGTCGCGGCGGGTTTATCCGTGCTGCCCTGCGATTGCGTGGCGGCGGGCGCGCGTGCAGGTTTCGGCCGGGGTCACCGGAGTCGATGCCGGCGCCGAAGTGTTGACGCCGGGCTCGAGGTCGTCGGGTGGCGGCGGCGGTTGCTGGGCCACCGCGGCGGCGGCCAGCAGCATCAGCGCCAGGCAAAGTAGTTTGTTCACGATCAGCCTCCTTGCGGCGGTGGTGCCGCCTCGGGTTCCGCCGGCGCCGGTTCAGTGGCCGCGGGTTCCGCGGGTTTGCCGGGCACCCTGTTACGGGCGCGCAGCTCCGCGATCCAGCCACTCACCGGCTTGTCTTCGCCGGTGAGTGTCTTGTAGGTCTCGAATTCGGTTTGCGCAGCCACCGAATCACCGAGGAAAAGGTCCAGCAGTACGCCGAGATTGCGATGCGCCGGCGCGTAGTCAGGATTGGCCGCAAGCGCGCTCTCGTAGGCGGCGCGCGCCTCGGGGAACTTGCCCGCGTGCCGCAGTGTGAGACCGTACTCACTCCATGTGGCCGCATCCCAGCCGGCAAGTTCCGTGGCCTTCTGCAGCGCGGCTTCGGATTCGGCCAGCTGATTGGTCTTGCGGTACAGCAGGCCCAGGTTGGTGAACGGACCCGGCAGGTCCGGATAGGACTGCGTCATGACCTGGAATTCGAGGATGGCCTGCGTCGCATCGCCACCGCGCATCAGGCCGAGCGCGCGCGCGAATTCGGTGTTGGCGCGCGCCGAGGCCGTGGGCATCGGCGGCGGCGTCACGACTGGCGTTGTGGCCGGCGCGGTCTGCGGATTGGCCACTGCGGGCGCGGTCGGGTCAGCAGGACTTGCCATGGGTGGCGGCGGTGCCTGCACCGGCGCCGGCGGCGGCACGGCGGCATCGAAGTACTCGGCGCCGACTTCGGTCTTGCCGTAGCGGCCGGGCTTGAGCTCGGCCAGCGCCACGTAACTCTTCTTGACCGATTCGTCGTAGACGTCCTGGCGCGCGAGTCGTGTATTGATCTCGTGCGTGGTGATGGCCTGCTCCTCGAACGGGAACGCCTGTTCCTCGAGCAGCGAGTTGTATTCGTCCATCTGGTCGGATTCGAGCTTCTTCGGCCGCTCGGACTTCATGATGTCCAGGCCCAGCTTGCGATAGATCTCGGCGATCTCGTAAGTGGCCGCGGTGGTCACTTCGGCCACGCGATAGTCAGCCGCGCTCTTGTAGCCAGTGAGCGCCGATTCCATGGCCTTGCGTTTCTTCGCCAGGCTCTGCTTGAGCGGCAGCACCAGCGCGATGTTGCGGAATTCATCGCGCGCCGGCGCGGCCAGCGCGAGCTGCGCCTTGGCGGCGAGGAACTGCGTGCGGTCGGTGCGCCCGGCGCCCGCGGTGCGATCGGCGGCGACGATTTCGCGCTGCCAGTAACGTTGTTTGTCAGCCTGCCCGGCAGTGCCGGCGATGTCGGCAAGTTTCTGGCGCGCTTCGATGGAATCCGCCACCGGCGTCGGGTACGTCACCACGAAGCGCTCGAGCATGCCCACGGCCTTCGGCGTGTTGCCGGCCTTGGTATACAGATCCGCGGCCGTGAGGTTGGCCTCGCGCTGCACGTCCTTCGATCTCGGCGGGATTCGAGGCGATGCGTTCGAATTCCACCGCCGCCTGGCCGGCCTGGCCAGTCTCGCTGTACGCCACCGCGAGTTTGCGCGTCACGTCGGCGGTGTATTCGCTCTTCGGATTCGCCGCGCGGAAACGCTCGAGCACGGTGATGGCGCGCGGCCAGTCCTTGAGCTGGATGAGCTGCGCACCGGCGTCGTATTCGGCCTGCACCGCGATCTTCGACGTGCCGGCCACCTGCGCAGATGCGCAGGAAGTCCTCGACTGCGCCAGCCGCGTCGCCGCCCTTCTGCTTGGCTTCGGCCTGGCGATACACGGACGAGGCGATGCGTTCGGTGAGATCCGCGCGCATCTTGTCGTTGGGCGGCAGCAGGTCGCGCGCGGCCATGTAGCCCTTCTCGGCCTCGGCGAACTGCATGAGGTCGAAATTGGCCTGGCCGATGATGGTGTATGCGATGCGGCGCTTGGGCGCATCGGCGGGCGGCTGGTGCGCCAGCACGAGGTTGGCGACCTCGATGGAACGTTGCAGGTCCTGCGTGGCGAACACGTCTTCCGCGGCGCGCGTCAGCACGCCCGCGCTGTCCGGGTGTTCCGGAAAGCTGGTACCGAACTTGATACCGGCATCCACGGCCGCCTTGTGTGCCTCGGCCTTCTGCGCAGCCGGCAGTCCTTCCTCGTACTTCGTGTACGAGCCGAGCGCGGCGTAGGCCGCGGCAGCCGAGCGCGGGTTGCGCGGGTAGTTGTACGCCGTCCTGGTGAATTCCACGGAGGCGTTCTGGTAATCCTTCGCTTCGTACAGGGTTTCGGACAGCAGGTAGTTTGTGCCGAAGGAATCCGGATCGTCGGGGAAGGAATCGAGGTAAGTGCGATACCAGCGCGCCGCCTCGAGGTACTCGTCGGGCTTCTTCGACTTCTGCGCGTTGGCGTGGAAGTACGTCGCGACGTCCTTGAGGTTGAGCTTCAGCTCCTTGGCGATGTTCGGATAGTCGGCCTTGTTGCGGCCGTCCCAGAACGTGGTGCCGTAGTTGTACAGCGCGACGTATTCGCGCTTGCCCTCGAGCACCAGCTGCGTGAAGCCACCCTTGCGGTAAGCCTCGATGGCCTGTTGCGACAGGCCCGGCGAGAACTCGCTGTTCGGCTCGCGCGTGGCGAAGGCGCGGTACACCGCCGCCGCATCCTGGTAGCGCTCTTTCTCGACGTACAGATCGCCGAGGCGCGAATAGAGGATGGGCGCATAGGCCGGGTTGTTGTGGCCCGACAGGAACCGGTCGATGGCGGCGACGGAATCGTCGTCGTACGAGAACGTGATCGCCATGACACGCAGAGTGTCGTCGGCCAGCTCGCGGTTGGCGCGCGGCAGCTTCTCTGCCGGGATCAGCTTGTGTGTCTGGCGCGAGAGAATGGTGCGATCGAGCACACCGGCGAACGAAGGCAGGCTGTCGTCGTTCAGGCCCTGCTTGAACAGCGACCAGCCATGTTTGTACAGGCTCTGCGTGAGGAAGGTCGACTTGTCGCCCCTGCTGATCACGAAACCGTAGGCATCCTGCGCGGGCTGGTACTGCTTGGCGGAGAACAACAACTCACCACGGCGGAACTGCACCTCGTCCATCTGCGGCGAGCGCGGATAACGACGCATGACGTCGTCGAGCGTCGCCAGCGCCTTTTCGGGCTGGCCCGTCGTTTCGTAGGCGCGCGCCAGCTGGTAGAGCACCTGGTCGTTGCGCGGGTAGTCGGGATAACTCTTGAGCAGGCTGGTGTACAGCTTGATGGCCTCGGCGCCCTGCGCGTCGATCATCGACGCCTCGCCCGCCATGCGATCGCCCTCACCCGCTTCCATGTTGAGGTCGGCGAGGCGGCGCAGCGCTTCGGCGCGCAGCTGCGGATCGGTTTTCTGCAGCTCGAGGAAGCGCCGGTAATTTTCCATGGCGCGCTGGCTCGAGGCCTCGACCTTCTGGTCGGGCTGTACCACCACCGGCCGGGCACTGAGCTCGGCGATGGTTTTTTCCTTTTTCTTGGTCGCGGCGGCGGCGTCCAGCATGACGCCGGCGCACAATGCCGAAACTGCCAGGGCGAGAAGTTTGTTAGTGGCGCGCAAGCTCATTTCGGCGCCTCAGGCGGCGCCGCCGAAGTGTCGACGCCCGGCTCCGGTGAATCCGTAGGCGGAGTCGCCGGAGCGCTGTCGGTGCCCGGCTGCGCCGGCGCATCGGGATCGGTCGCGCGCGGCGGCGGTGCGCCGTCGAGCGGCGCAGCGGTATCGGCGTCGTCCGCGGGCACGGTCTCGAGTTCGCCCTGCGTTTCTCGCGTCGCGGCCGGGGCCGCGCTCGGCGGTGCGGCGGCACGGTCGTAGATGGCGGCCAGCGCGAAACGCGCCTGGATCTGGTAGGTGCTGATGCGTTCTTTCTGCTGCTCGAGTTCGTTGCGCGCCAGGCTCTCGAGCAGTCCGTTCTGCTGCTTCGCGACGTCGGCCAGGCGCACCTGCGCGGCGTCCAGGCGCGCACGCAGCGCGGCCACGCGTGCGGCGAAATCGCCGGTGTTGTTAGGCATCGAGCCGCGCGCCTTCTGCACGCGCACCCAGCGGTTCTGGGCTTCCCGCAAGGCTTGATCCAGATCCTTCAGCGTGCGGCGCTCGTTCCACACGCGCGCCTTGAAGCTCTCGGCGAGACGCCAGTAGAGCACGCCCTTGGCGAGCCGCGTCTTTTCGCGGATCACGTTGGTCTCGTCGTCGTTCGGCGCGGTGAGCAGCGCGGCTTCGAGCTGCATGACGCGCGCCCACTGGTCGCGCTCCTCCGGCGTGCCGAGCGCGGCCACTTCCTGCGAGGCTTCCACCTGGTCGAGCCGGCCACCGGCGTTATCGCGTCCCGCGCCGTATTCATCGAGGCGCCCGGAGTTCAGCACGGCGTCCGCCTGCGGCACGCGTTCGGCGTAGGCGCGCTCGCGCGTCGCCAGCATGTCGTCGAAGGCCACGATGCTGTCCTGCCAGCGCGCCAGCGTGCCGCCGAGGAAGGCGAGATCGCGGTAGTTCTTCAGGCCTTCCTGGAAATCGTGTCCGGCGAGCAGGTGGTACAGGTAGCGCGACTGCGGAGCATTCGGAATGTCGCGCAGCTGCCAGAACCAGCCGTACTGGTCACGCTCGTCGCGCTTCAGAAGTTTGTCGAGCATGGTGCCATCGTTGATTTCAGCGATGGACGCATCGAGGTTCATGGTCTCGGTGTCGAAGGAATTGATCGCAAGCTCGTAGTTCTCGGCCGCCTGCGCGTTGGCGTTGAGCTTGGCGAAGGCATAGGGAATCGCGAGATAGGCTTCCTGCACCGCGGAATCGAGCAGGTTGCGATCGCGCAATTCCATCCACGGCGTGAGCGCCGCCTGGAACTGGCCTTCCGCGGCATCGGCCCAGCCGACTCCCAGCAACGCCTTGGTCGAGAACGGACCGTCGAGACGCACGCGCTCGAGCACGGGCTTGGCGAGCGCCGGCTGGTTGGCCTGCAGATAGGCGTAGCCCAGCGCGAGGTTGGCGCGGTCCCTGAGGGAGCGCAGCTCGCGGCGGCCCGATTCCATCGTGCCGACGGTGGTCAGGAAGGGGTCGGCTTCGGTCACCAGGCCTTTGCGCACCAGCGCCACGCCCAGGTTGTACTGCGCGTAGGCCAGCCAGTCGGACTGATCCTTGCGGCCGCGCCAGGCATTGAGCAGCGCGATCGCTTCATCGAAGCGCTGCTGGCGCATGAGGATATTGCTGAGCATGTGCAGGCGTTCGGCCTCGAGATCCGGCGTCAGCCTGCCCTGCACTTCCTTGATGGCGCGCTCGGCACGGTCCAGGTAACCGCGCACGTACCAGACCTTGCCGAGATAGAACCAGGCACGGTTGCGCACGCCTTCGGGCACCGACTGCGTGAGCAGCGTTTCGAATCGCTCGCCGGCCTCGTTGTGCAGGCCGAGCGACAGGTACAGACCGCCGAGCAGCAGGTTGGTCTCGGCGTCGTGATGCGGCATGCGGCCCCATTGCTGGTAGGCGAGCAGGCGCGTAATCGCCTCCAGGTCACGGCCCTGGTAGTAATAGAAGAGTGAGTCGCCGAAGTGCAGATCGCGCACCACGGTGGGCGACAGCTTGTCGACCTCCGGTTTGGCGGCCCCCGCCGGCGAGACAAGCGCAGCCGACAATGCCGCCAGCGGCACCGCACAACACTGCGAATTTTTGCAGGCGCTTCAAGGCGCGGACCCCGAGATTATTCCCAGTCCTTGATCGCGAACTCGGGCTGACCGCGGCGCTGGCGGTCGGTGATCTTGAGCTCGAGGTACTTGGCGCCCACGCCCTTTTCGAATTTGAGGTTGGCGCCGCGCTTGTAGTCGCGTTCCATCGGGCCCTTGCCGTTGAAGAAGGCCACGAGCTGGTGTTCGCCCACCTTGAGATTGCCGAGATAGACACGATGCACGCCGCCCTTGAGCAACGCCTCGGCCTCGCGCGGCGTGTAGAGGTAGTTGGCGACTTCCTTGTTGTCGATCTTGAGCGTCAGCGAATCGAGCGCGAAGAATTCGCCGATGTCCATGGAGACGAACACCGCCACCTGGGTATTGGCCGGGAACAGCAGCTCTTCCTCGAGCACGAACAGTTCGCGATTGAGATCGACCACGTCTTTCTTGAGGTCCTGGACGGTCTCGTCGAGTGCGCGCGTGTCGGCCGGCGGTTCGCCGGACTCGGGGGGTGCCTGCACCGCTCCGTCGACGGGCTCCGAGAGCAGCGTGCCCGCGGGTGCGTCCGAGACCGACGCGTCGGCCGGCGCTGCCGCAGCATCCACGGGCGGCTCGGCCGGCGGCGGATCCTGAGCGCCCAGCGGCATCGCGAATATCGCGCAGGCCATCCAGGCAGCCGCGCGCAAGGAGAAGTGGGTGGTGGCCATAGAGCTACTCGTTACTCATTCAGTAGGGTGCGCAGCTCGCGCACGTAGAGGTCTTCGTCGCGCGCCTTGAATTCGCGGTGGGCGGCGCGCAGCACGCCCGACCGGTCGACGAACACCATCATGGGCAGCCGGTCGATGTGGTAATCGCGGCCGGTATTCTCCGGCGCGGAGATCAGCAGGGGAAACTGCACGTTCTGCGAGCGCGCGAATTTCTCCGCACGTGCGATGTCATCGTCGAGGTTGACACCGATGACCGTGAGGCCGGCGGTGGCATAGGTCCTGGCGATGCGGTCGAGCGCCTCGAGCTGGTTGCGGCAGGTGTTGCAGCTGCCGCTCCAGAAGCTAACTACCACGACCTCGCCGCGGTGTTCGGAGATGCGCACGTTCTCGCCGGTGAGGCCCCGTGCCACCAGATCGGGAGCCGGCTGGCCGACGAGCTCGTACCGGTCGGCGGCGGAAGCCGAGGTCGCAAACAACGGCAGCACGCAGCCCAACGCAAGCGCAGCAATACGCGCGCGTGTTGGGGCGGCCGATTTCACTAACAAACAAGCGATCACGGTTGATTCAACTTCTCGGGACACCGGACAAGCGAAACCGGATTCCACGCAATATGACGCGGGAAACCCTCGCATAGCCTACTTAACAATGTCAACGCAACTCGTGGTGCTGGTTCACAAAGCGGGCAGCGCTGCGCACACGCCAGAAATGACGAGGGAGCGTCGGCAACACGCGACAGCGCGGCGCCTTCCGCTCCCTCGAACAGACGAATTGGCTCGGCCCTAGACGGGGTTGGAAATCGTTCCGTTACACACCGGCGCGATCATGGTCAGGCTGTCACGCAGAGCCGTGCCACCCAGGCCATGAGACGGGAACAGCGTCGGGAAGTTTCCTTCCTCGCCGTGCAGCGCCAGGTAGTTCAGGAGCACGGTCTCCACCAGCAGGTTGACCGCGTTGGCGGCCGGGCTCGAGATCGTCACCACGTCACCAGCGGCGCTCAGGGAGCCGATCTGCAGGCGCGTCGCGCTGCGCATCTGGGGCCGGGCGCCCGGCTGGTAGACCAGTATGAACGGAGCAGCGGTCGCCTGGTTGTCGCTGGCCCAGTCGAGCTTGCCGCGGCCCAGGACAGTGTTGTTGACCATGCCGTTGGCCGAGAGCGAGCCGTCGCTGAACACGTAGATCATCAGCGGCTTGTTCATGCGCGCCGCGTATTCGAGGCAGGCGCCGATGCAGCGGCCCGCACGGAAGTTGCGCGTCTCACCAGTGTTGCGACCCTGGCCGTGGTAGTCGTAACCACCCATGGTCACCGTGCCGGCGCCCGCGTAACCGTTGATCACCATCTTCATGATGGCCGCGGTCTTGCGGAATTCGTTGTCACCGTCGTATTCGGCCTGCGTGAAGATCGGCGTCACACCGGCCGGCTGCGCGGCCTGCGGCACGATATGCGGATCGCGATCCGGGTTGAGCGCCGACGGCGAACGGAAGTTGTCGGCGAGGTAGGTGGACTTCACGTAACCGCAGCGCACGAGGCGGCGCAGGTCCGCTTCGGCCACCGCGGCCAGCTTGGTCTGAGCGAGGTCGGCCTTGGCATGCGACAGGCGCGTCATGGATTCGAGCACCGCGATCGCATCGTCGGAGTTGGTGAACAGGGTGCCCAGCTCGCCGGTATCGACGAGGCCGGTGACGTCGCTGGCGCGATCCACCTTGGTGGGACGCGAGGACGGATTGATCATCGAAACCGGCGCCATGGAGTTGCCGCCCGAATCGCTGTTCTGCGAACCGATCAGCGTCAGCAGCTGGCCGTCCGCGCCGATGCGGTTGATGCCGTACATCGGGTTGTGCGGGTTGTTGCCGGTGTCGTTCTCCGAGCGCGCCGCGATCGGGAAGCCGTTGACGTTCGCCCGCGTGCCCACCTGCGTCGAAGCCTGCATGCCGCGCAGGATCGCGCCGTCCGAGTGCCAGGCCGCACCGAACTCCGTGTTCACGAAGTTGTTAGTCGGACTGGCGGCGTTGGCCGAGCCCGGCGTCATGTTGCCCGGCAGACCGAGCTTGGCGTAACCCGCGGTGGACAGGAAGTTGAGCGGATTGCCCGACACGCCGCACAGCATCTCGGAGCCGGTGAGGTTTGCGCCGCCCGCGAGGTCGAAGCAGATGAACGGCACTTTGCCGGCGCCGGCGGTGATGTTGCACAGCGAGCGCATGGCTTCGAGGTCGGGCGACATGGCGCGCGCCTTCTCCGAGCCGATGAGCATCGCGAGCACCGCAGGTGCGGCGATGATGGCGGGGCCGGTCCGGAAACCCTGGGCGATGAAGTCGCGCCGCGTGACCGGAGCCTTGTGGCTGTCCTGGTGCCGGATCGGCTCGTCGAGGCCGAGCGTCCGCGGAGTTTTCTTGGTACGGATAATCATGACATCACTCCCTTACTGGATCAGCGTCGTGCCGCTGCCGAGAACGGCACCGCACGTGGCCTTCATCACGGTCCCTGCTCCGCCGCTGGTGCTGCCGGTTGGGCCGGCGACCAGGCGGTTGATCAGGTTGTCGAGCTCATCGTGTATGAGCGAGTCATCCGGATCCCACTCGAGGCCGGTGCTCCTGCCCTTGGTGAGCAGATCACCGATCACACTTTCGCGAGCCGCCGAACCCGAGGCTCCGAAGGCAGCCGAGCCCGTCGCGCCGGGATTGATCGAGTTGCCGAAGAACGCGGTACGCAGCGCGGGTGTCTCCACCATCTGGCTGCAGTACTGGATGGCGAGCTGCGCCAGCGCGGTCTGTTGCGCCGGACCGAAGGTGCCGAGTTTCTCGACCGCCGGCAGCGCCTGCCTGACCAATTCGTAGGTCTGCACGACGCGCGTGTTGGTCTGCGGCACTCCGGTGATCTGCGACAGGGTCGCGTTCAGCTCGTCGAAGGTGCGCAGGCCCACATCCGATTCATCCGGCAGGTCCGCGGGCGTCGCCGGCACTGGCACCGGCGGATCCGCCGCCGGATTGCTGTTGTCGCCGATGCGCTCGAAGGACAGGAACCACTGGTCGTCCAGCACGCCCTTCTCGAGGCCGAGCACGGTGCCGGTCGGAGTGATCTGCTGGCCGGTGCCGGCCGTGTAGCCGGCGCCACCGACGGTGGTGTCGATCGGCACGTAAGCCTGGCCGGCGTGATGGTCGTTGCCGTTCAGGCCGACGCGAATGCCCGCGAGCGGTATGTTGCCGACCGTGGCGTTCGGATCGAGGCTGATGAACGTCGGCTTGGAGAACTGCAGGCCGTAGCTGTCGAGCTGGCTGGCCTCGAGCATCACGTAGGCCTCGGGCACCGACACCAGGTGACTCACGTTGAACAGCATGAAGTACTTCTCGCCGACGCCGGCTTCGAAGTTCTGCACGATCTGCGCGGGCGTGAGCACGCGGTTGTGGATGGCCACCATGCGCATCACACCTTCCCACTGGCGATTGGTCGAGGTCTCGTTGCCGAGCACCAGCGCGAAGGTGTCGTCCCAGTCGGCGAGACTGCCGCCGCCCTGGGCGTCGGTGTCACCCGTGTACACGCCGTTCACGTAGAAGCGGCGGCCTTCGACCGGGCCGTAGGTCATGACGACGTGCTGCAGGGCTGCCTGCGCGTCCATGTCGGCCGCATTGGTCAGCAACAACGGGTTGCCGTTGGCGCCGGTCTGGTCGCTGCGCGTGTGGCCTTCGTACTGGTACATGCGCTGCGACACCGTGAAGTTGCGCGCGTTGACGCCGGCCGAGTAGCTGACGATGTACGCGTCTTCCTGCGCGACGTTGGCGTTGTTGACCCACGCCTCGACCGTGAATTCACCGGTCGACTTGATGAGGTCGGTGAGTTTCTTCGACGCAGCCGCGGTGCCCTGGGCCTTGCCGCCCATCTTGACGTTGATACCCCAGCCGCCGACCCAGGTGACGTCGCCGGACGTCGTGAGGTTCAGCGCAGGTTCGCTGCCGCTGGTGTCATAGACGATGGAGCCCATGCCGGTCTTGAACTCGTACTTGGCGATGGTGGCCGCTTCGTAGCGGTTGCCGCCGGCCGCGACGGTTCCGTCGTACAGCGTGAGGCCCTTGGAGATGAGCAGCGACGGATCGACGTTGGTCACCGGGATCGCATCGGCGAACTGGTTGATCGCGTCGAGCATGGTCTGCGCGTTGGCCGCGCAACCCGCCGATGCCCCAGCAGTTGTGGAACTCGTCGCGCAGGCGCACCACGAGGCGCGACTGGTCGGGGTTATCGAGGTTCACCTTCGACCTGATGGCCGAGAAGGCGATCTCCGGATCCGAGTCCGCGAAGAACGGCTGCTGCTGGGTGGCCGCGGCCGAAGAATGGCAACGCACGCAGTTCGCCGTGCCGGTGTTGCGCACCAGCGCGTACAGCTGCGAGTGGCGAAGGTGAGCGAGCTGCCCGACGCGACGGGCGACGTCGCGGTCGGCGGGAAGCCCTTGCTGCCGCCCACTTCCTTGATGGTCGGCGCCACGAGCTGGATCTGCGTGCCACCGGTCGCGGTGGCACCAGCCCAGTTGCGGATCCACACAGTGAGCGTGTCGGCGCAGGCCGCAGGCGACTGCAACCAGCAGTTGTGACCGCCGGCCACCTTGGTGACCATGCGCGACTGATCCGGCTGCGTCAGGTTCACGACGCCGTTGGCCGCCTGGTAGGCGAGGTTCACGTCGTCATTGCGCGCGAACATCGGAGTCTGGCCGTTGGCGTTGTGGCATCCGCCGCAACGATTGTTGGCCTTGATGTTCTGCCAGAGGTTGATGCGGAAGGCCTGCACGTCGGCGTTGGACGAAGCGGGACCGATGTAATCGACAACCGGCGGGCGCTTCGCGGATGGGGTTCTCCACCGTCGGCGCACCGCCGCCCGAACAGCCGGCGAGAATCGCCAGCGCGGCGACGGCCGACATCCAGCGGGCGAAAGATTTCAACTGCAGCGAGTTCATGTGTGCTCCCTCAATCGCCCATGCAGTACACGGCGGATTCGGCAAAGACCTGTTTTAGCCGGTAGCCGTTGGTTCTGAAGCTGTTGGTCATGGTGGCGACCTGTGCGCGGTCGGCGGCGTTGCCCGGCGCGCGGAAGCACACCGTCTTGAACACCTTCTCGACCTGGCACTGGGCGAATGCAGTGCTGTTAGCGAGTTCCTCACCCATGGTCTTCGCACCGGTGCCGCTGCCCGGGAGCGACGAGCTCCAGCCGAGCAGCGAGTTCTGACCCTTGCGCCAGCGGTTGGTCCACTGGTCATCCGGCGTCACGAAGCCCGGCGCGAAGTTGGTGTTGTTGTTGAAGTACTTCGGCTGCACGGTGCCGCCCGTGTAGACCAGGCGCATGGTGCCCGGCGCTTCCGGCGTGCCGTTGTCGAAGTCGTAGTAGGCAAAGGAGCGCGCCAGCGGATCCATGCCGCTATGACAGCCGATGCAGTTGTTCAGGAAGATGCGGCTGTCGCCACCCGGCGAGCGGCTCACGTCCTGGCGGATCATGTCCGGCGGCAGCGAGGTGTCGAGCACCTGTTCCATGTCGCGGCACAGGTGGTTCAGCAGCGTGAAGCGGAACATCGCGCGGTTGGTGCCGTCGATGAAGAAGGCTTCCGACGACGCGCGCGAGGTGATGAAGCCCGCGGTGGCGTTGGCGGGGATGCCCAGCACCGAGGACTGCGCGGTCGATCTGCAGCGCGGTGTAGAGATTCACCGAGTTGGCCTCGGCGTTCGCGTAGTGATCGTTGTTGGAGGCCGACGGGCCCGGGCTCGCACCGTTCACCGTGTAAGTGAGGTCAGCAGACAGCGCGGTGTTGAACGGCACGTCGTCGCGCACCATGCCGATGAACGTCGCGACGTAGTCGTTGAGCGGCGCGAACACCGTCTGGTCGCGATTGGTCCACGGCACCGCCATGTTCTTGAGCGTCACGTTGTAGAACGACGGCTGCTCGGTGGCGATGTCGGCCGCGGCGAGCGCGTTGCCGCCCGCGACCAGGGTTTCCATCTGCGTGAGCGTGGCCTCGGTGGGAGGCACGCCGGCAATTCGGTCGTGGATGCGCTTCGCCTTGTCGCGATCATTCGCCGACGCGGCGCCCGCCACGCATGCAAGCAAGCATGCAAGACCGACCTGTTTCAGTTTCGAGACCTGTTGGGTTTCCATTTGCCTCATCCGCATCCCATTTGACGGGCGCAGTATCACGCCATGAGTCGCAACACTTGTTTGTCTCCGCTCCTCTACGTCTCCAAGCGGCGACAGCACCATTAATTACGTACTCCTAGTAACCTTTGGCCACGGATTGCGAACCGCGTCACAGCGAATAACGCCCGTGGCCTCTAACTACAGTAGACGGCTAGAAAACCGCGTTGGCGGCCCGCTCGCTGTGACGGCATCGGCAGATCGCCGCCCGGGTTAAAGCGAAAATTGCATTACGTCACATGCCTGTGCAGAAATACGCGGGCGGTGGCAGTGGAGGACCTGTGAAGCGATCAATCGAAAACGCGAACTGCATCACGGCCGGGCGCTGGGCCCGCGGGCTCCTGCTGGGCCTCGCCGCGATGCTCGCAGCGTGTACACAGGGCCCCGGCGGTGGCGGCGGGCAGACTCCCGACCCGGCCACGGTGGATTTCCCGGTCTTCTACATCCGCCACCAGGTTCCCCTGGACCAGGACGACGTCACGCGCGTCCGACCGTTCAACGAAGACGACGATTACAGCGCCACCCTGTGGAAGCGCGATCGCGCCAGCCCGGGGGCCCCGGAAACCGAGCTCACCGCCCGCCTGCGCACCGAGGCCATGGGCGGCACCCTCGACGACCGTTATGACATCAAGGATCTCGCCGCTGCGCCCGATGGCCTGCACGTGGCCTTCGCCATGCGCGGTCCGCTGGACGATTTCGACGAGGACGAACCGCCCACCTGGAACATCTGGGAATACAACATCGAGACCGACACGCTGCGTCGCGTGATCAGCTCGGACATCATTGCCGAGGATGGCCAGGACGTCGCGCCGGCCTACCTACCCGACGGCCGCATCATGTTCTCCTCGACGCGCCAGCGTCAGTCCAAGGCCATCCTGCTCGACGAGAACAAGGCGCAGTTCGAGGCCGCCAACGAGCAGCGCAACGAATCGGCGTTCTTCCTGCACGTCATGAACGAAGACGGCACCGACATTCACCAGATCACGTTCAACGGCTCGAGCGACCTGTATTCGACCGTGCTGCAGAACGGGCGCGTGTTGTTCACGCGCTGGGACACCGGCGGCACCAGCGGCCTGCACCTGTACACCACCAACCCGGACGGCACCGACACGCAGCTCCACTATGGCGCGCTGTCGCATGACACCGGCACCAACGGCACCACCAACGACACCCAGATCGAGTTCATGCGCGCGCGCGAGATGAGCGACGGGCGCCTGATGGTGCTGGTGCGTGAACGCACCGATGTCGACTTCGGCGGCAATCTCTCCATCATCGACGCCAACACCTACGTCGAGAACACGCAGCCGCTGGCCGCCAGCGCGGGCATGCCGGGACCGGCGCAGAGGCCGGCAACACTCAACGACGTGCGCACGGTGCCGGGCCCTTCACCCGGTGGCCGCTTCGAGTCGGGCTTCCCGCTGTGGGACGGCTCCGGCCGCATCCTCGTGAGCTGGTCGCAGTGCCGGCTGCTCGATCCGCTGGACCCGACACGCATCGTGCCGTGCACGGCCGAACTGATGGCCGACCCGAACGTGCTGACGGCTCCGCCGCTCTACAGCATCTGGATGTTCACGCCGTCCGAAAACACCATTCTTCCCGTGATGGCGCCGGTCGAAGGCATCATGGTCACGGAAGCCGTCGTGGCGCAGCCGCGCACTCCCCTGCCCGCGGTGATCGTCGACCAGAAGCCGCCGACGCTCGATCCCGACCTCGTCTCCGAAGGTGTCGGCATTCTCTCGATCCGCAGCGTGTACGACATCATGGGCACCGACCGGGCGCGCCTCGCGAGTGGCGCGGCCAGCTCCATCGGCGCGGTTTCCAATCCGGCGAATGCCGCGTATGGCAATCGCCTGGTGCGCTTCATCCGTATCGAGAAGCGCGTGTCGATTCCCGACGATGACGACATTGCCGATCCCGACAACTCCGCCTTCGGCCCCACCGGCCAGATGCGCGAGATCGTCGCCTATGCGCCGGTCGAGCCGGATGGCTCGGTGCGCGTCAAGGTTCCGGGCAACATCGCCTTCCAGCTCGCGCTGCTCGACGCCAATGGCCGTCGCGTGATTCCGCGTCACGGCGCGTGGCTGTCGCTGCGTCCCGGTGAAGTTCTCGAATGCACCGGCTGTCACACGCGCAGCGCCCAGAACCAGACGTCTCACGGACGCAGAGGTTCGTTCGATGCGTTCTACGACGGTGGCGCCGCGGGCCCGTTCCCGGGAACCGTCACCAGCATTTCGGCCGATTCCGGCGACACGATGGCGCAGGCACGCGCGCGCAACACGTCGTCATGCCCGTCGGATCCGATGAACCCGAGCGGCACCGAGCGCTGCGGACGAGTGGCGCTCAATCCGAGCGCGAACGTGGTGTACGACGAGGTGTGGAATCCGGCCGCGATGCCCGCCGACTCGTTCGCGTTCACCTATCAAACTCTCAATGGTGTAGTGCCGCCGACCAGCCCGGGCTGCTTCCCGATCTGGACCTCGACCTGCCGCATCACCATTCACTACGCCACCATCGGCACTCGTCCCGGCAGCATTCACCCGCTGTGGAACGTGCCGCGTCCGACCGCGGGCGTGGACGATGGCATGGGCAACATCACCTTCCCCGACACCTGCACCCAGTGCCACAGCCGCGTCGATCCCGTGGATCCCGCCGTGGTGCAATTGCCGGCCGCCTCACTCGAGCTGACGGACGAAATATCGGACGAAGACGCTCTGCAACTGCGCGCCTATCGACAGCTGCTGTTCGCCCGTCCGCAACTTGCGCTGGTGAACGGCGCGATCCAGGTGGTCACGGTTGAGGGTCCGCCGGACGACAACGGCATCCCCACGCAAATCCCGGTAACGCTGCCGCCATCGATGTCGGCGGGCAATGCACGCGGCTCGCGGTTCTTTAACGTAATGACCGATGCGACGCACCAAGGTATGCTTTCGCCCGCTGAATTGCGCTTGCTCTCGGAGTGGCTGGATATTGGAGCCCAGTATTACAACGACCCGTTCCCGCCGACTCCGCAGAATTAGCCTCGGGCTCTCGCTCATCTTCGCGTGCTCCCTCTCTGCCACAGCTCTAGCAAAGGAGACAGAGGCAGAAAAGGCCGCCAAGGAAGCGGCGGCCCAGGAAAAATTGCTGCAGGTCTTTGTCAGCGAGCCGTACCTCGAGTTGTCGACGGGACCCGGACGCGGCTATCCCGTGTTCCACGTCGTCGAACGCGAAGCCTCGGTCGACGTGATCTATCGCCGCACCGACTGGTTCAAGGTGCGCGACGAACGCGGCGTGGAAGGCTGGGCACGCGCACAGGACATGCGCCGCACCAAGCTCGCGGATGGTTCGCCGTTCGTATTCAACCTGGGCGATCGCTCCGGCTTCACCTCGCACGACTGGGAGATCGGGCTCGGCGGCGGCCGTTATGGCGGCGCCAACCTGATCAGCACCTACGGCGCGTACTCGCTCACCGACAACATGAAGGTCGAACTGACGTTCTCGCAGTTCCTCGGCAATGCCTCGAACGGCTACAAGGCGGAGCTCGGCCTCAATCACGTGATCCTTCCGGAATGGCGCCTGTCGCCGTTCCTGGAACTCGGCACCGGCATCGTATACGTCGAGCCTCGCGCCACTATTGTTCTGCCCCTGGACCGCACCGACCAGACGGCGTATGTGGGCGCGGGGCTGCGTTTTTATCTCACCCGGCGTTTCTTCGTCCGCGCCGACTATCGCTGGCACACGATCTTCACGAGCCGCGATGACAATGAGGAGTTGGAAGAATGGAAAGTACAAATCGCCTGCTTCTTCTAGCAGCGGCGCTCGGCGTAACACTGCTGACGAGCGGCTGCACGCTGTTCCGCGGCGACAAACAGGTTGAGCAGCAGCAGACCGAAGAGCAGGCTGCTGCCGAAGAAGCCGCCGAGGATGCGGACAGCACGCCGCCGCGCGTCATCGAACCGAACGTGGCCCGTCGCAAGATAAAGACACCCAGGATCGACAACGAGAACTGGGAAATCGGCGCGGGCTTCGGTTTCCTGTCGATCGAGGATTTCGGCACCAATTCCACCTATGCCGGAATGCTCACCTACCATGTGACAGAAGATTTCTTTTTCCGCGCCGACCTGGGGCAATCCACTGCCGGCAGGACGAGCTTCGAGAACCTCGGTGGCGAGATCGAATTGCTGACCGGAGATGAGAGACGCTTCACGTATTACAGCCTCTCGCTGGGCTACAACTTCCTGCCTGGCGAGGTCTTTCTCGGTCGCGACACCGCCATGAACAGTAGTTTCTATGTCCTGGCAGGCATAGGCAGCGTGGACTTCGCCGGTGACAACCGGCTGACGCTCAACTTCGGCGCGGGTTTCCGCGTGCTGCCGACCGACTGGCTGGCCATACATCTCGGAGTGCAGGACCGCGTGTTCGACTCCGACCTGTTGGGCGAGACGAAGGTCACCAACAACATAGAAACTGCTGCTGAGTGCGACCGTCTTTTTCTGACGGAGATGAGTCATGTCGGCACGCACAGTCAAAGCCAAGGGAATTGGAAAAATCGTAAAAGGACTCGCGCTCGCGGCTGCGTTCGTATTGCCCGCGTTTGCCGCGACCTCCGCCGGTCCCGCCCCGGCCTTCAAGCTTTCCGGCCGCGGTGGCAAGACCATCGATCTGACCCAGTTCAAGGGCCAGGTCGTGATGATCAATTTCTGGGCCACCTGGTGCGGCCCCTGCCGGCAGGAAATGCCGCTGCTCGAGGACATCTACAAGAAGTACAAGCCCATGGGCTTCACCATGCTGGCCGTCAACGTCGAGCCGGATCCGAAGGCCGCGGAGGCCTGGCTGGGCAAGCTTTCCAAGCCGGTGAGTTTCCCGGTCGCGTTCGACGTGGAAAGCAAGGTGAGCAAGCTCTATAAGGTGGCCGGTATGCCGAGCACGGTATTCGTCGACCGCAAGGGCAACGTTCGTGTCATGCACAAGGGCTACAAGGCCGGCGATGAGAATTTCTATCTCACGCAGATCCGGTCGATGCTGAAGGAATAGGAGTCACTGTGATGCGTATCCGCGGCTTGTTGGTACTTTCGGTCATGGCCTTCGCGGCCACGGGCTGCAGTTCCATCGAGCCGTGGGTGAAGCCATACGATCGCGAGAATCTCGCCGATCCGATCATGGTGTTCACGCGCGCCCCATCTCGCAGGACTTCCTCGACCACGTGTTCGAATCGCGCGAAGGCTCGCGCGGCGCCACCGGTGGCGGTGGCGGCGGTTGCGGCTGCAATTAAACGCGAGCCATGGCTAACAAGCTCAACAAGCGTCTTGCGGCATGCGTCATAACCTGCCTGCGCCCTGGCGGGCGCCGCAGGTGCCGGCGTGATGCCGGAAGATCGCGCCGACCTGCTCTACTTCCGTTACGACGGCGGCGGCGTGGTCATCGACGGCCCCTCCATGCTGGTGCGCAAGAGCATCGGCGAACACGTCTCCGTCTCGGCCAACTACTACATCGACATGGTGTCGTCCGCCTCGGTGGACGTGGAAACTTCCGCGAGCCCGTACGAAGACGAGCGCACCCAGGGCAGCCTGTCGGTGGACTTCCTGCACGGCAAGTCCACCTACAGCATCGGCTACGTGAACAGCGACGAGAGTGACTACCAGGCGAAGACCATGTTCGCCGGCGTGAGCCACGACATGTTCGGCGATCTCACGACGATTTCCTTCTCGTTCAAGAACGGCAAGAACGACGTGTTCCGCAACGTCAAGGAAGACGGCGTGGTCATCAATGACCCCGCATTCCAGGAAGAGATGGAATCCAAGGGCTACAGCGTCGGCCTGTCGCAGATCGTCACCAAGAACCTGGTCCTCACCGGTCAGTACGAAGTGATCACCGACGAAGGCTGGCTCAACAGCCCGTATCGTTCGGTGCGTTTCTTCATCGGCACCGACCAGCAGGGCCAGCAACCCGAGCAGTATCCGCAGACGCGTTCGAGCAATGCCGCCTCGATTCGCGCCAAGTACTTCCTGCCCTATCGTGCTGCCATCGACGGCATGTATCGCTTCTACACGGACACCTGGGGCATCGTCGGCCATACCGCCGAGCTCGGTTACGTGCATCCGCTCGACATGGCCTGGTTGGGCGGCAACTGGATCTTCGAAGGCCGCGTGCGTTACTACCGCCAGAGCGCCGCGGATTTCTACATGGATATCTTCCCGCGCGCCGACTTCAGCAATTTCATGGCGCGCGACAAGGAACTCGCCACCTACAACGCCATCACCGCGGGCGTCGGCGCCACCTACGAATTCAAGATCGAGCGCTTCCCCTGGCTGTCCAAGGGACAGATCAACTTCCGCTACGACCACATGATGGTCACCTACGACGACTTCCGCGATGCGCGTTACAGCCTCGGAAGTTTCGGCCAGTTGCCCGACGAGCCGCTGGCAGCCCGGCACCGAGCCGTTGTACGAATTGCAGGCGGACATCTTCCAGCTCTACTTCAGCGCGTTCTTCTGACGCACCGCCGTCCGTGGACGGCCAGGCAGGCACCGCAGACTGACGATCAATCCTTGCCGCAGGGCACGGGTGTATGGTGTCGCTTGCCAGTCTCACGGGAGCGAGTCATGCCCGTCCTCTCACTCCATACCCGTCGTGGAATGATCCTGTCCATGGCCGCGGCGCTCGGATTACGCCCGGCACGAGCCGCGGACACTCGACTGCCGCGCATCGGATTTCTCTCGGGCCTCGGATACCCGGAACTCGACCAGGCTTTCACCGACGAGTTGCGCAAGCAGGGTCTCATCGAAGGGCGTGACCTCATCATTGAGCGGCGCCTGGCCCGCGCCAACTCCAACGACATCGCTGTGATGGGCAGGGAACTCGCCAACAGCGATCTCGCCCTCGTGGTGCCCACTGCCCTGCCCGCCGCGCTGGTGGTGCGCGAAGCGAATCCGCGCATGCCCATGGTGATCGGCACCTGCCCCGACATGGTGGCCAATGGGTTCGCCAGGAGCATCGAGCGCCCCGGCGGCATCTACACCGGCGTCGACGAACTGCCACCCGGCATCACCGCCCGACGCCTGCAACTGCTCAAGAGCGCCGCGCCGCGGATCGCGCGCGTCGCCCTGCTGTCGACCACGCCCGGCACCGCCGCGCATGGAGTCCAGCTCGCGGACGCGCAGCGCGCGGCGGCGGATCTGCGCATCGAGGTAAAGCCCTATCGCGCCACGTCGTTGGCCGAAATCGAGTCCGCCCTGGACGCCATCCGCTCGGATCGCATGGAGGGACTGCAGAATTTCCAGGGCGGGCTTTCGCTCGCCAACCGTCAGCTCATCGTCGATTTCGCGGCGGCGAACCGCATCCCGGCTATCTACCAGGCGCGGCCGTTCGTCGCGGCCGGCGGGCTCATGGCCTGGGCGCCCGATCAATCCGAGCAGCTGCGCATCGCGGCGCGCATGGTCGCGCGCATCCTGCGCGGCACCAGCCCGGGCGACATACCCGTCGTCTATCCACCCCGCTATGACCTGCTGCTGAATTCCGATGCGGCACGCGCCATCGGGCTGCAGTTCCCTGCGGCAATCCTCGGCCAGGCGGACAGCGTCGTCGGCGAAGCGAAATAGCCGGTCAGTTCTCCAGCGACTTGCCGAACTGCAGGCCGCCGTCGTGGATGGCGATGTCGGGGAAGCGGCGCCGAGTTTCGATCATCTCCGCACCCGCGAGAAACACCGGTCCATAGCCGTGTGCCGCCAGCAAATGCACGGGACGATACATGTAGAACATCGGATCCCATCCCATGCCGGTGCCGACGCAGGTGCCCTCCACCTGCCCGCGCGCATTCACCTTCTTCGCCACCGCATTCCAGCCCAGCGACGCCGGCGGCCCGAATGCCAGTGGATCGAGCCAGCCGCGATTGATGCCGCGCGATATGCCGAACACGAACATCGCGCTCGCCGAGGTCTCCTCGTACGACTCGCTCCGGTCGAGGAGCTGATGCCACAGGCCCGCGTGCCCCTGCACGGCGATCAGTCCCGCGGCGTGTGCGCGGAACAGCTCCAGGACCTTCTGCCGCTGCGGATGATCCGCCGGCAACACGTCGAGCAGCTCGGCCATGGCCATCAGGGCCCAGCCATTGGCGCGCGCCCAGAGAAACGCCGGATGAGGCGTTCATGCCTTCCACCCAGCCGTGCATGAACAGGCCGCGCGCCGGGCACGAACATGCGCGTCGGAGATACTGCAGGACCTGCCGCGCCGCATCGTCGTAGTAGCGGCGCTCGCCGGTGAGTTTTCCGGCCTGCGCGAAGCAGGGCACGCTCATGTACAGATCGTCCAGCCACAGCGAATTCGCCAATGGGCGGTTGCGGGCCAGCGTGCCGTCGGCGAACCGGAACTGGCCGGTCGACATGTACTTCACGAAATTGTCGATCCAGGGTCGCAGTTGTTTGCCGCCCACCCCTGCGAGCTCCGCCTTGATGAACGCCGCACACATGGCGCCGGAATCGTCGAGCGCGCGCGGAAACAGCATCGGACGAATGGAAATGCCGTGCGCGGGCCTCGGGTAGTTGGCCGCAGTCGTGCCCGCCGGCAGTCGTTTGCGGTGTGCGCGGCCAGCGTCGCGAGCGCCGTGACGCGCTCGCGGTGTACGTGCGGTAGCGCGCATCACCGGTGACCTGCGCTGCCAGCAGCATGCCGGCGTAGGTCACGCCCCACTCGTAACTCAGGATCTGCAGATCGGTGCGCGCCAGCGCCACCACGTCGGGCAGGCGCGTGAGGTCGGACACCGCCTCGCCCGTGGCGCCGTTGATCACTGCAACCGGCGCCGCCTGATCGACATACGCGTGCACGCGCTCGAGCACTGCGCGGATCTCGTCGATGGTCGCGGGTTCATAACGCGTCGGGTAGTCCACCTTGAGCCGACCGGAATAGACGCCGGGATCGGCCTGCGGCGGCGTGTGAACCTGGTTGGGTGCCGACTGCCCATGAGCCAGCAGTGAGAAACACAAACACGCGCAGAAAGTGCCGAAAGATCGAACGAATCTCATGAATCCCCCCGACGGAACGCGAAACCCGGGTACCAGTGAGACCCAAGGCCGATGGAGAGCCCGGGGCGTCAGCGCGAGCATACGCGGACGCCGAAGCACGGCTCCATCCGGGAAACAGCACATGCCAGACAAATCAGCCACTAACAGCGTCGTGAGCTGCCTGCCGCACTTGCTGTGCACGGCCGCGCTGCTGGCGCTCGCCGCATGCGCATCCAATTCAGCGCCAGAAAGCGGCAGCGCCTTCATCGATTCCTGGAAGGATCCCGAGGCGCAGCCGCTGCAAGTGCGGGGTGCGAAAGTCGTTGCCGTGGTCATGATGCAGGATCCCAAGGCACGCCGGCGCGCCGAAGACGCACTCGCTCGCGAGATCACCGCGCTGGGCGCGGAGGGCGTTGCCGATGTATTCGATCGCGCCGGGCGACGTCTCGCCGAAGGAAGGCGAGACCAAGACGCGCGCCGCGGTGGAAGCCATCGGCGCCAAGGGCGTCGTGGTCATGCGACCGGTCGACGTGAACCACCGCGCGGTGCACACCGATACCCCGTCGTCGAACGATGTCTACGGCGGCTACTGGGGTGGCTACTACGGAATCGGCTGGAGCGACCCGTGGGTCGACAAGGCTCCGGATGTGCGCACCGACATGGTCGCGACGGTGGAGACGTTCGTGTTTTCACTGCCGCAGAACAAGCTCGTCTGGACTGGCACCAGCGAAACGATCAATCCGACCAGCGCCGAAAAGTTCGTCCACCAGCTCGCCGCCGACGCCACCAAGGAATTGCAGCGGCTGGGTCTCATCGCGCCCTGATCCAGCGGCGGCGTCCTCACCCCGGCGGGGCCAGTCCCTTCGAATAGAACACCTTGCCATCCGGCGCCACGGCAACGGCGTCGACGTCCGGCAGCGTGTTGATGAACTCGATGCCCTCCTCGGGGCCCATGATGAACACGCTCTTGGTCAGCGCATCGGTGCGCGTGGCCGTACCGCTGATGACGGTGACGCTGCGGCACTTGCGCGCCGAGTCGCCGGTTTTCGGATCGATGATGTGGTGGAAGCGTTTGCCATCCTCATCGAAGTACCGCTCGTAGTCGCCCGACGTCGAGAAAGCCGTATCGGTGAGCGGAATCCGCAGGAAGGTCTTGCCCTCGTGATCCGGATCGCGAATCCCGACCACCCAGGGCTTGCCGAAGCGATCGCCAATGATGCGGGTGTCGCCGCCCGCGTTGACCATGGCGCGTGAAATGCCCTGCTTCTTCAGGATCTCGATGCCGCGATCGACCGAGTAGCCCTTGGCGATGCCGCCGAGATCGATGCGCATGCCGGGGCGCGTGAAAAACACGGTGAATGTCTTGTCGTCCAGCACCATGTGGCGCCAGTTGATGCCCGGCAATGCCGCGTCGATGGCCTGCTGGTCCGGATGCACGCCCTTCTTGAAGTCGTAGAGGTAACCGACGCTGGCGTAGGTGATGTCGAAGGCCCCGTGCGTGAGCTCGGAGTACCTCACCGATTCCTGCAGCAGCCGGAACAACTCCTCGCTGATCTTCACCGGGTGTTTGCCGGCTTCGCGATTGACCAGCGAGATCTCGGTGTCCTCTTTCCAGGTGCTCATGAGGCGGTCGATGCGGCGCATGTCGTCAAAAACCGACGTTATGGCTGCCTCGCCCTTCGCGCGATCCTCGCTCCAGAGTTCGACAGCACAGCGAGTGCCCATGATGGCTTCGTCGCGCGTAATCCACTCGGCCTTGACGGCTCCCGGCAACAAGATGAGTGCGCACAACATGCGGAACCCGGTGTTGCGCATCCGGTCGAAAAGATGAGTTGGCGTCAGCATGGCGGCAATTATGCGTCATGGCCGGCATCGCGCATGCAACGCGCGCCAAGTTGGCCTAAGCTCGCACCACATCGAATTCGAGAGGGTCGCAATCATGAAGAAGCTACTCGTCACGCTGATGCGTCCTGGCCGGCATCTCGAGCCAGGCAGCGCTCGCGAGCGCGCGTGAAGAAGCCCGACTGATCGAAGCTTCCGGCGTGCTCGAAGAATTGTTCGCGCAGCACGACAATGCCATTCCCGAAAAACTCATGGGACGCGCCTATGGCATTGCCGTGATTCCCAACGTGGTCAAGGTGGCGGCAGTGGTGGGCGGAAGGCGCGGCAGCGGCGCCATGGTCGTGCGTGATGCCAACGGCAAGTTCTCCGATCCCATCATGGTGTCCCTCACCGGCGGCAACGTAGGCTGGCAGATCGGCGTGCAATCCACCGACATCGTGCTGGTGTTCACGACGGCCAGGGGCATCGAGGGCATCACTGACGGCAAGCTCACTCTCGGCGCCGACGCCTCGGTGGCGGCGGGACCGGTGGGGCGCGCCGCATCGGCTGCCACCGATCAGAACTTCAGCGCCGAGGTGTATTCCTACTCACGCAATCGCGGACTGTTCGCCGGCGTGTCGCTCGACGGCAGCGTCCTCGCCATCGACTCCAAGTCCAACAAGGGCCTCTACGGCAAACCGGCGCCCGCGACCGACATCATCGCGGGCAAAGTGACCACCGACGCGGATGCCGCGAATCGCTTCCAGCGCGCCATCCTCGCGAGCACCGCGGGCCGCGGCGCAGCCGCGGCACCGCCGCCCAGCGCCAAGAACGCGCCGAGCGCGCCACCGCCCGTGGCAATCAAGGATGGCGAAGATGCGCCCGCCGCCGCGCCTGCCGGCTCGAGCAACTTTCCTGCGGAGGACGCGCAGCCCGGCGCTGAACCGCCGCGCTGAAAAATTCGCGGCGACAGTTGTTAGGTGAGATGCGGCGGCCTGTGAACGGCCGCCGCTCTGTTTCCGGAATGCGTCGCGCACTCGTGATGCGCAGGCCCGGCACACATTACATAATCGACACTCTTATATATGACTTTTAACCGGCAAGCAGGATGAGCTGACGCTCATCCCGCGTGCCGGTCCATGAATGGGGAGTCGGCGATGCGCGAGCAATACATCGAGTACCGTGACGGCGAAGCGCTGCTCGAAGGCTTTCTCTGTTACGACGAATCACAGCCGGGACCTCGGCCTACCGTGCTGATCAATCACGCCTGGAGCGGGCGCGACGACTTCGTGGAACGCAAGGCGCGGCGACTCGCGTGGCAGGGTTATGCGTGTTTCGCGCTCGACAACTTCGGCAAGGGCAAACGCGGCACCACCAACGAGGAATGCAGTGCGCTCATGACGCCCTTCATGAAGGACCGGGCCATGCTGCTCAAGCGACTGCAGGCCGGCCTCGCTACCGCCAGGACCATGCCCATCGTCGATGCACGCCGGATCGCGGTCATGGGCTTCTGCTTTGGCGGCCTGTGTTCGCTCGACCTGGCGCGCGCCGATGCCGACATCCGTGGCGCGGTCAGCTTTCATGGGCTGCTGAAACCTTCCGGCCTCACGGAACCGAAAATCCGCGCCAGGGTACTCATGCTTCATGGCTACGACGATCCGATGGCTCCGCCGGAAGACGTGCTCGCGGTCGCGAAAGAATTCACGGCAGCGGGAGCCGATTGGCAACTGCATGCCTATGGCCAGACGGTGCATGCATTTACCAACCCCGTCGCCAACAGTCGCGCGGCCGGCATGCAATATGACGAAGCTGCCGACCGACGATCGTGGCATGCGCTCGAGGAGTTCCTGGCGGAAGCCCTCAAATAATCGGCGTTGTGCCGGGCTGCGTGATAGCGTGGCCGTGGATTCACCTGGGGAGCGAACAGCATGATGACGCATCCGGCCAAGTACCCAATGATTGTGTTTGTGGCGCTCGGCCTCGCGTTCGCGGGACTTGCAGAAGCGGCCTCGCCGAAGAAACGCCCTCGCAGCGCGAATCGTGTCGGCCCGTATGGCGCGGCATTCGTCGGCCAGTCAAATTTCAAGGGCGATCAGTCCAACAGCGAACAGGGGCTCGAAGACATTCTCGAAATCAACGGCATCCCCTTCCAGAACCTGACCTCGAAAACCGAGGAAAAGGACATCGGCTACCAGGCGACCTTCGGCTATCGCTTTCATCGCTTCTTCTCATTCGAGATCGGCCTGGTGCAATACGGCGAGATGGTTTCGAGCGCGAATGCGGAGCTCGATTTTCCCGAGGACGATCCGGTCGGATTCATTCCGGCCAAGGTGAGTCTCGGCTACAGCGTAGGCGGCGTGTTGTTCTCAGCCATTGGCGTGCTGCCGATCCAGGACAAGTTCGAGGTGTACGGGCGCCTCGGCTACCTGTTCACAAACTCCGAGCGTGAGTTCATCTCCAAGGTAGAGGGGCAACAAACGCTTTCGGGCAGTGCCAAGGGCGATTCGCAGGACCTGGTGGTAGGCGTCGGCGTGGGTTGGAACATCAACCAGGTGTATTCGATCCGCGGCGAATACCAGCGGCTCAGCGACGTCGGCAGCAGCAGCACAGGCTCGGAAGACATTGACTATATGTCGGTTGGCCTGGTCGTGCGCTTCTGACCCGTGATGGGCAGAGACGTCTTCAAAGCGCTCTGTATCCTGTTTGCCGGCAGCTGCGCAGGCTGCGGGAACGCGGCAAGCCCGGAGCCGGCCCGCATCGGCGATGCCTTCGTCGCCACGCCGGTGGCGAGTTTCCGCGAACCCTGGGCCATGACTTTTCTGCCGGATGGCCGCCTGCTGGTGAGCGAAAAGAAAGGCTCACTCAAACTACTGAACCTGGAGTCGGGACGTGCCGGTGAGATCGCCGGCGTACCGGCGGTTGCCTACGGCGGCCAGGGTGGTTTCGGCGACGTCATCCTGCATCCGGCCTTCGGGACAAACCAGCTCGTATACGTGAGTTATGCGGAACCCGGTGAAGACGGCGCCAGCGGCGCTGCCGTGGCCCGCGCGCGTCTGGCGCTCGACAACCAGGGCGGCGGCAAGCTTGAAGGCCTCACCGTCATCTGGCGGCAAGTACCCAAGGTCGAAAGCGGCGGACACTGGGGCCATCGCATGGCCTTCGGCCCCGATGGCAGGTTATGGGTGACGTCGAGCGAGCGTCAGCAGTTCACGCCGGCCCAGGACATGAAGTCCAACCTCGGCAAGATCGTGCGGCTCAACGATGACGGTTCGGTGCCGGCAGACAATCCCTTCTTTGCACAGGGCGGCGTGACCGCCGAGATCTGGTCGCTGGGCCATCGCAACCTGCTGGGCCTCGCCTTCGATGCGCAGGGCCGGCTGTTTGCCCACGAGATGGGTCCAAGCGGCGGCGACGAACTCAACATCATCGAGAAAGGTGCCAACTACGGCTACCCCGTGGTCTCGAACGGCGATCACTACAGCGGTCTCGACATTCCCGACCATCACACGCATCCGGAATTCAAGGCGCCTCTCATCACCTGGACGCCGGTGATCTCCCCGGCTGGTTTCATCATCTACTCGGGAAACCTGTTCCCCGAGTGGAATGGCAATGGATTCATCGGTGGCCTGTCGTCAAAGGCGCTGGTGCGCGTCAAGTTCACCGCCGACGGCGCGCACGAGGCGCAACGCTTCGATATGGGCCAACGTATCCGCGAAGTGGAACAAGGTCCCGACGGCGCCATCTGGCTGCTCGAAGATGAACGCGGCGGCAGCGGCGGACGTCTGCTGAAACTCACGCCCGCAAAGTAGCGATATCTAAAATGGGTCTAGAAATGGGGACATCCCTGATTTTCTAGCAACAGGGGACGCGGCTGCTGCAGGCTCGTCCCCTTTTGCGGGCAACGCGCAAATCAGGAATGTCCCCATTTTCCCGGCACCAATCTAGATGTCGCTCTCCTCGAGTGTGCCCGCGTCGATTTTCTCGTTGATTTCGCGCGCGCGCCGTTCGACCTCGTCGTAGTCGTTGCCCGCCTGGCGGCGGATGATGTCCACGGGCGTTTCGAATGGCTGGCACGCCGTGTCGATGTTGCAGAACAGGCGCATCCATTCGGCAATCGAGTCGCAGTTTGTTTCGCGCAGGCACGCGGCCAGCGGCCAGGCCCAGCGCGAAATCCTTGCCTTCGCAGCATTGTCGGTCGACAGATTGGCCGCTACCTCACCCATCTGCGCCATCACCCTGGGATCGCGGGTGCGCAGCGACTCGAACGCCATCTCGCGAGCGGCGCCGCGAGCGGCCTGCGCCTTTTCAGAGTTGCCGCGATCGATTCCCTGCAGCGCCAGGTTGAGCGCGGCAGTCGACTGCGCCTGCGGAAATCCTGACGCGATGGCCGCGTCTAACCACTCGCGCGACGTGCCGAAGGGCGGCGGATTCGTCTTGCGCAGCTTCTGGCAGCGTTGCTGGATGTCGCGCACATCGTCGGGCTTGAATACCGGGCGTTCCGCGGTGAGCTGCAGCGCCTCATCCAGGGTGCGGTGACGCACGGCGCCGGTGGTCGAGTAGACGACGAAGTACCAGTCGTAGAGGGACTCGCAATAAGTGAGCGCGCTCGACAGATAGAACTGGGCTGATGGATCGCCCTGCTTCGCCAGCGGAAACATTTGTTGGGCGAACTCGAAGTAATCCCGGGAAGCGCGCAGCAGCGCATCGTCGTCCCTGGTCCGGGGCGGTACCGGAGTCTCACCGGTGTCCTCTTTCGCCTGGCCGTCGCGCGCGCCCGCGTCGATGGCCTCCGATGTTCCGGCGATGGGAGATCTGGCCTCCGCGGCCACTGTCACGGACTGCGGTGTGGCGGCAGGCGGCTCGCGCAGCCACCTCCAGGCAACAGCGCCGATCAACAGCGCGATGATCACGAACGTGACTCGCTTCACGGCAACTCCTTTGCTGTCGCCGAGCTTAATGGCCGCGGCTTGACCCGGGCAAACGCCCTGTCCAGCATGGCCGGCATGACTGATCCCCGTGTCGCCAGCGCCCTCGCCTGGCTCAGGAAGAATTCCTCGAAGGCCGTGCGCGACGGCATGCTGCGTTATGCGATCCCGAATGACGATGCGCTCGGCGTGCGCATGGGGGATATCCAGAAGTTAGGCCGGCAGCTCGGTCGCGACCACGCGCTGGCGCTGGCAATGTGGAAAACCGGCGTCTACGAGGCGCGCATGCTGACGGCCTACATCGACGAGCCGGCGCGTGTCACGCCCGCGCAGATGGACCGGCAGGCTCGTGACTTCGACAACTGGGCGATCTGCGACACGCTGTGTTTCGCACTCTGGGTGCAGACACCGCATGCCTTCGCGAAGATCCGCAAATGGGCCAGCCATCGCGATGAGTTCGTGAAACGCGCCGCCTTTGCACTGCTCGCCAGCGTGGCGCTCAAGGACCGGGAAGCGAGCGACGCGCAGTTCCTGCGCTGCCTGCCACTCATCGAAAAGGCCGCCGGCGACGAGCGCAACTTCGTGAAGAAGGGCGTCAACTGGGCGCTGCGTGGCATTGGCAACCGCAACCTCGCGCTCAACAGGGCCGCGGTCGGACTGGCGCGCAAACTCGCCGCCTCCGACTCGGCCGCGCCACGGTGGAACGGCAAGGATGCACTGCGGCAACTGGCCACTCCCGCGACGCTGCGGCGTGTGGAGCGGCGCTCAGGCGCCGATTCCTGAAGCCTGCACGCGGACAATGTGTTCAACACGTGGTCGCACGGCATTGCGAAGCCGGCCAGTTTTCCGGACCACCAGTTCCTCGAGACGTTCGCGCGTCGCGATAACCCAGGGGCAGGGATCATCGCCCAGGAATGGCCCGGCATAGGAGTCGAGAATCGCGTCGACCGCGTCGGGGTCCGCCGCACCGCGTAATTCGCGTTCGAACGCCCAGGCGTCCACGGTGCAGATCTGCGAGTCGAGTGTCACCCGACCCGCGCTGAGCCGCACCGCGTCATGGCACTCCAGCAGGCGCCGCAGGCGATGCAGCGTGGTGGTGAACGCGCGGTAGGCGTCGAAGCCATCGGCGTCGGGCCATAACTGGTCGGCCAGCCGGCCGGCGCCCGCTCCGCCCTCACCGGCTGCGATCAGCGCAGTCAGCAGCTCGAGCGATCGCACCGGGGCGCGGCCCTTGAATCGCAATGGCGAGCCGTTGAGCAAAACCTCGAAACGGCCGAGGGTGAGGATGACGATGCGGGACTGGGTCGATGCGGCGAACGTTCCATCGGGGGACATGAGCGGCTCCTCTTGTGGGTGCCGCGATGAAAGAATTTCGCGCGATTAAAGTCCTAAAGGCTTGTTAAAGGAGTTCTATTGTTTGACTGACCTGAAGCCAATCAATGGCTTACTGGCGTCCAAACGAGTGTAAGTCAGACGTTACGGGCGCTGCGTAAGGTGCGCAGAATGTTTCTGCAGCCTGAACCTGCACCGAGCGCAACGTCAGACCGGGTTCGGCTGATGACCAGGCTCACCACGGATTCTCGCCACGACCGCACCGAGCGCCTCCCGGCTGCGCGCAAAGGTCTTTTGCCCATGGTCGTTGAGTGGCGCAAGTCGGGCTCGATCCGCAAATCCACTGGCCACGAAGAACGTGCTCAGCTCGGGAATCGAAACCAGGTAAGCGCTGCGCGCCGGCAACTCCTTGGGATGTATTTCCCGCGCCTCCGTCAGCAACGCCGCGATCTTGTTGTTGGAGTAGCCGCCAGGTCGCCAGCCACGCTTGTCATGCAACAGCAGGAAGGAGTCGATGACCTGTCCGTCCTTGAGGATGGGAACCACGACCGCCGAGGTTCGCGGTTTCAGCAGCGATTCGGGCTGACTTGCCTTGCGAAGCGTCGCAACCCTGAGGGGAACGATCGGAAACGGGTCGCCAGCCACGTAAGGTCCGTGTATCGCATCCCCTGCCGAATCACGCACTACGTGCGCACGCAGGAATTTTTCGATCGGTTTCAGCAGGTCGAGGGTCTGATCCTCGAAGTTCAAGGAAATTTCCTGGCTTGTCGCGAGCCCTGGCAGGGTCGCGAGCGACGGATAGCCCATGCCGGTAGGAATTTTCGTGCCCTTGCGCCGCAGCTTGTACTCATCGAATTCGTGTTGCGCTACGGCGTCCAGGCCTGCGTCGTTCTGCGGATGGACATAGGTTTCGTACGGAATCCACTTCTCGTGCTGGCCGGGGTCCGGATCGGCATTCAACAGGACCGGCCACGGGTCCCACAGGCGAAGCTGATGCGTATCCGCTTTGTAGCCCGTGATGATGAGTGCATGCGCACCGCCCCGGGAATTTCCGTTCGTCTCGCTCCCGTAGTCCCAACGAATTGTCACCGGACACTTCCGGGTTTCAATTTCGATCCCGAAATGGCCCGGAGTGAGTACCTTGCCCGCCCCAACTTTTGTACTGTCGAGGTCGTAGAGATGCAGTCCCTTCGAATTCGTTGCATTGCAGAGCCCCGCCGCGCACGTGATCTTCGCATTCGCGAATTTGATTGCCCGTTTGTTGGGCGGGATCTCAACCTTCTCGGCCTCCTCGAGATGCGCGAGGGTCTTTATGCCGGCGCGGTGGTAAACGACGAGTTCCGCTTGCGTGGGATGCTTGAATTTGCCGACCTCGGGAAAGGCCCGCACGGCCATGGTGGAGACCGCCGCCCAACACAGCAGGTCTCCTTCCTGAACTTCCTTCCCGATATCGTCGAGTACGGTCATCCGGATTGCACCGCAATAAGCCAGGACCAGTTTGAATTTCACGCTGCGATCGATTGGGAGCAGACTAATCACTCGACCGATAGCTGTCCACACGACCAACACACCCACCAGTCTGCAAACAAGAATTCCGCAATCCAACAGACGAGGTTCCCATGACGTCCCCAAACAAACTTGCTTTAGTGGAGCCGGTTTCCGATATCGATCCGAACACCGGGCTGGTCGAGTCCGAATTCCTGAAGAAATTCCGGGAGAAGTTCATCGGCCCGGATGCGGAAAACCCGCCATGGCCGCGGGAAATAACGAACACGCCGCTGGAATACGCGAACGAATTCGTCGCCGTATTCCGTTCGCTGTTCATGCTGCTGGAAGGCGAAGATGTTCCCCCAGCAGGCCCGGCGAATTCGGCAAAGCAGATGGTCAAGGAGTTGATCGATGAGACAGGCTGGCCCAGTGGCGCAGCAGTGCCGGTCCCGGCCCCGTGGAAAGCCACTCGCGCCAGGGCATTTCGCCGTTACGAGATCGCCGCGGCGATCAACATCCTGATGGGTGCGTACAACTCGGAAGGTCCAGGAGGCGACGCGAGCGGTTATCCGCCGCAGCGTCCCGTCTAGGCGCCGGGCTTCGGCTGAACCAGGCGGTCTCTGAGCTGCGCGGCGGCGCTCGCATTCCGGGCGCGCGCCGCCGCGAGCAGTTCCTGGAAATCCTTGCGGCCCCGCAGCGATTCGAAATATGGCTCGTGTTCGGCGAGCCACACACTGCTCCAGCCAAGTTCGGTCGCGCGCCGCAAGGCCGAAATGGCATCGTCGGGGCGTCCCTGCAGCGCCGCGAGCTGGGCCTTGAGCTCATACAGCCCCGCGGTACGCACGCCATCGTCAACCATGCGTGCCAGCAACGTCTCGAGCTGCGCGAAGCGGCGTCCGGCCGCGGCGGCTTCACCACTGGCGCGCAGCGCCACGCCACTGATCAGTAGATAGGACCTGCCGGTGCGGGCGAGCCATGCGCTCTCGAGGTCTTCACCCGTCAGCTTGTCCGACGCCAATGCCCGGTCTACCAGGGTGCGCGCCTGCGCCTCCTCCTTCACCATGAGATGCGCATTGGCCAGTTCGAACAGCAGCGCTGGATCGTCGGACTCGTCCAGGCCGAATTCCCGGCTGAAGGCCCGCAATGCCGGTGCGCCGCCGCTGTCGATTGCCGCGGTCAGTCCTACCAGCAGCAATGGCACATTGCGGCGCGCGGCAGCGGGGTTGGCTGCGATCGCTTCGCGGAACGCCGCTCCCGATTCCTTCATGAGCCCGAGCCGCCGCAGCCAGCGCGCCCGTTCCGCGTGGATCTCCGCGATGTCCTTGTCGCGCTCCAGTGCCTGCTCGCTGTAACGCAATGCCTCCACCCAGCGGCCTCGCGCCGCATCCAGAGTGCTCGAGACGCTGTACACCCAGGGCGAGCTCGGGCCGAGCGCACGCGCCTGGCCGCAGGCGATGTCCGCTTCTCCGAACATCGCCATGTCGGTCAGCGCAATGCACTGGTACGCCGGCCAACCGAAGTCGCGCGGATCAAGCGCTGCGGTAATCGTGTAGTAGCTCAAAGCTTCGCGCGGCCTTGCGCCGGTGAGATTGAAGTACCCCAGCTTGCTGGACGCTGCCACGGTGTTGGGACTGATTTCAAGCGCATGCCGCAGATCGCGCTCGGCGAGTTCGCGCCGGCGCAGATCGGTGTAGACACTGCCGCGCACGACGTAAAGATCGACGAGTTCGGCGCGGTTTTCTGCACGTCGGCAAGCAAGGCCTCGATTTCGGGCGCAAGTTCCTCGATGGGCTTCTGGCTGTAGTAGCGCTCGCTGATCGACGCATGCGCCAGCCAGACCTTGGCCAGGGCAAACGACGGATCAGCCTTCAATGCCTCGCGATACAGATCAACGGCCCGCGCCAGCGACTCGCCGTCCTGCCGCGCCGAGTGGGATCTTGCGAGCACGTACCTGTCATAGGCGATGGCGCTCTTGCTGCGGCGCCCTGCGAAACGGCTGTCGGTCTCGGCGGTGACGCGCAGCTCGAGGTTGTCCGCCACCTTGCGGGCAATGTCCTCCTGCACCTCCAGCACATCGTCCGCTTCCTTGTCGTACGACTCGGACCACACGTGAAACCCGGTATTGGTGTCGATGAGCTGCACGGTGATGCGCACGCGGTTACCCGAGCGTCGCAGCGAACCTTCCAGCAAGTGAGTGGTTTGAAGCTCCTTGCCTATGGTGCGCACGTCGGCACTGCGATCGCGGTACGCAAACGCGGAGGTGCGCGCAACGACGTGCAGTGTCGGCAGCTGCGCCAGCCAGTTCGAGGTTTCTTCGGTGAGTCCATCACAGAAGGCCTGCTCGGTTTTGCCCGGCGTCAGGTCGTTGAAGGGCAGCACCACGATCGACGGTGGAGCCAGCGGCGCTGTCTCGCGCGCGAACATCCACCACGAGAGCGCCGCGACGGCCAGCAGCGCAATCAGTGCGAGCGCCGCCCAGCCTACACGCTGGTTGCCGGGCTCCGGCGCGGCGGGGGCGGGCTCGGCTGCGGCTGAGGACACAGGCTCGACTGGTGTGGGCACCGTGGTCTGCGGCGGCACCGAAACCTTCGCCAAAAGCCGGTATCCCTTGCGCGCCACGGTTTCGATGTAGCGCGGTGGATCGTCGGTGTCGCCGAATACCTTGCGCAGCTGCGACATCGATTGATAGACCGACGCCGTGCCGACGACCACGCCGCTCCAGACGGATTCGAGCAATTCGTCCTGGCTGACAACCTGCCCGGGCGACTGCGCGAGCCGCATCAGCAGCCGCATGGTGCGCGGCTCGAGTTTCACGCGTTCCGCGCCGCGCGCGATCGAATCGTCGCGCGGATCGACGAGCCAGTCGCCGATCAGTACGGGTTCGTTGGCCGGCGGCATCGGTTCAGGCCCGGGTAACACTGCATGGCTCCGGAGGATAGCAGCGTGGCGCGGTTCTCAGTCGGTGGACCGGCGGCTGAAGAGTGTGGCGCCTAGCAGGAACAGCGCCCAGACCATGCCAGCTACGCTCGTCAATAGTGCAGCGTACAGCCAGAAAAAACTGCCACCGACGTCGAATCGCTTGAGGGTGAAGGTGACGCCGCCCCAGAGAGCTCCCTGATAGAAAAGTCCCTGCAATGCCACGATCGAAATCACCGTCCGATGCCAGCGAACACCCAGTTGGCCGGCAACGAACAGGAGTGCGAGGCAGGAAGCAATTCCGAGCGCACCGAGTACGACGGTCCTCACCGTTTCCATTGACCCGGAATATTGGACTGCGCGGGTAACGCCCAGGTAACGGCAATCGGGCCTGCGCCCGTGAGCGTGCTGGTTACAGAATCCTGGTGAAGTACACCACGCGCTCGGTCTCGCGAAAGCCGAGTGCGCGATGCGCACGCTGGCTCACTTCATTGTCGACCAGGGCGTCGGAGGCCAGTTCGCGGCAACCGCGTGCCTTCGCCCAGTCGCCGATGGCCGCATAGAGCTGGCGCGCGACACCCTTGCGGCGCGACGCCGGTGCCACATAGACACCCTCCACGAACCCCACGGGTGAGCTCTCCGTACCGTTGACGTAATCATTGCGGATCGAACCTTCGATGAAGCCGAGCGGCTGGCGCCGCTCGTCGTACACCATGAGCTGCAGGAAGCGCTCGGGCTGCGCCAGCGAGATTGCCATGTAGGCGCGGTGTTCTTCGGCCGATGCATCGGGCCACAGGGCGAGACGCATATCGAGCCAACCGGGCTGGTCCAGTGAAATACATCGTTCGATGAAGGTTTTCAGTGGCATGGCGCGAAGGTTAGCAGGCAGTGCGGAGCCGCATACAGTGTCAGCAGGTATCGCGAGCTGGATAGACGTCGCGCCCGGCGAAGGAAAAAATATCTGCCATGCCCCTGCCCGCCAGCACCATCGACAAACTGTCCGACCACTCGGGCTCTTACGTGATCTGCGTCATCTGCCTCGCGTGCCAGCACGAGCGCGAAATGAGTCCGCGCTCACTGGCTAACATCCTTGGCTGGAATGTGACGCTCAAGCAGGCCTGCACGCGCCTGCGCTGCTCGAAATGCCAGGCACGCAAGTTCCGCGTGGAGGTCGCGTTCAATCGCAAGCCGCGCGGCTGGAAGGCGAACCCTTCCTGAAAAGGGGACAGGTTTATTTTTGAAAAGGGGACAGGTTTATTTTTCGTCTGCGCGGTTTGAGCGCGCCAAAGCCTGCGTCGACGAAAAATAAACCTGTCCCCTCTTCAAAAATAAACCTGTCCCCTTTACTCGGCGGTGAAGCGCAGCTTCGATAGCACGGCGCGCGACACGCCGCTGCAGTCGACGCTGCCTCGCGCGCCATCGCGGGTCACCTGCTCGACGTTCACGACGCAGGACGCGATATCGATCGGCGGAACGATGCGGCCATTGAGTACCAGGTACGGCACGATGTCCGAACCGGCGCCGTCTTCGACCGGAACGCGCAGCAACAGGTATTGATCGTCGCCCGAGCCATACTCGAGCAACGCGGTGCGTACGCCGTTTTCATATGAATACATGCCCGGCGCGATCGAATGTCGCCCGGTCACGTCGAGCGGCAGCGAGTACTCGCGGCCGGCATAGGTGAAGGTTGCGGCGCCGCTCCTGAAGGTGCCCTCCTGGCGGCGAGCGCCCTCTCCCATCCGTGTATTGCGCATCACGCGGCCCTGCGGTGCGGTGGTCGATGTCACGCCGGTGGGCAACCTCGCCAGAGTCAGCATCACCACCGGCTTCCCGGAGGCGAACCCCAGGCGCTGCAGGTAGATAGTCAGCTTCTGCCCTGGTGGATAGACGTCGAAGCCGAGTCCGCCCGGCATGCCCGCCAGCATCCAGTACTTCCTCCCGCCCTGCTCGAATTCGAGCTCGGGAAGATCACCGCTGAAATACATCTCCAGCATCGATGCGTCCTCACCGCGGCTGCTGAGCCAGGCCCCGACGATGGGACGATTCCGGCCGGATGGCGGCCGCTTGCGGCCGGTGAAATTCGCCGTGGTGGTGTACCACTCGCCCGGCCCCGCGAGTTCGGCCTCGTCATTAAGGGATCGCGCGGCGCCGCCGAAAACTTTCGCCAGCGTCGCGGGCGCGTACGCGCTCTCATCCGCATCGCTGGGCGCGGCCTGCACCGGCGCGACGCAGCACGCGGCCAGCACCGCGATGAACCAGGCATGCCGCACCGCTCTCGTGAATGTTCTGCTCATGGCACCGCATCATAACGAAATCGCTGCAGCGCGCAACGGGGATCAGTTCGCAAGAATCGCCTCGATTTCCCCGGCATTCGCGGGTCGCACGACGCGGCCCTTCTCGACACCGGTCTCTAGATAGATGAGCGTTGGCCAGAGCTTCACGCCAAACGAGCGCCCCAGTGGCCTGCCCCTGCCATCCTCTATGCGGATGTGGCGTATCGCCGGACGACGCGCCAGCACTGCGGCGATATCCGGCTGCGCAGCCCGGCAGTATCCGCACCAGCTCGCACCGAACTCGAGCAGCGTGGGCTGGATGAACGCATCGACTTCGGCGCGTGAGGGTTCGGACATGCCGCCATCGTAGCGTGTCACGCAACACGCGCGTACTAGGAAATTCCCCCTGCCCCAAGTACCTACGCACAATTGCCCTGCTGCGTATCTGGACAACGACAGCCCGCGAGCGGATTCTGAAGGCTGTTGTGGAGATGTCATGGAAACTAACAACATCGTCCTGATCCACGGGTTATGGATGACCCCGCTCAGCTTTGAGTTCTGGGCGCGTCACTACACCGAACGCGGCTACAGTGTTCATGCGCCGAGCTGGCCCCGGATGGAGCGCGACATCCGCGCATTGCGTCGTGCACCGGAAATTTACGCGGGGCTTGGCATTCGCCAGATCGTGGATCATTACGAGCGCTGCGTGCTCGCCCTCGACGAACCGCCGATTCTCATCGGACACGGTATCGGGGGACTCGTGGTTCAGGCGTTGTTAGATCGTGGCATTGGAACCTGCGGCGTGGCCGTCGCATCCGCTCCCATCCGGGGAATCTGGACACTTCCCTACACCAAGATGCGCCTGGTCACGCCGCAGCTTATTGATCCACGCAACAGCGGTCGCCCGGTTGTTCTCACCCCGGAGCAGTTCCACTACGCGTTCATGAACAACTCGTCGCGCGACGAGGCCTCCCATACCCATGAACGTTACGCCGTGCCCGGGCCACGGCGAGTGTTGCTGCAGACGGAACTTGCGAACTTCAACCCGTTCGCCGAAACCGCGATCAACGTGCGGCGGAACAATCGCGCGCCGTTGCTGTTGATCGCGGCCTCGCAGGATCACATGGCGCCGCCCGCAATGGTGCGCGCCAATGCGCGTGCCTATCGGGATTCCCTCGCGACCACCGACTACCGGGAATTCCAGGGCCGCACTCACCTCATCATCGCGCAGAGCGGCTGGCAGGAAGTGGCCAACTACGTACTCGACTGGGTGTACGACCAGGAACTGCTGCAAGCAACGTGAAACGCGGCGCGTGATCCGGGAGATACACGCGCGGCAGGTCGCCTGACGGGAACCGGGGACTTCCCCGCCTACGCGTTCTCGATCAGGCGACCGAGCGCCGACAGCCCGATGATGTCGATGAGTACGTGCGCGAATATCAGCGGCCACAGCTGCCGCGTGCGCGCGTAAACGAATCCGTACAGCAGTCCCATCGGTACGATGGTGATGACGCCAATGGGCCCCTGGTACAGGTGATACAGCAGGCGCACCACGGTGCTCACGTTGATCGCGATCCACACACCGCGAACCTCGCGCAACGCCGTGATGATGTAGCCGGCGACGAACAGCTCTTCGAACATCCCGTTGATCGTGGAGGCGAAGAACACCAGCTGCATGCTCACTTTCGGATCGGCGGTGGGATACATCCGCCCCGCCGCCTGCATTTCCAGCGGCATAAGCCAATGCGCGAGCGTCTGCGCACCCATGGCGAGCAGATAGGTGCCGAGCAGCAGCAACCACCCCATGCCGGTGCCGCGCCAGGTGATCGACAGCCCCACTTTCTCCAGCGTCCAGCCGCGCACACGCAGGAACCAGATGAGAAATGCCGACTGCAGGAGCTCGAAGACCACCAGGTTGACGAGCGCGGAGTTGTCGAACACCAGCGAGCCGCCGGTGGCGCCACCGCTTTCGCCGCCGGTGCCGAGAGACATGATCGAGGAGAACACCGGCAGGCCGAAGGCCCAGGTGACCACGACGAGGAACTCGACGCCGGCGGGCATCCGGCGAATCAGCTCGTGCAGTGGATTCACTGCGTGGCCGGCGCGGCGAGTCCGTAGAGCTTCATCGCGTTGTCGCGTAATACCAGCCGCGCGATCTCGAGTGCGCGCTCACGCGTGATCTCGTTGTTCTGGATCATCGCCGTGAGCGCGATGGCAAGCGCCCGGCGCGCCTTGCTGGTCATCAGGTATTCTTTTTCTTCCCAGTCGTTGAGCGGCGAATCGACATCCGAGTACGCGTCGGAGCCGAATAGCACCTTCTCCGGATGCCAGCTCAGCCAGTCGCGCAGCACCGCGGCAAGCTCGTGTGTTCCCAGGTAGAACGTCTGGGCGGAGAAATCCACGAACGTATTCGGCTTGTCGGTCATCGCCTGCGCAAGGGCATGGTAAGGCCAGCCGCCGTGCAGCAGCACGAAGCTGGTCCTGCGCATCGGACGCGAGTTGATGACGTTCTCGAGCAGCGCCGGGTTGGCGTTGCCGTTGTTGAAGTATGGGCCGTCGCCATTGCCGGTGTGGATGTGCACGACCAGTTGCTGCGCGCCAGCCGACGTGGCGATCGCGCCGAACAGATAGTCCTCGAGCAGTTTCTGTTCGTCCGCGGTCAATGCCTCCGCGCCCCTGACGGCCTTGAGATAGACCGGCGTTGCCGTTGCCTCATCGACCACTTCGAAATCGATCGCCCGCGCGTACGCGGACAGGAACTTGACCGCCACGGCGCCGCTCTTCTTCCAGCGCGCCAGCGTTGCGTTGACGATGTTGATGCGGTATTCGGTGAGCGACGGCGGCGGACGGCTGAAGCCGACTTCGCGCAGCAGCGTCGCAATGGAAAGATCGCCGCCGGAATATCCCAGCCAGCTCGTTTCGCCCGCGAACGGCCGCAACAACGGATCCGCATACGGCACCCAGCGGAACCGGCCGCTGGTCTGCCCGGCGCCGGGGCGCACCGTGTTGAGCAACGCGATCTCCACGCCCGCCGCATCCAGCACGATGTTCGGCCAGTTCGTGCCGGCGCGCGCCAGCGTCTGGCGCTTGGTCGCGAGCAGGGTCTTCAGGTGCGGCAGCTCGGAATCGGAAAAGTTGTAGCCGTACAGCGCGTACCAGGCGGTGCGCCACTCGGGATTGGCGCGCTGCAGGCCGACCACTTCGGGGTAACGCGGCGTACCGAGCGGATTGTCATCCTTCCAGCGCGGCGCGCGCGCCGCATCGACCGGGCCGCCATGCATGTGATTGTCGACGGCGCGGATGCGGCTGATATCCGCCAGTAGTTTGGCATCGATGGCGTCCTGCGCACCGGCGGACGCGGCCATGCAAGAGTCCAATGGCGCAGCCCGCCAGCCACTTCACGGCTGCGCCTTCTGCCGCACGGTGTTGACGCCCTTCTCGACCAGCGAGCTGCCGGCGCCAGCAGGCAAGACGTGCTGTTGCTGCAACAGCGCGAGCTTGTCCAGGTATTCGCGCACGATGTCGGGCCGGCGCCGCGCCTGGTTCTCGAGCGCGTTGACCAGCAGCAACCGGGGTCGCAGCAGCTCCGCGCCCTCCAGTGCGACGTCGAACAGGTGATCGAAGATCGAGCGTTCCTGGTGCAGGAAGTCCGCGCCACCTTGCTGGCGCGCTGCGAGCCCCACCGCGAGTGCCTGTTCCAGTCCGGCCATGTATCGAGGCAGCAGTTCCGGCGGCGGCATCGCCAGCGCCGCCTCGGTGTCTTCACGGCGCAGGGCCAGCAGGATGGTGAGCCGCGGCAACAGGTCGTTGAGCAGCGCAAGCAGATCGCGCCCTGCGGTCTCGAGCGTGAACGCCTGTTCGAACACCACCGCAGCAGCGTGCCGCTGCGCGTTCTCGATGGTCACCTTGCAGCAGCCAGGGCGATACGCGCGCATCCACGTGCAGGAACACGAAGAGATCGGGCGGCGCGTGATCGGGTGGCAGGAACGCCCGTGTCCAGGGTCGCGCAGAAAGGATGAATCCGCCCTGCTTCATCCACGGCAGCAGGAACGTGGTGCGTGCACTGGTGCGCAGGAACATCTCTTCCGCGAGGAACATCGGCAGCGCACGCGCCAGGCGTCCAAGATCGTTGGTGGGCTGCGAGACGACTTTCTCGCCCAAGTCCTCACTTGCCTCGCCACTGCCACAGATGAAGTGGATGCGCGGCGCCGAGGCGCTCTTCACCGGCAACACGGCGTCGAATCCAAGGACGCCGCGCGCCCAGACCGGCTGTTCGAGGCGCATCAGCACGATGTCGAGCGGCGCGCTGACTTCACCATACCGCTTCTGCGCATCGTCCAGCTTTCGCTCCCAGTCATTCAGCTGGTCGCGCCAGTCGGGACGCTGCTGCGTGTAGAGCTGCTCGAGCAGCTTGCGCGCTTCGGCGAACATGCTGAGTTCCAGGTAGGCGCGCAGCAGGTTGCTGCCCACCGTGAGTCCATGGGTCGCCACGTCGAAATGCTGTTGCGTCAGGCGCACGAGCAGATCCGTGTGGCCACGGTTGCCAAGATCGCCGCTGAGCTGCATGAGCAGATCGGCGGGCACCGGCTGGGCACGAACCAGCGCTTCCTCGTACAGGGCCGTCGCCCCGAGCAGGTCACCCCGCGCCAGCGCTTCGCGGGCCAGCCACAGCTGCGGCCGCCAGCTGTCCGGGAAGGTCGCGGCACGGGCATACGCCGCGAGCACCGCCTGCTGTCCGCCCTTGGCGAGCAGTCTTGCGATCAGCCAGTTGAGGGTGGTCGCCTCGTTCGGATCGAGCTCGAGCGCGCGCCAGATCAGCGCCTCGGCGCGCTGCTCGTCGCCGAGCCCCGCAAAGGCCCGCGCCAGGTTGGCCAGTAGATAGGAGTTCTCGCCGTGTCGCGCGATGGCGCGTTCCAGGACGTCGCGCGCCGCGTCGTGGTCCTTGATCTGCAGCAGCACCACGCCCAGCACCGTGGCGCCGCGCTGCGGATCGCGATCGGTATCGGCGAGCCAGCGTGCGGACTCGAGCACGTCCGTCGCGAAGTCGTCGTTCAGCGCGCTGACGACGAGTTCGTAGAGCGCATCGGGATTGTCGCGATTCGCAGCCAGGTTCGGCAGCAGCACGTCCCGGCGCCAGGCTTCCCGGCCAATGGTGATCGCGCGGCCGAACTGGTCATAAACCCGCACCACGCCTTCGGCGGCATTCGGTGTCGTGGAGATGGGAGAGATGGCAGTCGCCGGCATTTCCGTGACCGGAGCTGCGGGTTTGCCGGGCGCACGAATCTGCGGCCCTTCGGCCGGCGTCCGGCCGAGAATACGGTCGATAATGGACATTGGGCGCAGAGCTTACACGTCTGCATCTGCGCCGCCCAAGGACCCCCGGATTTCAGCGTGACAGGCGGCTCGCGAATGTCGAACTCTCGCCCCCTTTGCACTGGAACTCTCGCGTCACCGACCAAAGGTTGCAATTGCCGTCATCCATGTTCGAACACTGTCGGACCTGTCCATCTATGGGTTCGGCCTGCTTGTATCCCCACGCGTTGCACCGGTTCAAGGCGAGCTTTACCGCTTCGGCATCACTCATCTCCGGCTGGTGAAACTCGGGATATTCGTAGGAGAGGCGCACCACGCCGGCTTCGCGGTTGCCACCGGCGGCCGACCACTTGTCCGTGGTGGCGCAGGCGCTCAGTCCGACAAGTAACAGAGACAGGGCAAGGACTTTGAGCGTGGGTACCGAGTCGTTCATGGCGCAACCTCTCATCCAGTGATGACAGATTGCGCCCGCCCTACTTAACGCACGCTGAACCCCACGGGGGACTGGTTCAGGCCCGGCGCATTGGCAGCCGGCGAATACGCTGGCCGGTGGCGGCGAACACTGCGTTGGCCAGCGCCGGCGCCGCGCCTGGAATTCCCATCTCGCCGGCACCGCACGGGGTCAACGCCGAAGGCAGGATGTGCGTTTCAACCCTTGGTGCGTCCGGCATTCGCAGGATGCGGATAGCCATCGAAATTCGATTGCTGGATGCGGCCATTCTCGACGGTGATCTCGAGGCCCAGGGCGGTGGAGATGCCATCGACGGTGCCACCCTCGAGCTGCGCCTGCACGCCGGACGGATTCACCACCTGGCCGACATCCGACACGCAGATGCAGCGTTCGATGCGCCAGCCCTTCGCCTGCGCGGCCACTTCGATGGCATGCGCGGTGTATCCGCCGAAGGTGAAATGCGCCGCCAGCCCGATGCCGCGTCCCCGGGGCAGCTTGCGCCCGTAGTCGATGCGCCGTGCCGCCTCGCGCAGTACCGCCGCCAGTCTGCCGGTGCTGAACACGGGCCCGCCGTGGTCCCGGTATTCGAGCTCGCGCGGCGCCCCCAGCATTTCCAGCCTGAAGTCCAGCGGATCGCGCCTGGCCGCCGCGGCCACCTCGTCGACGAAACTCTGCACCGAGAATGCGGTGAAGGTGTGCAGCGGCGCGCGCCACCAGCCGCGCGCCAGGCCAAACGGCACGTCCACGAACTCCGCCAGGTAGTTAGGTACGCAGCCGGCCGGGAAACCGTCGACGTCCAGCGTGCCCACCCAGTCAGGGTCGTCATCACGATCGGCGCGAAACTTGCGCGAAGTGGCCGCCACGCGATGCGACCAGCCGACGACATTGCCGCGCGCATCGAGCGCCGCGCGCATGCGATGCAGGCCGAAGGGGCGATAGAAATCGTTCTGCAGGTCGTCGTCGCGTGTCCAGACCAGCTTCACGGGCTTGCCGAGGTGCTGCGCGATCATCACCGCCTCGGCGACGAAATCGTTTTCCAGCCGGCGCCCGAAGCCGCCCCCGGATCGCGGCAACTCGATGTCGATGTTCAGGCGCGAGATGCCGGTGATGGCGGCGATCATGCGCGAGGCGCCGCCCGGGCTCTGCAACGAGGCGATGAGCTTCACACGACCGCCGGCGATGGAGATCGTCGCGCCCGGCGGCTCCATGGTGGCGTGCGCGAGGAATGGCACCTGGTAGTCGGCCTCGATGCGATGCGCCGCGCCCGCCCAGGTCGCGGCCATGTCGCCATTGCTGCGCCCCGTCCTGATGTTGTCATCGCTGGCGACGGACGCGCGGCAGCGCTGTTCGAGCGCCTGGGAGGAATCGTTGCCCCACTCCCCCGGCGTCCACTCCAGTTCCAGCGCCTTGCGACCCTGCATCGCCGCCCAGGTGTTGCTGGCGACCACGGCCACTCCCGCCGCAAGATTGCGCGTCAGGTGGCCGGCAGCGGGCGGCGCAATGGGCACGATGGCCTGCACGCCGCGCACCTTGCGCGCCGCGGAATCGTCCACCGACTTGAGCCGGCCGTCGAAGTACGGGCAGCGAGCGATGACCGCGAACAGCATGTCCGGCATCGACGCATCACTGCCGTAACGAGCGCGGCCGCTGACGATGTCGGCGCAGTCGGCCACCTTGGTCGGCCGGCCGATGATGCGGAAATCCTTCGCCTGCTTGAGCGCGAAAGGACCCGCTGGCAGAGGCAGCGTGGCCGCGCGCGCCGCGAGCGCACCAAACCCGAGCCTGCGTCCGTCGGGATGGCGGACCTCGGCTTCGCGCGCAGTCAAACTACTCGCCGGCGTACTCCACTCCAGTGCGGCGGCCGCGATCAGCAGCTCGCGAATCTGCGCGCCGGCCTGGCGCAGTTCCTCCCAGCCATCCGAAATACTGGTGCTGCCGCCGGCGCCCTGCGGGCCGTAGCGCGGGGCGAAGGTGTCGGGCTTGTCGCCCTCCTTGATGCCATAGGGCAACTGCTCGACACGAACCTGGTCCCAGCGGACTTCCAGTTCCTCCGCGATCAGCATCGGCAAAGAGGTGCGCACCCCCTGTCCGATCTCGCAACCGCGCGCACCGATCACCACCGAATTGTCGGGATCGATGCGGACGAATACCCCCAGTGGAATCGCCTGGCTGGCGCCCCCGGCGGCGGCCCGGGCCAGCGTCGGCAGAAAAATATTTGCCAGCAAGGCGCCGCCGCTGAGCGCCGTGATCTCGAGGAATTGACGCCGGTTTTGCCGCATGCGGCTATTTGAACACCGTTCGCCACGCGTGTGCGCTCGCTCCGGCGCGCATGCGCGTCAACCGGACGAGCACGCAAAAAATGCTGCACACACGAACGGCTGGCGTGCGGCGCCGCGGAAACCGGCGGTTTACTCGCCTACCAGCCGGGGCGCAGAATGTGAAGTGCGATTCATGTCAAAGTCGCGGCGACCCACGACGAGCTATGTCCTAACTACGTCGTGAGGTCCATGAACCTGGTCGCACGTGTTGGCCACACGCGAGACCGGGGGATTTGCTGCAGGAGCCAGCGGGACGGGCAAACCCCCGCCTTGCCCCGCTCTCCTGCAGAGCCTTGCACTCAGTGACGCATGCCGGCCACGCGCCGGGAGACCTCGCGCTGGTCACGCGCCGACAAGGTCGCAAAATTATCCGCGAACACCTGCTGCTCCATGGTGAGACGGCGGGCGTTGAGCATGGCTTCGCACAGCCACTCGCCACTGCGCCGGGTCATCACGAACAGCTGCATCGAGTCGCGACTGTTCGAGGCATTCGTCTGTCCGGCAAGAGTGGTCGTCGCCCAGGTGTACATGATGGCCAGCGACGGCCCCAGGAAACGCACGAAATTCACGCCGGCTTCGAGACGTGTACCGTGCAACTGTGCATCGAACAGCGGCTGGTGAAACGCCACGATCTGCTGGCGTCCCTTGAGGTGCGTGCCTTCGAACGCGATGAAGTCCGCGTCTTCGGCGAATGCCGCCGCGAAGTCACGCGCGTCACCACGATTCCAGGCGTCGATCATTTCCGTGACGACGTCCCTGATGGTGGTTTCGTCGTAGTCCCGTTCCTGCATGCCCCGGCTCCTCGCGACCCAAAGACAGTCTGAGAGCAGTGGGCGGCGCCGGTTCCATCACGGACGGCGCGACTGCCTGTCGGACAACGTCCGACCGACCCAAAGTGAAATGCGCTACGACCGTAGCGGCATTCGGTGCCTACCTGCCGATACCGGCGACCAGCTGAAAGGCGCGTTCCATCTGGCTGCGAAACACCTCGTCTTCGAGCTGGAACGGACCCGGCTGATTCATGAGCGTGTTGTTGAGCGTGCCGCGCACCATCTGGAAGGCAAAGCGCACTCGCTCGATTTCTTCTTCCGTCAGCGCGCGGCCCAGCAGCTGCGAATGGCAGTCGATGTAACGCACTACCGATTCGCGGCCAAGCTCGCGGAATTCCTGCCAGAACGTCGGATCGGTGGCGCCCTTGCGCAGCGCCGCGCGCCAGAAATTCGGATGTTCAAGAACGAATTCGAGCTCGCGCACCACCGCCTTCTTGACGACGGATTCGAGCGTCGCTCCTTCGTACCATGTCGCGAGCAGTCCGCGGCTCTGCTCCCGGCGCACCTCGGCAATGGCGAGAAAGTACTGATCCTTGTCGACGAAGCGCAGGTAGAACGATCCCACCGCGCAACCGGCGGTGCGCGCGATGTCGGCCACCGACAACTCATCAAAATGCTTGCGCCGCAATAACTTGAAACCGGCCGCGAGAAACCGGTCGCGCGTCTTGCGGGCGCGGGTCTGCTTGACCGGCAGGGAAAAGCGCGGCGTGGGTTCAGAAGTCTCTTGACTCATAAGGTGAATGCATGTTCATATTTTTGTGAATAACAATTCATATAAGGCCAGATCGCGCCGGCGTGTTACCGGTGCGCCATGGTAGGGGGAATCGATGCAGCCGAGCCAGCGTACGCGCGAACCGGGGAACAACGGTCGTGACGCCATTTCGCGCCGGCAGGTACTCGCTGGCTCACTCGCGGGCAGCCTGGGTCTCGGGCTGGCCGCAAAGCGCGGCCGCGCGGCCGCCCGCCCGGCGCAGCCCAACATCATTTTCATGCTGGCGGACGACCTGGGTTATGCCGACCTGAGTTGTTACGGCCGCCAGTTCTCGACCCCGCGAATCGATTCCCTGGCGCGCGCCGGCGCGCTGTTCACCGATGCGTATGCGAGTTCCTCGGTGTGCTCGCCCACGCGTGTCGCACTGATCACCGGGCGTGAACCCGGACGCCTGCGTGTCGGCCTCGATGAACCGCTGGCATTCGATCACGAGGGAAAGATCGGACTGCCCACCCACATCCCCACTTTACCGTCACTGCTGCGCAAGGCCGGATACCGCACTTCACTGCTCGGCAAATGGCACCTGGGCAAGCCGCCCTCCTTCGGTCCACTCAAGAGCGGCTACGACCGTTTCTTCGGGATGTACAGCGGCTACTCGTTCTACTTCGGCCATGGCAGGGACGACCCGAGTCCCATCATCGATGGTGAGCGCATCCTCACCGATCACGGCTACCTCACCGACCTGCTTGCCGACAAGGCCATCGAAGAATTGCAACTGAGCGCGCGTGAATCGCGCCCCGTGTTCGTGAGCCTGCACTTCAGCGCGGTGCACTGGCCATGGGAAGGCCCCGGCGACAGGGCGAAATCGGCGGCGATCAAGAGCGCCGTCCACAACGACGGCGGCTCCATACATACCTATCGCGAGATGCTCGAGAGCCTCGATCGCAATGTGGGCCGGGTACTCGAGGAATTGCAGGAACTCGACCAGGCGCGCAACACGCTGGTGATCTTCACCAGCGACAACGGCGGCGAGCGCTTCTCCGACATGTGGCCGCTGACCGGCATGAAGGGTGAGTTGCTCGAAGGTGGCATTCGCGTGCCAGTGCTGGCGCGCTGGCCGGAACGCATCGCCGCGGGGCTGCGTACCGACCAGCTCGCCGTGACCACCGACTGGTTGCCCACGTTGCTGGCTGCCGCGGGCAGCAAGCCGGATCCTGACTACCCGAGCGACGGCATGAACCTGCTGCCGGTACTCACCGGCGCGGCACCCGCGCAGTCGCGCACGCTGTACTGGCGGTACAAGGGCAACGACCAGGCGGCCGTCCGCGACGGCAAGTGGAAGTACCTGAAGTTAGGCGGCCGCGAACACCTGTTCGACGTCGTCGCCGACCCGCGCGAACGCGCGGAACTGCGCGAAACATTTCCACAGGAATTCGATCGTCTCAAGCGCCTTCACGCGGCATGGAGCGCGAAGTTGCTCCCGTACCCGGCCGACGCCCGGAGTTACGACGTACGAACCGGCACTGCCGACCGTTATTGATCATCTCGAGGGGGAGGTTTTCATCATGACAATGCAGAAGTACCCGCAGGTCCTGGCCACCTTGTGCGGCTCGGCCGCACTCGTGCTCGTCGCTCCGGCCAACGCGCAGACCGAGGAAGCTTCGACACTGGAGGAAGTGGTCGTCACGGCACAGAAGCGTGAACAGAACGCGCAGGACGTGCCGATCGCCATTGACGCACTGTCGCGCGACAGCATCCTCGCTCAGCGAATCACGGGCCCGGATGACCTCGTCAAACAACTGCCGAACCTGAGCCTCAAGACCGCCTCGGCCATCAATTCCGGCTTCGCGATTCGCGGCGTCGGCACCAACAATTTCCACCTGACGGCGCAACAGGCGGTGGGCCTGTACTTCGATGAAGTCTCCCAGGTCACGCCGTTCACCAGCCAGCTCGGGCTGTTCGACATGGAGCGCATCGAAGTGCTGCGCGGCCCGCAGAACACATTGTTTGGCCGCAACACGACAGGCGGCGCGGTCAACTTCATCACGCGGCGACCCGACCCCGAGGTTGGCACCAATGGCTACATCAACCTGAATGCGGGCAACTTCGGCAAGCTCGACGGTGAAGGCGCGGTGGGCTTCGCGCTCGGCGAACATTTCGCGGTGCGCCTGGCGGCGCAGATCCAGAACCGCGACGGAGTCTTCACCGACGTGGAATCCGGCGAAAAGATTGGCAGCACCGACCGGCAATCCGCGCGGCTGGGTCTCGCGTGGACGCCCTCGGACAACACCGAGGCGTGGCTGTCCGTGCACTACGGAAAGAGCGATCCTGAACGCGTGCCGCGCAAGGCTACGGGCCGTTTCCTGGCCGACAATGTCACGCCCTGCCCCAACAACACCACCGGCGCCCCTCAATTCGACGGCGCCAGCGATTGTTACGCGCGTAACAAGACCGGTGTCTTGTTCAATCCCTCTCTGGATGGCTGGCGGAATGCCCACGACGCGGCCAGCAACACCGCATCGGTGGAACTCACTGGCGCGTTGCTGAGGTTCGAACATGACTTCGGCGCCGTCACGCTGGCGAGCCTCTCGGGCTACGACAATGTCGAGCAACATCTCGGCGATGAGTCGGGCGGACTGCCCTACATCCAGTTCCAGGCCCAGCAGCAGGGTGACTTCCAGGTCTTCTCGCAGGAGTTGCGGCTCACTTCGAACGGTGACGGCAAGGTGAAGTGGATCGGCGGCCTGTTCTACTCGCACAACAACGATCACTTCTCGACCACCGCTCGCAACAACGCGGTCGGCCCGCCGACGCTTTCAGTGGTACCGACCTCGATCATGAACCAGCACGGCGACGTGTACTCGGCCTACGGCCAGATCGACTGGGCATTCACCGACAGGTTCAACATGAACTTCGGCCTGCGCTACACCAATGACAAGAAGAAGGGCGATACCACCGTCGTCGCGATGTTCGACACCGACACCGGGCTCAACACCGGCACGCGACTGCCCGAGGACTTCCTCTACAGCCGCGAATTCGTGCTCGCGCACCAGGATTCATTCCCGACCCTGTGCGCCCCGGGCGTGGTCCCCTGCTCCGGGCCCTGGAAACAGGTGGAGCAGGACTTCAGCAAGACGGCCGGCAAGATCGGCTTCGACTATCACTTCAGCGACAACACGATGGCGTATGCCAGCTACTCGACCGGCTTCAAGTCGGGAGCATTCGACGTGCGCGCGCAGGCCGTGTTGTTAGGCACCGGCGACCTGCCGGTGGCGCCCGAGGAACTCGCGTCCTACGAAATCGGCTTCAAGAGCGAATTCCTCGACCGCCGCATGAAGCTCAACGTGACGGCGTTCTACTACGACTGGGAGGATCTGCAGACCTTCGCCACGATTCCGGGCATCGGCCCCGCGTTCCTGAACCTGCCCGAGTCCACCATCATCGGCCAGGAGATCGAGTGGCAGTTCGCGCCGGGTAACGACTGGCTGCTGCGCCTGTACGGCGCGCATCTCGATTCGGAAGTCACCGACGTGGGCACGCTGGGCCCGGACGCCGCGATCGAAGGCGCGCCACTGCAGCAGGCCCCGGAATGGACCTTCAATGGCGGGTTCTCCAAGGCCTTCGCGATTGGCGAATCGCGGCTGACGGTGGGCGCGAACGCGCGCTACGCCGACGAGCAATGGGGCACGATGAACGAGCGGCCGAACACACTGGTCGATTCGTCGACCTTCGTCGACGCCTCGCTCGTCTATGAATTCGGCGCCGATAACCGCTTCTCGGTGACCGCCTGGGGCGAGAACCTGACCTCGGAGAAAACCTGCTTCGTGCTCGGCGATCTCGACGGCTTCACCTGGACCAATGCCTGTCAGCCGAACGAAGGCACGACGCTGTATGGCGTTTCGTTCATGGCGAGGTTCTGAGGAAGTTTTCGCGCGGCAAGGTGGGAGGACGCACCGCCAGGGATGGCGGTGCCGTTATCCGGGCGCGCCGGCCATCTGCCGCAACACCTTCGCCGTGAATTCGTCCGCGGGGTAAAACGCTTCGAGCATCAACTCGGAGAGTGTCACTTCCATGGGTGTGCCAAACACCGTCGTCGTGCTGAACATCGATAACGTGCCGATTTCAGTGCGCATCTTCAGTGGCACCACCACTCCACCGAACTGCGGATCGGGCTCCGCCTCGCCGCCTGGATAACCGCGCAGTTCCGTCAGCAGCGCCGCCATCGTCGGGTCGGCGGACAACTCCAGTTCGCGTGCCAGCGTAGTCAGCAAGTGCGAGCGCCACTCCGGCAGGTTCTCGATGCGCGGCGCGAGGCCTTTCGGATGCAGCGTGGCGCGAAGCACGTTGGTCGGTGGCCCGAGCACCTCCGGATCCACTCCAGTCATGAAAGCGCCCGCGGCCTTGTTGGCCGCCAGCAGGTTCCAGTGCCTGTCTACCAGCACCGCCGGATACGGCTCGTGGCCGCTCAGGATCAGATCCACCGCCGCGCGTGCCGAGTTCATCGCCGGATCGTCGAGCGGCCGCGTGGAATACAGCGGCGCGTAACCCGCCGCCACCAGCAACTCGTTGCGCTCGCGCAGCGGAACCTCGAGTCGCTCCGCCAGTCGCAGCACCATTTCGCGGCTCGGTTGCGAACGCCCCGTCTCGACGAAGCTCAGGTGACGCGTGGAGATCTCCACGTCGCCCGCGAGCTCGAGCTGGCTCAGGTGCCGGCGCTGGCGCCAGTTGCGCAGCGCATTGCCAAAGGAATGTTCGTTCATGGACGAATCATAGCCCGCGAGATTCGCACTTCCATTACCTGCGAGGTAATCGACGGCGCGCGCTGACGGCGATCTACTTGCCCTCAACAAAGGAGGCAGACATGGATCGACGCAGCGCACTCACCTTTGGGACGGCCGCCGCCGCAATGGGCCTCGCGATGAACGCGACGCACGCCGCCGCGTCGCGCACGCAAGCCGACGCGCATTGGCCCGTACATCGAACGGCCCGATGGCACCTCGCTGTTCTTCAAGGACTGGGGCGAGGGAGACCCCGTGGTATTCGTGCACAGCGCGGGCAACAGCTCCGATGTCTGGGCCCATTCCATGATCCACATCGTCAAGCAGGGATTCCGCTGCGTCGCGTTCGATCGCCGTGGCCACGGCCGCTCCAGCGTGCCCGGCGGCGGATACGACTACGACACGCTGGCCGACGATCTCGCCGGCGTGATCGACGCCTTCGATCTGCAGCGCGCCACGCTCGTCGGGCATTCCATGGGCTGCGGCGAGGTCGTGCGTTACCTCACGCGGCATGGCTCCGAGGCGCGTGGCGCGCATTGCGCTGGTCGCGCCCACACTGCCCTTTCTGCTCAAGACGCCTGACAACCCCAATGGCATCCCGAAGGAATACTTCGAGCGCATTCGCGCCGAGTGGGCGCGCGACTATCCGAAGTGGTTAGCCGCGAACGCCGCGCCGTTCTTCACGCCGGAGACTTCGAAGGAGATGATTCAGTGGGGCATCAGCCTGGCGTATCAGACGTCGCTGCATGCGGCGATCGAAAGCAATGTTGCAGTGACGGAGACGGATTTTCGGGAGGAGCTCAGGAAGATCGACATTCCCACGCTGATCGTGCATGGGACTGCGGACAAGTCATGTCCGCTGGAGATGACCGGGAAGCCGACGGCAGGGCTGATCCCGGGGAGTGAGCTGAAGATCTATGAAGGCGCGCCGCATGGAGTGCTGCTGACGCACGTGGAGCAGTTGAACAAGGACTTGATGCAATTCCTGCGCCAAGTCGCCTGATCACGATTCCCGCAACTTGCTCAACAACTCCGCTTCGCGCTCCGGGGTAAGCCCGGCGCGCAGCTTCTGCTTCTCGGCAGGGCCGAGTCTTTTGCCATGCAAGCGTGTCGCGAACCGTTGTCTCGACCGAACGGAACTTGAGCCCCTTGGCCTCGGCGCGTTTCGAACTGACCAGCGCGATGCCGGGATTGTCGCCGCCTGGCGGCGACCAGATGGGAATTTCCTTGCTGGCCCAGCCATCCGCGTCGATGGCCTTCTGCGCCAGCAGGAAGTCGCGGCTTGCCCAGGCGATCTTCGTATCGGCGCCGGTGACTCGCCGGCTTTCTTCCAGCAGTTTGCCGATCGTGCAGAAGCGCGGCGGCACGGTGAGGTTGAACTTGCCGGTGACGTGGCGCTCCGTACACACGCGCACGAAATCCGCCAGGTCGCGCACGTCGATGAACTGGATCGGATCATCCGGTGCGCCGGGCGCGATCATCTCGCCGCCCTGCGAAACCCGGAACGGCCAGTAGGTAAATCGATCGGTGTGGTCCCCGGGTCCGCAGATGTAGGTGGGTCGGATGATGTTGGCGCGCTTGCCATACGCCTTCTCGACCACGCCTTCGCACAGCACCTTCAACGCGCCGTAGTTGTCACCCGTGAGCTTGTCGGTGGGCATGTCCCCAATAGCCGCGAGCGCATGGTCCTCATCGATGGGCGGATTCTTGAAGTCGCCATACGCCGCGATGCTCGAGATGAAGATGTAGTACTTGGCGTGTTCCTTCAGCAGGCTGGTCGAAAGCTCGACCTGCTTCGGGGTGTACCCCGAGTTGTCGATGACCACGTCCCAGTCGCGTCCTTCCAGGGACTTGAGGTCGTTATCGCGATCACCTAACAACTGCTCGACACCCGGTTTCTCCTCATGTTCGCGTTTGCCGCGATTGAAAAGGGAAATCTTGTGTCCGCTGGCGCTCAGCGCGTCGACGAAATGCGGTCCGATGAATCCGGTGCCGCCGAGGATGAGCACCTTCTGCGCTTTCGCCTTGGCGAACGCGGGCTGGAGGGCACCGACCAGGATTGCCGAACCGGCCAGCTTGAGCGCATCACGTCGTTTCATATTCATCTCCCGTGGATCTCGCGGCCTGTTTTACCGCGCCCCGGCCCAGATGCGGGTCACGCACGACGCAATTTGCCCTCATTTCGGCGCATTCCGCCCTCGTCGTGGGTGAGCGTCCGACGGCCCTTGGTGCCCTTCGCAGCCAACATGGGCCAAACGGAAGGTACCCATATGGCCAGTATTCGCAAGCACATTCAGATCGACGCGCCGCCTGATCGGGTCTGGGATGCACTGCGCGATGTCGGCGCGCTGCACACACGCCTGGTGCCAGGCTTCGTCACCGACACGCGCATGGAGGAAAACGCGCGCGTGGTCACGTTCGGGAATGGCATGGTCGCCCGCGAGGAAATCGTCAGCGTCGACGAGGCGCGGCGGCGGGTCTGCTGGGCCGTTCTCGACGCGCCCTTCCAGCATTACAACGGTGCAGCGTGGGTCGAGCCTGACATCAACGGCGGCTCGCATTTTGTCTGGACCGCCGACCTGCTGCCCGACGAGCTGAGCGCGCAGGTGGATGAAATGATGACCGCCGGAATCGCGGTGGTGAAGCAGACGCTCGAGAATTCCACGTCAAAGAAAGGGCCGCTTCTCAACCCGTGAGCTTCGTCATTGATCCCTCGAGCGGGACGCCGATTCCTCATTGCCGCTGCGAGTGCGAACGCGCACGAACTACTGCGCGTTGAGCGACTCATACCCTGCATGCTCAACCACGCGACAGCAGCAGGAACATCAACGTCATGACAAGACCGCTCCAACTCTCGCGCCGCGAACTGCTGGCGCTGCTGGCGGCTGGCGTCTCGCTGCCTTCGATCACTGGCGCGACTTCGGGACACGAGCAGGATTGGCAATGGCTGCTCGGCAATTGGGATGTATGGCACGTACGCCTGAAGGATCGGCTCGTCGGTTCCACCGAATGGCAGGAATTCGCGGGCAAGAGCGCCTTCTGGCAGACGCTCGGCGGCCTCGGAAACGTCGACGACAATTCGCTCGATCTTCCCGCCGGCGTGTATCGCGGGCTCAGCATCCGCGCGTTCGATCCGGCAACCAACACCTGGGCCATCTGGTGGCTCGACGGACGCAACCCCGAGCACATCGACCCGCCGGTGCGCGGAGGGTTTCGCGGTGATGAAGGTGAGTTCACCGGCACGGACACGTACAAGGGCACGCCCGTCACCGTGCGCTTTCGCTGGCACGAGGTTCATGGCAAGCGGCCGCATTGGGACCAGGCCTTTTCGACCGATGGCGGCAAGACCTGGGAGATCAACTGGCGCAACTATTTCACGCGCACCAGCGCGCAGGCTGCGCCGCTGCCACGCATCGAGGGCGATCCTCGCGGCAGGCACGCGACTGGGATTTTCTGGTCGGCCATTGGCGCGTCCGCAATCGCCGGCTGCGCGCAGCGATTCGCCGGCGGCAAACAATGGGACGAGTTCGACAGCACGCTGGTGAACTGGCCGGTGCTCGGCGGGCGCGGCAACATCGGCGACAACCATTTCATGGGTCCGGGTGAACCGTATCGCGGCATGAGCATGCGAGCGTTCAATGCCGAGAAAAATGAGTGGCTGAGCTGGTGGCTGGATGGCCGCTCACCCGCCAACATCGGCCCACCGACTCGCGGCCGCTTTGTCGATGGCGTCGGCACGCTCATTGGCGACGATGAACACAACGGCCGGCCGATCAAGGTGCGTTCGCTTGTGGACGAAAACCGAACGACACCCTCACCTCGGTGGGAACAGGCGGCATCGCTCGACGACGGCAAGAACTGGGAAACCAACTGGGTGGCGGAATTCGCGCGTGAGAAATAGTTTCGTGCCCGCCTGCGCGTCGATCTGTGCCGCGCTCTTTTCAGGGGTCGCGCATCCGGAGGCGGCCCGGCTGCAGTTGGACGACGTCACAGCCTTTGCAGCAGGGATCGGCAGCGCTGAATATTCGGACGCGCGGCTCACGATCAGCCCCGACGGGCGTATCGCGCTGTGGTTTTCGCGGACCCGTCCCGGCGGTCCAGGCGGCTACGACATCTGGATGGCACGACGTACCGCCGACGCCTGGGGTACCCCGACGCTGGTTTCCTTCAATTCTCCGCAGCGCGATTTCGATCCCGTGTTCTCCGCGGACGGCGCGTCTGTGTACTTCTGCTCGGATCGGCCTGGGGGATTGGGCGGCGACGACATCTGGCGCGTCGCAGTGACGTCCAATGGGTTCGGCGAACCGGAGCATCTTGGCGCCGAGGTGAACAGCGGCGGTAACGAATGGGCGCCCATGTTGTCGGGCAATCAACTCCTGTTCTCGAGCAACGGCCGCAAGGGTGCGCGCCGCATGGATCTGTTCCTGGCGCACGCGACTGCCGGCGGGCGTTTCAGCACGGCAACCGTTCTGTCCGGCAGCATCAACACCGAGGCGGATGAATTCGACGCCACGTTTCTCGCCGATGACCGCACCATCGTGTTTTCCCGCGCGCCCAATCTCGAAGTGGACACTGTGTGGTTGTACTTCGCATCCGCCGATGGCGGCGAGTACGACGCGGGCACCCGTCTCCCGGAAAGCGTCAATCTCCCGGACAAGGGAACCTACGCACCCACTCTTGACGGGTCGCAACGCAATCGCTTCACCTTCACGCGCGGTGGGGACTTGTTCGTGGTCTCGTACCGCCTGGATTGAGAACGCAATCAACACCACTGTTCATCGCGAGCCCTTCTCCGGCAGCGCAAACACCACGTACCCGCCCTTCCCCAGCGGATCCTTCGAGCCAATCCCGCTCTCGCGCGAATTCAGCCCCCAGGTGTGCGGCGTGGTGGCGTTGACCACGATGTAGTGCCTGCCATCCAGCTCGTAGATCGCCGGCAGTCCTTCGGTGGCCATGGGCAGCTTGCACGACCACAACACGTTCGCCATTGTCCGCATCGAATGCGTAGACCACGCCATCGCGCGCGGTGGAGAACACGATGCCGGTTGAAGTGACGATCATGCCCTGGCGCTGCGAGCCGCGCGGCACGCCGGTGTCCTTGCCGCCGGCCGCGGCAACGTCGAGATCCTGGCCCAGCGGCTTGCGCCACTTGATGACGCCGCGATTGAGGTCGTAGGCCACGATCTGTCGACCACGGTGGCGCCAGTAGATAGGGATAGCCGAGCCCGTAGTCGGTGTAGTAACGCATCGCGCGGGCGCACCAGACGCCGTCGGGGTAGCCCTGCGGATCGCGTGGCGGCGCGCTGTCGCTGGCGGGAACCGGCGGGCGCGGCGCGCCGCCGCTGGCCACCACCGGACCTGGCGGCATTCGTCGGCGCGGCGCATCGGCCGGCCGGCGCGCGCGGACGCGAGCCGCCGCCGAGGAACGCGAGGATGTCGCCGATCTGCTCCTCGGTGACGTGCGGTAGCGGCGGCATGCGCCCGTTGCCATAGACGATGATGCGCCGGAACTGCGGTCCGCCGATCTGGCCGCCGACCGTGAGCAGCGATGGCGCAGCCGGCGTGCCGGCGCGATCCGCGCCATGACACATCGCGCAGGCTTCTTCATAAGCCTTCTTGCCGCGCTCCAGCGTGGCGGCATCCGGCGGACCGAAACGCATGCGCGGCGCCGCGCATTGTCGGTCAGCTCCTGCAGCTTGTAGAACGACGGGAAGTCCTGGTTCAGCAGGTACAACATGCCGGCGCCGCGGATTCGCGGCGGTGTTGCCCCAGTTGGTGCCGCCCACGGCACCGGGAACCACCGCGGACTCGCTACAGCGCCGGGGGATTGAACAACCCGGTGCGTGCCGTGGAGATACGCTTCGCGCCAGGCGGCACGTTCGGCATCGCTGATGAGATACGGCGTGAGATCGTCGGGCTTTACGATCTGCCGGGCCGACGGCGGCAACGTTGAGAAGGGTTGCGTAGGCCATGCCTGCTCACCGGGCACGTCACTCTTCGGCACCGGCCGCTCTTCGATGGGCCAGACGGGCTCGCCGGTCACGCGATCGAACACGAACACGAAGCCCTGCTTGGTGGCCTGCGCGACCGCGTCGATCTTCCTGCCGCCCTTGCGCACCGTGATCAATTGCGGCGCAGCGGTGGGGTCATAGTCCCAGAGATCGTGATGCACCATCTGGAAGTGCCACAGCCGCTTGCCGGTGCGCGCATCCAGCGCCAGCAGGCAGTCGCTGAAGAGATTCATGCCGATGCGATCCGCGCCGTAGTAGTCGTACGTGGGCGACGACACGGGTAGATAGGCAATGCCACGCTTCGCATCCAGAGTGATCTCACCCCAGACGTTCACGCCGCCGGCGTATTTCCACGCGTCCTTCGGCCATGTGTCGTAGCCGAACTCGCCCGGCTGCGGAATGGTGTGGAACGTCCAGGCGAGCTCGCCGGTGATCACGTTGTATGCGCGGATGTGGCCCGGCGCAGAGAAATAGCCCTCGCCCGGCGAACTGCCGAGGATCAGCAGATCCTCGAAGATCGCGGCCCGGCGTCGACTGACACCACGCGCCGCACGGTCGCCGGATCGCGCCCCAGGCCCTCGCTTGCAGATCCACGATGCCGTTCTTGCCGAAGGACAGGATTGACTTGCCGGTGCGCGCATCGATGGCCTGCAGCGTATCCTCGAGCGCGAACAGCAGGCGGCGGTCCTTGCCGTCGCTGCTCTGCCAGTAGTTGATGCCGCGATTGGTGATGCCACGCAGGTTGGCGTGGATCCACAGTTCCTTGCGCGTGACGCACGTCGATGGCCACCAGCGAGCTGTTCCTTGGCCAGCACGTACATGACGCCGTCGACGATGACGGGATTGAACTGGTAGGCGCGTTCGTCTCCCGTCGGGTACATCCACGCGACTTCGAGCTTCGAGACGTTGCGTTTCGTGATGTCCTTCGCGACCACGAATTTCGACTGGTCCGGCGTGCCGCCGTAGTCCGGCCACGACTGGGCGCTGTGATACCGATACCATCATGAACGCCAGCGTGGCGAGCGCAATTGTCAGGCGTAACGGCATGGGTAGTTAGTGGCTTACTTGACTTTGCGGGGCGTGACGTCGCTGACGTCGGGCGTCGGCGAGGTGATGCCGCCGCGCGGGACTTCGATGTTGCCGGCCCAGGCAATGCCGTTCAGCAGGAACCTGCGGTAATTGTCGCGCGCCAGGTTGTCGCGGAAGTCGAGCCCGCCGAACACGAAGCCGCGCCCGCCGCCATCGCGCTGGTATGCCCAGGCCGCGATCTGCGGGCCGATGCCGGGCTTGTCTTCCTTCGGTGTCGCGAGCAGCAGATTCGTCCGTCGCTTGTCGTTCGGCAGGAAGAAGCGACAGAAAACCTCGTCGCGGTACGTCCAGGGCTTCACGCCTCGCAGGATGGGATGCTTGCGGTTTTCCAGGGCCATCGACCAGTCGTCCTGCGGATTCTTCGAACCGATCTGGACCCACAGCCCTCCGGTCCAGTTCAAATAGTATTCGCGCGCGCGCCAGTTCTCGGCCCAGGTGGCGTAATGCAGGATCACCACGCCGATCTTCTTTTCCTTGATCAGATCGTCGAGCGCCTTGAGATACGCCGCCGTCTCGGGATCGTAACCCCGCCCGTTGGTGGATGGGTTAGGCGGAAACAGCGGATGAGTTTCGTTTTCCGCGCGATCCGAACTGGAGTCGATGACGATGGCGGCGGCATCACGCACCGCGGCGAGATCGCGCGGCAAGGCGCCGACGATCAATTGCGTAGTGACCCCTTTGAGATTGCTGGCCTGCTCGAGCGACTGCGCCAGGGTCTTGAGGTCACGTTCGTATTCATGGCGGCCCGGGGCGCCATGGTCGCGCGGCCCTGCCAGGAACAGGATCTTCTTCGTCTCCGCCGCGGCAGAGCGCGCATGACGCCCAGTAAAGGAAAATCGCGGCGACCAGATACGGACGTAGTTTTTTCACGGCCCCATGTTAACGGTTCGTACGGACTATTCGAACCAATAGGCGATGCCGCGCATCTCGATGCTGGCGCGCGGTGGCGCGTCGGCCGGGCAATCCGGGTTGTCGAATGCGCCGTGCGGCACGCAATGCGCCGCATTCGGGTCGGTGTCGTGGGTCTTGAACACCAGCGCCTCGTCGGTGCGCATGCCGGAGAAGTGAGCCCAGCGCTGCTTCGGGTTGTAGCGCAGCAGCAGCGCCTCGAAGGAGAAAGCGATCGCGCCGTCCTTGTCGAAGAGCGCATCGGCAGAAATGAAATCTTCCGCCGCGAGGCTGCGTGCGTCGCACACCGCCAGTGGCACGTCCTGTGGCGGCGGCGTCAGCACGCGCCACACGTTGTACTGCGCCGAGCGGCGCACGGTCCGCGCGCTGTCGGGACGGGAGCGCGCGTAGAAGTTGCTCGCCGTCGCGTCACTCACGTCCACATGGACGAAACGCGCCGGGCGCGAGTTGTTCAACGCGCCGGACTCCTTCGACTTCTCCGCGAAGCGCAGCACGCCCACGCTGGTGACGGCCACGTGATCGGCGCCCGACACCGCGAGCAGCAGCTGGCGGATCTCCTCCACGTGGACGCGCTCGATCTCGGCGCGATCGCGGAAGTCGCGCACGCTGCTCCGGTGAGGCACGAGGCAGAATCCCTCGGTGTCGAGCGACGGCGCGACCTTGTCGGTGGCGCAAGTCCTCGATCTCAACCGCGCGCGGCACGACGTTCAACACGTCGCGGGAGATGTCGTTGGCGTGAAATCTGGGGCGCACCGCCATCGGCTCGCTGAATCCCAGTTTGCCGATGACGCTGGGCGCGCTCATGAGAAATAGGCAATCGAGCGGAACTCGATGCTCTCGCGCGGATGCGCATCGGGGCGGCTGGTGTCGCGGAACGCCGTGTGCGGGACACGCCAGGGGCGAATGCGCCGGCTGTCGTGAAACACCAGCAGCAACACTTCATCACGCGTCATGTTCGAGAAATACCACCATCGATGATTGCGGTTGTAGTGAAAGATCGCGGCCGCGATTTTCTGGTCTTCATCGGGCACGGGCCGCAGCATTTCTTCGCGTTCCGGAATCTGGTCGACGATGAACAGCGTGTTGGGCACGCCCTCCTCATCGCCCACGCTGTTGCCATCGCAGAGCGCCAGCGGGTAATCCTGCGGCGGCGGCGAGAATGCCCGCCAGAAGCTCGATATAGAGAAATCTCTGGAAAGGCGGTGCTTCGGGGAAGCGCTCCTGGTAAAGCCGCCTTGCCATGGCATCGATGCGATCCGGCGACGCGTCGCAATGGGCTTCGGCAGCGGGCGGCTGCACTCCGCCCGAATGTTTGTAACCCACTTCCCTGCGTGTGTCGGGATCGAGCTTGCCGGAAGTGCGAACCATCCAGCTCATGGTCGCGACCCGGTCCGCGCCCGTGAATTGCCGGATGGCGCCGGCCACTTCATCCGGGTAGACCGCGCTGACCTCTTCCTTGTTGCGGAAGTCGCGCACCGCGCTTCGATGCGTTCGCAGTTCGAAGCCATGACTCGCGCGCGTGAACTCCGCCTGGCGCGGGCGCGCATCCCGGATCGTGACCGGGTACGGCTGGTACTCGCCGGTGTTCACTTCGCGCGCCGGCGCAACGAAACGCCGATTGATGAAAGAGCCGGGCGCGAGGTAGGTGATTTCTGTCGGGATGCCGGTAACGTCTGGATCGTCGCTGGCCACGCTTGCCTTCCTCAGTGAACTTCGCCGGTAAAAGTGCGCAGCGCAGGGTTGGTCCGGTCAGGCATCGCCAGCGCCGCTTTTACGCCGGGACGATTCTCCATGCGTTCGCGCCATGCCGCGAGCCGCGGATGTTTCCGGTCGTCGGTAATGTCCGGGAACATGCGTGCGGCGTACAGGCCACAGTGCGAAAAAAAGTTGATGTCGGCCAGGGTGAACATTTCGCCCGCGAGCCAGGGGCTGCGCAAGAGCTGCTCTTCCACCTTGTCCAGCGCGACGGCGACCTTGCGCTTGGCGTTGGCGAGATCGGCTTCGTTGAAACCGGAGCGGGCCGTGCGCCACTTCTCGCGTTGCTCGTGAAGTGGAATTCTTTCCACCATGCGCTCGAACTGCCCCTGTTCGATGGCGCGCGCCAGCACGCCGATGAACCGGTGCCAGCCATGCATGGAGACATAGTTCATCACGTGCTCGTCGACGAACTTGTTCCAGTAGCGCATGCGTGCCTTGCCGACGGGATCGGCCGGCCGCAATGGCGGTGCGTCAGGGAACGCGTCTTCGAGGTATTCGTTGATGACGGTGGAGTGCGTGATGATGGCGCCATCGTGTTCGAGCACCGGAACCTGGCCCTCCGGGTTGACCGCGAGAAATGCCGGCTCGTGCTGTTCGAACTTGTGCAGATCGACATACACGCTCTGGAACCCCAAGGCCTTTTCCTTGAGAGGTATGAGGCACTTGAGCGAATTGGCGCCTGGTTCCGCGTGGTAGAGCTTGAGCACGTTGCAGTTCTCCGCGGCAGCATTTTGCGATGCGATCAGAGCACCCGCCGACCCGCGTTTCTCGATTCGGAGTGCACGAAGACGCTGCGACGCGGGCTGCCACAATTGATCACCATCTTTCGGCGGCGCCCTGGCTACGATCTCGCCCATGCCATTCACGGTTGCGCATGCCGCCGCGGTTCTGCCGCTCAAGAATTCACGCCTGCCGCTCGCGGCACTCATGATCGGCAGCATGTCGCCGGACTTTGCGTATTTTCAGCCGTTCAACCTGGCGCGCGTGTCCACGCACAACCTCGAGGGCATCCTGTTCTTCTGTCTGCCGGTCGGGCTGGCCGCGTGGCTGCTGTTCGTACGCGTGCTGGAGCAGCCGACAATAGAGTTGCTGCCCGCAGCCTGGCGAGATCGGGTACCGCGTTCGGACCGCCATCTGTCGCTGTCTGCGCTGTTGTTTGCGGGCATCGCCATCGTCCTGGGTGCCGCCACACACGTTGCCTGGGACGCGTTCACGCACGCGAACACGCCTTTGACCAATACATTCCCGGCGCTGGAGGCCGAAGTCTTCAGGTTCCACGGGCGCCCGGTCCGTTTGTTCTTCATCCTGCAATGCCTGAGTTCCCTGGTCGGCATGATGGCGCTCGCAATCTGGGCGTTCAGGTTGCGTCGTGCCCCGCCTCGCGCAAGGGCCCCGAATGAGTTGCAGCGCTCTCTGCCCGATCGCGCGCGCGTGGTCGCCGTCGTTGCGCTGATCGCGACCTCGGCAGTCACGGCCCTGATGAACTATGCGACCTATCCCGGGTCACCTTTCGAGCACCGAATATTTCACTTGCTGATCGGCGGCATGACGGGCTGGTTTCTCGGATGGTGCACGATCGCCGTGCTGATCAATCGCAGTTCGAAACTGGCGCGGTGACAGTTATCCGCAGAAGTTATGGATGGCGGAAGTCGTGGAAGACGCGCAGCAGGTTGCCATCGAGGTCCGCCGCCGTGAATTCGTGCAGTTTCCAGGGCTTCGATTCCGGCGGCGAGACGATGCGTGCGCCGCGGCTGCTCCATGCCTCGTGCAGCTGGTCGACCTCACGATTGCTGGCGAGATTGATCCAGATCACGACCGGACCGTCATTGCCGTGTGGTTCGCGGAAAGAGCGGTTGGTGAGGAACAGCCGGCACTGCCCTTTCGAGATCCCGCCGATACCGCCGCCACCTTCGTCTCCCCAGTCGACGTTGAATTCCAGCTTGCTGGCGTAGTACGCCGCCGCCTCATCCACGTTGCGCACGGGGATCTCCGGAACTGCGCCTGGGAACTCGCTAGCCATAGGTCACTCCACATCCGCTCAGACCGCAGTATCCATTCGGATTCTTGGCGAGGTACTGCTGGTGATATTCCTCGGCGTAGTAGAACTCCGGCGCTTCCCGGATCTCGGTGGTGATGTTCGCGCGATGCGCGCTGGTCAGTGCCTGCTGGAAGCGGCGCTTGCCCTCTTCGGCCGCCTTCTTCTGCGCATCGGTGGTGTAGTAGATAGCCGAGCGATATTGCGTGCCGACATCGTTCCCCTGGCGCATACCCTGCGTCGGGTCGTGTGATTCAAAGAACGCCTTGAGCAGCGTTTCATAGCTGACCTTGTTGGGGTCATAGATGACCCGCACGACTTCGGTGTGCCCGGTGCGGCCACTGCAGACTTCCTCGTACGTGGCGTTCGGAGTAAAGCCGCCGGCATAACCCACCGCGGTCGTCACCACGCCCGGGATCTGCCAGAACTTGCGCTCCGCGCCCCAGAAGCAACCGAGACCGAACACGGCCTCCTCGAGTCCATTGGCGGCGGGTTGTTTGATGTTGCTGCCATTGACGAAGTGTTTTCCGCTGAGCGGCAGTGGCGTGTTGCGGCCGGGCAGCGCTTCGTCCTGTGCCGGGATGGTCGATTTCTTGGCAAAGAGGGCCATGGCGGACTCCGTGGAATTCGTCGGATGGAGCGGAAGTGTGGGGGCTCGGGCCATGCATCTCAACTCGGTGAAACGCAACGCCTATACTCCAGACCGGTTCAAGCCGGGGTTTATTGCCGTTGACGGAATCCGCCAGCACGCCGCGCCTGCGCGCCACTTTTGCGATCTACATCGGGCTGGTCGCTGCCACCACGGTGGTGGGGCCCGATTCGATGTCGGCCACCTGGTACTACCTTTCGGGCGCGGTCGGACTCGCCTGCGTGGTGATCGCCTGCCTCGGACGCATCTGGGCCTCGGTGTTCATCGCAGGTCACAAGGACGTGGAACTCGTCACCACCGGTCCATACGCACGCTGCCGGCATCCGTTGTACGCCTGTTCCATCCTGGCCGCGTTCGGCCTCGGGCTCACGACACGCTCCGCACTGCTGTGCGCCATCGTGGTGGTGCTGATCTCGGCAATGGTGATCTACGCGGCCGCGGGCGAGGAGCAGTTCCTGGCGGATGCGTTTCCGGAAGAGTTCAAGGCATACGTGGCCGCCACGCCGAACCAGTGGTGGCCGGGCTCGCGTCGGGCAGCCCTGCCTGAACACCTGGACGTCCGGCCCGTCGTATTCTGGAAATCCTTCCTCGATGCGAGCTCGTTTTTCGTGCTTTACCTTCTCGTCGCCCTCGCCGCGGAGTACCGTCTGCTCCCGGCGTTCTGACAAGGAGGCTCGCCATGCGTCTGCAGCTTATTGTCGGTGGCGTGCTGGCACTGAGCGCCTGTGCAAATGACGTGGCACCGACCACGCCCGCCACTCCAACCCGCAGCACCGCGGAGCTCCTGAATACGTACTGGAAACTCATGCAACTCGGCGACCAGGTGATCACCACACCGGCCGGTGCCCGCGAAATCCATTTCGTCCTGCAGTCGGAAAATCAACGCGTGGCGGGATTCTCGGGCTGCAACCGCATGATGGGCAGCTACGTGCTCGATGGCGCAAAGATTCGGTTCGAGCAGATGGCAGGCACCTTGATGGCCTGTGTCCCGGATCTGGAACTCGAGCGGGAGTTCCTTGCGATGTTCGCGCTGGTGGCGCGCTGGGAAATCTCCGGCGAGTCGCTGCGCCTGCTGGATTCACAGGGAAAGACGCTCGCGACCTTCGAATCGCGCTACCTGAATTGAAGACAGCCGGACTGGACTAGCGGGACAGTTCATCCAGGCAACGGTACTCGCGGATCACGCGCCACTTCGAACAATCGCTCGGCGTGCCGTCGGTACATTGGCGATCCTCGCCCTTGCGCTGCGCATCTTTCCTGCCCCAGTCGCGGCAGCGCTCGCGCGCCAACTGCACTCCGGCACGCTCGTCCACCTGCGGGCTCTCGAAGCGCCGGTATTCATAAGAGAGCCTCACCACCCCCTCCTCCTGGCTGCTATCGGATTCTGTCCACAACTTGTATGTCGTACAGCCGGACAGGGCTGCCAGGACGGCCAAAACGGGCAATAGACGAGGCATTTCAGCAACCTCCGGAAACGGTGGCGAAATGTAGCGCCTTTTCGGGCCAAGTCGCGAACGCGTTCTGGCAAGTTGCCCTCGAGCAGCGCTATATAAAGACCATGCAGCGATTCTCCCCCTGGCCAGCCTTGCTCGCCGGCGCCCTGCTCGTCTCGGGGATGGTGTCTGCGGCCGATGGCTCGCAGGCAAACCATTCCACCACCGTACTCGGGCCTGCCAACCCGCTGCTCACCGAAGGATCCCACGCGCTCGAAGCCGGGCGCTTCGAAGAAGGAGTCCGCCTGACGCTGGCCGGTCTCGAGCAACCGACCGCGCCGCGAGACCTGGCGGCGGGCCACTCCAACGTCTGCGCGGGTTACGCGGCGCTCAAGCGCTGGAATGAAGCGCTCGAACACTGCAATCGCGCGCTCGAACTCGACCGCAACAACTGGCGCACCTATAACAACCGCGCCGCCGTGTTCGTCGGCCTGAAGATGTTCGACCTGGCGATGACCGACGTGAACGCGGGACTCGAAATCGCGCCGAATTCCCGGACGCTGCGCAAGAGCCGCGAAGTCGTGCAGCAGCACGACAACGCCGCGCGGCGCGAGCGCTGGCGCAAGCCTAACAAAGCTTGATGGAGTTGCCTGAACAGGTCCCGGGCGCCGAGCGCTCGCAGTTCGCCCTGCTCAAGGTCAGACGGTTCCTCCCCTTCTTTCTCACGCAGTTCTTCGGCGCCTTCAACGACAACCTGTTCCGCAATGCGCTGGTGGTATCGATCACCTACGGTGCGACGGCGGCGGCCGCCAAGGCCGGCCTGATCTCCAACCTGGCGCAGGCGCTGTTCATCCTGCCGTTCTTCCTGTTCTCCGCACTCGCCGGCCAGCTCGCGGACAAGTACGAAAAGAGCCGGCTGATCCGCCAGACGCGCCTCGCCGAAGTGATCCTGATGTTCGCCGCCGCGGCGGCGCTGTATTCGGGCCACGTGCCGACGCTGCTCGGCGCTGATTTTCCTGCTGGGTGTGCTCGCGACGATCTTCGGCCCGCTCAAGTATTCGCTGATGCCCCAGCACCTGCGCCAGAGCGAACTGGTGGGCGGCAATGCGCTGGTCGATGCCGGCACCTTTCTCGCCATATCTGATCGGCACGATATCGGGCGGACTGCTGGTTCCCACCGAATCGGATGCGACCGCAGCGGCCGGTGGCGGTGCAAACGTGGCCGCCGCCATCGCCATGGTGGTGGTCGCCATTGGCACCTACCTGTGTTCGCGCTTCATTCCGCGCGCCGAGGCCACGGACCCGAATCTCAAGGTCAACTTCAACCCGGTCACCAGCACCTGGGAGGTGCTGCGCTTCGCGGCGCAGAGCCGCGCCATCCTGAATTCGCTGCTCGGGATTTCGTGGTTCTGGCTGGTGGGCGCGCTGATCCTCGCGCAGCTCCCTGCCTACGCGAAGGACGTGCTCGGCGGCGACAAGACTGTCTACACGCTGCTGCTCGCCTCGTTTTCCATTGGCACCGCACTCGGCTCGCTGGCCTGCGAAAAACTCTCGGGACACAAGGTGGAAATCGGGCTGGTGCCGCTGGGTTCGATCGGCATGACGATCTGCCTGCTGGACCTGTACTTCGAGCATCCGGCCGCACATGCAGCGGGCACGGCGCCGCTGACCTGGATCGCGTTTCTCGTCTGCGGGCGGCTGGGGCGTGGCGCTCGATTGCGCCCTGATCGGCGTGTTCGGCGGATTGTTCATCGTGCCGCTGTACGCGTTGATCCTGTCGCGCAGCGCCGAGAGTCATCGCGCGCGCATCATCGCCTGCAACAACATCCTGAACGCCGGCTTCATGGTGATTGCGGCGCTGCTGGCCATCGCCTGGTTCGAGCTGCTGCATCTCACCATTCCGCAGCTTTTCATCCTCGCCGCGGTGCTCAACGCCGTCGTCGCGACCTATATCTACACGCTGGTGCCCGAATTCCTCATGAGATTTCTCTCGTGGGTCTTCGTGAACATCATGTACCGCATCAAGGTGCACGGGCTGGAAAACATCCCGGAGAAAGGGCGCGGCGCTCATCGTCTGCAACCACGTGAGTTTCATGGACGCGCTGGTGATTGGTGGAAGCGTGCGGCGACCCGTGCGTTTCGTCATGGATCACAACATCTTCAAGATCCCGGTCATGGGATTCATCTTCCGCACCGCGCGGGCGATTCCCATCGCGCCCGGGCGCGAAGATCCGGCCGCGCTCAACCGGGCATTCGACCGTATCGATGCCGAACTCGCCGACGGCGAAGTCGTCTGCATCTTTCCGGAAGGCAAACTCACGCGCGACGGTGAGATGAGTGAATTCAAGCGCGGCGTCGAAAAGATCCTCGAGCGGCGCCCGGTGCCGGTGGTGCCGATGGCGCTGCGCGGACTGTGGGGCAGCTTCTTCAGCCGCCGCGACGGCAAGGCGGCCATGACCCAGATGCCAAGGCGTTTCTGGTCGCGCATCGAGCTGGTCGCGACGGCTCCCGTGCCGGCCGGCGCCGCCACCGCCCCGGAACTGCAGAAGATCGTCGCCGGCCTGCGCGCCGAATGGCAATAGGTCGGGGGCTGCACCCATTTCGAGCTTTGGCGAAATGGGGGCTGCACCCCTTCCGAACCCGACCCCAGCGGAAAATAAACCTGTCCCCGAACTACTCAAGTCCGACGTCTTCGGCACTATCACCCGGGTTGGCGACACCGTGGTGCGCGACGCGGGCGCGGCGCGGCGCTGGGCGCGCAGGCTCGCTTTGCATCTCATGCGACGCGAACACCGCGCGCTCACACGCCTCGCGCTCGGCAATGGTCTCGCAGGGATTCCACGAGTCATTGGACTTCGTGCCCGGCCGCCTGACGCGGAGCTGGATGGAAGGCGCGCCGATGCAGGTGGCGAAGCCGCGCGACGCCGCCTACTTCCGCGCCGCCGCGCGCCTGCTTCGTCGCCTGCACACCGCGAACGTCATTCACAACGATCTCGCCAAGGAGACCAACTGGCTGGTGACGCCGGACGGCCGCCCGGCGCTGGTGGATTTCCAGCTCGCCATGACGCTCACGACGCGCGGATCGCTGGCGCGCGCGCTCGGTCACGACGACATCCGCCACCTGCTCAAGCACAAGCGCAGCTATCTGCCCGAGAAGCTGACGGCGCGCGAGAAGAAGATTCTCGCCACACCGTCATTGCTGTCGCGGCTCTGGATGGCGAGTGGCAAGAGGTCTATCTATTCGTCACGCGCAGGATATTCCGCTGGCGCGATCGCGAAGGCGCTGGTGATCGCGGCGCCGCCTCGGCGCGCTGAACCGGCCTACATCCGCCGCGGGCGGATGACGATGTGGTACACGCTGCCCTTCGGCGAGGTGACCTTGACCTGGGCCTCGTTGCCGTTCACCACCATGATGCGTGGCTCGCCGATCTCCACCCAGCGCGTGCCGGATGGCTCTTCGACGCGCATCGACAGCAGGATGGAGCCGTCCTGCGTCACGACCGGGTTCACGAACACCCGGACTTCGCCGTCATGCCGGATCTCGGCCGACTTGCCTTCGTTCGCGACGAGCTGGTGCTGACCGAGCTCCACCGAGTTGCGCTTCAGGACCACGTCGAGCATGACCTCGCCCGCACGCGCGTCACCCATCAGAAGGACGCCGAGCGCCAGAACAACCGATGCGGCCAACCCCAGGTAGCGCCATCGCGGCGCCAGCCTGACCTGCCGACGGCGGAGCCACTGCCGGCAGCGCGACTGGCAGTCGCAGCGAAGCAATATCGGACTCGAATACGGCGGCGATGGCTTTGGCGGTTTCGAACGAAGCCGATCCCGACGTTTCCACGCGCTGGATGGTTCTCAGCGACAGTCCCGCGACCTCGGCCAGTTGTTCCTGGCTCCAGGCTCGCCGTTCGCGCTCGGCACGAACCTTCGACGCGTCGATCTGCATGTCCATCCTTCCGCCCTCCGGTTTGTCTGATGGTCAGACTTTCGGATCGGAGAGGCCCGGTGGGCCACGACAGTACTACGTCAGCTGGCCGCCAGTCTCGTGCCAATGCTGCAGCACCGGTCAATGCAGCTTGCGGGCTTCTCTCATGGACCCACGCACGGGCACCGAAAGGCCGGTTACCGCGCCCTTGCTGTCTTCCAGGGCGACAATCGTCCCTTCCATCCCGTCACGAAAATCGCGGATTCGGATTCGAAGTGAATGCTGACCTCCGGCGCTTCTCCCACCCGCGCGAACAGCCCACCGTCTCTCTGGAACAGTGAGAATCGCATCCCGTCGAACTCGTATTCGCCGGCAAATCTCTGCAACACTTCGGACGACACCTTGATCGGCTTGCGCTCGAACACCGACTGGTACGGCACCCCGAAGGTGGCCGCACCCAGACCGCGCGCCACTCGCGCTGGAGCCGCGTCAATGTGATTCGACAGGACGATGACGGTTACGCTCGTCATCCAGGAAACGCTGGAACATGGTTACGAAGCCGGGCATGCGGCCGCCGTGCTCGACCATGCGCCTGTCGAAGGTCCAGCTGGAAACAGCCGGAGTCTGAAATCCGTAGCCGTACTCGCCGCTCGCGGACGCCACATGCGCTCCAGCGCAGCACGCGGCACCAGTTCTTCCTCAGTGAGGGCGTTGCTGAATGTCGCGAGGTCGCGCAGGGTCGAATACATGCCTCCGGATGAAAACGCCCAGGACTCGTGCATCGGAGGATCGTCCTCGTAGGTTCCGGCCGCATCACGGCGATAGCCATGCGCTTGCCCTGCGAACGCGGAATCGTCCCGGAACATGCCGGTGTCGCGCATTCCCAGGGGATCGAGAATCCGGCGCTGCAAGACGTGCTCGAAGGAGTCTCCTGTCACCTCCTCGATGACGATGCCGAGCAGGTAGTAGTTGGAATTGCTGTACTGAAATTTCTCACCGGCAGCGAACGCCAGCGGCTGGTGGAGCATGCGCGCCAGCATCTGCCCACGCGTCTGCGCGATGCTCTTCAAACTCTCGAACTCCGGCGACTCGGTAACGTTGAAGATCCCCGAGGTATGAGACAGGAGGTGGTGCAAAGTGATGACCCGCCAGCCGGATGGACACTCCTGAAGGTATTGGCAGATCGAATCACTCAGCGAAATCCGTTTTTCCTGTTCGAGCTGCATCACCAGGACTGCCGTGAAGGACTTGGTGATCGAGCCCAGCAGGAACCGGGTTTGCGTGGTGTTGGGTACCTTCCGATTCGCATCCGCAAATCCGTAGGCACGTTCGAAGACAATGTGGCCGGCGCGGCTCACGAGCACGGCACCGCTGAAATTGCCCCGACTCGACCTCTTCCTGCATGGCGTTTTCCGCGGCGCGCGTGACGGTCGCTCGCGAATAAAACAGCAGCCAGGCACAACACGCCAGCACGACCGCGCCGAGAAATGCGCCCGCGGGGACGCGAAACCGTTTCATGCGCTACGCGCAGTCGCCACCCTGGCCGGGCGGCATTGTGTCCAGTCGATCTGCGCCCACCGTCGGCGGGCGATCGCTCGCAGGATGAACGCGACCACGGCGAGCAATGCCTCGAGAGCGATCACTGCGGTCAGGTTTCTATCCTGCGAATCGAGCTGCAGCGGCACGGCCATGAGAGTGACCATGATCGCGATGCCAATTGCCGCCTCGGGCCAACGCAACCCGCGCGTGAGCATCAGTCCAAGATATGTGCTGAGTACGGTTCCAAGGATCAGCAGCGGCAAGCCTGCAGCCAGGAGTGCGGTCGGATAATTTGCGTAGCTGCCGATGCCGACCATCAGCAGCAGGAGCACTCCGAGCACGAAACAATTGTGCCGCCCAAAGGATCTCTCGACCTCGGAAAACAGTTCCGTGCGCGACCAGCCTCCGCGCAACCACAACGCGCGACTCCGTTCCGCTGCCTGCCCCGAGATTGCCCCGGTCACGGTGGAGAAGATGGTGAGGAAATACAGCCAGATCGCCGCCGAGCTCATTCCAGTGCGCGCCAAGATCAGGATAGGCAGCGCTTGTGCGGCAATGAACAGCCAGGGGTTGCTGGTACCCAGAATCAGGTCGACCTGCTTCCCGGAACTCAGCCCGGCGGATGCTGCCTGCGAACTCATGAATCCTGCAGGGCGCCATCGCGACACGATCACTTTCAAGCGCGGCCACGCCAGGAATCCGGCGCCAAACACCGCCCAGGCAACGGCAAGCTGCTGGAGATTCAGAATGGTATCGGCATTGGGTTCGCTCAGCTGGCGAGCCGGCGCGATGATCAGGATCACGATGACCAGCAATCCCTTGGCAAAACCGGCGGCGTTGCGCTGGCGGGTGAAGAACCACATGGCGAGGTACAGCCAGCCGGCAAGAATGCAGGACGAGGTGTAGATCACGAGTCCGAGATCGATGGTGAAGTCGAGGAGCTTCGGATTGCTTGTCAGGTCGGAGATCTTTCCGCTCACTCCCGCCACGTAGGCAAAAGGCGTGAGCAAGCCCGCCGGCAACGCAACGATGGCCACCGTCACCATCGCGCTCACCAGCAGTTTCACGCGACCGTACGGCAGAAGGTGGCTCGCGTGACCTTGCGACAGGCGGCCGACCATCGACGGCATGAGTGCGCTGCCGAGAAAGAACGCCATCTGGCCAGCCCAGGCGAACGCAAGCATGTGCTCGGATTGCGGCAGACTCGTCAGGACCAGCAGCGAGATTGCGCACAGGGCCAGACCACCGATGGAGAGCGCACGCGTCAATGGCGTGCTCATGTAGAAGGAATACACGAGACGGGCAATCGCCTTCATCGATGCAGCTCCAGGAAGATCTCTTCCAGGCCGAGCGACTCCACCTCCACCGTGACGGCGTGCTGGTCCTGCAGCGACCGCTGCGTATCGGGCGTCCAGTCGCGCACCACGGCGGACACGAACCCGCCGTCGCGATGTACCGACAACGCGCCAGGAATCTGCAGCCCCGCGAGCACTTCGATGGCACCGCGAATGTGGAGTCGGACGATGGACTCCTTCAGGGAATCCAGGTCGCCTTGCCAGTCGAGCCGGCCGTCCTTGAGGATCCAGATGCGATTGGCGAGGCGCTCGATGTCGGAAACGATGTGTGAAGAGAAGACGACCGAACGACTGCCATCCACCGACGTCTCTACGAGTTGTTCGAGGAACTGCCGGCGCGCCAGCGGATCGAGACTGGCCACCGGCTCATCGAGCACCAGCAGATCGGGACAGTGACCGAATGCCAGCAGGATCGAAAGCTTCTGGCGCTCTCCGACCGACAAGGTCTTGATGCGTGCCTTCGGATTCATGCCCCACTCGCCGCAGAGCCGGTCGATGAGGTCCACGTCCCAGCGCGCATAGAACGACGCAATGATGCGCAACTGGTCTGCAACGCTGACTTGATCGAGCAGCTCATCCTGCTGAGGCACGAAGCCGACGCGCGATTTCACGCTACCTGGGAGCCGCTGGCTCTCGTGTCCGAAGACACTCACGGCACCGCCCGTCGGCGGCGTGAATCCCAGCATCAGTTCGAGCAACGTGGTCTTTCCGGCGCCGTTCTTGCCGAGTACACCGATCACATCGCCCGGCGACACCTCGAATGTCAGGTCGTTGATCACCTGCTTTGCACCAAACGACTTGCTGAGGCGGGACGCCTGTACTGTCATGTCATTCATCACCGTTCTCCCAATTCTGGCGGACGGTCTTCAGCAGGTCCGTCTCGCTCAATTCAAGTTGTTTTGCCGCGAGCACTGTCTGCTCGACGAGCGGCTGAATCTGTTGCATTCGTTTGGACAGCTGCGAGGCATTTCGCGCCTGGCTGGCGACGGTCATGGGCCTGCCGCGATTGCGCTCGAGCAGGCCTGCGGCTTCCAGCAGGCTGTAGGCCTTTGAAATCGTCATCGGATTCACTGCGTGTTTGATGGCGAGCTCGCGCACCGAGGGCAGTTCCGCACCGGGAGGCAACTGGCCACTCGCGACCATGCGTCGCACCTGGTCGAGAATCTGCCGGTAGATCGGCACGCCGGATTGTGGCTTCAGGACGAACATGCTCGCGCCAGTGAATCTGTGTATCACGACTATAATACACTTGAGACGCCAGCGGCGAGACCTGTATCACAGGCCGCCGGTATCAGTTCAGGGGTAGCGTTTGCGCAGCGCCGCGACCGACATCGCCGCCAGCTTCTCGAGCACGCGCCGGTCGATATCGTCGAGACTCTTTATATAGAGACAGCCGGCGCCGGCACGGTGCTTGCCCAGCTTGCTTTTCAGGCCCTTGTCGTCGAGGTACGGAGCAAGGTAGATCACCATCTCCGGCTTGCGCGGCGAAAAGCCGATGAGCGGTGCATCCCCTTCGCGTCCGCTCTCATATACATAGTGATAGGTACCGAAGCCGACGATGCTCGGGCCCCACATTTTTGCCGGCTGGCCGGTGACCTCGCGAAACAGTCCCACGAGTTCCTGGCTGTCGGCGAGCTGCTGGCCCGTGGCTTTCTTCTTCAGAAAGGCTGCAACAGTGACCCTGGTCGGCCTGGTCTTGTTCTCGGCCACGGTCACTCCCTGAAACTGAGTCCCGCCTCTCGCAGACTGGCGCGCAACCTGGCGAGGGCATTCGGTCCCATGCCGTGCAACTCGCGCACCTGGGCCTCGGTCCGTTTCGACAGTCGCGCCAGCGTCGTGAGCCCTGCCCCCTGCAGCGCGCGCCGCGCGGGCGCGGCCAGTTCCGCCATGAAACCGTCCGTGGGTCGTTTCGCGGCCTCGCATGTCGGGCAGGTGGGGCAGTCCGAGCTCTTGTAGAACACATGGCCCTGCGCGCACACCTTGCGCCGTTTCATCACACGTCCCTGGCGTACTGGATGAAACCGAAGTTCTTCGCCACCTTGTCGTACAACGTGCGGCCCGGCGTGTTGGTGGAGTGGGTCAGCCAGTAGACCCGCTTGCAGCCTTGTTCCTGGGCAAGGTGGTACACGGCCAGGATCAGCGCGCGGCCGATGCCGTGCCCACGTTCATCGGGATTGGTGAAAAGGTCGTTCAGGTAGCACAGCGGCTCGATGCGCGCCGTGCTGCGATGAAAGAGGTAGTGACAGATGCCGAGTACCTTGCCATCGCGCTCGGCAACGATGCAGTACACGGGCTCACTGGCGTCGAAGAAGCGTCGCCATGTAGTTTGGGTGACCTCCTCCGGCAACGCCGTCGGGCCGGTGCGCTCATAGAAAGCGTTGTATTCGTCCCAAAGCGGCTTCCATTGGTCGAAATCCTCGGGTTTCACCGGGCGGACGGTTGGCGGAGCTCTCTTCTTCGTCATGTCTTCGTCATTATCTTCATTGGGGTTTCCAGTCTTGCAGGCATGTTATTGGGCACACGCGGGCTGCGGTAGCGATCTTTACGAAACGTGTTGCCAAACCGGTGAAAGCCGCCTTGCGCGCAGCCCTGTGCATTCGTACCCTTACGCCGATTTCTGCAATGCTGGCCGGAGACTTCATGGCGATCGTCCACCCTCACAATCTGCGCAATCCCGACGCGGCCATCCAGCGTCCGTATGGCGTGCGCATCACGCTCAAATTTGGCGATCCGTTCAGAAAGCTGCTCGGCGCGGACTGGAACAAGACCCACTGGTTTGGCTCCGCTGCCGAACGCGACGCGGCCCTCATCGAAATGGCCCGCAAGCACGATTACTCGCGTTCCGGCGATCGCCCGGCGCTGAAATTCGACAAGGTCGAGAAGCTGCACGAAAGTCGCGGTCTGTAATTCCGCCACCGGAGCCGCAGTGGCCGTCATTCTTCGATGCAGCCCGTGTGCGCCACGAGGAGCGGTACGTCATCGCCAGCGCGACACTGCGGCGACAGGTAAACCCAAAGGCATTGGTTTCGTGCCTTGACGTAGGCCTCGATCACCTCCGTGGTTCCCGACTTGTCTTTCGTGCGTTTGAAAACCTCGGGCACAGCCCGCTTTTGCAGGTCCAGTGCCTGATGTTCCGCGCCATGCGCCTCGATACTGCCGCCCAGGCAATCGAGTGATGCCAATGCCCGTTCGAGCGACAGGTCTTCGAATGCAATGTCGAACGGACCGCGACCGAGGAAATCAATCTTCAGCCACAAGACGGGTTTCTGACAGCACCAGCCGAACATTTGCTTCTGGCAATAACGCACGTGGTAGGCGCGGTACTGCGGCGTCGTGACGTGATTGGCGCAAGTGACGCGTGCATACAAGGGGCGCTCCAGGGACCAGGAATACGATTCACCCTGGATGGCGACGGCCGGCACGCCGAAGGGCTTCATGCACGCCCTGCGCTCGAGATCCGAGCGGTCCACCTCGTCCAGCTCCACGACATGCGGCGCCACGGTGGTGATGTTGGCCGATGCGGACTGCATCAGCGTCAACAAGAAAATTGTGAACGCGAGACTCCTCATTTTCGTCGTCGCGCAAGACACTAGAAAGTTCTCCCCAGGAACAGGTAGTACGCCGCCACGCCTTCGTCGTCGAATCCGGTCGCGAAATACACGGGACCCAGGATGGTATCGGCGCCGACGAACAGGCTGCCATTGGTCATGGCGCTGTCGAATGAAATGTCCCGCCGGTCGTTCCACACGTTGCCCTGCTCGATAGACGCGCCGATGTACACCGGGACGTCGAGGAACCCGGTGCCGCCCCTGCCGATCTGCCGGTAGTAGATGCCACGCAGGATGGCGTAGTTCGGGCCCACCAGTGTTTCCGGCGTCACGCCCGACATGTTGAAGAAGCCGCCCAGCGAGAAGAATGACCGCACGATGTCGATATCGTTGTCGCTGCGAATGCCGGCGCTGGCCCACAATACGCCGGTATTGCGTCCCCAGGAATGCGCGTAGAGCTGATCGTAGGTCACGAGATCCGCATCCGCGTCGGCGAGATCCCCCTTGCCTTCGCGTTCGGCCTGCCAGCCGAGCTGGAACATGCCGCCATGCCGTGGAAAATTCACGTCGTCGACGCTGTCGTAGCGAAATTCCCCGAAGAACGTGCGCGAGTCGAACTCGCGCTCCGCCAGCGTTGGATCACCGACACGTATCTCGGACTTGCCGAAGCTGCGGCCCCACCCGACACGCACCTCGCCGAAGTTGGAGAGCTCGCGGCCAAGGTCGACCCCAAAATCAGTGGTGCGCACGCGGTATTCCGCGAGGATATTTTCGTTTTCGTCGGCCAGCGGCAACGTGCGGATCTGGAATCCGGCATGCGGCGACACGAACCACGGCGATCGATAACCGAATGGCAGGTAGATCTCCGTGGCCACCAGCGGCGTCTCGCCGACCTGCAGGTCCCACACCCACTCGCCACCGTAACGCGTGATCTCCGCCAGCGTGGCGCGGGCCGCGGCGTTGAATGACGAGTTTCCCTCGAAATCGTTCTGCAGCTGCAGGCCGAAGCGAAGATAGTTAGGGCCCCACGAATTGCGCCGCGCGGTCAACGCCAGTCCGTATTCGGGAGTGCCACCGGCGGCAGCGCCCTCCTGCGCCGGCGCCTGCACCACCCGGTAGTCGAAGGTCTCCAGGTTGCCCTGGCCGTAGAGCGCGTTCACGCGTTTGCCGAGTTCCGTGACGTCGACCGGATGATCGACCTGGTCGCCGAACAGCGAGTCGATCGCTTCGCTGTATCGCTCCGAGCCGGGCTCGACTCGCAGGAACGAAATGATCGGCGGATCGTTGCGGCTGGCGATGCGTGCGGCGACGAAGCGCGCGTATTCGGCGTCCGTGACGCCGAGTGCTGCGAGACGCTGGCTGGCGCCGCGCGCGGCCTCCTCGCCGATCTTCATGGCCCTGGCGTGGTCGTCGAAGTCGAGCGACGAGAAGTCGCCCAGTGCCGGATCGATGATCACGTCGCGAGCGGTCAGCGACTTGCGCTGCACGTTGGTGTTGCTGCGAATCAGGATCGCCAGCATCTGGTTGGACACCGTCGCCACCGAGTCGAGCTTGTTGCGTTCCAGCAGCGGAAACCCGCAATCCACCACGATGAGGATGTCGACGCCCATCTCGCGCGCCACGTCGACCGGCAGGTTCGAAGTCAGCCCGCCATCCACCAGCAGGCGCCCTTCGAAATCCACCGGCGAGAACACGCCGGGCGCGGACAGGCTGGCGCGCATCGCGGTAGTTAGGTCGCCATGGTCGAGGACCACGCGGTCGCCGGTCACGATGTCGGTGGCCACGGCGCGGAAGGGAATGCCCAGCTGGTCGAAGCTCTGCACCTGCGCCACGGGCAAGGTCAGGCCGCGCAGGATCTGCGTCAGCTTCTGTCCCTGCACCAGTCCGCGCGGCAGGCGGAAGCGCCGTCCCTTCAATCCCAGCGGGAATTTGACCAGGTAGGTCTGGTCCTCGAGCTTGCGGCGGAAGTTCAGGTCCTTGCGTGCCGGCCGGTCGCGAAACGCGTCCTGCCAGTCCACCGATGTCATGACGCGTTCGATGTCGGCGGCCGACAGCCCCGAGGCGTACAGCCCGCCGACCACGGCACCCATGCTGGTGCCGGCGATGGCGTCAATCGGTACGCGGTTCTCTTCGAGGATCTTGAGCACGCCGATGTGCGCTGCGCCGCGGGCACCGCCACCCGAAAGCACCAGGCCGATTCGCGGGCGCGCGGTCTCGGGACGGGACGTGGCTTCCTGCGCTGGCGCTCCCACCGCCATGAACAGGGAAATTGCGGCCAAACCCGCCGCTTTTCCCGCTTTCCTGGTTCTTACCACCCGGTCACGCCTGACAAGCTCATATGTAGAGAAACCCTTACAAGGATAGACGTTCGTGGCGATAATCGGCCACCAAATCATGCGCATATCCATCCTTGTGCTGGCGCTGCTGCCGCTCGGAGTAAACGCCGCTGACGCCGACGAGAAGCGCACCCCCGAACCGGCACACACGGCTGTGCCGGGAGAAACGGTGGTGGTCACCGCGACGCGCGAACCGCGTGACGCGCTCACCGCCCCTGCCAGCGTGTCGCGGATCGATGGAGACGAACTGGCCGAGCTGAGCGCCAAACATCAGGCCGAGGCGCTCAACGAAATCGCAGGCGTGTACATCCAGCGCGGCAGCGGCGCAGAGAGCCTGGGTGGCATCCGTTCGCCGGTGCTGACCGGCGCGGGCGGCTGCGGCGCATTCCTGATCGCGGAAGACAGCCTGCCCATTCGTCCGGTCGGCTTCTGCAATCTCAACGAGATGTTCGAACTCAACTACGAACAGGCCGGCGCCATCGAAGTATTGCGTGGCCCGGGTTCGGCCATGTATGGCGCGAGCGCGGTGCATGGCATCGTCAACGTGCTCACACCGCGAAGTCGCGGATCTCGCCAAATACTCGGCCGGACTCGAAGGCGGCTCGGACTCCTTTCTGCGGCTGAGGCTGGGTTTCGCGCAGGAACTGGATGGTTGGGGCATTGGCGCATACGGCGTGGGAACCAGCGCTCCGGGCTGGCGCGACTCCTCCGGCGTCGACGAAGCGAAGCTCAACCTGCTGGCGGATGGCGAGGTGGGCGGCGGCACGTTGCGGCTGCGCGCCGCGGGTACCGTCCTGAACCAGGAAACGGCCGGTTTCATCCAGGGGTACAACAGTTACCGCGACGAAGACATCGCCAAGTCCAACCCGAATCCCGAAGCCTTCCGCGACGCATCGAGTGCGCGCGTTTCGGCGCACTACCAGCGCGAGAACTGCTTTGCGCGCGACTGCCGTTTCGAGGTCGCCGGCATCTACCGCCGCTCGCGCATGGATTTCATCCAGCACTTCCTCATCGGCAAACCCTTCGAACACAACGCGCAGACCAGTTACATGGCGAGCAGCACGCTCGCGATGAAATTTTTCTCGAACCTGCTCGATGCCCGTTTCACGGTAGACGCCGAGATCGCGGACTCGGAACTCACGGAGTACCAGCCCGGACCTGCCACCGACGGCGCTCCCGCGGCCAATGCCATTCGCCCGGCCGGACTGCACTACGACTACGTGGTCGATTCGAACACCATCGGCTCGACGCTGGCGTTCGACTGGAGCTTCGCCAGTCACTGGTCGCTGGCCGCGGCGCTGCGCGTCGATCGCACGGAATACGACTACGACAATCTGATGATCGATGGCAACACCACCGATAGACGGCACTCCCTGCCCGCTGCCCGGTGGCTGCCTGTTTTCGCGACCCGCCGATCGCGTCGATACTTTCAACAACGTGGCGCCACGCGTCACGTTGTCCTGGCAACCCGGAGACCGCTCGCTGCTGTATCTCAGTGGCTCGACCGGCTTCCGTCCACCCGAGATGACCGAGGTCTACCGTCTGCAGCGCCAGCAGACGGAGGCTGAACTCGACAGCGAAGAACTGGATTCGCTGGAGACCGGCTGGAAGTACCAGGGCGACACGTTTTCCTTCAACACTGCGCTGTTCGCCATGGAGAAGAACAACGTCATCCTGCGCGAATCCAATGGCTTCTATGTGAGCAATGGCAGCACCACGCATCGCGGCATCGAATACGACGCGCGGCTCCTGCTGAATTCGATGTTTTCAGTGAGTGTCGCCGGCACCTATGCGCGGCACGAATACGCGTTCTCGCGCGCCATCGAAGGCGGCGAAACCATCATCGATGGCAACGAAGTCGACACGGCGCCGCAGCACGTGCACAACCTGAGGGTCGATGCGCGCTTCAACGAGCATTTCAACGCCGCCATGGAACTGTTCTACGTCGGCCGCTACTTCCTCGATGCCGCCAATACCGCCGCCTATCCCGGCCATGAAGTAGTCAACCTGCGAATCGGCTGGGCGCCGCGCGACGACCTGCGCACCAGCCTGCGCGTGGACAATGTCTTCGACACCGCGTACGCGGATCGCGCCGACTTCGCCTTCGGCAACTACCGTTACTTCCCGGCGCGCGGCCGCGCGCTGTTCCTGTCGGTCGATTTCGCCGTCAATTGAACGAAAGGCCTGCGAATGATTCCAGCGTATGTGGTTTCGGTACTGGTCTCGTTTGGAATGATCGCCCACTGCATAAAAACCGGCCGTAGCCGCATCTGGATTTACGTGCTGGCGTTCACGTTGCCGATGCCGTTCATCGGTTCGGCGGTCTACGCCTGCGTCGAAATCCTCCCGGACCTGCTGCAGACGCGCACCAGCCGCAAGGCGATGCGAGGCATACGCCAGACCCTGGATCCGGAAGGCGACCTGCGTCGCGCCGAAAACGAAATGATGGTGAGCGGAAATGTCGCGGCGCGACAGCAGTACGCCAACGAACTGGTCCGGCTGGGCCGCGCCGCCGAGGCACTGTCTATCTATCAGAATTGTCTTACAGGAGTTTTCGCCGACGATCCCAAGCTGCTGCTCGGCTACGCGCATGCACAGTTCGCGGCCAACGATCCGGCGGGCACGCGCAAGACGCTGGATCGACCTGATCGCGAAGAATCCGGACTTCAAGTCACCGGACGGCCACCTGCTGTATGCGCGCGCGCTCGAAGGCGAGGGAAACACGGAAAAGGCGCTGGCCGAATACGCGACGCGTGGCGGGCTACTACGCCGGCGCGGAGGCCTGTGTGCGTTACGCGAGTCTGCTGAGGCGCTCAGGCCAGCCGGCGCTGGCCCGGGAAACGCTGCAGGCGCTGCTGGACCGGGCCAAATACGCTCCGGGACACTATCGACAGGGCTCAGCGGGAGTGGCTCGACGAGGCTCAGAAAGAGCTGCGGAGCTAGGGAAAAGCGGCTCGACGCTCCAGTACCCGGTTATTTCCTGCGATTGATGGAACGGAACGAAACGCCTTCCATCATGGCCTTGTAGCGCACCGCACCCGGCGAGCGACCCAGTTTCTGCGCCGCGACGCGCGCCGACACTCTTTGCTTGGCGAACTGGCGCAACTTCTTCATGTCGCCGGCCGACCATTCGCGCATGTGCCGAGCACCCTTCTTCTTGGCAGCCATTCGTGAGTCCTCTACGTCGTGGTGGTGGATGCCTAGTCTAACAACAATACCCGTGGCAGGAAGCCAATCGTCGCCGGATGCCGACATGCTAGGCCTGTCACCTATCAACCTCAGGTCAGCTTGATAGTCCTCGGATCGAAGTTAGGCGCCGGGAACCTTAGTGGCAACTGCTCGAATTCGTAAATAAGGAGTTGTGACACCGCGAAATCGCGGAACCACTTGCGGTTTGCGGGAACTATGTACCAGGGCGCGTGTTCAGTGGAGCACCGCGCGAACATGGCCTCGAAGGCGCGCGTGTAGGCGGGCCACTGCTGTCGTTTTTCCAGATCGCCGGTATCGAATTTCCAGTTCTTGCGCCGGTCGTTGAGGCGCTCCTGGAAGCGCGCGAGCTGTTCGTCCTTGCTGATGTGCAGGAAAATTTTTACAACGCGGGTGCCGGCAGCGTCTAGCAAGCGCTCGAAATCGTTGATCTGCTCATAACGCCGGCTCCAGACATCCTCGGGCACCAGGTCGTTGACGCGCACGATCAGCACGTCTTCGTAGTGCGAGCGGTTGAACACCGCGATCTCGCCCCGCGGCGGTGCATGCGCGGTGGATGCGCCACAGGAAGTCGTGGCGCAGCTCCTCGGCGCTCGGCGCCTTGAAGGCGGTGACCGTGCAGCCCTGTGGGTTGAAAGCGCCAAACACCCGCCGGATGGTGCTGTCCTTGCCACCGCCGTCGATGGCCTGCAGCGCGATCAGCATGGCGAAACGGCCATCGGCGTACATCTTGTATTGCAGCTCTTCGAGCCGCTTGAGGTTCTCGGCGGTGGCGGCGGCGGCCTTGTCCTTGTCCCAGCCGAAGCAGCGGTCGGCGTCCGCGTCCGTCAGCTTCGAGCGCGAGCCGGGCCGCACCCGGAGTCGATCGGGAATGTCGCGTCGCGGCACGGGTCGCTGGGTCATCGGGGCACCTGCTGGGTGATGCAATGAATGTTGCCGCCGCCTAACAGGATCTCGCGCGCCGGCACGCCCACCACCTTGCGGCCCGGAAATGCGCGCTTGAGCTTGCGCGGCGGCAGCCTTGTCGGTGCGCGGGTCGAGCAAGCGGCATGACGATGCCGCCGTTGGCGATGTAGAAATTCACGTAGCTCGCGGCGAGCCGCATGCCGGCGCAGGCGGCTGCGCATGACTTCGCGCACCTGCACGCCGCGCGGCTTCCTCCGCCGTGTAACGCAGCGGTCCCGGCATCGGCAGCTTGATCACCTCGAGCTCGCCGGCCGCGCGCGTCGCGCGCCGCCTCCAGCCGCTCGAGCGCGTCGCGCGACACCGCGTACTGCGGATCGCGCTGTCGTCGGTCCAGGTGAGCAGCACCACGCCGGGCTTCACGAAGCAGGCCAGGTTGTCGATGTGGCCGCCGGTTTCGTCTTCGACCACGCCCTCGCCCAGCCAGATGACGGTGTCGCACGCCCAGGTAGGACCTGCAGGTGCCGCTCGATCTCGGTCGCGATCGAGATCGGGATTGCGGTTCGGGTTGAGCAAGCACCTGTTCGGTGACCAGCGCCGTGCCCTGCCCGTCGACGTGGATGGCGCCGCCTTCGTTGATGAGCGGCGCGCGGTAGCGGTCGCAGCCTTCGATCTCGAGCACCTTCTGCGCGACGAGGTCGTCCTGGTCCCACGGGAAATACAGGCCGCCGCTCAGAGCCGCCCCAGGCATTGAAGCGCCAGTCGACGCCACGCTTCACGCCCTTCTTGTTGGTCACGAACGTCGGACCGACATCGCGCATCCAGGCGTCGTCGTGCGAGATCTCGACCACGCGGATGTGCGGCGGCAGCTGCGCGCGGGCGAATTCGTAGTGCCCGGCGGACACGCCCACGGTCACCGGCTCGAAGCGCGCGATGGCCGCCGCGACTTCGGCGAATGCCCGCTGCGCGGGCTGCGCGCCCACGCGCCAGTTGTCGGGGCGCTCGGGCCAGAGCATCCAGCAGCCGGCGTGCGGCGCGAATTCGGCCGGCATGGAAAAGCCGTCGCGCCGCGGGTGTGCTGTTCGAGGGTTCGGGCCATGGGCCGGCATTGTAGCGGGCCGGACTGCGACCGAGCATGCTGTGCTAGCATCGCGGCCCCTTTTGTCCGCTCCGAGAAAGTACGCAACGATGGCAACGCCCACGAGTCCCAAGGTCACCCCGCCCGCCGGCGGCGCAAAAATTTCCATCCAGAACGGCAAGCTCAGGTCCCGGATCAGCCCATCATCCCGTTCATCGAAGGTGACGGCACGGGCCGCGGACATCTGGCGCGCCAGCGTGCGCGTCATGGACGCCGCGGTGCAGAAGGCTTACGGCGGCAAGAAGAAGATCCACTGGCTCGAGATCTACGCGGGCGAGAAGTCGTTCAACCTGTTCAAGAACTGGCTGCCCGACGAGACCGTCGAGGCCTGCCGCGAATACCTGGTGTCCATCAAGGGCCCGCTGACCACGCCGGTGGGCGGCGGCATCCGCTCGCTGAACGTCGCGCTGCGCCAGTTGTTAGACCTGTACGTCTGCCTGCGCCCGGTGCGCTGGTTCAAGGGCGTGCCCTCGCCCGTCAAGGCGCCGGAGAAGGTCGACATGGTGATCTTCCGCGAGAACACGGAAGACATTTACGCCGGCATCGAATTCGAACACGGCACCGAGGAAAACAAGAAGTTCAAGGAGCTGTTCAAGCAGCCTTCCCGAAGGCGTACGCCAAGATCCGCTTCCCGGACACTTCGGGCATCGGCTTCAAGCCCGTGTCGCAGGAAGGCACGGAGCGCCTGTTCAAGGCCGCGCTCGAATACGCGATCGCCAACAAGCGCCGCAGCGTGACCATCGTGCACAAGGGCAACATCCAGAAGTTCACCGAAGGCGCGTTCCGCAACTGGGCGTATGCGCTCGCGGAGCGGCGACTTCGGCGACAAGTTCTACACCTGGGAACAGTGGGGCCGCACCAAGGCCGCCATCGGGCGAGAAGGCCGCGAACGACGAACAGGCCGCGGCGCTCAAGAGCGGCAGGATCCTGGTGAAGGACGCGATCGCCGACATCGCCCTGCAGCAGGTGCTGACGCGTCCGGACGAGTTCGACGTGATCGCCACGACGAACCTCAATGGCGACTATCTATCCGACGCGCTGGCCGCGCAGGTGGGCGGCATCGGCATCGCGCCGGGCGCCAACATCAACTACGTGACCGGCCACGCGGTGTTCGAAGCCACGCACGGCACGGCGCCCAAGTACGCGGATCTCGACAAGGTGAACCCGGGCTCGGTGATCCTGTCGGGCGAGATGATGCTGCGTTACATGGGCTGGACCGAAGCGGCCGACGCCATCATCACGGCGATGGACAAGACCATCGGCCAGAAGACCGTGACCTACGACTTCGCGCGTCTCATGGAAGGCGCGAAGGAAGTGAAGTGCTCGGAATTCGGCGACGCGCTGATCCGCAACATGTGAGCGAAGCGTACTCTTTGCTATCACGGACGCCGGCCCTTGGCCGGCGTTTTCCTTTGTGGGGCGCAGCCCCTGAAAAAAGCCCCTGGAAATACGGCGTTTTCCGTTGTGGCGTTAACGCCTGGAAATACCCTGGAAATATTTCCTATTGGTGGGCGGCCAGGAAACTCTCCAGCTTCGTTAGCAGCGTCTTGCGCCATTCGTAGCGCGACAATGAGTGATTGCCATCCTTCGATGATGACGAGTTCGCGAGTCTTGTTGGCGCACTTCAGCGCGCGCGCCATGCGCTGGCTGTGGTCGACGTCGACCTGGCAGTCGTTGTCGCCGTGCACCAGCAACACCGGTGCCTTGATCTTCTCGGTGGCCCGCAGCGGTGAGCCGGCCTTGAGCTCATCGGAATCCGATCCGAGCGTGTAGTCCGCACGATCTCGGCCGCCGATAGAAGCGCGTTCCTTCGCGGCGCAACTGCGCGCAGGTCCGCGACCCCCGCGATGCTCACCACGCACCGGTACAGGTCCGGTTCGCGCATGGCGCCCATGAGCGCGGCGTAACCGCCGTAACTCCAGCCGACGATGCAGGTGCGCTCGGGATCGGCGATGCCCTCGGTCGATGGCCCACCGCGTCGACGGCATTGATGTCGTCGACCATCACGGTGCCCCAGTTGCGCAGGCCCGCGTCGTACCAGTCGTCGCCGTAGCCAACCGAGCCGCGAAAATTCACCTGCAGCACCGCGTAACCGCGGCTCGCCATGAACTGCACCATTCGTCGAAGCCCCAGCTGTCGCGCGCATGCGGTCCGCCGTGCGGATACACGACCATCGGGAGCTTGCTTGCCCTTCGAACCCACCGGCAGCGTGAGGTAGCCCGGCAGCGTTGTACCATCCGGTCCCTTGATCTCGCACCGACTTCATGGGCGCCAGCGGCGACTTCGCCAGCGCGGGATTCGGAGCTGCCGATGCGCCACATCTTCAGCATCGACCTGCGGTCGAGGTCGAGGACGTAGATAGTTGCGTCGGGCAGCACGTCGGCTCGCGAGGCAATGAGCAGCAGTCTTGCCGTCGCGCGACGCAGTCCACGACGCTGGTTGTCGGCGCCCGGCAGAGTCTCGTCGATGACTTGCGTAGATCGCCGCGGCCGTCGGCATCGAACAATTTGCGTTGCGCTGCGGTCGGTCTCGTAGGGAAACCCGACGATGCGGCCGATCCGCGGGCCACGTCGATGAGGCCGCCGACGTCCACCTTCGCGGTGGGCGAACAGCAGTTGCTCGTTCGGACTTGCTCGGTCAGGTCCAGTCTCGAAAGATGGCGCTGACGGCCGTCGTGGTTTTCGGCTCGACCAGCAACGTGTCCCGGCGCGGTCCGAAGCCCACCACGCGAAAAATCGTCGTCGGTGTCAAGTTCCCAGCTTGCCGAGTGTCGCGCCACGGGCGTTCGCGGAATCACGCGTGACGTACTGCTGCTTCTTGTGGTCGTCCAGCCCTGCCGTAATCGCACGCACGCCCTTCCGATCGGTGTTCCAGCGCTGGATGGGTGCGCGAGCTGTTCTGCACCAGCGCTCATGCAGGCCGCTGTCGATGTCGAGCGCGTACACGTCGGGAAACGGTGCTCGAAATTTCCTGGGGCTGAGCTGGACGTCAACACATGCTTCGGATCGTCGATGCTGCCAGTCGAGCACACGGTCCTGGAACTGCGATGATCGCCTGGTTGCCGTTGCTGCACCAGCACCTTTAGCTTGCTCTTGCCGTCGGCGTTGACGGCGATCAGGCGCGAGATCGGATAAGGCATCGGGGCCGCGATGAATGCCGTCACCTGACAGGCCGCACAGCAGGCGTTCGTCGGTCTTGAAGTCGGCACCAGCTGATGCTGAAGGTTTCGTCGTCGGCCGCGAGGATCGGCGTGCTGTGCGCTTCTCGAGGTCGAGCACGATCGAGCAAGCGCCGTCCTGCCACGCGGCGCGACGTAGGCGATGTTGCTTGCCGTCCGGCGAGAACGACGGCGCGCTGAAAATCGATGTCCGCCGCAAAGGTCTGCAACTGATAGGCGGAGTGGCGGCGCGCGCCCGGGACCGTGCGTAGCCAGCAAGACCAACGCTCGCCAGCATGCAGGCGCACGAATGCCGCGCACGGTCTCTCATGCTGCCTCTCCCGGGAATCAGCCAAACTAGTTGCAGGCTGACCGCAGATAGCTCCCGCTATCGTGGCATCGGCGCGCAACTCCGGACAAGACGCTGGCGCATCGAGGCCTACCTCGTCGGCGGCGTGTTCGACGATACCCGGGCGCGCAGAACTGCGGCGCGATGCAGCTCGATGGCAAACAGGCGCGCCAGGTAGACGGTGGCGGCATCGGCCGCGGCAGCCGGGAATTCGCGCAGGCGGCGCCATTCGGCGGCGGTGGCGGCGGCGCGCGCCGGAACGCCCCAGGCACGCACCACCCGATCGAGCAGCATCGACCGCCATGTTCGACACACAGTGTCCGACTTGCTGGCCGAGTCCAGTCGCACGTGCGAGTCATGCTCGATCTCCGCGATGGCGCGGATCGTCAGCATGTCGCCGAGCCGATGCAGCAGGCCGGCAATTGCACGGCTTCGGGGATCGCGCGCCCAGGTCGGGCGCCACGCGCAGCGCGAACGCCGCGGTAACGACGCATTCGTTCCACAGGGCGCGCAGCTCCGCCGAGCGCGCCGGCGCCGTACACAGCATGCGCGACAGCGTGACGAGCCGCAGATCGATGGAGCCGTCATCAGCGCGCAGCGCGCGGACGGATCGAAGCTGTTCCAGTCGAACGGCGACGGCGGCAATTCCCGCAGACGCTCGCGCAGCTCGGCGGTGATGGCGCGGCGGGCATCGAGCGCGTGCGCTGAGCGGCGGTATTTGTTCGATTCAACATAAGCTGGCCAGGAGCCGGAACAGCGTGAATTGTCCCGGCTTGCCGCGGCGCATGCAGCGCGAACACGCAGAAATGCGAAGTGGTGCCGGAGCGGCCGGGGTCTGCCTAACGGCTCAGCGCCTGGTCGATGTCGGCGATGAGATCGCCCACGTCCTCGAGGCCGATCGACAGTCGCACGGTGCCCGGCCCGATGCCGGACAGCCGCACCTGCTCGGCCGTGAAATCGCGGCTGCCGACCAGCTGCGGCGGCATCACCAGCGATTCGGTGCTGCCGAGGCTCGCGGTCAGCGCAAACAGCTTCAAGGCTTCGCTGAAGCGTGCGCGCGGCCTCGCTGCCCTGCTTGAGATCGAAGCGTCACCACCGTGCCCGCCTCGCGCATCTGCTTCTGCGCGAGCGCGGCCTGCGGATGGCCCGGCGAGACCCGGGATAGTGCACGCGCGCCACCGCCGGATGTGCCGCCAGGTGTTCGGCGATCGCCTGCGCGGCGCGCGTCTGTTCGCGGTAACGCACGAAGTAGGTCTTGAGGCCGCGCTGGATCAGGAAGGCGGCATGCGGATCCAGCAGCGCGCCGAGCACCGAGAAATCCGGCGCGCATGCCTTCGATGAGCTCGTGCCTGCCGATCACCGCGCCGCCCATGACGTCGCCCGTGCCCGAGGCGTACTTGGTGAGGCTGTGCACGAACAGGTCGACGTCGTATTCGCCGTGCTGGTGGAATCCGGCGAAGGTGTTGTCCATGACGGCGAGCGCGCCGTGTCGATGCGCGAGTTCCACGAGCCGCTCGATGTCGGCGACCTTGGTGACCGGGTTGGTCGGGCTCTCGAACATCACCAGCCGCGTCGGCCGCGAGGCCAGCACGTTCTCGATGCCCGGCCAGGTCCTCGATGGACAGCAGCGTGTGTTCGACTCCGAAGCGCGACAGCAGCCGGCGGATGATGTTGCGCGTCGGCCCGTAGGTCTCGATGAAAGCGCAGGATGTGATCGCCGGACTTGGTCAACGCGATCAGCGTCTGCGCGATGGCGTTGACGCCCGAGGCCGTGGCCAGGCAGTCGTCGCGGCCCTGCATCTGCGCCAGCGTGAGCTCGAGCTGGCGCGTGGTCGGATTGCTGGCGCGCATGTAGAAGTAGCCCGGCTTCTCGCCGCGCAACATGCGCAGGGTCTCGTCCACCGTCTCGAACTCGTACTTGACGCTCTGGTAGATAGGCGCGATCACCGGCCGGTTGCCCGGCGGCGGCGAGACGTCCGGCGGATGATTGACCAGCGTGGGATTCTTCATGATTCGAGCAGATTCAGTAAAGGCATCCGCGTCCAGATGCGCGGGAAACTTGTCGCGCCAGGCGCGCAGTGCCGCGAGGTCGAGCGGCACGGTGGCCACCTGCGGCTCGCCGTGCAGCTCCACGCAGCGGCTGGCCGGTGAAATCCAGCACCACGCTGTCGCCCGCATGCGCGATCGCCACGCCGTCGTCGCCGACGCGATTCACGCCGGCGCACGAAGGCCTGGTTCTCGATGGCGCGGGCGCGCAACAGCGTCGATCCAGGCGTAGCGCCGCGCCGCCGGCCAGTTCGCCGCGTAGGTGACGCAGGTCGTATTCGAGCTCCGGGCGGCGCCGGCTCCACACCGGGAAGCGCAGGTCGTAACACACCAGCGGACAGAGCCGGATGCCGCGCCACTCGACGATCAGCGCGTGGCTGCCGGCGCTGTAGTGGCGGTGCTCGCCGCCCATGCGGAACAGGTGGCGCTTGTCGTACCAGTAGGTCACCCCTCCGGCATCGCGAGCATGAAGCGGTTGAAGATAGCGGCCGTTGTCGTTCACCGCGACGCTGCCGCCCACGGCCGCATCGAGCAGCCGCGCCTGCTCCAGCAGCCAGTCGCGGGTCGCGCCGTCGGCGGCCTCGGCGTACGCTCGGGCTGCATGGTGAAGCCGCTGGTGAACATCTCCGGCAGCAGCACCAGGTCCGTGGTGCCGGCCAGCGGCGCGAGCACCTCGGAGAAATGCGCGCGGTTCGCCGCGGCGTCGTGCCAGGCGAGCGGTTGCTGCACGATGCTCAGGCGAAAACTCATGGCGTCCGTTCTCCGGACGTGCCGCCCGCAGTGTATTCGCTGATGCGCGCGCGCGGCCTCGATCCAGTGTCTCATCGCGCTTGGCCACGCACAGCCGCACGATGCGCATGTCCGCCGGCGGCTCCCGGTAGAACGGCGACAGCGGGATCACCGCGACCCCCGCCTCGTTGATGAGCCGCTCGGTGAATTCGACGTCATTGCAGGCGGCAGATGCTGCCAGCGGACATAGTCGGCGAGCTGGAAGTAGCTGCCCTGCGCCGGCGGCATCGCGAGGCCGCTGCCGGCCAGCCGCTCGCGCAGCAGGTCGCGCTTGGCGCTGAAAAACGCCGCGACCCCGCGCCACGCATCCGGATGACGCTCCAGATACAGGCGGATGCCTTCCTGCAGCGGCGCGGCGATGCTGAAGGTATTGAACTGGTGCACCTTGCGCAGTTCGCGCGTCAGCGCCGGCCGGCGCCACGCAATAACCGACGCGCCAGCCGGTGATGTGCAGCGTCTTGCCGAAGGAATACACCGCGAAGCTGCGCTCCTTGAGTTCCGCGTGATTCATGACCGACTGGTGCACGCGGCCGTCGTATTGCACGTGTTCGTACACCTCGTCGGCCAGCACGGTGATGGGCGCGTCGCCGGATGAACGGCGTGTAGCATCGCCAGCGTGTCGAGATCCGCGGCGCTGGCCACGGTGCACGCGGGATTGTGCGGATTGTTGATGATGATGAGCCGCGTGCGCGGGCTCACGCAGGCGCGCACGCGGTCCCAGTCATAGCGAAAATGTGGCGGCTCGAGCGGAATGTGGATGCAGCGCACCGCCCGCCAGCCGGATGGCCGGGTCGTAGGCGTCGTATGCCGGATCGAAGACGATGGCTTCGTCGCCCGCACCGACCACCGCCTGGATGGCCGAATAGATAGATTCGGTGCCGCCGCAGCTCACGGTGAGCTCGGTCTCGGCGTCCACGGCACGGCCGCCCGCGGCGGCGATCTTTGCGACGATGGCGGCGCGCAGCGCGACGCTGCCTTCCATGGGCGCGTACTGGTTGAACCCGGCCGTCACCGCGTCGGCGACGCAGCTCGCGAGGTCTGGATCGATTGGGTAGTCAGGAAATCCCTGACCCACATTTACCGCGCCCTGTTCTATGGCGCGGCGTGACATCACGGTGAAGATCGTGGTGCCGACGTCGGGCAGTTTGCTGAACATGCCGCCGCCTGTGACTCATCTGAGCGTCGCGCAAAGCAGCCGCGCACCCCCGTACGCGGCGCCTGCGTGGGACGCCTTACTTCTTCTTGGCGCGTTTCGCCTTGCGGGCGAGTTTCTTCTGGACTCCTGCCGGTTGGTCGATGAACCGGAAGCGGATTCCCTCCACCATTGCCTTGTACTTGACCGCGCCGGTGGAGCGGCCCAGTTCCTTCGCGGCAAGCCGCGCCGATAGTTTTGATTTCGCCAGGGCGCGCATCTTCTTCAGATCCGCGGGCGTCCAGGGAGCATTGTGTTTACGGGCTGATTTGGCCATTGATCGAATCCTCGTCAAAGTCGATGGTAGGAGTTTATCAGTAGTTAGCCGGTGGCGGCCATCTGTTCCTCGCGTTTGCGGCGCTGCTCCTGGCGGCGCATGAGTACCGCCGACAGGATGACGCCGAGAGCCACTATCAGGACCATCAGGGTTGCTAGTGCATTCACGACCGGGTTTACACCTAGTCGAACGCGAGAAAAGATGACCATGGGCAGCGTGCTGGACCCGGGGCCGGAAACGAACTGGGTGATGACGACGTCATCCCATGAAAGCGTGAAGGCCAGCAGCCAGCCGGACAGGATGGCCGGCAGGATCAGCGGCACCGTGATGCGGAAAAACACCTTCGCGGGCCGGGCGCCGAGGTCCAGGGCGGCCTCCTCCAGCGAATCGTCGAAGCCCGCGAGCCGCGACTGCACGACCACGGTGACATAAGCCATGGTGAAGGTGATGTGCGCGATGGTGATGGTGACGATGCCACGGTCGAACTGCCAGCCGAACATCCAGCGAAACAGTTGCTCGAGCGAGACAAACAGCAGCAGCATCGACAGCCCGGTGATCACCTCGGGCATGACCAGCGGAGCGGTAGTCAGGCCCGACAGGATGGCGCGGCCGCGGAACCGGCCGAAGCGCGCCAGGACCAGCCCGGCCAGGGTTCCCAGGATGACCGCGCCGGTCGCCGACATGGCCGCCACCTGGATGGACAGCCACGCCGCCGAGAGCACCTGGTCGTCGTGGACCAGGCGCTGGTACCACCTGAGCGACGGAGAGGTGGCCCAGTTCCAGTTCGTCACGGACCGCGAGTCGTTGAACGAGAACAGGATCATCGTGAAGATGGGCACGTACAGGAACGCAAAGCCCAGCCACAGCATGCGTCTTGGAGAAAAGGCCCTGCGTTTTCATGCGTGGACCCTCATCGCTTTGCCGCCTCCAGTTCCTTGTTCTGGAAGCGCTGGAAAACCATGATCGGCAGGACCAGCAGCAACAACATGACGATGGCCACCGCGCTCGCCCTGGGCCAGTCGCGGTTGAGGAAGAACTCGTCGGACAGCAGGCGCGCGATCATCAGTTCGTCACTGCTGCCTAACAACGAGGGAATCACGTATTCGCCCACCGCCGGGATGAACACCAGCAGCGATCCGGCGACGATGCCCGGCATCGACAGCGGCAGCGTGATCCGCAGGAATGCGCGGGTGGGCCCGGCGCCGAGATCCTGCGCAGCCTCGAGCAGCGTGAGATCGTGTTTCTCGAGATTCGAATACAGCGGCAGGATCATGAACGGCAGGTAGGAATAGACGATGCCGATGTACACCGCGAAGCTGGTGTTCATCATCGCCAGGGGCTCGTCGATGATGCCCATGCCACTGCAGCACGTTGTTGATCACGCCGTCGTTCTTGAGCAGGCCGATCCACGCGTACACGCGCAGCAGGAACGAAGTCCAGAACGGCAGGATCACCAGCATCAGGAAAACGTTGCGGTAGGTAGTCGGCGCCCGCGCGATGGCATAGGCCATCGGGTAGCCCAGCAGCAGGCAGAAGATCGTGGAGAAGAACGCCACCTTGACGGAGTACAGCCACGAGCCCACGTACAGCGGTTCGTTGAACAGGTACACGTAGCTGCCGACGAACAACTTGATCTGCAGCGCTCCTTCGTCGAGCCACTGGAACACGGGCACGTATGGCGGCCGGCCCAGCGCCGAGTACTCGGCGAACGAGATCTTCAGCACGATCAGGAAAGGGACCAGGAAGAACGCCAGCAGCCACAGGTAGGGCACCGCGATGACCAGGCGCTGGCCGGACCAGTTCTTCAGGACGTATTCGGTCCAGCGCGGCGGGCCATAGCGGAACAGGATGGTCCACAGCGGACCGAGCCGGCCCGGCGCATCGCGCGATCCCATGGGCTCGGGCGGCAGTTGGCTTCACGTGCCCGGGCCTTTCACTGCGTCACGACCACCGGGCTCGAGGCGTGCCAGGTGAGCCAGACGGTTTCGTCCCAGAGGATGCGTTCGTCGTCGGACAGGCGTTCGGCGTTCTGCAGCGTCACGCGCACGATCTTGCCGGTGTCTATCTTCACGAGGTAGATGGACACGTCGCCCATGTAGGCGATTTCCTTCACCACGCCCTTGACGCAGTTCTCGCCGGTGTCGGCCGGCGGCGTGCGCAGGATGTTGATCTTCTCGGGACGGATGGCGGTATAGACAATGGCGCCGGGCGCCGCGCTGATGCCGTGGTCGACGTAGATCACGCCGCCGAGATCGTCGGACTTGATGCGCACGCGATCGGGCAGATCCTCGATCATCGTGCCCTCGAACATGTTCACCGAGCCGATGAAATCCGCGACGAACTTGTTCTGCGGGAACTCGTAGATTTCCGTCGGCGTCCCGATCTGCACGATCTCGCCGCGATTCATGACGCCGATGCGCGAGGCCAGGGTCATGGATTCTTCCTGGTCGTGGGTCACCACGATGAAGGTGACGCCGAGCTGCTCCTGGATGTTGATGAGCTCGAACTGCGTGGCTTCACGCAGCTTCTTGTCGAGTGCGCCGAGCGGCTCGTCCAGCAGCAGCAGCTTGGGCCGCTTGACCAGTGAGCGCGCCAGCGCCACGCGTTGCCGCTGGCCACCGGAGAGCTGGTGCGGCCGGCGCGCCGCGAACTGTCCCAGCTTCACGATCTCGAGGATGTCGGTGACGCGCGTGGCGATCTCCGACTTCGACAGGCCCTTTTCCTGCTCGAGTCCGAAAGCGATGTTCTTCTCGACGGTCATGTGCGGAAACAGCGCATATGACTGGAACATCATGTTGACCGGGCGTTCGTACGGCGGCACGCCAGCCATGTCCTCGCCGTCGAGGTAGATGGAGCCGGAGGTCGGCGACTCGAATCCCGCCATCATGCGCAGCAGGGTCGACTTGCCGCAGCCGGAGCCGCCGAGCAGGCAGAAGATCTCGCCCTTGAAGATTTTCAGCGAGACATTGTTGACCGCGACGAAATCACCAAACTTCTTGGTGATGTTTTCGATGCGAACGTAGGCCTCGGCGTGCGGATCACGCCACGGTTCGTTCTTGGTCTTGCTCTTGTCCGCGCGTCGTTCCGCCGATTGCATGGCAGACCCCCGTTGCGAAGAAATCAGGAGGGCCGCCGCTCCCTAAGCGGCGGCCCCACCGGGGTTACTTGCCAGTACGGAACTTCGTCCAGCTACGCGTCAGCGTGCGGGTGAATTCCGGCGTCTCCGGAAGGTCGGGCACCAGCTTCGGCATCATCTCGGGCGTCGGGAAGATGCCCGGATTGTTCTTCACCTCGGGGCTGACCAGCGGCCATGAGGCGGCGTTGCTGTTGGCGAAGCTGATGAAGTTGCTGTTCTTGGCGGCCACTTCGGCGCGCAGCATGTAGTCGATGAACAGGTGCGCGTTCTTGACGTGCGCGGCATCCGCCGGGAATTGCCATGTTGTCGAAGAACATGACGGCGCCTTCCTTCGGGATGTTGTACGCGATGTGGAAGGGCTTCTGCGTTTCTTCGGCGCGGCCCTTGGCCTGCAGCACGTCGCCCGACCAGCCGAGCGCGAGGCAGATTTCGCCGCCCGCCAGCTGATCGATGTAGGCCGACGAATGAATGTTCTTGATGTACGGCCGCACCGACATCAGCACCTTTTCCGCCGCGGCGAGATCCGCGGGATCTTCGGAGTTCGCGTCCTTGCCGAGGTAGATCAGCACGGTGCCGATCACTTCGGAAGGCGCATCGAGCACCGAGACGCCGCACTTCGCGAACTTCGAGACCACCTTCGGATCCCAGAACATCGCGAAGCTATCTACCGGCGCATCGGGCATCGCGGCCTTGATGGCCTCTTCGTTGTAGGCGACACCCGACGTGCCCCACATGTAGTTCACCGCGTATTCGTTACCCGGATCGAACACTTCCAGGCGCTTGGTGATCTCGGGATCGAGATTCTTGAGGTTCGGAAGCTTCGACTTGTCGAGCTTCTGGTAGATACCGGCCTTGATCTGGCGGGCCATGAATGAGGCCGAGGGGACGACGACGTCGTAACCCGTGCGGCCCGCGACGAGCTTGGTCTCCAGCAGCTCGTTCGAATCCATCACTTCGTAGACGACCTTGATGCCCGTTTCCTTGGTGAAGTCTTCGAGGACGGCAGGATCGATGTAGTCGGACCAGTTGTAGACGTTGACCACCTTCTCCGCATCGGTGTCGACGGCTGGAGTGGGTGCGGCGGCTGCAGGCTGCCGGCGATTCTTCCTTCTTGCCGCAAGCGACGATCAACAAAAGACAGGAAGCAGAAACCAGTGCCGAAAGGCTGCGCGTGGACATTTGTATGACCCCTAGAGTTGTCGCGGCGTGAGACCCACACGTCCGCGTCTTTAGACACGTTATAACTCAGCGACCGCGTCTATAGCCAGCCCTCGGCGCGAGCCCACACTGCAGTCTCATCCAGAGACCGCACTACTTTGGACAGTAGTTCGTCGATTTCGCCAGGCGAAATAATCAAGGGTGGCGCAACGAACAGAGTGTCGCGCGTCGCGCGCATGACGAGTCCGTTGCGCGTACAGGTATCTCGCATCCGGACGCCAACCTCGCCGCGCGGCTCGAAAAATCGCCTCGAACTCTTGTCCGGCACCAGTTCGATCGCGGCCAGCAGGCCCACGCAGCGCGCCTCCCCGACCAGCGGGTGGGCCGCCAATTCCCTCCAGCGGCGCGCTAGATAGGGAGCAGCCTCGTCCCGGACCCTGTCCACGACGCGTTCGCGCCGGAATATCTCCAGGTTGGCGATAGCCACGGCGCAGGCCGCCGGATGACCCGAATAGGTGAAACCATGAAAGAACTCGCCACCCTTGTCTATGAGTACTTGGGCCACCCTGTCGGCGACCATGAGGCCACCAATGGGTAGATAGCCGCTTGACAGGGCCTTGGCCATGGTCATGAAGTCGGGGCGGGTTCCGTAATGTTCGCAGCCGAACCACTGGCCGGTGCGCCCGAATCCGCAGATGACCTCGTCGGAGGCGAACAAGATGCCGTACTTGTCGATGATCCGCTGGATTTCCGGCCAATAGGTGTCCGGGGGAATCACCAGGCCGCCGGCGCCCTGCACCGGTTCGCCGATGAAGGCTGCGATGCGCTCCGGGCCGATCTCGAGGATCTTCGCTTCCAGCTCGCGCGCCCGGGCAAGACCGAATTCGGCGGGCGTGAGATCCCTCTCCTTCGCCAAACCAGTAAGGCTGGTTGATGTGCACGATACCCGGCAAGGTGCCGTCGGGGCCGAGTTGCTCGTGCATCGGCTTCATGCCGCCGAGCGCCGCGCCGGCAATGGTGCTGCCGTGGTAGCCATTCCAGCGTGAAATGATGACGTTGCGTTCAGGTTTGCCGAGCAGCTGCCAGTAGCGGCGCACCAGGCGGATCAGGGTGTCGTTCGCTTCACTGCCCGAGCCCGTGTAGAAAACGTGGTTGAACTGCGGCGGCGTCACTTCCGTGAGAATTCGCGCAAGTTCGATCGCCGGCGTCGTGGTGCTCTGGAAAAAGCTGTTGTAGTAAGGCAGCTCGAGCAACTGCCGATGGGCGGCGTCGGCCAGTTCCTTGCGCCCATAACCCAGCGCCACGCACCACAGGCCCGACATGCCGTCCAGGATCTTGTCGCCTTCCGACGTGTAGATATAGACGCCGTCGGCGCGCGTGACGATGCGTGCGCCCTTGGCGGCCAGCGCCTTGAAGTCGGTGAATGGGTGCAGGTAGTGGGCGCTGTCGAGCCGCTGCCATTCGCGAGTTTCCGGGCGCATTTCCATAACCCCGCTCCTGCTTCAGACGTTCAGCAGCAGATGTTCGCGTTCCCAGGAACTGATGACCTGCAGGAACACTTCGTATTCGGCTTCCTTGACGATGGTGTACGCCGAGATGAAGGGATCGCCGAGGATGCGCACCAGCGGCTCGCATTCGCGCAGCTCGCGGATGGCGTCGTCGAGCGAACGCGGCAGCGAGAACGGCAGGTCGTGCGCGCTGCCGGAGATCGGTTCGGACGGCTGCAATCCTTCGACCATGCCAAGGTAACCGCAGGCGAGCGATGTGGCGATCGCGATATAGGGATTGGCATCCGCGCCGGCGAGGCGATTTTCGACGCGACGTGCCTCGGGCTCCGAGGCCGGCACGCGCAAACCCGCCGTGCGATTGTCGTAACCCCATTGCACGTTGATGGGCGCGAGCTGGAAGCGCGAGATGCGGCGGTAGGAATTCACGTTGGGCGCCAGCAGCGCCATGGCCGCAGGCAGGTACTTCTGCATTCCGGCGATATGCGAGAAGAAGAGCGGCGTCGGCGTGCCGTCGGGATTCGAGAAGATGTTCTTCTTCGTCTTGGTGTCGACGATGCTCTGGTGGATGTGCATGGCGCTGCCGGGTTCCTTGGCATGCGGCTTGGCCATGAACGTGGCGTACATCTTGTGGCGCAGGGCGGCTTCGCGCGCGGTGCGCTTGAAGAGGAAGGCCTGGTCGGCAAGGTCGAGCGCATTGCCGTGCAGCAGGTTGATTTCCATCTGCGCGGCGCCGTCCTCGTGGATCAGCGTGTCGATCTCGATGTCCTGGTCCTCGCAGAACTGGTACATGTCGTCGAACAGCGGATCGAACTCGTTGACCGCCGCGATGCTGTAGCTCTGGCGGCCCGGCTCGGCGCGGCCCGAGCGGCCCACCGGCGGCTTGAGCGGATAGTCGGCGTCGATGTTGGGTTCAACGAGGTAAAACTCGAGCTCCGGCGCCACCACCGGCTCCCAGCCGCGACTCGCATACATGTCCAGGATGTGCCGCAACACGCCGCGCGGCGCCATGCCGACGCGCCGGCCATCGGCATAGAAGCAGTCGTGGATGACCTGCGCGGTGGGCTCGGCGGCCCAGGGGACACGGCGCACGGTGCGCGGGTCGGCCTTGAGGATGATGTCGATCTCGGCCGGGCTCATGGCCTTGTCGGTGTCGGGCGGATAATCGCCGGTCACGGTCTGCAGGAAGATGCTTTCCGGCAGGCGCATGCCCTCGTCTTCGGCGAACTTCTCCGACGGCATGATCTTGCCGCGCGCGATGCCGGCCATGTCGGGGATGATGGCCTCGACTTCGGAAATGCCGTGGTCGCGCAGGAATTGCCTGATTTCATTTGCCATTGTGTCGTCCTAACTACTCTTGCGCGCGCGTGCTGCCTTGCCGAACTCGGCGAACAGCGCCTGTGAAAACGGATTGCTCATTACCTTCCATTCCGGGTGCCACTGCACCGCGAGCGCGAAGCTCTGTGCAGATTTCACGCGGAACGCCTCGACCAGGCCGTCCGGGGCGCGAGCCTCGATCGCGAGATCGGGCGCGAGCCGGTTCACGCCCTGCCAGTGCAGCGAATTCACCTCGATGCGATCCTTGCCGGCGAGCTTGCGCAACAGTGAACCCGGCTCGAGCACCACTTCGTGTGCCGGGCCGTATTGCACGTCGAGCGGCTGCTCCTTGTCTTCGCGGTGATCGTCGAGGCCTTCCACCTCGTGCAGGCGCTGATGCAGCGTACCGCCCATTGCCACGTTCATTTCCTGGAACCCGCGGCACACCCCCAATACCGGCACGCCCTTGGCGATGGCGCGCGGAATCAGCGACAGCGTGGTCGCGTCGCGATGCGGATCGTGCAGCGTGCCGGGCACGCTCTCGGGACCGGCGTAACGATGCGGCTCCACATTCGAAGGGCTGCCGGGAAAAAAGATGCCATCGACACGCGTCAGGATTTCGGTGACATCCAGCGGCGTCTCGAGCACGGGAATCAGCAGCGGCAGACAGTCGGCGGCCTGCACGACGGCGGCAATGTATTTCTCGCCCACGGCATGAAATGGATGCGGACCGATCATGCGTCTGTCGGCTGGAATGCCTATGACGGGTCTGCTGCTCATAAAACGCTTTCAAGCGAACCGGAGAGCGGAACGCTGTCTATTATCTTCTACGGAGTCGGATCCACGGCGGGTCCGACGGTGGCCATTAGACCACACCTCACCATGCTCCGGCTCAGGCCAATGCAGCCCAGCAGGGGGGCTACACAGGCGCGATTTGGCCGATTCTGCGGTTTGCCGGGCCGTACTCGGCGGGCATATGCTGCCGCGCCCGGCGCTGAACTGGCGTCGAAAATAATAGACACCCCGAGACTGACATGACGCGCGCCGTGGACAACGAACTCGAGCTCTTTCTGGCCACACATCCCGGGGTGCGGTTCTTCGATGCGTTCGTCAACGACCTGAACACGGTGGAGCGCGGCAAACGCATTGATCGCGACGGAATCCATAGAGTCTTCGCGCAGGGCATGCCGCTTCCCGGTTCGATGTTCGCGCTCGACATCGAAGGAGGCACCGTCGAAGCCACAGGCCTGGGCTTCTCTGACGGCGACGCCGATCGGCCGTGCATGCCTATTCCCGGCACGCTGGTGACCGTGCCGTGGCAGCCCGACGTGGCGCAGGTGCAGTTGCGAATGTTCGATCACGATGGCGAGCGCTTTTTCGGCGATCCGCGCTGGGTCCTCGAACACCACCTGCACACCTTCGCGGCTCTCGACCTGACGCCGGTGATCGCCATCGAGTACGAGTTCTACCTGGTTGACGCGCAACGCGGACCGGACGGGCTGCCGCAGCCGCCGAAAGGACCGCTCACGGGGCGACGCGAGTTCCGCACGCAGATCAATTCGATGACGGACCTCAATGAATACTCGCCGCTGCTCGCCGACATCGACAGTGCGTGCCGGCAGCAGAACGTGCCTACCACTTCGGCGCTCGCCGAATACGGCCCCGGCCAATACGAGGTGAACCTCGCCCACGCCGCGGACGCGCTCAAGGTCTGCGACGAGGCGCTGCGCTTCAAGCGCGTGGTGAAGAGCATGGCGCGTGCGCATGGTTGCGAGGCCACCTTCCTGCCCAAGCCCTACCGCGACATGGCCGGCAGCGGTCTGCACGTGCACGTGAGCCTGCTCGACAAGTCCGGAAAAAACATCTTCGCCGCGGCTGACCCGCTTGCCAGCAAGCCTCTGCGAAACGCCATCGCCGGCACGCTCGTGACGCTCGGCGATGGAATGGCGCTGTGCGCTCCGGGCCCGAACTCCTATCGGCGCTTCCGCACCGAAGCGTATGTGCCAGTGCATGCCGACTGGTCCATCAACAATCGGGGTTCGGCCATCCGTGTGCCCGCCTCCGACGCCGCGAACCTGCGCATCGAACATCGGTTGGCCGGCGCCGACGCCAATCCCTACCTGGTCGTGGCCTGGGTGCTGGCCGGCATTCATCACGGTCTCACTCGCGAGCTGGAGCCGCCGCCGGTCATCAAAGGGAATGCCTACGAGCAGCCGGGCGAGCCGCTGCCGATTCACTGGAGCGAAGCGATCGAGCGCTTCGGCCGCAGCGAAATCGCCCGACACTATTTCGGTGACCGGTTCGTGAACCTCTACGCCATAGCCAAGCGCGCCGAAATGCAGGAGTTCGCCTCACACGTCACGCCGTTGGAGATCCAGCGCTACCTTGGTCCGGTCTAGGGACGCTTCATGGGCCAGGCCGACGCGCAGAATTTCTATTACCAGACTACCCCGCGGCCCGAAACGCATGCGCCGCTCGCGGGTGAACAGCGCTTCGATGTCTGCGTGGTGGGTGGTGGCATCTCCGGACTCTCCGCGGCGCTGCACCTCGCCGAACGCGGCATGCGCGTGGCGTTGCTGGAGGCCATGCATCTCGGGTATGGCGGGTCGGGCCGCAGCGGCGGCCAGTCCATATTCGGATACGCCTGCGAGCAGTCGACGCTGGAGAAAGCGGTCGGCGCGGCGGATGCGCGCCGCATGTGGGACGTGTCCGTCGAAGGACTGAACCTGCAGCGCGAGCTCATCGCAAAACACTCGATCGACTGCGACTACACGCCCGGACACATGATCCTGGGGCTGAAGCGCCGCCATGACGACAGCCTGCGCGCCGAGCTCGACAACCTCGCGAACCGTTACGACTACCACTCGCTGCGCTTCATCGAACGCGACGAGCTGCGCACGATCATTGCCAGTGAGCGTTACAGCAGCGCGTTGTATGACTCCAACGGCGGTCACCTGCAGCCGTACCGCTACACGCTGGGCCTGGGACGCGCGGCCGCCCAGGCCGGCGTGTCGATCTTCGAGAATTCCCGGGTCACGCGGCTCGACGTGGCGCAGGGCGCCGGCGCCGACAACTTCGCGCATACCTCGCAGGGCACGGTGCGTGCGCCCCATTTGCTGGTCGCGGGTGGCGCATTGCTCGGCCGTCTCGTGCCGGCGCTGGCCAGCAAGCTCATGGACATCGGCACCTATGTCGCTGCCACCCAGCCGTTGGGCGAGGAGCGCGCGCGTTCACTGATCACCAATAACGCGGCGGCGGCCGACATGAACTGGATCCTGGACTATTTCCGCCGCTCGTCGGATCACCGCCTGCTGTTCGGTGGTCGAGTGAGTTACTCGGGCGTCGATCCATTCGATTCGGCACGCGTGCTCCGGAGCCGCATCGCCAAGGTGTTTCCGCAACTCACCGAAGCGCGCATCGAATATGCCTGGGGCGGCTACCTCGACATCACTCTGAATCGCGCGCCGCATTTCGGTCGCCTCGGCCCGAACGCCTGGTTCGTCCAGGGGCTCTCGGGTCACGGCATGGTGATTTCCGGAATCGCCGGCAAACTCGTCAGTGAAGTGATCGGCGGCACCGCGGAACGTTTCGACATGTTCGCCCGCATTCCGCATGGCAGTTTTCCTGGCGGGCGTTTGTTCCGCCGGCCGGCGCTGGTGCTGGCCATGTTGTGGTTCCGCATCCTGGACCTGCTTTGAGCAGCGCCGATTTCGAATTCGGGTTGTGGTTATCCGCGCTTCCGCTGCTGCTGGTGGCGGCGACACTCACCTGGCTGCTGTCGCTGCCACTGCGCAATGTCGGCTTTGCCGAGCCTCTGTGGAGCCTCATGCTGTTCGCGGCCGGAGTCGTATACGCGCTGGGCAGCGATCCGCGTGCGCCGCGCATTTCGCCGGTGTTGTGGCTCTGCGCGCTGTGGTCGGTGCGGCTCGCCTGGCACCTGGCGCTGCGCAATGCGGGCCACGGTGAATCGCGCCGACACGCGGAAATGCGTGCCGGTCACCAGCCGCATTTCGCGTTGAAAAGTCTCTACCTGGTGTTCTGGCAACGCGCACTTACGGCGTGGATCGTGTCTCTGCCGCTCATGGGCGCCTTCGCCAGCATCAAACCTCCGGGCTGGCTGGACTACTGCGGCATGCTGTTGTGGCTGGTGGGCTTCGTGTTCGAAGCGGGCGCCGACTGGCAACTCAAACGTTTCAACGCCAATCCCGCCAACGCCGATGCGGTGCTGAACCACGGCTTCTGGCGATTCACGCGGCATCCGAACTACTTCGGCGAGTGCTGCGTCTGGTGGGGATTTTTTCTGTTCGCACTCTCCGCCGGCGCGTGGTGGGCGCTGCCCGGTCCGCTGCTCGTCACCTGGCTGCTGCTGCGTGCCGCTGGCGTGCGGCCATTCGGCCGGGACGGCGGCAATCGCCGGCCGCAATATGCCGACTACGTCTTGAAAACGAACGCTTTTTTCCCGGCCCGACCCCGAGAATGACCTAAAGCCTGCCCTGTTCTGGGCCGATAACGACGGGGACAACCGGAGTTACGCACCAGGAAATAGCAGGAGTACCGTGGTCGATCTGGATTCAACGCAACGCGAGGCTCGCGCCCGTGAAGTGCGTCACGAAGTCGTGGCGCATTTCGCATTGGGCACGAATCGCGTTTTCCGCGTCCTTTTCGTGGCGCAGTGGTGCCTCGCGCTGATCCTGGCCTGGAAGGACGCGAGCGACTCGCGTTTCCTTTTCACTCTCGTCCTCGGCAGCGTGTTGACCGTGCCGGCGATCATGTTCGCCCACGCGGCGCCGCTCGCCTCCTGGGTGCGGCATTTCATCGCGATCAGCCAGATCGGATGGTCGATGACTTTTCTCTGGCTGCTCGAGGGTCGCGCCGAAGCGCAGGTCCATGTCTTCCTCTCCCTGGTGTTCCTCACGTACTACCGCGACTGGACGGTGTTGCTGACCGCGACGCTGGCAGCGGTGGCGATTCCTGCCGTGCGCCTGCTGTTGCTGCCGGAGTCATACCTGGTGGGCGCCTCGGCCTGGTGGCGCATGCTCGAACAGAGCAGCTGGGTGGTCGCGGAGTTCATCGTGTTGCTGTTCGCCCTGCGGCACAACATGCGACTCATGGACCAGCTTTCGCTGACCGCGGCGGATCTGCACCTCACCAATGAGTCCTTCGGCAAGGACATCCGCGAGCGCAACGCCGAGCTGCTGCGCAGTCGCGAACAGTACCGGCTGATCGCCGAAACCACGCGCGCCATTCCCTTCGAGCTCGACCTGGCGCACGGCCGCTTCAACTACATCGGCCCGCAGGCGGAGAAATTCCTCGGGATTCCAGAGGCGCGCTGGAAGGAAACCGGATTCCTCGACGTGCTGATGCCGCGTGAACGCGAAAACGCCGTACGCCAGCAGCTGGATGAGTGCACGCCCGGCACCTTCGAAGCACTGTGTTCGGTGGTAACCGCGGAACAGCGCGTGCTCGAGTTGCGCTGGACCGTGTCCTGCAACCTGGTCAACGGCAAGCCGCGTTCTGCGCGGCCTGATGATCGACGTCACCGAGGCACGCCGCCTGGTGCGCGAGATGGCGCAGGGCCAGAAGCTCGAATCCGTGGGCCGCATCGCCGCCGGCGTGGCGCACGAGATCAACACTTCGGTGCAGTTCATTTCCGACAGCGTGCGATTCGTGCGCCACGCGCTCAAGGACGTGCCCCGCGCGATGGCCGTCTACCGCGCGCTCGCCGCCGGTGTGCTCTCGGGCAAGGACGTCACCGACGCAGGCGCGGCGCGCCAGCGAGACTGACGAAGCCGCCGACGTCGACTATTTCCTCAAGAACGCCCCCGACGCGCTCGACCGCGCGCTCGAAGGCATCGGCCGCGTGGGCTCCATCGTGAGGTCCATGACCGAGTTCGCGCATCCCGATTCGCATGCCAAGGCCGACGTCGACATCAATCGCGCCATCTGCAGCACGCTCAACATGGCGCGCAACGAATACAAGGCGGTGGCCGAGGTGGTCACCGACTTCGGCGAAATTCCGCCGGTGATCTGCCACGCGGGCGACGTCAACCAGGTGGTGTTGAACCTGCTGCTGAACGCCGCGCATGCCATTGGCGACGCCGTGCAGGGTTCCAGCTCGCGCGGACGCATCACGGTGCGCACGCGCGCGATCTCGGATTACGTCGAGATTTCGATCGCCGACACCGGCGACGGCATCCCCGAATCGGTGCGCGGACGCATCTTCGAGCCGTTTGTCACGACCAAGGAGGTCGGACGCGGCACGGGCCAGGGGCTGGCGCTGTCGCGCGGCATCGTGGTCGAAAAACTCAAGGGTTCACTTCATTTCGAAACGGAAACGGGGAAAGGGACGATTTTCTTCATCCGACTGCCCGTGTCGGACCAGGCCATCCACGGCAACTACCAAACAGGCTGCAGCATGACTTCTCTCCACGTGTTATTTGTCGATGACGAACAGGCCATCCTCGATGGCTTGCGCAATTCACTGCGCAAGGAACGCAAGCGCTGGGACATGACCTTCGCGCTCGGCGGCCAGCAGGCGCTCGAGGAGATGAAGAAGACCCCGGCCGACGTGGTGATCACCGACATGCGCATGCCGGGCATGGATGGCGCCGAACTGCTGCGCCACATCCAGCGGGATTTCCCGGCCGCGGCGCGCATCGTTCTCTCGGGCCAGGCGGAGCGCGAATCCATCATGCGCGCGCTGCCCGTCACCCATCAGTTCCTGCACAAGCCCTGCGACGGCGAGACGCTGCGCGCGGTCATCGAGCAGACGCATGCGCTGCACAAGCTGATGCAGAACCCGGCACTGACCGCGCTGGTGGGCAAGCTGGATCGCATCCCGTCCGTGCCGTCGACCTACACCGAGCTGGCGCGCCTCGCGGCGGATCCCAAGGCCGACAGCGCGGCTTTTGCCAAGGTCATCGAGCTCGATGCCGCCGTATGCGCCAAGGTGCTGCAGCTGGTGAACTCGGCGTACTTCGGACTCGGCCAGAAGATCGTCAGCGTGCGTGCCGCGGTCACCTACCTCGGCGTGGAAATCATCAAGTCGCTGGTGCTGGGCTCCAGCTCGTTCTCCGACAAGGCGATCAGCGAGGCCAAGGGCTTCTCGCCCGACCGCATGCAGCAGCATTCGCTGTTGACGGCGCTGCTGGCCAAGAAGATCGTCGCCAACCCGCAGCTCGCCGACGCGGCCTTCACCGCCGGCCTGTTGCACCACATCGGCGCGCTGGTCCTGCTGCACGCGGCGCCGCCGGACTACGTGCGCGCCATGGAGCGCGCCAAAGAGCTCAAGGGCGACACCGCCACCGCCGAGCGCGAGATCTTCGGCGTCACGCATGCCGAGGTCGGCGCCTATCTACTTGGGCCTGTGGGGCATCCCGTTCCCGATCGTCGAGGCGGTGGCCTTCCATCACCGGCCGAACGAAGTGGCGCCGGAATCGCGCGCCCTGGTCGCGGCCGTGCACATGGCCAGCGGCGTGGTCGAGGAGATGACCGAGGCCGAAGGCGCGCCCCCGACCGACAGCGACATCGAGAGCTCGGCCCGCATCAACGTGAAGTTCCTGCGCGAAGCCGGGCTCGAAGAAGCGCTGCGCAAGAGCCGCGCCGAAGCCGAGACGCTGCTCGGAACGGTGGCAAAAGTAACGTTCGCCGAGCCGTCCCGCACTACCCGGCCATGACAGGGATGCGCGATTGGCCTAGCATCGCCCCCTTCCAGCGGAGGGACGACGATGCGAATCGCGAGAATGGCGGCGATGGGGATTGCGCTGGCGGCCGGTGCGCTGGCGGCACTGTCGCTGTCGCCGGATGCCGGTGCGGCGCGGGGTGACGGGAGCGGCAGCGCCGAGTCGACCGCCCAGACCTTCCTCGCGTCCCTGTCCGGCGACCAGAAAAAGCAGGCCACGTTCCCGCTCGATTCGCCTGAGCGCGCTCGACTGGCATTTCGTGCCTCGCGACCGGGTTGGCATCTCCCTGCTCACGCTCGACGACGACGCAGAGCGAGCTGTTAGGCCCGTTGCTGGCCAGCGCGCTCAGCCCCGAAGGACTGCTCGACAGCGCGCGGCGTCATCAAGCACGAGAACATCCTGCGGCGTATCGAAACCGACGCGGGCGCGGCCATGGCCTCGCGCCGCGATCCCGGCCTGTACTTCACCAGCGTGTTCGGCACGCCTTCGGGCGCCGCGCCCTGGGCCTGGCGCTTCGAAGGGCATCATTTTTCCCTCAATGTCACGCAGCTTCCCGGGCCAGCCGGCCGCGATCGGGCCGCTATTCGTCGGCGCGAATCCGGCGCGCGTGCTCTCGGGGTCCGAGGCGGGATTTCGCCTGCTGGCTGCCGAGGAAGACCTGGCGCGCGAACTCATCGACGCTGCTGCCCGACGACCGCCGCAAGGTGGCGATCATCGACGGCACCGCCTTCCCGGACATCCTGACCTTCAACGACGTGAAGGCGCGGCCGCTGGAAATGCAGGGCCTCGCGGCCGCGGACATGAACGCCGCCGAGCAGAAGCAGTTGCGCCGGCTGGTCGAGTTGTATGTAGGACGGCTCGCAGCCGCATCGGCCAAAGACGTGATGGCGCGCCTTGATCGTGCGGGTTTCGGCAAGCTGCGCTTTGCCTGGGCAGGCAGCATCGAAAGCGGCCAGAAGCATTACTACCGCGTGCACGGACCGACGCTGCTCATCGAGTACGACAACACGCAGAACGACGCCAATCACATCCACACCGTGTATCGCGACCTCGAGCGCGACTTTGGCGGCGACGCGTTGCGCCAGCACCTGGCAGCCGCGCATCTATCGAAGCCATAGGCAATATCGAATGGCCGCGCGCGCGGCCGATCGTTAGACTCCGTCTCAATCCTGAGAGGAGTGACGCCATGGGTAAGAAGAATTCCGCGGCGGCCGTCGCCGCGCCGCAGATCGACATTGGCATCAAGACCAGGGACCGCGAAAAAATCGCCACGGTCTGTCGCGCGTGCTCGCGGACACGTATTCGCTCTACCTCAAGACGCACAACTTCCACTGGAACGTCGAAGGACCGATGTTCAACACGCTGCACCTCATGTTCATGGACGAGTACACCGAGCTGTGGAACGCGCTCGACGCCATCGCGGAGCGCATTCGTTCTCTCGGTTATCCCGCGCCCGGCACCGGCAAGGAATTCGCGCGCCTGACATCCATCCAGGAAACCGAAGGTGTCCCGGAAGCCCTGGACATGGTGCGACTGCTGGTCAGCGGTCACGAAGCCGTGGCGCGTACCGCGCGTGAAGCCTTCCCGGCCGCGGAAAAAGCCGGCGACGAGTCGACCTGCGACCTGCTGACCCAGCGCCTGCAGATCCACGAAAAGACTGCGTGGATGCTGCGCAGCCTGCTGAAGTAAGCCGGGCCGACACTTGAACCGCAGCCCCAGACTCGCGGGCGGCGCACCTGGCCGCCCTGCTCGCCGGCCTGTGTGCCGTTGCGCTCACCGCCGGTGCCGCGGCACCGAAGCTCGAAGTGGCACTGACCTTCGACGACCTGCCGCGCAATGGCGGCATTGCGCCGGGCGCGAAAGAGTCGGACTTTGCGCGTGACACCGTGCGGGTGCTGAAGAAGCATCGCATTCCGCCGTCCTACGGCTTCATCAATGCGAACAAGCTCGAACGCAATCCGGACGGCGCCCGTGCGTTGCAGATCTGGATCGAGTCCGGCAACCCGCTCGCGAACCACACCTACTCGCACCTCGACATCACGACGAACTCCGTCGAGGATTTCCAGAAGGAGATCCTGCGCAATGAACCGGCGCTCGAGTTGTTGACGCCCGGCGATAACAGACTGGCGCTGGTTTCGTTATCCCTACCTGCATGAAGGCGACACGCTGGAAAAGCGGCGCGCGGTGCGCGCCTTCCTGGCAAGCAGCGGCTATCGCATCGCACAGACCACGCATCGACTGGGAAGACTATCTCTGGAACGGCGCACACGCGCGTTGTATCGCGAAGAACGACACGCAGGCCATCGAGTGGCTGCGCAGCAGCTATCTCGCCGAAGCGGAACGCTGGATGCGCGTGCAACGCGACCTGTCGCGGCAGGTGTGGGGCCGCGACATCAAGCATGTCGCCCTGCTGCACCTGGGATCATTCAGCTCGCACATCCTGCCGGATCTCTTCAAGCTGCTGGAGCGCGAGGGTTATCGCATCGTGACGCTCGAAGAGGCGCAGAGCGACCCGATCTACGACGTCGGACCCGGACGTGGCGGCCCCACGCGGCGGCACACTCACCGAACTCATGATGCAGTCGAAGGGCATCTCCTGGCCGCCCGGCCTCGCGCCGACAAGCCGCGCGAAAAACTCCGCAGCATCTGCAACTAAATGGGGACAGGTTTATTTTCGCGAACATGGGACTGACCTCAGGTCCGTCCCAGGTTCGCGAAAATAAACCTGTCCCCAACTAGGCGGGGCGAACGGGCCGGCCGCTGGCGGCGGAATCGTAGATGGCGCGCACCAGCGCCACGGCCTTGCGCGCCTCGCGACCCTCGATGAAAAACGGCCGGCGCTCGCGAATGCCGTCGATGAAGTCCTGGATCTGCCGCAGGTGTCCCTCGAACTTGATGGCCATGGGCGCGGCGGCGCCTGATCCCATCGCGCCGCTTTCGCGCGTGGCGCGGATCCTCGTCGTCTTCGGGCTGCGTGACGCGAAACTCCCAGCGCGTGATGTCGTCGTCCTCCATCACGGCCGAGCCGTTTTCACCGCAGATTTCGAGGCGGCGCGAAAAACCCGGCCACAGGGCGGTGCTGGCCTCGATGGTGCCGAGGGCGCCGCTCGCGAATTTCAGCGCGGCGACCGAGGTGTCTTCCGATTCGATGCGCGTGTGCACGCGCCGCGTGGTCCAGGCAAACACCTCCTCGGGCATGCCGGCAAACCATTGCAGCAGGTCGATGCCGTGAATGGCCTGGTTGATCACCGCGCCACCGCCGTCCTCGGAAATCCTGCCCTTCCACCCGGTGTAGTACTCGGCCGTGCGATTCCACTTCACGTAGCAGCTCGCCAGCACCATGCGTCCGAAGCGGCCGGCGTCGATGGCGGCCTTGAGCTGGCGCGCCGCATCGCCGAAACGCGCCTGGAAAATGGAACCGACGCGCACGCCCGCCTTCTCGGCCTCGGAGAGGATGTGATCCGTACCCTCGATGGTGGAATCGAGCGGCTTCTCGATCATGAGGTGTTTGCCGGCGCGGATTGCCGCGAGTGCCGGCTCGAGGTGCAGCGCCGACGGCGTCGTGATGCACACCGCGTCCAGCCCCGGCTGCGCGAGCAGCGCGTGCGTGTCATCGGTCGCGAAACCGATGCCGTGCTCGCGCGCGAAATTCTCGGCCGTCGCCTGCCGGCGGCTGACGACGCCCACCAGCCGCCCGCCGCTCGCGGCAGCCACGGCGCGCGCGTGGAAGTGCGCGATGGCGCCCGCACCGATGAAGCCGAAGCCTAACTTCTGTTCCATGCGCGGCTAGTGGGCCAGCGCCAGCGGATCGTTGCGGTACACCGCGTCGCGAAACATCTTGTGCAGCGGCACGCGGCCGAAAGGCATGTACTGCGTGAACAACACGGCTGCGACCTGGTTCTTGGTATCCACCCAGAACAGCGTATTGGCCGCGCCGTCCCAGAAGAATTCGCCCACCGCGCCCGACGCCTCTTTCGCGTCCTTCGGGGGCGCGACGCGCACGGCGAAGTCGATGCCGAAGCCCACCTGCCCCTTGGTGGGCAGCCATGAAATGTCGGCAATGTCCGGCGGAAGGGAGTCGGTGGCCATGAGTTGCACGGTCTCGGGCTTGAGGACGCGCGCGCGGCCCAGCTTTCCGCCGCCCACCAGCATGCGCGCGAACTTCATGTAGTCATCGAGCGTGGAGACCAGTCCGAAGCTACCCGGCTTGAGTGGCCATGCCTGGCCGTTGAACCGCCAGGCTTCCTCGTCCGCCTGGCGGGTGAACGTGCCGTCGTCATTGCGCTTGTACATCGCCGCGAGGCGCGCGCGGTCCGGATCCTCGGGCAAGACGGTATATCGCGTCGAAGTCATGCCCAGCGGCCTGAAAATGTGCAGCTCGAGGAACTTGTCGAAGGGCACGCCCGAAATCTTCTGCACCAGGTAGGCCTGCACGTCCACGGCGTCCGAATACAACCAGCGGCTGCCGGGCTGGTAGGCCAGCGGCACCTGCGCCAGTTTCTGCGCGAATTCGGGCAGGGTATTGGTGTATGCGCGCGGGTCGATTTCGCGGTAGATAGCCCCGACTGCGGTCTTGTCTTCGCCGCCGGCTACGAATCCCGCCGTATGCCGCAACACGTCGCGAATCGTCACCTTGCGCTTCGGCGCCTCGTACTTCGGCTGGCCGGCCTCGTCGACTCCGGCGTACACCTTGAGATTCGCGAACTCGGGTGCGTACTGCTCGAGCGGGTCGTCGAGCCCGAACTTGCCGCGCTCGTAGAGTTTCATCAGCGCCACGCCCGCGACGGGTTTGGTCATCGAATAGATCTGGACGAGGGTGTCACGCGCCATCGGCTTGTTGTTCTCGCGATCCGCCTGGCCGAAGGCGCCGAAATACACCTCCTGATTTCCCTGGTAGACCAGGGCCGAGACGCCAACGAGTTTCTGGCTGTCGATGAAACTGCGCAGCGCATCGTCGATGGCGGACGCCTCTATGCGCAGCGGCTCGGGCGCCACTACTGGCGCGGCACCGGCGCGGGCGCACTCGGCCTGGTCTGTGCGGCCGCGACCGTGGCCCACAACAGCAGGGCCGTTCCTGCCGCCAGATTCGTCAACATGTCGCTCGTCCGCTTCATCATTCCCTCCGCCTTACCTGGCTACCGGACATGTCACACGCCGCGTCGACAACACCACGTCGTCGATCCACAGGTCCTGGTCGTTGGTGGTGTCGCCGTAGCGTTCGAATCCCATGTACAGGCTGTCGAATCCCGGCGGCGCGCGCCATTGTCCGTCAAGGTCGTCGCCATGGCACGCCTTTGCGCTGTGCGCTCGTTCCTTCACGTGCGTGATCCGTCGCCCGTCGATCCAGAACTCGAGTTCATGCGACGCTGCTGCGAAATGCCATTCGACGCAGGCCCAGCGACGTACCGGCAGCGTCAGTGCCGATTGTTCGCGGCAATCGGTGCGCACCGGCGGCGTGGTCTCGTAGTTGGCCATCAGCTGCGTGCCGCCCTGCTCTTCGAGTCCGAGCCTGTAGATAGAGTTGTAGCGATCGTCTGCCGAACGACCTTCACCCTGCAGCAGGGTCCAGTGCATGGGCGCCGGCACTGCGGGCTTGTCGTCCGTTCCGGTCGGCACTGCGACGGGCGCGGCATCGAGCCACACCATAGCGCGCCCGAACATGCCGGACTGCAGCTGCGGCAGTGGCTGGCGCAGGTGGATCGCCATGTAGCCGCGGCGGTACGGCGCGCCGCGCGGCGTGAACACGTGCATCGCCTGCTGGCCACTGAAGGCATGTTGCGTGTCGACCTGGATGACGGCGCCGCTGCGATAGGTTTCTTCCTTCCACGGCGCGCCGGGCGGCTGGCCCACGGCATGTTTCTCGAAATCATCGACGAACGACGGGGCCGGGGCATTGGCGGCCTGTGCCGCGGCGGTCATCAACAACACGAGCAGCACTCGTTTCACGGAAGGAGGCTTCATGGATGGGCCACGGCCAGGATGCGATAGCAGGTGTCCAGCGTCGGCATGGGCACGCCCAGCTCGCGCCCCTTCGCGAGCGCGTAGCCCAGCGTTTCCTCGTACTCGAGCCGGCTGCCGCGCAACACGTCCTGCTGCGCCGACATGCGATGCTCGGGTGAGGTATCGAGGAATTTCTGGCCGATGCCGCGGATGATATCCACGGCCTGCGCGTCACTGGCGTGCACGATGCTCGGCACCGGCAGCGGCGGCATGTCGGAGAGCTCGATTTTCAGTGCCGCGGCGAGTTGCGCCGCCTCGCGCACGATGCGCACGATCACCATGGCGCTGCGTTGATCCATCAGGAACTTCCAGGTGATCTGCCGCGTCAGCACCGCGAGCGGGAACTGCGCGATCCAGCCGGCGTACTTGGACCATTCGCGCGTCCGGATGTTGGTGGCCGCGACGCAGCGCACGCCGGCCGCGTCGATGGCCGCGGCAAGTTCCTCGGCGCGCGGACTCGAACCGCCCTTCTCCTCGCCGATGTGCAGGCAGACATTGCGCGTGAACTTCACTTCGCCATTGGCGAGCAACTCGCCACTGAAGTCCGCCATGGCGCCGAGCACGCGCGAAAATCCGAACACGCGCGCCAGCAGCTCGTTCTTGAGCACGCCGTTCTGCACCGAGAATGTATTGTCGACGCGCAGGTGCCGCAATGTCTCCAGCGACTGCATCGAATCGATGGCCTTGGTGGCGATGATCAGCGTGCCCGTCTCGCGCAGCTTGTGCGGATCGTCGATGACCGTGGGGCGCGCCTTGATGTCGGACAACCCGTTGAGCACCAGGCCCTGGCGCTGCAATACGCGCGCGCGTTCGCCGCGCACGATCATGGCGACCTCGTGACCCGCGCGGGACAGGTGGGCGCCGAGGATGGTGCCGAGCGCGCCCGCGCCGAGGATGGCGAATCTCACGAGCTTCGATGCTCCCGGTTACTTCCGGTACTTCCCGAACCAGGCCAGGATGTTATCCACCTTGGCGATGAGATTGCTGGGCCGCGCCGTCATGCCATGTGATGCCTCGGGAATGCGCACCATCACGGTATCGACGTTGCGCAGCTTCAGCGCCTGGTAGTACTGCTCCGACTCGGCGATCGGCGTGCGGTAGTCCGACTCTCCGGTGAGCAGCATGGTCGGCGTCTTGACGTTGCCCACCAGCGACAGCGGCGAGCGGCGCCAGTATTCCTGCGGCTGCTCCCACGGCTGCGCGCCGAACCAGTAGCGGTAGAAGAAATTGCTGAAGTCCGCGGTCAGCACGAAGCTGGCCCAGTTGATCACCGGCTTGGCGACCACCGCCGCGCGGAAGCGATCGGTCTTGCCGACGATCCACGCGGTGAGCACGCCGCCTCCCGACCCGCCCGTGACGAACAGGTTGCCGGCATCGACATTTCCTTGCCCGATCAGCGCATCGACGCCCGACATGAGGTCGTCATAATCGTCGCCCGGATAGGCATGGTGGATCAGGTTGCCGAACTGCTCGCCGTAACTCGTGCTGCCGCGCGGATTGGCATACAACACGATGTAGCCGGCGGCCGCGAACAGTTGCAGCTCCGTGGTGTAGTTAGGTCCGTACGCGGCGAACGGCCCGCCGTGGATCTCGAGGATCAGGGGGTACTTCTTCGCCGGATCGAAATCCGGCGGCGTGATGACCCACCCCTGGATTTCCCGTTGATCCTTCGACGACTTCCAGGTGAGCTCGCGGACGGCGCCGAGTGTCTTGTTGCCGAGCAGGTCGTCGTTGAGGGCGGTGAGCACACGCATGTCGCCACCCTTTCCGGAATTGGCGAGGGTAGCGGTGGCGACATCCGCCGGCCGCTCCGGCGTGTTGTGCACGAAGGCGACACGGCCATTGCGCGACACGCTGAAATCACCCGAGGTGTACGGGCGCCCGATATCCGTGCCGCCAAGGCCCGATGCCACGGTGCGCACCTTGCCGTCGAGCGAGACCAGGGCGAGTTTTCGCTCACCGCGATCGTCGAAGGTCGCGTAGACACCGCGGTTGTTGGACGCCCACTGCGGGGTCGCAAGGTCGCGATCAAAATCCGTGCTGATCACGCGCGGATCCTTGCCGTCGATGCCCATGACGTACAGGCGGGTGACCTGGTATCCCTGGTAGCGGTCGTCGTACCCCAGGTACGCGATGCTCCGCCCATCGGGCGAGACCACGGGCGCATTGTCCGGTCCCTTGCGCGTGGTGAGCTGCGTCAGTTTCTGCGTGGCGACGTCGACGCTGAACACTTCATTGTTCTGCGGTTCACGCTCCCACTCCGCACCGCGGTTGGCGGAAAACACGATGTGTTTGCCATCCGGCGTGAACGACAGCGGCCCACCATGGTTGAAATCTCCTTCGGTGAGCTGCCGCGGTGTACCACCTTCGGCCGACACGATGAAGACGTGCTGAAAGCCGGATTCGAGATATCCCGCGCCATCGACGCGGTAGGTCACCGAATCGATGACCTTGACCGCCGGCGCCCAGGTCGCGCCTTCGGGCTTCGGCGGCGGAGTGGCGAGCGAGCCTTTGCTCGACGGCACCAGTTGAGTGAAGGCGATCGAGCGCCCGTCGGGTGACCAGTCGATGGCGCCGGGCGGCTCGGCCAGGTTGGTGAGCAACGCGGTCTGCCCCGAATCCATCCAGCGGACGTAAAGCTGCGGACTGCCTTCGGCCGCCGAAACGTATGCGATACGCGTGCCATCCGGCGACCAGCGCGGCGAGCTGAAGCTGCGGGTCTCCGAGCGCAGCGGTCGATTGTTAGTGCCATCCGCGTTGATCATCCACAGGTTGCGCCGGGTCCGGTCGGTCATGATGTCGTGGCTGACGCGCACATAGACGATGCGGTTGCCGTCGGGGGAAATCTGCACATCGTCGGCGTATTCGAGCTGGAAGACGTCGATGGAATGCAGGCGGCGCGCGTCGGGCAGCTCGGCCGCCATGGCAGCGAAGGAAACGGACACCAGGGCCGCACCAAGCACGGCGTGGAACATGCGATTCATCGGGAAACCTCGGCCGAAATCTGGCTGTACTGTACCCGACGACGGAACCTGTGGCGCTGGCTATCTCTAATTCGTGAGCTTGGCGCTATCCCTAATTTGTGAGCTTGGCGCTCAACGAAATCTTCGCGTTCAATACCTTCGACACCGGGCAGCCGGACTTGGTCTGCTCGGCGATTTCCATGAAGGCCTTGTCGTCTATGCCGGGGACCTTCGCCACGCACACCAGGTCGCTGTGCGTGATGGCGAAACCATCGCCGACCTTTTCCAGGCGCACCGCGGCCTCGGTCTGGATGGAGTCGGCGGTAAAGCCCGCCTTGCCCAGGCCGGCCGACAGGGCCATCGAGAAACAGGCCGCGTGGGCCGCGCCGATCAGTTCTTCGGGATTCGTGCCCGGGCCCGTCTTCGAAGCGCGCCTTGAATCCATAGGGCGCGTTCTTCAACACACCGGTCTCGGTGGAAATCGTGCCGGTGCCATCCTTGAGACTTCCCTTCCAGGCGGCCGAACCCTTCTTGATCATGATCGCTTCTCCAATTCGTAACACTGGTGAATGCGCGGGTTGCGCTCGAAATCCTTCGGCAGCGTGGCGCGCGAGATATCGGTGACTTTGTAGCTCTCACTGACTTCCGCGTCCAGCTTGAACTTCTGCGCGTTGTTCGAGAACACCAGTCTGCCGCCGGGCGCGAGCAGCGCCATGCAGCGATCGATGAGCGCCCGATGGTCGCGCTGCACATCGAGGATGTCGTCCATGCGTTTGCTGTTCGAGAACGTTGGCGGATCGAGGAAAATCAGGTCGTACACCTGTCGCTCGGCCACCGCCGTCTTGAGCCAGGAAATGCAGTCCGCCTGGATGATCTCGTGTTGAGATCCGGAAAATCCATTCACCGCCAGATTGCGCTGAGCCCAATCGAGGTAGGTGGCCGACATGTCGACGGTCGTGGTTTCGCGAGCGCGTCCAGCCGCGGCATACACCGTGGCACTGCCGGTGTAGGCAAACAGGTTGAGGAAGCGCTTGCGCGCGGCTGCCTCCCGCAATCTTTGACGGGTGAGGCGGTGATCGAGGAACAGTCCGGTGTCGAGGTAGTCGGTGAAGTTCACCCAGAACCTCAGGCCGCTCTCCTCGACCAGCCTGAAATCGCCGTCCGCAGCTAACTTCTCGTATTGGTCACCGCGCGTGGTGCGGCGCCGCTGCCGCAGGTGCACGTGCTCGGCGGAGATGCCGGTGACGCCGGGCAGCGCGGCCAGCGCCTCATTGCGCCGGCGCTGTGCGGCGTTGGGATCGATGGTCTTGGGCGCCGCGTACTCCTGCACGTACAGCCAGACGCGTGTGCCATCGGCCTCGGCATAACGGTCGATGGCGAAGGAGTATTCGGGCATGTCGGCGTCGTAGATGCGATAACAGCTCACGTGTTCGCGCTCGGCCCAGGACTTGAGTTGCTTGAGATTCTTCGTCGACGCGATTGCCGAACATCTTCGAGCCGGGCGAATCGGCGAGTGTCTCGTCGATGCGCGCGCCGCGCCCCGTGTGCAGCAAGGTCTTTTCGGTTTCTGCCGACACGTGCAGGCGCAGCAGGCGGCACTCGAGCGCGCCGTTCCACACGGTATGCACGCGCTCGGCGCGAATGCCCAGCTCGAGCCCCGCGTCCGGCGAGCCGGCGAGAATCGCGGCATCCCAGCCGGAGAACTGCGCACGCAGGACGCCGCCCAGCTCCTTCATCAGCGCGCGCGCGCCATCGCGATCTTCGAGGCGCACGCCATAGGGCGGATTGGTCGCGAGAAATCCCGGCGCGCTCGCGCGCGCTGTCGGCGTCGGCCAGCCGGCCGCGTTCGAAGCTGGTGAACTCCGCGACCCCGGCACGCGCCGCATTCTCGCGCGCGGCATCGAGCACGGCGGCATCCGCGTCGAGCCCGCGCAACTGGAATGCCGGCCGGTGTTCGCGCGACTGGGCGTCGCGCTTTGACGGCGTCCCACGCCGCACGGTCGTGTCCCATCCAGCCGAAAAATCCGAAGTAATGCCGGCGCGCGCCGGGCGCGATCCCGGCCGCGATCATCGCAGCCTCGATGACCAGCGTGCCCGAGCCGCACATGGGATCGAGGAAATCCGCGGCGTGCGCCGCCTTCTCCGGCCAGCCGGCGCGCAGCAGGATGCCGGCCGCGAGATTCTCGCGCAGCGGTGCTTCACCGGCCTGGGTGCGATAGCCCCGGCGATGCAGTCCCTCGCCCGAAAGATCGAGGGAGACCGTCACTTTCGGACCGTTGGCATGCGCGTGTACGCGCACCGCGGGTCGCTCGGGCGAGATGTCGGGACGGCGGCCGGTGGCATCGCGCAACTGATCGCAGATGGCGTCCTTGAGACGCAACGCGCCGAAGCGGGTGTGCGTGATGTTCGGATGTTTGCCGGTGAAGTCGCAGGCCAGCGTGCGCGAAGGATCGATGTGCACGCGCCAGTCGATGGCGCGCGCCGCTTCGTAGAACTGCGCCTCGTCCTGCGCGTCCAGGTCCGCGACCACCAGGAACACGCGGCTCGCCACGCGCGATTCCAGGCAGGCGCGATACGCAACCGCGAGTGGCCCCGAGAATTCCACGCCCAGGGCGCGCTCTCGCACCTCGCTGGCGCCAAAGGCGCGCAGCTCCGCCGCCAGCAGGTCGCCGAAGCCGCGCGGGCTCGACGCGACAAAACGCTGCGCGGCGCCGCTCACGTCCACGAATCTTCCCGCGGCCGGGGCAGTGGCACGAGGCGCGCGGTGCCAAGATGCCGGGTCAGGATGCGGTAGCTGTCGATGTCGAAACGCGGGTGATTCACGCGAACGCTGCGGCCGAACTCCTCGAGACACACGGCCGCATCATCGCCATCGAAGGTTTCGAGGTGCTGCCATCCGTCGATGACGTGGAATTGCACGCGTTCGCCGGCGCCTTCGCGCAACACCATCGGCCCCTCGAACGGCCACTGCCGCAGCCGTTGCGGAATCAGCTCCATCTTCACGCGCGCCAGGTGCACTGCCGCCGATTCATGGCCGACGCAGGCGCCATTGCAGCGGCCTACCTGCAATCCGAAACAGGAACCCGCGCCGATTTCCAGGCCCAGCACCTTGAGGCACCAGCGATGTTCGCGCGCCATGCTCACGAGCGCACGCCGCGCGTCACGCGCCGATCGATACGTCCCGAACGCATTGCCTGAGCGCAAAACAGTCGCCGACAATTCCACGAGCTCCGGCGCCGAGCCGGAATCGTCGAACAGCCAGGTGAAGCGCTCTCCATTGCCGCGCAACTGGCGGTTGTACACCGGCTGCGCTGCGCGGATTTCGCGCGCTTCCAGCAAGCAGCGCTCCCAGCTCACCGGCCGTTTCCGTCCACTCGACGCGGCGCACCTGCGCGGCCAGCTTCAGCGACTTCGCATCCCCGGCACCGGCGCGAAAGTGATCCAGCACCCGTTCGCGCAGGTTGTTGGCCTTGCCCACATATAAAAGAGCAGCGGCGCCGTCCTCTCCCACGCCGAAAAATCGATATACCCCGGCCACTTCCGGCAAATCGTCGGCGAGATCCGGCGACAATGCCGGCGGCAGGGTGGCGCGCTGCGCCGCCACCTCGAGCGCACGCTGCAGGGCATCCTGTGGCCAGGAAGCGCGCAGCCGGCGCCAGAATTCCAGCAATACCTGCGCATCGGGCATGGCGCGATGGCGCTGCGCGACGCTGATGTCATGACGCTGCATCACCGCGTCGAGATTGTGGCGCGGCATTTCCGGGTACAACGCGCGCGACAGGCGCACCGTGCACAAATTCGGCGCGCGCCACTCGCTGCCGAGTCGTGCGAATTCGCGACGGATGAAGCCGTAATCGAAACGCACATTGTGTGCCACGAAGACGCGGCCCTCGAGACGCGCGCGCAGCTCGGCGGCCACGTCCTCGAAGGGCGGCGCATCGTGCAGCATCTCGTTGTCGATGCCGGTGAGCGCGGTAATGCCGGCCGGGACCGGCCGCCCGGGTTCACGAGGGTCTGCCACTCGAATTCGACCTCGCCGTCGCGCGCACCCCGATCACGGCGACATCGATGATGCGATGTTGCCCGGGCGAGCAGCCGGTGGTCTCGATATCGACGAAGGCCAGCGGCGAATCGGGAGTGACTAACTCAGATCGATCCACGTGGTCTTGAGCTCGGTGTACTTGTCGAAGGCGTGCAGCGATTTGTCCCGCCCGATGCCGGACTGCTTGAAGCCGCCGAACGGAACCGTGATGTCATCGGCGTCGTAGCAGTTCACGTACACCGTGCCGGCGCGCAGCGCGCGCGCCGTGCGATGCGCGGTGTTGATGTCGCGGGTCCACACGGCGGCCGCGAGGCCGTACTCCACGTCGTTGGCGATCTCGATGGCTTCCTCGACGTTCCTGAACGTGATGGTCGCGAGCACCGGGCCCGAAGATTTCCTCGCGCGCGATGCGCATCGCGGGTTTCACCGCATCGAACACCGTGGGCTCGACGAAGAACCCGCCGCTCTCCTGGCGCACGCGGTTGCCGCCGAGCGCCAGTTTCGCGCCGTCGCTCTTGCCCGCCTCGATGTACGAGAGCACGCGCTTCATCTGCGCCTCGTCGACGATGGCGCCCAGCTTGGTCGCCGGATCGAGCGGATCGCCCGGCTTCATGTTACGGCCCACCGCCGCGATCTTCTCCAGCATCGCGTCCTTGATGGACGCTTCCACCAGCAACCGGGATCCGGCCGAACACATCTCGCCCTGGTTGAAGAAGATGGCGAACGCGGCGGCGGTCGCTGCGCGATCCAGGTCCGGACAATCCGCGAGCACGATGTTGGGCGACTTGCCGCCGCATTCGAGCGAGACTTTCTTGAGGTTCGACTGCGCGGCGTAGGTCATCACGGCCTTGCCGGTGGCGGTCGAGCCCGTGAACGCGATGCAGTCCACGTCCATCGAAGACGCCAGCGCCTTGCCAGCCGTCTGGCCGAATCCCGGCACCACGTTGAATACGCCTTCGGGCAGGCCCGCTTCCATCGCCAGCTCCGCCACGCGCAGCGCGGTCAGCGGCGACTTCTCCGAGGGCTTGAGCACCAGCGAATTGCCGCTGGCCAGCACCGGGCCGATCTTCCACGACGCCATGAGCAGCGGAAAATTCCACGGCACGATGGCGCCGACCACGCCCATCGGCTCGCGCGTGATGGTCGCGAGTGCGCGCGGACCGGTGGGCGCGACTTCGTCGTAGATCTTGTCGACGGCTTCGGCATACCAGCGGATGCAGTTCGCCGCCGCAGGAATGTCGACCGCCAGCGAATCGCCGATCGGCTTGCCGGTGTCCAGCGTCTCGAGCAGCGCCAGCTCGTCCTTGTTAGCCAGCATCAGATCGGCCAGCCTGCAGCAACACCCGCTTGCGCGCCTTGGGCTCCTGCTGCGCCCAGCTGCCGCGGCGGAACGCCGCGCGCGCGCTGGCGACGGCGCGATCGATGTCGCGCGCTTCGCCGGCGGCGACCGCGCCCAGCGATCGGCCGGTGGCCGGATTGATGTTGTCGAACGTTGCGCCGCTCACGGCGGGCACGAAGCGACCGTCGATGAACACGCCGGAACGCGGCTTGAGCGCGGCGGCGCGTTCGCGCCATTGCGCTCGCGGAAATGGGGCATCATGGATGGACTGCGGACATGAATTGCTCGTGTCTAGAACGTCGGCGGGGTGGAGGCCGAGATGATCTCACAGACCTCGCGGCCCGACATTGCGGAATCGGTGCGGCGTGGCGCTCGCAAAATAGTAGGCGTCGCCGGCTTCGAGCACGCGCGTCTGGCCGCCCACGGTGAGCTCCACCTTGCCGCGCATGACGACGCCACCCTCCTCGCCGCGATGCGACAACATGTCCTCGCCCGTGGCTGCGCCGGGCTCGTAGCGTTCGTGCAGCACCGTGAGCTGGCGGCCCGGCCGCTGCGCGGCGACCAGGCGCAGCGATGCGCCTTCGCCGCCGATCTCGACCAGCTCTTCGGCGCGCGTAGAACACCTGGGCGGCGCTGTTCACGTCGAGCGTGAAGAACTCGGCCATCGACAGCGGCACGCCGTCCAGCACCTTCTTGAGCGAACCCACCGAAGGGCTGACCCGGTTCTGTTCGATCAGCGAAATGAGCCCGTTGGTCACGCCCGGCGCGGCGCGCCAGCTCGCGCTGCGACAGGCCATGCAGCTCGCGTACGTGTTTGAGACGGGCCCCGACGTCGATGCTCATACGGTTTAGGAGTGTTTGCGAAGGTTGGCTGGATTATCATCCGGTGCAATTCCGGAGTCGATCATGAACGCCCAACCTTCGCAACCTCAGTATCCGACCTCGACGCCTACTGGATGCCGTTCACGGCAAATCGCCAGTTCAAGGGCAAGCCGCGCATGCTGGCGCGCGCGTCGGGCATGTACTACGAAACCCCCGAGGGCCGGCGCATTCTCGACGGCGTCGCCGGGCTGTGGTGCGTGAATGCCGGGCACGGCCGCCCGGAAATCACGCAGGCCGTGGCGCAGCAGCTCGAGACCATGGACTACGCGCCGCCGTTCCAGATCGGCCACCCGGCCGCGTTCGAGCTGGCCAATGCGCTGGTGAAGCATCGCGCCCGCGGGACTCGATCACGTGTTCTTCACGAACTCGGGCTCCGAGTCGGTCGATACCGCGCTCAAGATCGCGCTCGCGTATCACCGGGTGAAAGGCGATGCGGCGCGCATGCGGTCTGATCGGCCGCGAGCGCGGCTATCACGGCGTGGGCTTCGGCGGCATCAGCGTCGGCGGCATGGTGGCCAATCGCAAGGTGTGGCCGGCGTCCATGATTCCCGGCGTCGATCATCTCGCGCACACGCACGATCCCAAGCGCAACGCGTTCACGCGCGGCCTGCCCGCGCACGGCGCCGAGCTCGCCGATGATCTCGAGCGGCTGGTCGCGCTGCACGATGCGTCGACCATCGCCGCGGTGATCGTCGAGCCCATCGCCGGATCCACCGGCGTGGTGCTGCCGCCGCAGGGTTATCTGCAAGCGCCTGCGCCAGATCTGCGACAAGCACGGCATCCTGCTGATCTTCGACGAAGTCATCACCGGCTTCGGCCGCACCGGCTCGGCCGTTCGCGGCGCAGGAATTCGACGTGACGCCCGACATCATCACCTGCGCGAAGGGCCTCACCAACGGCGCGATCCCGATGGGCGCGGTGCTCGTCATCGAAGAAGATCTACGACGCGTTCATGCAGGGCCCGCCGGGCGCCATCGAGCTGTTCCACGGCTACACGTACTCGGCGCATCCCGCGGCCTGCGCCGCGGGCCTCGCCACGCTGGCCATCTACGAGCGCGAAGGCTTGCTGACGCGCGCGAAGCAGATCGGCGCCGGCGTTCGAGCAGGCGGTGCACTGCCTGCGCGGCCTGCCGCATGTGATCGACGTGCGCAACTACGGCCTGGTCGCCGGCATCGAGCTCGATCCGATCGCGGGATCACCCGGGCGCGCGCGCGTTCGGCGTGTATCTGAAATGCTTCGAGCGCGGCCTGCTGATCCGCACCACCGGCGACATCATCGCGCTGTCACCGGCGCTCATCATCGAGCCCAAGCACATCGATGAGTTGATCGGGATCCTTTCGCAGGCGTTGAAAGAATAAGATGGGGACAGGTTTATTTTCGTGAAGCGGGACTGACCTCGGGTCTGTCTCCGTCTTCACGAAATTAAACCTGTCCCCTTTACGCAGGCGGCCGCGCCCGGGGTGAGCAGGACCAGTTTCCTGGCGAATTCCCTGCGCAACAGCAGGAATGAGATGACCGCCTGCAGGAACATGCTCATCACCGACAGGTACCACACGTGCACCAGCTGGAAGCCCGGCCGGGTCGACAGCCAGAGCGCCGGCCCGATGAAGATCGCCAGCCGCATCGCGCTCGAACCGATGGTCGGCCAGGTATTGCCCAGCGCCTGGAACATCGACGAGCAGCGTGAAGATCACGCCGTTGGCGGCGAAATTCCACGAGCTGATCATCAGCATCTGCGCGCCCACGGCGACCACCGCCGCCTCGGCCGGTGAAGATGTGCATGAACGTCTGCGACTCGAACTGGCAGAGCACGGTCAGCAACACCATGATCAACACGCTGATAAGCACGCGTCCACTTGAAGGTCTCGCGCACGCGCTCGGGTTTGCGCGCGCCGAAGTTCTGACCGGCGATGGGCGCCGACGGCGAATGCCACGGCCATGGCGGGCAACATGATGATGCGCATGACGCCCTGGCCCACGCCGAATCCGGCCTGCGCCGCGGCGCCGAAATCGCGGATCACCCAGTAGATCACCGCCATGACGATGGACATGAGGAAGAACTCGAGTCCCACCGGCAATCCGATGGTCACGAGCCGGCCCCATATCGCGAGCTGCACGCGCATCTGCTCGCGATGGATGGCGACGTACTTCTCGTGCCTGTGGAAGTAGTAAGCGCTCAGGATCACGCCGACCGCCGTGGCGATGGTGCTCGCCAGGCCCGCGCCCGCCGCACCCATCGGCTTGCCCGTGCCCCACCCGACGATGAGAACCGGCGCGAGCACGACGTTCACCAGCACGCTGACGATCTGCAGGATCATGGTCGGCTTGACTATGCCGGTGGCGCGCAGCGTGGCGAACATCGCCACCATCGCGAACTGCAGCGCCAGGCCCGGCGCAACCAGTACAGGTAATCGATGCCGGCACGCGCGGTCGCTTCATCCGCGGCCACCGTGCGCATGTACGGGCCGGACACCACGTAAACGCCCACGATCACCACCAGCGCCAGGCACATCGACAGGGACAGCGACTGGTTGAACACGAAGTTCGCGCGATCGCGCTGTTTCGCGCCCACCGCGTGCGACACCAGCGCCACTGTGCCCACGTTCAGGATCTGCGTGAGCGCCAGCACCACGAACCAGATATTGCCGGCCGACGTGACGCCCGCGATCGCGGCATCACCGAGCTTCGAGACGAAGTACAGGTCGGTGAAGAAATACAGCGTCTGCACCAGGATGCCGATGGCCATCTGGATAGACATCGTCGCGATGTGTCCCGGTATCGAGCCTTCGGAGAGATCTTTCATCGTGCGAATACTAAAGTGATGACGAACTTCATGTACGCCGCCGCTTCGGCGGCGTTTTCCTGCGTGGCGCGTGAGCGCCTGGAAATAAACAAAAAAAAGGCCAGTCTCACGACTGGCCTCTTTCCGATTCAGTTTGAATACTGAGCCGTTTCGTCAGCTCGCGTGGCTCATTCCCACGGCAGCGTGGTGGTCACACCGAACAGGAAACGGGGCTCGTTGTTGCCGATGTCATCGGTCACTTCGAGTTCCTCGCTGGTATCGGTCGCCGTGAACTTGAGGAAGAACGTCAGGTTGCCGGCGCTGTAGTTACCTTGCACCGCGTAGTCGATCACCTCATCACCCGCCGCATCCCAGTAGTCGCCCCACGAATAGCCGGCATGCAGGCCGAGCGAAAAGTCGCCCCACTCCTGCGAGAAATTGGCTTCCGTGTATTGGGCGGTTTCTTCCGACGCGACGAAGTCAGTCGAGTACCACTGCTTGAAGCTGAAACCACCAGCGTTCAGGCCGACGTAGCCTTCCGGATATCCGGACAGTCCTGGGCCCAGCGGATAGTCGTAGTACGTCACGCCGGCCGTGAAGGCGAACGTGTCGTTGATCTGGCCGGTGTAGTTCACGTAGTAGTCGGTCTCGAGGTCGTCATCGACACCCCAGTCGATGTTCGACGCCCAGAATCCGACCGAAAGACCGGTCTCGCCAAACGCGTAGTCCGCGCTTGCCTGGATCGCCGGATCCGTCGCGCTCTGGCTGTAACCGCGGAAGTCGTAGTCAGTGACAAAAGTCCACGTCGAACTGAATTGAGCGTGGGACACGCCGCTTAAGGCCAGGAGGCCGGTCACGAGCGCCAAAGTTCTAATCGATTTCATTTTCTCCTCCGAGGGCTAAAGGGCACGGTGACTCAAGCAAAGGTTGTGCCATTCATGCCGAAACATCGCTGTCATTGTTTATTCGTCAATGACTTACGTGTAGCGGGAAATAACACAACAGCCAGCGTGGCCCGGATTATGCCGTCAAATCGGAGTGTTCGTGCACTCTTTAGGTGCGGGCTTCGAAAATCGCGTAAAACTTGGTGCAGTCCTCGATGACTTCCCACGTGCCGGTGAACCCGCCGGGAACCAGGAAGCCTTCGCCGGCGGCGAATTCCCAGCGTCTGCCCTCGAGATTTTCGAGCGCCACTCGGCCGCGGGTCAGGCAGCAGAACTCCGACTCCGTATATCGAATGCGCCACTTGCCGCGCGTGCTCGACCAGACGCCGGAGTGAAACTGCTGTGTGGGGTCGCTGAAGTAGTTGGCGATCTGCTGGCGCGGGTCGCCGGCGATCAGCCGGTCGGCAGGCTGCGTTGCGCTTTCGCTGTCGATCTTGGTTCTGAAATCCACGATCTGGTTTGTCATGGTCGGTGCCAGGGAGGGAAAGTCGGGGGGTCAAGCGTAATCCCGACAGTCCCTCCCCGGCACCAGGTACGGTCAGTTGCTGGCCACCGAAGGCGCCGATTCGAGTCGGATCTCGACGCAGCGTTCGAAGGCCTGGTCATCCGGCTGCGCATCGCTGCTCGCGAAGCGCTCGCCCATGGCCTCGACGGTCATGCGCTCCTTGGGGACGCCGGCCTTTTCCAGCTCGAGCGCCACCGTCTCGGCGCGCTCCTTCGACAGGGTCTGGTTGATTGCATCGTCGCCACGCGAGTCGGCGAAGCCCGAAACCCGCACGCGCACATCGCCCAGCCCGGAAAGCAGCGCGCCCAGTTTCGCCAGGCGCGCGCGATCGTTGTCGCGCACCGCCGTTTCGCCGGTCCGGAACTGGACGGTCGTGCCGACCTGGCCGGCCTTGCCTTCGATGGTGTTCAGCGAGTTCTCGAGCGACTCGACTTCGCCCGCCAGCAGCGCCGCCTGGGCCTTGCGCTCGGCCAGCGCCACACTCTTCTTGTGGCTGCGTTCGCCGACGATGCTGCCCGCCACGGCGCCAACCACCATGCCGATCGGCCCGCCAGCTGCCGCGCCAATGAGGGCGCCGCCCGTGAACCCGGCACCGGCGCGCCTGGAACCCGAATCCGAGTCCCTCGCCATCGCCGGATTGACCGCCAGGCTGATTGCCAACACGCCCGCGACCAGCGCGGGTTTGCGAAACTTCGTAGTCCAGGTGCCCATGTGCCCTCTCCAGTTATTGGACGCTCGAGAGCGGTTTTGCTCTCGAGGTTCATTTCAACTGCGGATCGGGATCGAGGCTCGGGCGGCCATCGGGCGATCCACCGACGGATCGTGGCAGATTGTGGAAATGGGGACATTCCTGATTTGCTAGCAAAAGGGGACAGGGCTGCTGCGCGGTCGACTCACCAGGCGCGTCCCCTTTGCTAGCAAATCGGAATGTCCCCATTTAGCCTTTCTCGCTGTCTTCGTGCAGGCGGGTCAGGAAGATGCGCACCTGCGCCTCGGCCTCGTCGGCAGTCATGAGGCGCTGTTCGACCAGCATGTGCGCCATGTCGCGCATGGAACGTTCGCCATTGATCAGCGCCAGCATGAAGGCGTGAATCCGGCTGGAAATCGCCTGCATTTCGAAGGCGCGCGTCCGCGGCACCGGGCGGTCGGTCTCCACCAGCCACGCCGGCAGCACGCGCGAGCGCGGCGCCTCGGCGGGCGCCGCCACCTTGTTAGTCACCCAGGTCACCACGTTCTCGAGCCGCGAATGGCGGCTCGCCGGTGAACGCATGTACGGCAAGCGTGGTTTCACGCACTTTCACTTCGCCAAAGCCGGCCTGCGGCATCGCTTCGAGCGCCTCGTCGAGGCCGATGCGCTCGGCATGCGCGGCGCGCGAGAAAGCCAGCGAGCCGGAATTGATCCAGCGGCCGCCGGGTTTGAGCGCCAGGTTGATCCGCGCCGCGATGCGAGCAAAGGGCTCACCGACGATGTCGATGAACCAGTGAGTGATCACGGTATCGAATACGCCGTCGGCGAACGGCGCCTGCAGCGCATCGGCGGCCACGAGTTCGAGCCCGGCACGCGCCGCGCCCGGCGATTCGAGCCTGCGCAGGATGGCGTGGTCCTCGACGCCACGCGGCGCAATCGGAAATTCGTACAGCTCGAGGCTGCGTCCCGCGAACATCTCGCGCGCCACCATGAGCAACAGCGGGTTGAAATCCGTCGCCACCGTCAGCGGCGCATCGCCCGCGGCGTGCAGATCGTAGGCCAGCCGTCCGGCGCCGGCGCCATGCACCAGGGTGCGTCCCAGCCCATGCGCGCCACCCTCCAGCGCCTGCACGATCTCGCCGAGGCCGGCCGCGTTTTCCTCCGCGCCCCAGGCCCAGTCGCGATGCAGGTTGACGTAGTAGTTAGTGAGGCCCTGCTCGAGCGGCAGGCGCGTGCCGAGCCCCTGGTGGGTCGCCTCGGCGACGCCCGACTCTCCGAGGCCCAGCGGGGCCAGCAATTCACCCAGCCGCCGGATCTGGTCGTCGTGGGCGGCCGCCGCGTGGGTCAGGCGACGGCGCGTGGTGGCGCCGGACGCGTCCGCCGCGGCGGCACGAATTGCGATTGCCTCCGAGGCCAGGTGCTGGGTCAGCAAACCCAACCGCCCGCGCCAGTCGGCCAGCGCCTGGCGCGGATCAGGGAACAACCACGGAATCTCGCCGATGACCGGGAAGCCGCTGCTGCAGCTCCCGCAGATCCACCCCGCACGAGCAAGCGAAACCGGGCCACGGCCACAGCGCGGGCAGGCGAGGACACTGGCAAGCGAGTTCTGATCTGTGGAGGGCACCGGAATCCTGTACGGGTTGACCCGCGTGGCAATGCTGGAGGTGACGCCGCCCGTGGTCAACGGGTGGATTTGTGGAGCATTCCGCGAACCTGACGCGCGCGAGGCGACATTTTGCTTGTGGTTAGGTGAGAATCACGGGCGTCCGGCAAAGAAACAGGTCTCGCACATGAATGACGACACCGCACGCCAGGTGCGCCAACTTCCAAGCCATCAGGGCCCGGGGCACAGCGAATAACGGACCGCGCGTGCTCGACTCGGTAGTTGCGGCGGAAACGCCCGAAGGCATCCTGCTGGAATTGCGGCCAGCGGGAATGAGCGCGCGTTTCTGCGCCTACCTGATCGACCAGTTGATCCGGATCGCGATCATGTACGCCGCGGCGTTCGTCCTGATGTTCTTCGGCGGCATGGGCTGGGGCTTCTGGACGATCCTGACTTTCCTGCTGGAGTGGTTCTACCCGGTCGTGTTCGAACTCGGCAGGAACGGCGCCACTCCCGGCAAACGCGCCATGGGACTCAAGGTCGTCATGGACAACGGACTGCCGATCACACCGGCTGCCTCGCTGACACGCAACTTGCTGCGCGTGGCCGATTTCCTGCCGGTCGGTTATGGCTCTGCCATCGTCAGCATGCTGCTGCGGGCCGACAGCAAGCGCCTCGGTGACCTCGCGGCCGCCACCCTCGTGGTGTACCTGCCGCGCCCCGCGCCCAAGGCGACCCTGGACATGGTGACGCCGGTGGCACCGGTGCGTACGCTGTCGCAGCGTGACCAGTCGGCGTTGATTGCGCTGGCAGCACGCGCACCGACGCTCACGGTCGAACGGCTCGACGAACTCGCAGCCATGGCGGCCTCGGTGCAGGGGGATACACACAAACCAGAAACCGAGGTCACGCGCCGCGTGCTGGGCGTGGCGCAATGGTTGTTAGGACGGCGTTCATGACTCCGCTGCACTTCGAAAACCTCTACCGCGCCGAGTGGGACGAACTCGAAGCCCAGCTCACGCTCATCATCGACGGGCGCGTGAAGCAGAAGAACAGCCTGGAGCCGATCCGCGGCGAACGCGTGGCCGAACTCTACCGCCGCGCCTGCGAACACCTGGCGCTGGCACGCGCGCGCGACTACCCGCGTTACCTGCTGGATCGGCTCGAGGGCCTGACCTCCGATGCGCACCAGGTCATCTACCAGCGGCGCGAGTTCGGCCTGAGCCGCCTGAAGCGCATTTTCGTGAGCGATTTCCCGCGGGCGGTGCGTGCCCATGCAACTTACGTGTGGATTGCCACGGCGATCAGCGTAATCCCCATGCTGCTGATGGGCTGGCTGGTTTACGAGCGGCCGGATCTCATCCTGTCGGTGGTGGACGCGGAGACGGCCGCGGAATTCGAGGCCATGTATTCCGACGCGGCCGAAGCCATAGGCAGCACGCGCGGAGCGGAAGGCCGCTGGATGATGTTCGGGTTCTACATCGAGAACAACATCGGCCTGTCGTTCCGGTTCTTTGCCTCGGGCCTGTTCGCGGGAATTGGCAGCATCTTCTTCATGCTGTTGAACGCGGTGTATTCCGGCGCCATCGCCGGCTACCTCACCGAACGCGGGCTCAGCGAGAGCTTCTATTCCTTCGTCGTCACACACGCCTCGTTCGAACTCACGGCCTTCGTACTGGCCGGAGCCGCGGGGCTGCGCCTGGGCCATTCACTGATTTCACCCGGCAGGCAAACGCGGGTGCAGAGCCTCACGCGGGCGGCGCGCGAAACCATGGTGATCATCTACGGCATCATCGCCATGTTGCTCATCGCGGCGGCGATCGAAGCATTCTGGTCATCGGCACGCTGGCTGCCGTTGCCCCTCAAGTATTCCGTCGCCGGCGTGTGCTGGCTGGCCGTGCTGGCTTACCTGACTCTGCAGGGTCGACGTGAAGATTGACACCCTCGCATTGCGGATGCGACCGCGCGCGCCGCACGAGGCGGGTGATCTCGGCATACGTCTTTGCCAGACGCGGGCCCGCGAGGTGTACCGCTGTTACCTGGCTGGTGGCCATACCGATGGCACTGCTGTCGCTGTCGCTGTTCGAAGTCTCCCCGTGGTGGCCCATGACGCTTCTGTGGTGGTCCAAGCCCTGGCTGGATCGCACCGTCTTGTTCGTGCTGGCGCGAGCCGCCTTCGGGCAACAGACCACGCTCGGTGATCTCTGGCGCCAGCAACGCGAAGTGTGGTGGCGACAATTCATCCTCACCTGGACCTGGCGGCGCTTGTCGCCGTGGCGTTCGCTGACGCAACCGGTCTATCAGCTCGAAGGCCATTCGTTGTTCCAGCTTCGCAGGCGCGTCAAGCAATTGCGCCGCCGTCACAGCGGCGCCGCGCTCATGATGACCAGCACCTTTTCCCTCGCCGAAACCTTCCTCATGCTCGCCGTGTTTTCGCTGACCTTCTGGTTCGCGGCAGACGGGCTGGGCTATGAGTTCAAGAGCCTGTTCGACGATGAATCAAACAGTGTGCTGATGCTCCTGTTTTCCGTTGCCTACGTCCTGGCCGTGCTGTTTCTCGAACCCTTCTACGTGGCCGCCGGCTTCGGCATGTACCTCAATCGCCGTGCCGAACTCGAAGCCTGGGACATCGAGCAGGAATTCCGCCGTGCGTTTGCGTCCTGACCTGTCAAAGCTGCTGATCCTCCTGCTGCTGGCCGTGGCCACGCCGGCCATCTCGGCAACGGCGATCAAGACAGCGCCGACTCCGCAGGAAGTCGATCGCGCGATCGATGCCATCAAGGCCGATCCGAATCTCGCCACCAAGAAGACCGTTCGCCGGCTGGTGTGGGATTCGAAGCAAGAAAAGAAGAAGGCAAAAGAACCGAAGGCGTCGGAATGGCCGAAGTGGCTGAGCTGGATCGGCGATTTGTTCGGCTGGATCGCCGAAACCTCGCAGATGCTGTTCTGGCTGCTGATCGCCGCTCTCGCGGCATTTCTCGCGGTGTTCCTCGTGCGCCTGTTCGCGACCCGTGTGCAGAAAGGCAACGTCAAACGCTTTGTCGCACCGACACATGTCCAGGATCTCGATATCCGGCCCGAGAGCCTGCCCGACGACATCGGCGCCGTGGCACGACAGTTGTGGGATCGCGGCGATACGCCGGGCCGCGCTGGCCCTGCTGTATCGCGGATTGTTGTCGCGGCTCGCGCATGTCTACGAGGTGCCGATTCGCGATTCCAGCACCGAGGGCGACTGCCTGTTGCTCGCCGGCCGGATACTCGCAACGCATCGCACCGAGTACGCCACGCGACTGGTGCGCACCTGGCAGCGCGCGATCTACGGTGGACTCAGTGTCGAGACCGCGGTGGTGCACGAACTCTGCGACGCGTTCGACACACACCTCGAGAAGCCCGTGATCACCACTGCGCCGCGTCGCGAGGCGTACACGAGTGGAGCCGCGGCATGATGGGGCGCGTCGTTCGCATCATGGTCTGGCTGGTGATCGCGGGCGGTCTTGCCTGGCTCGCCAGCAACATGTCGTTCAAGCCATTCGAAGTGCGCGCGCCACTGCAGGGCGAGGCCATATACAACCCGTTCTACGCCGCCATCCGCATGAGCGCCGAGCTCGGCGCCGAAGCATCGTGGGAGCGGGTATTCGTCGAGCCTGCCGCGGATTCCGTCATCATCCTCTCTGACTGGAACTGGTCGCTGAGCAAGCCGCGGCGCGAACGTCTGCAAGAATGGGTCGAAGATGGCGGGCGCCTGGTCATCGACAATTCGGTGATCGGTGACTTCGAAGAATTCGAGAACTGGAGCGGGGTCGGCCGGCGCGAGAAGGAATACTCGGAAGATGATTCCCACGATGACTCGGATGACGAAGAAGGAAAGCCGAAGCGAATCCGATGTCGCCGAGCCCGCCGATCCGGATTTCCTGGCCGGGCGATTCCTCGATGCGGACTGCCACAAGCTGACCGAGGAAAACAGCCCCCGCAAACTCGAGCTCTGCGATGTCGACTGGGCGCATACGCTCACCAGCTCGCGCAAGATCCTCTGGGCGCTGCGCGATGAAGACGGAATACACGCGGTGCGCGCGGCAGTGGGCCGCGGCAGCGTCACGGTGCTCAACGCCTCGCCGTTTCGTTATCGGGATTTCCTGCTCGGCGACCATCCGCGGCTCTTCGTGGCCGCCACACAGCTGCGCCGCGGCGACACGTTGCAGTTCCTCACCGAGGAAGACCAGGCGTCGATCGTGAGTCTCACGTGGCGCTTCGGCGCACCGGCAGTGCTGCTGCTGCTCGCGGCCGTGGCGCTGGCATTGTGGCGTGCGGGTCCGCGGTTCGGCCCGCGTATCGCGGCCACGGAAACCGCGCGCCGTTCACTCGCCGAACAGATTCGCGGCACGGGGCAATTCGCGCTGCGTTTCGGCGGCGGCGAAGCGTTGTACGCCGCCACGTTGCGCGCGCTGCGCGACGCCGCCATCCGGCGCTTTCCGTCGTACGACAACATGCCGAGCGCCGAACGTGTCGCCGCCATCGCCAAGGCGAGCGGCATCAGCGAGGTCGATCTCGCGCCGGCCATGAATTACGCCGGCCCACGCAATTCACATGAGCTGCGCGATGCGATCGCGGTGCTCGAAACCGCCAGACGTCGTCTGTTGTTGATAAGGAAAAAACATGGAAACTGAATCAGCCACCATCCAGAAGGCCGCTGAACTGCTCGGCAAGCTGCGCGCGGGCATTGGCGAGGCCGTCGTGGGCCAGTCCCAGGTGGTCGAAGAAGTGGTGCTTGCGCTGGTGGCTTCGGGACACGTGCTCATCGAAGGTGTACCGGGACTCGGCAAGACCCTGCTGGTGCGTGCGCTGGCGCAGGCCCTGCAGCTCTCGACGGGACGCGTGCAGTTCACGCCGGACATGATGCCTTCGGACATCACCGGTCACGCGGTGCTCGATCCCAAGACCATGGAAATGCGCATCGTGCGCGGACCCGTGTTCACCCACCTGCTGCTCGCCGACGAGATCAACCGCGCGCCAGCCAAGACGCAGAGCGCGCTGCTCGAGGTCATGCAGGAATACCAGGTCACGCTCGAAGGCCAGACCCATGTGCTGCCCAAGCCCTTCATGGTGCTGGCCACCCAGAACCCGGTGGAGACCGAGGGCACCTATCCATTACCCGAAGCGCAGCTCGACCGCTTCCTGTTCAAGATCGAGATCGGATATCCGTCGCTGAGCGACGAAGTGGGCGTCGTGCTTCGCGCGACCACCGACCAGGCCGGTGACGAACTGCCGCTGTCGAAGGTTACGCCCGTACTCAACGAGCGTGCGGTCACCAGCCTGCAGGCTATCGCCGCGCGGCAGCGCGTCGACCAGCAGGTCATCGACTACGCGGTGCGACTGACGCGCGCCACGCGCGACTGGTCGGGCCTCGCGCAGGGCGCCGGTTCGCGCGGCGCGCTGGCGCTGGTGCGTGGCGGACGCGCCGTGGCGCTGCTCGAAGGCCGCAATTTCGTGATTCCCGATGACATCAAGCGCGTCGCGTTGCCGGCGCTGCGCCATCGCATCGCGCTGGCGCCAGACGCCCTGCTCGAAGGCCGCAAGCCCGACGACCTGCTGAGCGCGGTCATCGAAAACGTTTCGGCGCCGCGAATCTGACGAGCCATGAAGCCGCGCTTCATACCCAGCCGGCGCCTGCTGCTCACGGTCTCGCTCGCCTGCATTGCGGCCTCGGTGGCCTTGTTCCTGGGCGTGAGTCTGCGGTTCGTCACCTGGGCGAGCACCGCGTTCGCCGCGCTGCTGCTGCTGCTGGCCATCGCCGACGTGTTCCTGACGCGGCGCGCGTGGCGAAAGTCGGAGGTGCGCATGAAGCGCCGGCTGCCGTCCGCATTCGCCATCGGCGTGCGACAGCTCGTGCACCTGCAGTTCGAGAACACCGGCAAACGCGCGCTGCAATTCGAGGTCTTCGATCATTGCGACACCGGCCTGAACTTCGTCGGCCTGCCCGCGCAAATCACCACCGAGCCCGGAAAACGCGTCGATATCGCCTACGAAGTCACGCCAACCCGGCGCGGCGAGATCCACTTTGCAACGGCCGATGTGCGCATTCGCAGCCTGCTCGGTTTCTGCGAGGTGCTGGAGCGCGCCGGCGAAAGTGAAGCGCGGCGTTCCTATCCCGATTTCGCGCAGGTCGCGCGTTATGCCTGGCTGGCCGGCGACCGGCGACTGCAGGAAATCGGCATCAAGACCTACCAGCAGCGCGGCGAAGGTACCGATTTCAAGCAACTCGCCGAATACCGCTATGGCGATCCGGTGCGGCACATCGACTGGAAAGCGACGATGCGCCAGCACAAACCCATCCTGCGGGAATTCCAGGACGAACGCGATCAGTGCGTCATGTTGCTCATCGACTGCGGCCGGCGCATGCGCGCGCACGATGGCGAGGACGGCATCGGCAGCGGACATTTCGACCAGGTGCTCAACGCCGTCATGCTGCTGTCGTACGTGGCGCTGCGCCAGGGCGACGCCGTCGGCGCCCTCACCTTCGGCACGCCGCCCGGCGGCGAACGCGTGTTCGCGCCGCGCAAGGGTGCGCATGCGCTGAACGCGCTCATGGGTGAGCTGTATTCGGTGCAGCCCACGCCGACGCATTCGGATTACGTATCGGTTGCACAGAACCTGCTGCGACGGCATCACAAGCGCTCGCTGGTCATCGTCATCACCAACTTCCGCGACGAGGACTCGAGCGAGTTGTCGCAGGCGCTGCGGCTGCTGCGCTCGCGGCACCTGGTGATGCTGGCTTCACTGCGCGAGCGCGTGGTGGGCGAGCTGATCTCCCAGTCGATCGGCACCATGGACGCGGCGCTGGACATCGGCAGCGCACATCTTTACGAGCAGTCGCGCCGCGACGCGTTCAACCGGCTGGCGGCGCGTGACGCGCTCATGGTGGATGCCGAGCCACTGCGGCTCGGCATCGAGCTCGTGAACCGCTACAACGCGGTAAAACGCGCCGGGATGATCTGAACCCCTGCACCGCTCACAGCGGCAGGAAGTTCGGCAGGCTCGCCAGGAACCGCTCGTCCGCCCCCAGGAGTCTCGCGTAGCGATCGTCGATGCGCTTGGGATAGAGGACGCGCGCCTTGACGATCCCGAGGATGGCGAAGAAGAAAAAGCACAGGACCGCGAGTATCGGCGCCAGGGCCGAGTCGATTTTCAGCACTCGTGACAGCACCAGCACTGCTATGAAGCTGCCGAAGGAGCCGAGCCAGCCGATCGCAATCCACAGGGCGCGTTTCTGCTGATGTTCCTCGCAGAGGCCGGGGTTGATCTCCGCCGACCGGCGCACGATCAGCGCCACGATGATGTAGAGGATGGCGTATCCGAACACGAGGATGTAGATGGCCGGATGGTGCCAGTAGACCTTGCTGTACCTTGTGAGGCGGCTGGCTGGGCTCGTTGCACTTGACGCAGCGATGCGGAAACGTGGCGCCATGGGCCATGATCAGTCGATTGTCGTCTCGCCACAGTCCGCCGGCAGCGGGCGCAATCTCGGCACTCTTGAGGCTCGCCTGTGTCGGCGCGTATGGATTGATGTCCAGACATTGCTTTCCCCCTGCCTTGTTCTTGTCACGGCAAGATACCAGCACGGGGAGCCTGATGACCATTGCCGGCAACCGAGGCGCAGAACGCCTGCAACTCCGTGAAGTCGACCGGCTTCACGAAGTGCGCGTTGAATCCGGCGTCGAGGGCGCGCTGGCGATCACCGGCCTGCCCCCAGCCCGTCACGGCGACCAGCTGGATGCGCTGGCCCCAGGGTTGCTTGCGGATCTCCGTGGCCAGCTCATAGCCGTTCATCTTCGGCATGCCGATGTCGAGCAACGCAATGTCGCGGATCAAACTCCGCGAGCTTCGCGAGCGCACTCGCACCGTCATAGACCACGCGGACCTCGTGCCCTTCGATGGCGAGCAGCATCTCCAGGCTCTCGCCGGCATCGCGGTTATCGTCGGCGAGCAGGATGCGTAGACGCGTCGCGCGCGGCGTGACATCCACCGGGGCCGCCGAAGTCGCAGGCATCGCCTCGACCGGCGCGACGCGAGTTGCAGTCGCACGGTGAATTCACTGCCCTTGCCGATACCTTCGCTGCGTACCTCGAGCGTGCCGCCGTGCAGTTCCACGAGCGCCTTGGAGAGCGCGAGCCCGATTCCGAGGCCGGCTTCCTTGCGATCGAGCGTCGGCTTCACCTGGGCGAACATCTCGAAGATCCTCGGCAGGTCCGCGGGCGCGAGGCCGATGCCGTCGTCGATGACGCGGATCACGACGTCCTGGCCGTCGCGTTCGGCAACCAGGCGGATCGTGCCGGGGCGATCGGAATATTTCGCGGCGTTGGTCAGGAGGTTGGCCAGCACCTGCGACAAGCGCAGCGCGTCGGCGTCGAGCATGAGCGGCTCGTCGGGCAAACTCACCTTCAGCGCATGCTTGCCGGCGTCGATCGTGGGCCGCGCCGTTTCCACGGCGGCGTCGACCACGCTGCGCAACGCGACACGCGCGCGGCGCACCTCGAGGCGGCCGCGCGTAATGCGCGACACATCGAGCAGATCGTCGAGCAGGCGGGCCATGTGCCCGGCCTGCCGCTCGATCACCGAATGACTCCAGCGAATCTGCTCCGGTGTCGTGCCTGCATGGGCAGCGACCGCCGCGGCCTGGCGAATGGGCGCCAGCGGATTGCGCAGCTCGTGCGCGAGGGTGGCGAGGAATTCGTCCTTTCTCCGGTCCGCGAGTTGCAGCGCGTTCTTGGCGGCGCGTTCCTCGGTGGCATCGCGGAACACCAGCACCACACCCGTGACGGCACCCGAGTCGTCGCAGATCGGCGCGCCGCTGTCCTCGATCGCGGTTTCGTGACCCGCCTTGTGAATGAGCACCGTGTGATTCGCGAGCCCGACGATGCCACCCTTGCGCAGCACCTTGGTCACCGGGCTCTCCACCGTCTCGCGCGTCTGCTCGTTGACGATGCGGAATATCTCGTCGAGTGGTTTGCCCCTGGCTTGCGCCTGAGGCCAGCCGGTGAGCTTTTCGGCGACCGGGTTGATCATCGTGACCATGCCCCGTGCGTCGGTCGCGATCACCGCGTCGCCGATGCTGCGCAGCGTCGTCGCGAGCCGCTCCTCGCTGAGCCGCAGGCGTGCGGAATCGCGCCGTACCACGTAGGCCAGCACTACCATGAGGAAAACCGCGAGTGCGCTGACCGACAATGCTCGAGCGCAGCGTCGCCTGCCGCGCGTCGCGCTCCAGTGCCATCAGGCGCATGACATTGCGCTGCTCGACTGAGCACGCGCTCGCCCACCATCGCGCGGATGGCATCCATCGCGACTTTCCCCTGGCCGGAGCGCACCAGCGCCAGCGCCTCGCGCTCCCGTCCGGAGCGGAACAGCTCGATCCCGCGCGCCAGCAGGTTGAGCCTGGTAGTCACCAGGCCGCGCAACGCCTGCAGCTCTTCCATCGAGCCGTTGCGCGCCTGCATGCGCGCCTCCAGCGTGCTCAGCCGGCCGTCGATTTCGCGCAATGCCGTGTTGTAGGGGAAGAGATAGGCCTCGCTGCCGCTCAGGAAGTAACCGCGCTGACCGGTTTCGGCGTCGCGCATGCTGGACAGCAGGCGTTCGAGACTCAGCTCGAGCTCCTTGGAGCGCAGGATCTCGTCGCTGGTATCCGCGAGCAATTGCACCGAGCGATGCGCGATCAAGCCCGCCACGACCAGCACGATGCTCGATACCCCGACGGCGATGCCGACGATGGACTTCGTTCTTTTCATTCTTGTCGCTTCTCGATCCCGGATCGCACTGCAGCAGCGCCTTGCCGGACTCTACGAGAATTCGGGGTGAGAAAGGTATCGGCGCCCGCGACTGGCGCCGCCGATCACAGGCGGCAGACGGGAGGCGTCCCAGCCGCCCGTCCGCGCCTGTTCAGGAGGCTATGTCGACTTCAGGCCAGGTCGAAGCGATCCAGGTTCATGACCTTGGTCCAGGCTGCCAGGAAGTCTTCGACGAACTTCTTCTGCGCGTCCGAGCTGCCATAGACCTCGGCCACGGCCCGCAACTGCGCGTTCGAGCCGAACACCAGGTCCGCGCGCGTGCCGGTCCACTTGACCGCGCCCGTCTTGCGATCGCGGCCTTCGTAGAGTTCCTTGGCTTCCGAGGTCGGTTTCCACTCGTGTTCCCATGTCGAGCAGGTTCACGAAGAAGTCATTGGTGAGTACGCCGGGCCGCTGGTGAAGACGCCGTGCTTTGAGCCACCCGACATTCGCGCCCAGCACGCGCAGGCCGCCCACCAGCACCGTCATCTCGGGCGCCGTGAGCGTCAGCAACTGCGCGCGGTCGATGAGCAGCGCCTCGGCCGGCACGGAATAACGCGCCTTCTGGTAGTTGCGGAATCCATCGGCCACCGGCTCGAGCGCCTTGAAGGATTCGACGTCGGTCTGCGCCTGCGACGCATCCATGCGGCCCGGCGTGAAAGCGCACCTTCACCTTGTATCCCGCCTTCCTTCGCTGCCTTCTTCGATGACCGGCGCAACCGCCGAGCACGATCAGGTCGGCGAGCGAAACCTTCTTGCCGCCCGTCCTTCTGCGGCCTTCTTGTTGAACGCCGCCTGGATGCCTTCGAGTGCCTGCAGCACCTTCGCGAGCTGCGCCGGCTGATTGACTTCCCAGTCCTTCTGCGGCGCGAGCCGGATGCGCGCGCCGTTCGCGCCGCCGCGCATGTCGGAGCCGCGGTAGGTAGACGGCCGAGGCCCAGGCCGTCGAGACCAGCTGCGGAACCGAGAGCTTCGACGCGAGGATCGCCTTCTTGAGAGCCGCGATTTCCTTGTCACCGATCAGCTTGTGATCGAGCTTCGGAATCGGGTCCTGCCAGATCAGTTCTTCTTTCGGCACTTCCGGGCCGAGGTAACGCACGCGCGGACCCATGTCACGATGCGTGAGCTTGAACCAGGCGCGCGCGAAGGCGTCCGCGAACTGGTCCGGGTTCTCGAGGAAGCGGCGCGAGATCTTCTCGTAGGCCGGATCGAAACGCAGCGCGAGATCGGTGGTCAGCATCGATGGCGCAATGCGCTTCGACTTGTCGTGAGCGTGCGGCACCGTGCCCGCGCCCGCGCCGTCCTTCGGACGCCACTGGTGCGCGCCGGCCGGGCTCTTGGTCAGTTCCCATTCGTAGCCGAACAGGTTCTCAGAAGAAATCGTTGCTGAACTTCGTCGGCGTGCTGGTCCAGGTGACTTCCAGGCCACTGGTGATCGCGTCGACGCCGATGCCCGTAGTTGAAGCCGCTCATCCAGCCGAAGCCCTGGTGTTCGAGATCGCCGCCTTCCGGATTGACGCCGACGTGCGACGCCGGACCCGCGCCGTGAGTCTTGCCGAAGCTGTGGCCGCCGGCGATCAGCGCCACGGTCTCTTCGTCGTTCATGGCCATGCGCGCGAAGGTTTCGCGGATGTCGCTGCGCCGCGGCCACCGGATCCGGATTGCCGTTCGGGCCCTTCCGGGTTCACATAGATGAGGCCCATCTGCACGGCGCGCGAGCGGATTCTCGAGGTCGCGATCGCCGCGTGTAGCGCTGGTCCTCCAGCCACTTGGTTTCCTTGCCCCAGTACACGTCGTGGTCCGGCTCCCAGACGTCCTTGCGGCCGCCGCCGAAACCGAAAGTCTTGAAGCCCATGGTCTCGAGCGCGACGTTGCCGGTGAGGATCATGAGATCCGCCCAGGAAATCTTGCGGCCGTATTTCTGCTTGATGGGCCAGAGCAGGCGGCGCGCCTTGTCGAGGCTGACGTTGTCCGGCCAGCTGTTGAGCGGCGCGAAACGCTGCTGGCCGCGCCCGCCGCCGCCGCGGCCATCACCGGTGCGATACGTGCCGGCGCTGTGCCAGGCCATGCGGATGAACAGCGGACCGTAGTGACCGAAGTCCGCCGGCCACCAGGGCTGCGAGTCGGTCATGAGCTTCGCGAGATCTTTCTTCAGCGCCTTGTAGTCGAGGCTCTTGAATTCCTTCGCGTAGTCGAAGTCCTGTCCCATCGGATCGGACTTCGACGGAATGCTGGTGCAGCAGATCGAGCCTGCAACTGGTTCGGCCACCATTCGCTGTTCGATGTGCCGCCGCCCGAGCGTGAGGGAACGGGCATTTGGGTTCTTTGAGTTGCGCTGACATGGCTCGATCTCCTCGATGAAGGATGACGGCGAAGCTACGCCGCGCGCCGCATCGTCGCTGAATTCGATTGTTTGAATGAATTCGATAGATGCCGTCTATGAGACTCGTTCAGCGTCCCGGTTGACAGCGATCTTGCATCCCGCGACCTCAAGTGGACCATTGGACCTCTGGCCTTAGATACTCGGATACTCGACCGGAGCGATTGACAGTCATACGAGGGGGATCATCGATGATCAGGACTTCGCGGCCGCCATTGCGGCGGTTTTGCTGTGCGCCGCTGCCGCCGCCAGCGCGGCGGCACCGCTGACCGGTCGAGAATTTCGCGCGCCGGCCCCAGATGCACGGGGTGACGCTCTCCGCGGACGGCCGCTACGTCGCCTTCCTTTCGGGCGCCGAAGACGACACGGTGTTGATGACGTTTCGATCGCACGCAGGTGGGCAGCGCGTTCAAACGCGTCACGGCATCCGAGCCCGGCAAATTCGACCTGGGCTGGTGCCGGTGGGCCAACCAGAAACGGCTGATCTGCGGCATCTACGGCAACATCCGCGGCAAGAAATACGCCGAGCCGCCGTACACGCGCCTGTTCGCGGTCGACGCCGATGGCGCGGCGCTCAAGGTCCTCGAGCAGGCGCGCAACGAGGGCAACCTGTTCGTCACGACCACCAGCATGCGCAACTTCAACATGAACTACGGCGCCTCGATCGAAAAGAGCACGGCGTCCGAACTTGGCGTGCGTGATGCCGACACTATCTCGAAGGACGCGCAAAACACATTCGCGGTCTCCTCGTTCAGTCCCGAACGCCAGGACGAGGTCATCGATTTCACGCCCGACGACCCCGACACCGTCCTGATCCAGTTCGACGAGGATCACGATTCATTTCCCTCGATCGTCGAGCTCAACCTCAACACGGCGTCTCGCTTCGAACGTATCGGCGAGAACCCGCCCATCCGGCAATTCGTGACGGACGGTCGTGGCAATCCGCGCATCGGCTGGGGCAGCGCGGACGGCCTGAACACCATCTACTTCGCGCGGCTCGATGGCGAACGCGAATGGCGACGCCTCGGTGCGACCCAGGCATTCAGCACCACGAATCGCCTGCGTCCCATCGCCATGGCTACGGAAGTGAACACGGCCTATGCCCTCGGCACTTACGAGGGCCGCGACGCGTTGTGGTCCATCGATCTCGCCGACAAGCGCGAGCCGAATTGCTGTTCCAGTCATCCGCTCGTCGATGTGGGTGAGCCCGTGTTTCAAACCGACCGCAGCCTGCTCGGCGTGCGCTACGACGTCGAGCGGCCCTACGTCTGGTACGCGGATCCAAAGCTGCGCGAGTTGATCGACCGGCTCGACAAGCAGTTTCCCAACCGCGTGCACGACATCATCGACAGCTCGGACGACAAGAAGGCGCTGCTGATCCAGGCCTCGAGTCCCATCGATCTCGGGACCTACTACGTCTATGACGCGGAGAAGGAAAAGCTGCAGAAGCTCGGCACCGCATATCCGGAACTCGACCAGAACGCGCTCGGCTGGACGACCAACATCGTCTACAAGGCGGCGGATGGCACCGAGATCCCGGGCTATCTTTCCGTGCCGAGCGGCGCCGAACGCAAGAACCTGCCGCTGATCGTGATTGCCCCACGACGGGCCGCTGGCGCGCGATTCCTGGAAGTTCCGTTTCCTGCGCAGCTTCTCGTGAATCGCGGCTACGCCGTGCTGCAGATGAACTATCGCGGCTCCGACGGCCTGGGCCAGAAATGGCGGCTCGATGGGCACCAGCAATGGGGCGGTCTCATCTACTCGGACATCCAGGACGCCACACGCTGGGCGGTGAGCGAAGGCATCGCGGATCCGAAACGGATCTGCATCATGGGCTGGGGTTTCGGCGGCTACGAAGCCCTGTTGAGCGCTGCGCGCAATGGCGACCTGTATCGCTGCGCCGTGAGCATCGCGGGGATCGCGGACCTCGCGACGTTCCAGGAGCAAGGAGCCGTCACCGGCCAGCAGCAATTCCGCCGCGCGCAGATCGGTACCGACCGCGAGAAGCTCAAGCGCGACTCGCCCGCGGAGAACGCCGCACAGATCAGCGTTCCCGTGCTGCTGGTCCACGGCACCAAGGACTGGCAGGTCCAGGTGGATCAGACAAATGCCATGGAAAGCGCGCTCGACAAGCACAAGAAAACGTACGAAGTGGTGATCATCAAGGGCGGCAGCCACGAGCTCGAACGAAAATCGGATCGCGTGACGCTGCTGAGGGCCATCGACGCGTTCCTCGCGCAGCACATGGGTAGCGGACCCGGCTCCTGATTCAGGGCTCGACGAGGCCGTCGATCCTGAAGGTGTAAGCGCCGGCGAAAGGGACTTCGCCGTCGTTGAGTGCCGGTGCTGAGATCTCGACGTCACCGCCCTTCTGCCGCCAGGCAATTTTTGCGTGGCTGGTGCCGAGCAGCGCAATACGCGCGTCCCGCGCGAGGCGAACGTTACGCAGCGTGAGCTTGCCCTGCGGATACAGGGGCATGATGGCGTAGAGCGTCTGGCCCTTGCGGGTGAAGAGGATCTCCTTGCGCGCGTCGCCCGGCGCGGGGGTCAGCGTGAGCGCCTCGACGTCGTACTTCGCGCGGTAGTTGGTCGAGGTGTCGACTTCCTGCCTGCGTCCCGCCGTCCACTGCGCGCCATCGCGAAACACTCGTGTGCCATAGATCGCCTCGCCATTGTGTGCCAGCCATTGGCCGAGATACGCCAGCCGATCCTGCATCACCACGGGAATCCGCCCGTCGGCGGTCGGCCCCACATTGAGCAGCAGGTTTCCGCCCCGGCTTACCGTATCCAACAGCGTCAGGAGCAGCTTGCGGCCCGAGGAGTAGTCGTTGAGGTCTTCGTTGCGGTTGTAGCCGTAGGAATGGCCGATGCCGCGGTTCTCTTCCCACGGGTGAGTCGCGCCCGGCAGTCCGGCGCCGTACTCGGTCGTGTAGTAGCCGCCATGCCGGTGCCGTGATTCCTTGCCCCAGCGGTCGTTGACCACCACCTTCTGGGCGACGGGGCTGTCGTTGTAGAGCCAGGCTAACAACTCCGGTGCCCGCCACTGCTCCGAGGGCAGTTCCCATTCACCGTCGGAGAAAATCACCGAGGGCGAGTAGCGAGTCACCAGGTCCTTGAACTGCGGAAACATGTGGCGCGTGACGTATTCGTCGGGATTGTTCGCCAGCCAGAGCGGGTTGAACCACTCATACAGAGAGAAATAGAAACCCATTTCGAGGTTCCTGCGGCGCACGGCGGCCGACAGCTCCCCGACGAGATCGCGCCTGGGCCCGACATCGACGGCATTCCACTTGCGGCCCCAGCTCGTGTCCGCTTCCCGCGAGGGCCAGAGGGCGAAGCCGTCATGGTGCTTGGATACGAGCACCACGTACTTCGCGCCGGAACGCTCGAAGATCTCCGCCCACTGATCGGCGTTGAACATTTCAGCGGTGAATTTCGGCGCGAAGTCCGCGTACTGAAATTCCCTGCCGTAAACCCGTTGGTGAAACGCGTGCGTTTCGCGGCGGATCTTCGCGTCGTTCGAATCCGGATCGGGATTACCCGGCCTGCCGATTCGTTCCCAGTACCACTCCGCGTATTCACCCTTGGGTGCGAACGCCGGCACCGAGTACACGCCCCAGTGGATGAAGATGCCGAACTTGGCGTCACTCCACCACGCTGGCGTCGGCCGGCTGTCGACGGAAGTCCAGGTGGCTTCATAACGCTTCGCCGCTGGCTCCGCGGCGGCTGCGGTGAGTGCGGCCACGAGCGGCAGGCACAACATGACGAGGATTCGGTTCATTCATGGCCCCTGGAGTCAGTCGACGTGGAACACTTCGGTCATGTTGGTCCACCAGTCTTCCGCGGAAGCGCTGGCCCATTTCTGCTGCATGGGTTCCATCAGCGCCCACCAGCGCTGCGTCTCGGGATCCGCAGCCATCGCGCGCATGTCGGCGGCGAAGTCGCTGCCCACGTACTCGAAGTAGGCGAACAACACGCCGTCGCGCAGGTAGATGGAATAGTTGCGGATGTTCGACCGCCGGATCTGCGCCAGCACGCCCGGCCAGACGGCCGCGTGCTGCCGGACATACTCGTCACGAAACTCGGGCCTGACCTGCAGGACCTGGCCGTATCGCCTCACGATGCCCCCTCAGGCGTCTTTCAGGATGGCGATACTGCCTGCAGTGGTGGGGCTGGGTGAAGTTACAGCCCGGCGTGTCAGACAAGCTGCCATTGCCGTAGTCGCGTCTGGCGACATTCAACGCTTCCCAAGGACGGCAATACTCCCGCCAACCCGCCCTCAGGGAGGCACTTGTTCATGGGTGAAATGCGTCTGACTCCGATTGCCAGGGGGCTTCTGACCTTCGTGCCGGCGATCAACGACCTCGTTATCAACCTCGAGATCCGAGGGCCAGACGGAGTCTGCGCGCTATTGCTACAGCCTCTGGATGCGACACCTGACGCTGCTGCACGCCCATGGGTTTCGAGGAACGCCAGACACCGTTGCCGAGCTTGGCCCCGGCGAGACGCTGGGCGTGGGTCTCTGCGCGCTCCTGTCCGGAGCCGATCATCTCATCGGCCTCGATGTCGTGGCGCATTCCGATCTTGAAAAGAACCAGGTCATCCTGAACGCGCTGCTTCCCCTGTTTCGCGAGCGGGCCTCGAGCCTGCTCCAGGGCTGGCCGGACTTCAGTGCATATCTCGATGATCGCCACTTTCCGAGTCAGTTCCTGACTGACGACACTCTCGCGTACGCGCTGCGGCCCGATCGCGTCGATGCCATTCGCCGCGCCCTGACCTACCCGTCGAGTTCGAATCAGATCACGGTCGACTACAAGGCTCCGTGGACCGACTCGCGCGTGATCGAAGCGGCCTCAGTGGATCTCATCATTTCCGCCTCGGTGCTGGAGCACGTCGTGGACCTGCCTGCCACATACAAGGCGCTCTACCAGTGGCTCAAGCCCGGCGGGTGGATGTCCCACCAGATCGATCTCAAGGCACATGGGATAACCCGGAGATGGAACGGCTTTCGCACCTGCTCCGAAGGCATGTGGAAGCTGGCTGCCGGTAGACGTCCGTACCTGATCAATCGTCATCCGGCATCCGTGCACCTGCAGCTGATGCAGGAGGCGGGATTCCGGCTGCTCGTCCAGGAGAAACTCTTTCGCGAGGACGGAATCCGCCGCGAGGAACTCGCGCCGCAGTGGACGGACATGACGGACGAAGACCTCAACTGCTCTGCGCTGTACATCATTGCGACGAAGTAGGCGCGCAAGCTCGCAGGGCTACCGATGCTTGATCTTCTCCTCCGGCTTCAGCCCGGAGACCACTTCGATGTTGATGCCGTCCGATAGCCCGGTCTTGATCTCGCGCTTCTCGAACTGCTGAGGCGCGGTCTCCACTTCCACGAAGGTCTTGTCGCCTTCGATGATCAGGTTGCCTTCATTGACGGCGAGCGCATCTTCCCGCTTGTCGAGCACGATGTCCGCGTTGGCGCTGTAGTTGGAGCGCAGGAACAGTTCCTTGTCGAGGACCACGGCCGCACGGATGGTGAACTTGATGGTGCCCTGGTCGACTACGCCCTTGGGTGCAATGTATTCGAGCGTCGCCTTGAAGGGCTTGCCCTGCAACGCGCCCACATTGAGCACCAGTTCCATGCCCTCCTTCAGTTTGCCGACCTCTGATTCATCGACCAGGCCTTCGAAGATCATGTCGTTCATGTCGGCCAGTGTCGCGAGCGACGTGCCCGACTGAAATGTGCTGGATTCCAGGATGAAGGCGCCTTCCTTGTTGGGCACGTCCAGCACTGTTCCATCGATAGTGGCCGGAATCATGTTGGAGACCATGCCCTTGCTCACACCTGTCTTCAGCAACGCCACGGTGTTTTCCGCCGCCGCCACGGCCTCTTTCTGCAGGTTGTAGTTGGTTTCGTATTGCCTGAACTGCGATTCGGAGATGATCCGATCCGTCAGCAGTTTCTGGTAACGCTGCATGTCCGTGGCCTGGTTCTGCAGGTTGATCCGCGCCTGCATCAACTGCGCCTCCGCCGCAGCTGACGTTGAGCATGTTCGGACGCAGCGAGATGCGCGCGATGATCGCGCCTTTCTTGACCGTCTGTCCGGCAACCACGTACAGCTTCTCGACCACGCCCGACACCTGCGCCTTCACTTCGATCTCGCGGCGTGGGATCACCTTGCCGGTGGCCACGGTCTTCTTTACGATGACCTGGCGCGCCGGGCTGTCGAGTTGATAGACCACCGGCGGCTGCTGCGATTTCTTGTACAGAAATACCAGGGTGCCGACGAACACCAGCGCGATCACGCCGAGCAATGAAGTACTTGATGATTCGTTTCATTATTCTTCCAGTAGACCTTTGACTCTTCTTCGATTCACTCGTCCTGCAAGGCAACGACGGGATTCACGGCCGCGGCCTTGGCTGCCGGCATCAACGAAGCCAGCACACCCGAAACCACCAGCACCACCAGCGCGATGATCGCGGTCCTGAAATCCACTTCCGGCTGCACCGAAAAATCCCGCCTTGCCACCCATCGCGTCGAGCATCTTCGCGATGGACTCGATCAATAACGTTCCCAGGACCAGGCCGCTGTAACCGGCCACCGCGGTGATGAACACCGACTCCTGCATGATCATCGCGACGATGGAGGCGGGAGTGGCGCCCAGTGCCTTGCGCAGACCGATCTCGCGGGTTCTCTCTTTGACGACGATCAGCATGATGTTGCCGACGCCCACGGCACCCGCAAAGATGGTGCCGATAGCGACCAGCCAGCTGAAGAACTTGATGCCGGTGAACAGGCCCTGCACCTTTTCGTATTGTTCCTGGAGGTTGAAGCTGCCGAACACGCCCTGGTCGTCCGGGGACGACCTTGTTCATCTGGGCGAGATAGGCCTTTACGTCGTTTTCCGCCACCTTTGCAGGCAAGCCGGCTTTCGGCGCGAAGGCCAGACTGCCGATCACGCCCGTCTGGTTGAACGCATATCGCAACGTGTCGTTCGGAAGATAGATGCGCTCGTCTTCCTGTTGTTGATTGCCTTCCTGCAGGGACTGAAACACACCGATCACCTGGAAGGTGATGCCATTGACGGTGATGTCTTCGCTGAGTGGGCTTTCGTCCTTGGCGAACAGCTGGTCCTTGACGCGCTGACCGATGAGCGCCACCTTGCGGCGTTCCTGCTCATCCAGCTCGTTGAAGGGGCGTCCCTTCCACGATGCGCAGAGCATTGAAGTTCTCTATTCCCGCGAAGCCGCCTTGTATGCTGAAAGCTCCGTTTCTGGATTTGCGCACCGTGTACGGCGCACTGCCGCCCCAGATGCCGACGTTGTTCTGGCCCTTGATGAATCCCACGCTGGGGACGTTTTTCGCGATGGCGTCGACATCGCCGGGACTGAGCGTGATCTGGCGGCCGATGGGCATGCCCTGCCAGGGAATCTGCGTCGGGCCCTGCGACCAGAGATAGACGGTGTTGGTGACCCGCGGAAAACCCTCGTTCACCCCGTTCTCCAGTCCCTTGCCCGCGCCTAACAACACGGTGAGCATGAATATGCCCCAGAACACGCCGAAGGCGGTGAGCGCCGTGCGCAGCTTGTGCCGTCGCAGCGTGTTGAAGATTTCCTGCCATTTCTCGATGTCGATGAACATGGCTGTCACTCTGCCCGCATCGCTTCGGTGGGCGTGATTCTTGCCGCATGCAACGCGGGCATGAGCCCCGCGAGGACACCCACGGCGACGAGCAGCAGCAGCGCGGTGATGGCCAGCTGGAAATCGACACTGGGATTCAGGAAGTACGGCAGCTTCGCACCCGCGCTGCGCAGCACGAATGCCACCAGCTCGAGCAGACCCACGCCAACCACCAGCCCCAGGTAACCCGCGAAACCAGTCACCAGCGTGGATTCGAGCAGCAGCGTGCTGACGATGTTGAATGGCGTCGCGCCCAGGGCCTTGCGAATGCCGATTTCCCGGGTCCGCTCCTTTACCGTGATGATCATGATGTTGCTGATGCCGACGATGCCGGCCGTCAACGTGCCCAGCCCGACGAACCAGATGAACGCATTGATGCCGATGAACAGTCCATTGACGTTGCGCGTGGGCATGGCCATGTTGAATGAATTGATGCCGCGCATGTCCTCTGGCGACACGTCATGCCGCCGCTTCAGGAGCTCGAGCACCTTTTTCTCCAGCTCGAAGCCGTCGACACCCTTTGCCGGCCGCAGCCAGATGTTGCTGGTGACTTCTCCGCCACCGTAAATCTTCTGCATCGTTGTCAGCGGTATGAGCACGCGCTCGGAATTCTGGCCGCGGTTGCCCTTGTCGTAGAAGACGCCCACGACTTTCATCACCACGTCCTTGACGCGAACATCCTTGCCTACCGGGTCTACACCTTTGTCGAACAAGCGATCCGCGACGGCGCTGCCGAGCACGACGACTTTTCTGATTTCGTCGAGATCCAGCGGATTGACACGGCGCCCGAAATTGAACGGCACGTCTTCCTTGACCCGGAAGTATTCGTCGGGGACTCCGAGGATCCCGGAGTTGCTGTTCTTGCGTTCGTAGGTGATGTTGCCGTTTTCCACGAATCGTTCCGCGGACATCACGCCGATACCAGGAACCTGCTGGCGGACGGCCTGGATGTCCGCCAGGGTGAGCTGAATGAGACGTCCCGGCCCCATGCCGTGATGCGCCATGCTCGTCTCACCAGTCCATACGATGATGAAGTCCCGGACGTCAGAACCGAAATCCTCCCACACGCCGTTTTGCATGCCGCGGCCCGCGCCCAGCAGCAGCACCAGCATGAAAATGCCCCAGAACACACCGAAGGCGGTCAACAAGGTCCGCAGTTTGTTCTGCCGCAGCGTGAACAGGATTTCCTGCAGACCGTCCAGCATGATCAGCCCGCAACCGCCGCATGCGAGACGCCGGAAACCTGCGTCGAGGTCACCAGGCCGTCCCTCAGGAGGATCTGGCGCTGCGTCATGTTCGACACGTCCTGCTCGTGGGTAACAACGATGATGGTGTTGCCGCGCCGGTGGATATCCTTGATGAGCGCCATGATCTCCTGCGTGGTCTGATTGTCGAGCGCGCCCGTGGGCTCGTCCGCGAGAATCACCTTGGGCTTGTGCACCAATGCGCGCGCGATGGCGACGCGCTGCTTCTGCCCACCCGACAGTTGATTGGGCATGAAGGTCTTGCGGTCTGACAGTCCGACCAGATCCAGGTACTCCTCCGCGCGACGATTGCGTTCCCTGCGGCCGACGCCCTGGTAATAGAGCGGCAACGCCACGTTCTCCGCGGCGTTCTTGAACGGCAGCAGGTTGAAGGACTGGAAGACGAAGCCCAGCATCTTGTTGCGCAGGCGTGCGGCGTCAGTCTCGCCAAGCTTCCCCACCTGCTGTCCGCCCAGGACATAACTACCGCCGTCGTACGAATCGAGGATGCCAAGGATGTTCAGCAACGTGGACTTGCCCGAACCGGACGAGCCCATGATGGACACCAGTTCCCCTTCCCGGACCTGCATATCGACGCCCTTGAGCACGTGCAGGGATTGATCACCCGTCTGGTAATACTTGTGGATGCCATGCATTTCGATCATGGCAGTGACTGTCTCATTCGATCCGGCCTCCGATCCAGTCATATTAGACGGATGAAGAGCTACGGTCGGTTGCAGCCGGGCGATAAGAAAATCAGCGGACGGAGTGCGCCTCCCGCAATAGCACCTCGATCGCGGTGGCATCCTTGCGTTCGAGCGCCGCCTCGACCTCGAGACTCTGCCGGTCACGCCCCACCGTGAGCACCGCCGCCACTTTGCCGGCGATGCGGTACACCACCGTGGCATCGCGCTGCACCAGGCTGCCAATCACTTCGGTCTCCGCCTCGCCACTGGCGTGTCCGACATAAGAAAGTGTCACGTCGTAGTGCTGGCTCCAGAAGAAGGGCACGTCGTTGAAGGGCACGCCAACACCCAGCATGTCCGCTGCGACGCTCTGCCCCTGTCGCTCCGCCGCCGCCCAATGCTCGACCCGAATCCTGGTTTCGAGCCGCGCCTCCGGGTAACTCGCAATATCTCCCGCCGCCCAGACATCGGGCGCGCTGCTGCGCAAGCGCGAATCGACCACGATGCCATTGTCGACTGCGAGCCCGGCCCGCTTCGCTATATCGGTGCGTGGCTTCACGCCGACGCCGAGCACCACGAAATCGGCCTCGAGGCGTGCGCCCTCGAGTTCGACTGCCTGCGGATGGATCGCGCGCAGGTTCGCACCGAGATGAAAACGCACGCCCTTCTCTTCGTGAAGTTGCTGCACGAAGCGACCCACCTGCGCACCCATGACGTTTTCGAGCGGCACACGGTCGCGACTTACCACGTCGACTTCAAGATTGCGCGCGCGTAACGAGGCGGCGACTTCGAGACCAATGAAACTGGACCCGATGATCACGGCACGGCGTGCATTGGTGGTCGCGGCGATGATGGCCTGCGCATCGGCCAGCGAACGCAGCGTCATCACTTGCGGAAGTGCGGCGCCATCGATGGGCAGTCTTGACGGCTCCGAGCCGGTGGCGAGCAGCAACTTGTCATACGGGATCTTGCGTCCGCTTTTGAGCGTGACCGATTTGCCCTTGGTATCGAGCTCGACGGCCTCGTCCCGGATGAATTCGATATTCAGCTTCTCGTAGAACTCGTCGTCACGCAGCCGCACCCACTCCATCGGCGCACTGCCCGCCAGAAAATCCTTGCTGAGGTTTGGGCGGTCGACGGGCCCCGGCGCCTCGTTGCCGATGAGGGCTATCGGACCCTCGTGCCCCAGCCGACGCAGCTTCTCGGCCGCGACCGCGCCGGCGGCCCCGGCGCCGACGATCACGATGTTCCCCGGAGAGTTTGTTGGCTTCGGCACCGGCGATCGGGACTGCTTCGCGCCGACCGAGACCCGGTTGCCGCGTCGAACTACTTCGTAACAGGCGATCGGCTCCAGGGCCGGGGCACCGAGCGCCTCGCCCGTGCGCAGGTCGAAACAGGCGTGATGCCAGGGACAACGCACCGTCTCCCCGACCACCAGACCCTCCGCGAGCGGCCCGGAGTAGTGAGTGCAGGTCGCACTGACCGCATGAATGTTCGCGCCCTTGCGTACCAGCATGACGCCGGCGCCATTCGCATGCCCGAGAAGCGGTGCATTCTCGGCCAGGTCGGACACGTCGATTCCCGCTGACAGGTCGGGTCCAGTGAGCTCGGGGGCGTTCGCCATCATGTCGCTCCAGTTTTATCAGCACCGACGCAGCCGAACTGTAGTCCGGGAGCACTGTTAATGGTCGGGGCGGCGCGCAAGTTCCCATGAGGATAGCGGGCGCGAAGTGCGACATCACATCGAGCTAGTATCTCGCTGAATTCCCCCAGGTTTTCCGACGCGTAGCTGAGTCGCTGCTGAGGCCGGCTGTGACTCGCTGACGGTCGGCTCAGTGACAGGTGGCCCTGGCATTTTCCCGTGCGCTTCGCTGAGGCGCAGCGTGACCGTGAACGTCGCGCCACCTTCGGGATTGTTGCGGGCACTGATGCTGCCCCCATGAGCATCGACAATATTTCGGGCGATCGCGAGACCAATTCCGAGGCCATGCGATTTCGTCGTGACGAACGGTGTGAACAGCCTGCCTATCAGGTCGGGCGCCATACCCGAACCATTGTCGCGCACGGAGACTTCGGCTTCGGCGCGCCTGACTTCGCTGCTGATCGTGATGTGGCGTCGGTCGGGCGGAGTCTCCGCCATCGCGTCCATGGCGTTTATCAACAAGTTCACCAACACCTGCTGCAAGAGTACGGGATCGCCGCTGACGACACAGGATACCGATGGCTGCTTGACGGTCACTACGATCTGCCGCGCTCTCATGTCGTAGGCAACCAGAGCAACAGCATCGTTTACAACGGCCTGAAGATCGACCGGCTTCTTCTGCAGTTGGTGACTCCGAAGCATCGCCCGATGGCGCTCGATGATATCCGCGGCGCGTATGCCATCGGCATTTATGTCTGACAGGATCTCCCTGATGGTCTCCGGTGTCGCGCGATTGGTGTTGACCAACATCTGAAGCGCTTCCGCGTTGTGCATCATTGCGCTGAGTGGTTGTCCGAGCTCATGCGCAATCGTGCTGGTCAACGCCGACATCGTCTCGCGGCGACTGGTGTCCGCGGCGAGCGCCAGGTTCCTGCGGCTCTCGAACTCGGCCCTTCGTCGTGCGCGGCGTTCGAACAGCAGTCCAATGATCAGCAGCGCCTGGATCGCCAGGGCGCCGGCCGCGATCAGAACCGTACCTCGGTGTTCGCTCCACAGGGTCGGAGCTCGAAATTGCACCAGGCTGCCGGGCGACAAACGACTCTCGGGAATGTCCCACCGCTGCAGCTCACGCCAGTCGAACTTCGGTTGACCCGGCACCTGAGGCGGCACTTTGACATCGCTCGGCGATTCGCCGTTCAGAATTCGATACGCCGAGTCCGTCAAGCGGCTGGTGAGTTCGTCAATGGGCATCAGCCTGCCACCCACAATGCCGGAGCCGAGGTACACGTCATGCGCCGAAAACAGCGGCGCATTCGCCGTGGCGTGCAGGTCGGCGAGCACCCGCTCGTCTGCATAGGCAACGCCCGTGGCATCAGTGCCGAGCGTGAGAAAGAAGATCGCCGAATTCGCCGGAAGGGTTGAACAGCGACGCAGGATCTCTTGAAGGGACAGATTGTCGGACCAGACAAATGTCAGGTGACCCTGGAATCGGCTGAATTGCTCCTCGAGGCGGTGACGCCAGAATTTTCCGATGACGCCGGAGCCAATGACCATGAACACCTGTCGGGTCTGTGGCCTGACCTGCAGGATGTCATCGATGACACCAGGGAAATCGTGGATGGCCGTAACCGCGGCCTCGTTCTCGGCCAGCGGTGCGTCGCCCAGATAGCGCTGATCGATAGCCCCGAGGAGCAGCGGCGTGTCTGGAAAGAGCTCCTCATGGTACTTGCGCGCGAAAACTGCCGCGGGTCCGGCGAACGTCACGATCAGATCCGGACCGGGACGACCGGCGTAGGTGGAGCGAATGAAATCGACCACTGCTTTTTCCGGCGGACCCACAAACCCGGTCTGACCTACGGTGAATTGAACGTAGTTGACCGATCCTCCGACTCGCTTATCCAGGTCGAACCGGAAGTTGCTGGTGAAATGATCGAGAATGAGATTGCCGCGGGCGAACGATTGCAGCACCAGGATCTGGCGCACCGGAGGCTCCGCAGCGCCCGACCCCGATGCGAACGCCAGCAAGCCAAGCAGCGCGGCAATTCGCACTCTGACAATCATCCGGACATCTGGCAGTACATTTCTAACAAACGCAAGGGCTTCAGCCACCAGCCCCGGAATCGTCTCGACAATTGCGCGCGATGGGCTCGAACCAGCGCAGCGACATGCAGGAAAGTCCCGCATCGATCTTGGCGATTTCGGAAACCTGGAGCGGCACCACCGTCACTCCGTGATTTGATAGCAGGTCCACCGTACGCGGGCACCCTGCCCGGACAAATACGACGTCGTTGATCCGTAGTGAGTTGGCTGCAATGCGTTCTTCGCGCGGCAAAACCAGCACGCGAAACCCCTTCAGCACTCCAGAGTCCGCAAGCTCTTCGGTAGCGAGGACAGTCTCCTCGTCGATCAACGAACAGTCCGTTTTGAGATGCAACGTGCCACGCGGAATCCCGACTACCTCGCTGGACCGACCGATCGAGTCGAGCAGGCTCTGCAGTGCGGCCGCGCCGCCCTTGTTGGTACGGGATGACAGACCGATGAGAACGCGGTCCGGTGTGATGAGTACATCGCCACCATCGGCATGGTGCTCGCGCAGTTGCAGAACCTGCGGGAACAGCGACGTAAGCGTGGCAGACAACCACTGCACTTCCGCCAACCGGCTTGGTGCACCGGGCCTCAGGAGCACAGCCGCGTCGCTGAACACCAGCGCCGGATCCTCAACAAATATTGAATCCGGAAATTGTTCCAGGGGATCGAGAACCGTTACCTGGACGCCGGCATCCCGCAAGGCGGCGACGTACGACTCATGCTCTGCGAGGACGGTTTCGAACACCGGTGCAGGACCTGGGTTGGCGCGCAGGCCATTGACGACGCTTCTCCCGGGTGAACGGACGATTGCCGAGTTGAAGTCGAAGACGCGCATGACCACATTGGCAGAAACTTGAAGGAGCTTGCGACGCGGACGCGTCGAATTCCGCGCTATGATTCTAGCGCCAGTCGCCGCGAATTGAACTGCCCATTTCGATGGACGAACTCATCCCAGCGTAGGCATGCCGCGCGAGCACGGCTCGCCTCATGGTGAATGCGCTTGCGGCTAACAGCGCACGAGACCATTCCACAGTCAGCGGTACTTGAGGCCAGTACCCGTATTGAACACCACCACCTTTTCGTGCGGTTTCACCCAGTCCTGCTCGCGCAGCCGCGCCAGCGCCGCCCACGCGGCGCCACCCTCGGGGCACACGTCGATGCCGGATTTCGCCGCCAGCGCGCGCGTCGCGGCATCGGCTTCGTCGTCCGTCACGGCGATGGCCGTCCCGGCGGTCGCACGCAACACGCGCAGGCAGATGAAGCCGCCGATCGGCGATGGGACGCGCAGGCCATACGCATGCGTCTGCGCATCGGGCCAGGGCTCGGTACGCTCGGCGCCTGCGAGGAAAGCCTTCACCACCGGCGCACAGCCGGTCACCTGAACGGAGACGAAGCGCGGCCGGCGCGGGCCTATCCACCCGAGCCGTTCCATTTCATCGAAGGCCTTCCACATGCCGACCAGGCCCGTGCCGCCACCGGTCGGATAGAGAATGACATCCGGAATGTCCCCTTCCATCTGCTCGACGAGCTCGTACGCCATCGTCTTCTTGCCCTCGATTCGATACGGCTCCTTGAGAGTGGAAACGTCGAAGGCACCGGGGACGCCGCGTTCGCGCAGAAACTTTCCCGCGTCGGCGATGGTGCCCTGCACGCGATGGATCTGCGCGCCGTAGAGTTCGCACTCCGCGAAGAACGGCGCCGGCGTGTCCTCGGGCATCGCCACGGTCACCGGCAATCCGCCGCGCGCGCCATACGCCGCCAACGCACCCGCCGCATTGCCAGCCGACGGCGCCGCGAGCGCGCGTGCACCCAGTTGCTTCGCCATGGAAACCGCGACCGCCATGCCGCGCGCCTTGAACGAGCCCGTGGGATTACGCGACTCGTCCTTCACCCAAACGTTGCGCTCCACCTCGAGCAGCGGCGTGAAGCCCTCGCCCAGCGATACAGCCGCGGCCTGATCCAGCGGCAACACTTCGTGATAGCGCCACAAGGTCGGCGGGCGGCCGCGCAGGTCAGGCAGTTTCAGCTGCACGAGCGACAGGTCGTAGTCGACACGCAGCGGCATGGCGCATTTCGTGCAGACGGTGAGCAGCCGCCTGGGGTCATGCGCGGTGTCACAGGCAAAGCAGGAAATTCCGGAGAGCGCGGCCGAGAAGACCGGAAGATGAGACATTGCTTGAGCATGGCCGACTTCCGGGACATGAACAACGGCCCTGAACCCGACTCAATTAAATCTGATCGCTGCCAGGCACGGATGCGGCCATGCTCGCTCACCATGATCTGCAGAATCTGGCATGGCCGTACACCGCGGCACAAAGCCGACGCTTATGCGTCGTTCCTGGAACAGCGCGCGATTCCAGATTACAGGTCCGTCGCGGGCAACCTCAGCGTGCAGGTGTTGAGACGCGATGCGGGTGACGTCACCCATTTCCTCACGGTGACAGTGTGGGAGTCGGAGCAGGCGATCCGTGGATTTGCGGGAGACGAGCTGCTGGTCGCGAAATATTACCCGGAGGATGCCGAATACCTGCTGGAGTTCGAACGCGAGGTCCAGCATTTCGTGGTGAGTGCGCATGCGCCGGTCTGACGGTCCGTCGATGCGCGGACACGATTTTCAATGCGGGGCCTTAGTGGTAGAGGGCGGAGCCCTCGAGCGGCTGCAGCGGTCCACCTGATTTTGCCCAGCTGACGCCGAACGACGATCCACCCTCCGCCTGGAAGTAACGCAGTCGAAACTTGTGCAAGCCCCGCCGCAGAGGAACATGGCCGGCGATGGTTCGCGGGGCGTGATTGCCGTCATTGTCGACCACCACTTCATCGTCGATCTCGAGCACTGCCCCGTCGTCCGAATCCACGACGAACTGGTAGAAATCATCTGAATCTATCTTCAGGAACCCTTCGAACTGCACCGCGAAATTGAGAGCACGGCCGAATTGCTGCAGGTCGAATGATTCGGTCGTTCCCTTGGCCACCTTCGCGCCGCGCTCGATGTCACGCACGCTGGCGAATTTTCCGTCGTACAGCACGAACGCGAGCTTGGGTTGCGCGTCGGTGCGTATCGGCTCCAGATAGGCACGGCGCAGAAACGTCGCGCCGTAGACGACGCTACGCCGGCCCTGCGGGGTAACAACGACGAGTTTGAGCAATTCCGGTTGTTCGGGCCGAAGCGCGATCTGCAGGGGCGCCTGATAGAGCGTCGAGGCGTCGGACGGCTCGCTGCCATCGAGCGTGTAGAACATTTGCGCGGCAGGAAGGTGCGGGCTCAGAGCGACGACCGCGTGATCCTGCGAGGTCGTGTAGAAGTCCTTCAGTCCCTCGGGTTCGGGAATGCGGTAGCGCACGTCCTGTTTGTCGAGGCGACCGAGCTGATACGGCAACCGGCGCCGGAAGTCGTCGTAGCTCCGGACCGCCGGCGGCGACCAGACCGCCTCCGCAAAGGCCAGCAATCGCGGGAACATCATGTACTCGGCATGCTCGGGAGTCGCGACGTACTCGGTCCACAACTGGGCTTGTGCGCCGAGTATGAATTTTTCCTTGTCCTTCGCGATCTGCTTCGGCACCGGCTCATAGGCGTAGGCTTTTTCCAGCGGAATGAAGCCGCCGATGCTGAGCGGTTCGAGCCGCGCATCGCCCTGGTAGTAATCGAAGTAGGTGTACTCGGACGGCGTCATGATGACTTCGTGATCCTGGCGCGCGGCCTCGATGCCCCCCTCCTCGCCGCGCCACGACATCACGATCGTCCGTGGCGCAAGCCCGCCTTGCAGAATCTCGTCCCAACCGATCATTCGCTTCCCGCGGGAGTCGAGAAACCGCTCGATGCGCCGGGCGAAATAGCTTTGCAGCTCATCCTCGTCCTTCAAACCCTCACGCGCGATGATGGCCTGCGCCTCCGGACTTCGCCGCCATGGCTCCTTGTCCACCTCGTCGCTGCCGATGTGCACGTAGGGACCGGGAAAGAGCGTGATCACCTCGCTCAGCACGTTCTCGAGGAAGGTGAAGGTTTCCGGTTTGGGACAAAACGCCACGGCCTGATCGAAAGGCGCGCATCCGAGTTCGGGATAGGCGGCGAGCGCGGCCCCTGAATGACCGGGCATCTCAATTTCGGGTACCACCGTGATGAAGCGCGCCTGCGCGTAGGCGACGATGTCCTTGATCTGTTCCTGCGTGTAGAAACCAACGAACGACGCGTCACCGCCGCTGACCGCGGCATCCGTGGCGGTGAGCCTCGGATATTTCTTGATCTCGATGCGCCAGCCCTGATCGTCGGTGAGATGCCAATGGAAGCGGTTGATCTTGTATTGCGCGGCCAGGTCGAGGAACTTCTTGATGAACGCCACCGAGAAGTAATGCCGGCCGACGTCGAGCAGCACTCCGCGATAGCCGAAGCGAGGTTGATCCTCGATGTCGATCGCGGGTAGTTCGATCGACGTGCCGAGCCTTACCGGCAGGAGCTGCGTGAGGGTCTGCATGCCGTAGAACAAACCCGCCGCTGTGCCGGTCACGCGAATGCCGTCGGCCCCGATCACCAGGCGGTACCCCTCCGGCGGCAGGTCGCCGGCGCCAGCCCGGCTGAACGAGAGGTAGTTAGCGGTTGCGTGACCGGACAGTGGTGAACTCGAGGCGCAGGCCGTGCTGCTCGAGCAGGAAATCATTGAAGAGGCCGGCGATGCGGCGTGATTCCTGGTCCGCGGCCACGATACGAGTCTCGCCGGTCAGCACGAAGATGCCGCCGGAAGCATTTTGATCTTCGCGGGCCGTGGCACGATGTTCACTTCCGCCGCCGGCAGTACTTGCGCGCCGCACCTGCTGCCACGGTCAGAAGTCATGGCCAGCAGAAGAATGGCCAGCACGCTCCGCCCGGCATTCATCGCTGGGCCTCTTTCGCCAGCGTCGCGAAGGCAATCAGCCTGAAGCTTGACGGCCATGGCGGGCGCAATGCCAAGCTCGGCGGCCGCAATCTCCTTGCTGCCCAGGACGCGAGGATCGCGGCCCGTGACGCTGCCGAAAATCACCAGCGCTTCGAGGTAGTAGCCGAAGGTGCTGGCGTGATAGCCGTCGGGCGCCCAGAGATTGATCTGGCCAGGCCGTATTTTCAGATAGGGATTGCGCGCCGCGACGCCCTTGCGGATGGCGCGATTCCAGGCCTGACCCACCGGCACGACGGCGCCTATATATAAGGAATGCCCGGCGGCGAGATCGCAGGCGGCCCTGACGTCCAGGGCCATCGCTTCGATGGGCTGGCCGAACCAGTGTCCCGATTGCAGGTAGGTTTGATCGGCCCGTGACCAGGTCGCAACCAGGCGCAGGTCGACGTGCGGATTCATGGACTGAAACAGGGACGCGAGCCGCGCCGAATAGTCGATGAGCCTGGACGCATCTCCGGGCGCGTTCGCATCCAGCGTGCTGTAGGCCTGCAGCACCACGTGGTCCCATGCACGCGCCAGTAACGCCAATCTTTGTTTCATAGTGAATGTCGAGATTGGCACCCGCTACCGTTTCGAGGCTCACGTCGTAGTCGAAGCCCGCCTGGCTCGTGAACGATTTGAATAACGCGGGAACTCCGCCCATGCCGTCGTGATTGAGGTCGGTGACCGTCTCCGGGCGATAGTGCTGAACGGGTGATTCCGCGCCAAAGGTGAAGCTGTTGCCGACGAACAAAATCGATTCGGCGCTGGCGGCCGCGTGTGCACACGCGATGCGCGAGCAGCGCCGCCGCGATACGAACTGCCTTGGGTAGCGGGCTGAAGCCTCAAGGTACCGCCCTGCGAGTCGTCCAGTCGCCGGCAGTTTACGTCAGCAGCGGGCGACCGCGGGCGGACATCGCCTCCTTGCCTGTCCGCGGTGCACTTGGCTACTCTCGCCAGACGACGCGCGCGGCGCGCCATGCCAAGGGGAACGAGCGTGGCAGGACAAGGACTACAGCGCCGGGATCCTGCGCGTAATCAGAACTTCAACCAGCGGGTGCATCGACGTGCGTAATCTGGCTTTCCTTCTGCTGGCGCGACGACGGCAGTGCACGCGGGCAACGTCGCCCCCTTTCTCGGACGCTGGGATGTCACTCTCGTTGCGCCGGAGCGCGAATACCCCACCTGGCTGGAGATTTCGAATCCCGACGGCAAGCTGCAGGTACGAATGGTCGGACGCTGGGGACATGCGCGCGTGCTTCCCGAGGCGAAGTTCCTCGGAGACCGGATCCGTTTCGTCTCGCCGAAGGAAGAAGAAGGTCGCAAGGACGACATGGTCTTCGAGGCCAGGCTGGAAAAAGATTCGCTCGCAGGCGAGACGCGTGGACCGGACGGATCGGTGTGGAAGCTGCGCGGCGAACGCGCGCCCGCGTTGATTCGCTCCGCGGCGCCGGCCTGGGGCAAGCCCGTTACTTTGTTCAACGGCCACGACCTCGCCGGCTGGCACCTGAGTGATCCCAAGGCCGCAGTCACCTGGCGCGTCGAGGATGCAAGCCTGGTAAGCCTGGGTAACGGCACGGAGCTGGTGACCGATCGGAAGTTCGAGGACTTCAAACTGCACATCGAGTTCAACGTGGCGCCGGGCGCGAACAGCGGCATCTATCTACGCGGCCGTTACGAATTGCAGGTCGAGCATGATTCGCACCCCGAGGCGGCTGAACGCAGCCTGGGCGGGGTGTATGGTTTCCTGGCGCCGTCCCCGATGCCCGCGCATACCCCCGGCATCTGGCGTACCTGCGACGTCACACTCGTCGGCCGCCGCGTGACCGTCGTTCTCGACGGCGTCACGCTCATCGATGGCAAGGAAATCCCGGGCGTCACCGGCGGCGCGCTCGACAGCCACGAGGGGCTGCCAGGTCCTATCTACCTGCAGGGCAGCGAGAATGGACGCGTCGCATTCCGTAACATCGTTGTGACGCCCGCCCTCCCGTGAAGCGCGCGTCAATCCATCCGCTGGCGCTTGGTGCGCTGTTCGGCATTCTGCCGTGCGTGAGCACCGCGGCCGACGTGCAGGCCTGGGTGACGACGGCCGATCGGAGCCGTCTGCTCGCGCGCGAATCGGGGTTGTCTTTCGCCACGCGGGCTACGCTCGCGAATCGGATCGATGTCGACGCGGACCGCCGTTACCAGTCGATCGTCGGCTTTGGCGCCGCGGTCACGGATGCGAGCGCATGGCTCATCCAGACGAAGCTCAACGAGGTGCAACGGGCCGCCCTCCTCAAGGAATTGTTCGGCCGCGACGGCGGGCTCGGCTTGAGTTTCACGCGCATCTCCATCGGCGCATCGGATTTTTCGCGCAGCCATTACAGCCTCGACGACACGCCCGACGGCAAACCGGATCCGGAACTGGCCCACTTTTCCATCGAGCCCAATCGCGCGGAACTGTTGCCGGTGCTGCGCGCGGCGCGCGCGATCAATCCCGATCTTCGTATCGTCGCCTCGCCCTGGAGTCCACCGGGCTGGATGAAGACCTCGGGCAGCCTGGTGCATGGGCGCCTGCTTGCCGAAGCTCAACCGGCGCTCGCGGCCTACCTGGTTCGCTTCAGCGACGCCTTCGCCGCGGAAGGCGTGCCGATTTTCGCGCTCACGCTGCAGAACGAACCCGATTACGATACGCCGGACTATCCCGGCATGTTGCTGGAAGCGGCCGAGCGGGCGCGCATCATCGGCCAGTTTCTAGGTCCCATGCTCGCGAAGCGCAAAGGGGCACCGCTGATCCTCGACTGGGATCACAACTGGGACAAGCCGGAATCTCCGCTCGCAGTGCTCGCCGACCGCCAGGCAGCACCTTTCATCGACGGTGTAGCCTGGCACTGCTATGGGGGCAACGTCTCAGCCCAAACGCCGGTGCACGCGGCGCATCCCGACAAGAATGCGTATCTCACCGAGTGTTCGGGAGGGGAATGGGATAACGGTTGGGCCGATTCGCTGCGTTGGTTCACGCGCGAACTCATCATCGGCTCGACGCGCGGCTGGTCGCGCGGCATCGTGCTGTGGAATCTCGCGCTCGACGAACAGTACGGCCCACACGCGGGCGGCTGCGGCAACTGCCGTGGTGTGGTGACGATCAATTCCACGACCGGCGCGATCACGCGCAACCTCGAGTACTACGTTCTCGGGCACGCGAGCCGCTTCGTCATGCCGGGCGCGCATCGCATCGAGTCGACGAGCGGCGTGAACGACCTGGCGACGGTGGCATTTCAGAACGCCGACGGGTCGATGGCCTTGATCGTATTGAACGACGCGAATCGCCCGCGCCGCTTCTCGGTCCGCTCGGGTGGCGCGTCATTCGACTACGAACTACCGGCCGGCGCCGTCGCGACCTTCGTCTGGAATCCGAAGAGTTAGCGGCAAGTCGCGCGACGATCTGCCAACGTAGATAGTGCGCGCGCCCGGCGCGACACGCCACGCCGAGTCGGCCATCGACCAGTAGCGCAGCCGCTCGGGCGCGACGTGCAGATGCACGCGCTTCGAAGCGCGTGGCGCAAGCGTGATCCGCGCGAAATCTGCGAGCGAGCGCACTGCGAACGCCGCTCCCGCGGGCGGCGTCTCGGGCGCGCCGAGGTACACCTGAACCACTTCATCCGAGGCGCGCGCGCCGACGTTGCGAACCGTGCATTCCACGTCGAGCCCGCCATCGGAAGCGCGCCGCACCGACAGACGCGAGTAGTCGAAGCGTGTGTACGAGAGGCCGAATCCGAATGGGAACAACGGTTCGATCCCGTGGCGATCGAACCATCGGTAACCCAGGTCGATGCCCTCGTCGTAACGTGTCTTGCCGGCGATTCCTCGCGAAAAACGCTCGGGGTGAGCCGGATCGGTTGCGGGTCCGTCTTCGAGACGACGCGGCCATGTGAAAGGCAGGCGGCCCGCGGGGCTCGTCTTGCCCGTGAGCAGATTCGCCGCGGCCCATCCGCCCTCGTCGCCCGTGTACCACATCTCGAGCACGGCACGAACCTTGTCGAGCCAGGGCATCGCAATGGCCTGTCCGGTGTTGAGCACCACGATGGTGTTGGGATTGACCGCGGCGACCTCTGCGATGAGGCGGTCTTGCTCGCCCGGCAATCCAAAGAATGGGCGATTGCGGCTCCACGCGAACACGACGGCCACCTTGGATGTTCGTGCCGCCTCGATGGCATCGGCGAACGCGCGCTGTTTCATTTCCGGCGTGACCCACGCGAGACGAGCCTGGACTTCATCACCACTGCCGTCGGCGTTGACCTCGACCGTGATCGCGTGCGCGCCGGCGTCGAGATGTACGAGCCGGCGCAGGTTGTCGAGACCGTCGGTGGTGGGCACGACGTTGTCGCGGTTGGCAAACACGATATCGCCGTGTCCACCCCACCAGGCCATTCTGCCGATGAGCTTTCCGTCGATGCCGAACTGGCCGGTGGCGCCCAGGAGCTGCAGATCGATGTCGTAGTCGCCGGCAACCGGCACGATGAGTGTGCCGGTCCAGCTGCGGCGACTGCCGGCCGGCAACGCACGGCCTGCGCGGCGCGTGAAGTCGATATCCGCATCGTAGACGGGTGCGGTCGCCCCCGAATCGGTGCGCAGTTTTAACGCACTCGCCGGAATCGGCACCCCCGTCATGTCATCGGCGATCGCGAGCTTGAGATTGGCACGCGGGGCCATTTCCTTCAGCGCATGCCACACGCCCACCTGGCGTTCGGCACGGCCGAACGACTGTTCATCGCCGATGACGTGGGCGAACGTCTGCAGCGCGCCCGGTCCAATCAGCGCCAGCGATTCGAGATCGGCGCTGCGAAGCGGGAGTACGCCGTCATTCCTGAGGAGCACGGAGCCGCGCTCGACGGTGCGTTGAATCACGCGCGCGTTCGACGCAATCGGCTGCGGCACGACCGTATGTCGCGGCGCGTGGTCTAACCAGCCGAAGCGTTCGATCTGCCCGAGGACGTGCCCGGCCGCGCGATTGATATCCGCATCCGTCACGGTGCCCTTGAGCAGCGCTGCACCGAGATTTCTCGGGCTCTCGACGGGTGACGGTGCGTCCTCACCCGGCTCGGGCAACGGAAAGCGTTGTTCCTCGGGCACACCGACGGTCATGATTTCGACCAGCTCGGCAACTTCCTGTTTGGACATTGCGGGCTCAGCGGGTTTGGGTTCGAGCGCGAAGCTCGCGCCGGGTCCATTGGCCGGCTGCTCCATGTCCAGGCCGCGCGTGATGAACTCCCCGCCGTGGGTCGCGCCCCAATCCGAGGTGACGAAACCGCGAAACTTGAATTCGTCGCGCAGGATTTTCTTGAGCACAGGCTCGTTCCCGCAGGAATGCGTGCCATTGATCCGGTTGTACGAACACATCAGCGAGGCGACGCCCGCGTCCACGACGGACTTGAACGGCAACAGATACACCTCGCGCAAGGTCTGTTCGTCAACGATGGCATCTTCGGCGCCTTCATAGGCTACGAAGTGCTTCGCCTGCACCATCACGCCCTGCTCTTGCGCCGCGGTCACGAAGTGCGCGGCGAGCGTGCCCGTCAGTACCGGATCCTCACCAAGCGTGTTGTAGGCGCGCTCGAAGGTCGGGTCGCGATACAGATTGATGTATGGTTGCAGGATCACGTCGACGCCGAGCGCGCGCGCATCGCGGCCGATGATCGCGCCGTTGGCGGCGGCTTCGCTGCGGCTGAAGGTCGCAGCCACTGCAAGCGTCCCCGGCATGCCGGTCGATGCATGGCGCACCAGCACGCCGGGTGGACCATCGGCGAAACGCAGATCGGGAATCCTGAGGCGCGGCACGCCGCGGATCCAGCCCGCCTCACCGATGAACACCGCCTCCGGCTCTTGCGCACCGCGGATGACGGCCAATTTTTCCTCGCGCGACATTTGCGCAAGCAGCTGCTGCACACGCGGCGAGAATTCCGCGTCCGGCTGCGATACCGCAGCCGGACCCGTCAACAACAGCGCAAGCGCCAGGAGGCTGCGGGTGAAGTCCATTGGCTCAGGGAGCGCCCAGCACGTCGCGCAGCGGCGGCGCGGCTTTCGGATTGAACGATTGAAAGTCCTCTCCCACGAGCGCCGCAAGTGTCGCGGCGATTTGCGCCTGGCTTACATCGGGCGAGGTCATGGCGCTCGCCGAGAGGTGGCGTGTCCGGCCCGATGACTGCGATCCAGATTCCGTCGGATCCTTTCTGATCAACCCCATGGTCGCGCCACTGAATCGGTCCGCTGCCTCGGCCGTGATCCGTCGAAACGATGAGCGTCGTTTTGTCCTTGTAGTGCGCGGTGGACTGGACCTGTCGCCACAGGTCGGCGATATATGCATCGAACGAATGCGCGGTTTCGAGGAATGCATCGTAACGGCCCATGTGTTGCCAGGTGTCCGTGTCGCCGTAACCGATGAACAGCACGCGTGGACGATGGGCGCGAAGGTGGTCGCGGACCACCACGTGCAGGAACGAATCAAAGGGATCGGTGCCTTCGAGCCGAGTGGTCGTCTGATAGAGCTCGTTGAGCAAAACCCCGTGCGCGCTCCGGTCATTCGCATCAATCAGGGTCGCACCCGAGCGGATTGACAGGCGGCTGCGCGCGCCGTTGAAGATGTCCGCGAAAGTGGCCCACGTGCCGAAAACCTCGACCTTGCCGGCAAAGCCCGGCCTCGTGTTGAGCCACTCGAACACCGTCACGTTCGGGTTCGGGCCGTATTCATTCGAATCGATGCGCGGATCGGCCACGCCGCTCGCTATCTCGTTGTAGCCCGGGTACGAGAAGAACATGGTGTTCGTCACCCGCGCCACGCTGCCCTTTCGCTGGTTGCCGAAGATCTGGCCCTGCGTCGCAACCGTCTCCCACAGGAACGGAAACAACTTGCCGCGCCGCACTACCTGCATCGTCGTCCCAGTACTTGCGCTTGAGCTCCGTCGGCCGACGTCCAACTGCCGCCGGCCTCGCCGTTGAGCAGCGTTGCATCCGCTCCCGTGAATACTTCCTGCCAGCGCACGCCATCGGCGATGACGAGAATTACGTTGCGGGTATCGCCGGCCCATACAGCCGAGGCGCAGCACAGCGCTACGCAGGCAATCGCGCGAACCAGTGGCTTGGTATTCATGAGGAGAGCTCCGGAACGATCACGTTGAGGCGCAGTGCTGCGCGATGAATTCGGCATGCGTGGGCATTGCCTCGACACATGCCGAGATGACGCGCTGCGTGTCGGCCAGGAACGCGCGTACCTCGTCGACAGGGCGCAAGTCGGCAAAGGGATGGTAGCCGCTCGCGCGAATACGCTGCCCCTCCATCACCTGTACCCAGCTCAACTCGCCAAACAGCTCATTGTCCTCGCGGAAGAAGCGGCCGTTGCTGCGATACAGGTCGATCTTGTGCTGCAGCGTGGGCGGCACTTCCATCGTGCGGCAGTACCGCCAGAACGGCGTGTCGTCGCGCTCCGTGGCCTTGTAGTGCAGGACGATAAAGTCACGCGCGCGCTCGTACTCGATACGCGTCTGCGTGTTGACCTCGTCGATGTCGGCATGATTGAAGTCGGCACGCGGGAACAGCGACATCAGCCGCGAGATCGCCGTCTGGATCAGGTGGATGTTGGTGGACTCGATAGGCTCGAAAAACCCGGCCGCCAGACCCAAGGCGATGCAGTTGCGGTTCCATACGCGCTTGCGCCGGCCCGGCATGAAGGGGATGTGCCGCGGTTCGTCCAGCGGCTCGCTGTCCAGGTTTCCCATCAGGATCGCAGTGGCGTCCTCCTGGCTCATGAAGCGGCTGGAGTAGACGTGGCCATTGCCGATGCGATGCTGCAGCGGGATGCGCCACTGCCAGCCGGCGCCGTGCGCTGTGGCGCGCGTCATCGGGATCAGGGGCTCCACGGAGCGGCTGGGGACCGCGACCGCGCGGTCACAGGGCAACCAGTGCGACCAATCCTCGTAGCCGGTGTGCAAGGTCTTCTCGATGAGCAGGCCATGCATGCCCGAGCAGTCGACGAAAAAATCACCTTCGACGCGACGGCCATCGCCCAGCACGACGGCGCTGATGAATCCATCCGGCTCGCGCTGCTGCACGGAGACGATTTTGCCTTCAATGCGTTCGACGCCTTTTCGCTCGGCCAGCTGGCGCAGGAATCGGGCATACAGTCCGGCGTCGAAGTGGTAGGCGTACGTGATTTCGCGCAGCGGCGAGCCCGCCATGTCCGGCCGTGGCCGCATGAACTTGGCGCGTCGCGGGGCAGCGGTGTTGATGGAGTAGTCGCCGAGGCTGGAGACCAGGCCAGCATGCACACCGCGCAGCCAGAAATGATGGAACGGCAGTCCATCCAGGTCGGGCCCGAGCTTGCCGAAACCGTGGGTGTAGCGGTCGCCGATCGCGCTCCAGTTCACGAACTCGATGCCGAGCTTGAACGTGCCGCGCGTGGCGCGCAGGAACTCGTCTTCGTCGATGCCCAGAATGCGATTGAAGGAGACGATGTGCGGGATCGTCGCCTCGCCGACACCGATGATGCCGATCTCGTCGGATTCCACGAGCCGAATCGAACACGCGCGCCCGAAGTGGTTCGAAAGCGCGGCGGCCGTCATCCAACCCGCAGTGCCACCGCCAACGATGACGATGTCACGGATCAGCGGACCCGGCATGCCTCGACTCCGCGCGACGACACCTCAGAACTTGTACGACGCGCCCAACATGATCACACGTCCATAGTTGTCGTCTTGCCAGGGCAGCAAGCCCGTGGTGACCGACGCCGCCAACTTCTGGCGATTGCCGTGTGATTGCGAGCTCATTGGTGAGGTTGTTCCCCTGCAGCAGCAGCGTGAGACCCTGGAGCGTGCCCGAGTTGAACTCATAGCCGATCTGCGCGTCGATCTGGCTCTCCGCATCGATTTGCGTGCTTCTCAGTGTGTTCAGATATCACGCTGCGCGTGGTGGCCGTAAACGCCGAGCGATAACGGCGGCTGACCCGGGCCGAGAAACCGCTCCTCTCGAAATACGCCTCGATGCTGTTGACGTTGTCGGAGAAGCCGTCGAGTTTGATCTCGTCGCCGTTCTCGTCCTTCGGCAGATCGTCGTACGTTTTCGCTCCACTCAGTAGCACGCCGAAACCTTCCAGCGCGGGCGTGAACAGGCCAGCGTCCAGAGAGATCGACAACTCGACGCCGTAAACCTTGCCGCCGCTGCCATTGTCCTGCGTGGTGATCGAGCCGAGGTTCGGATTGCAATCCGGCTCGGTCGCAAAGCAGCCGGGCGTGAGATCCGGGTTGTAGTTGGGGAACCCGGTGAAGTCGCGCTCGCTGCTGCGCTGGTAGATGAAGCTGTCCAGTTTCTTCAGGAATCCGGCGACCGCGACGTAGCTGCGCTGTCTGGAAGTACTTCTCCAGCGAAAGGTCGACCGACTTCGCGCGCCAGGGTTGGAGGTCGGGCTTGCCGCCGCCGCCTGCGCTCCACGTGCCGATGGTCTCGTCGCTCGCTGGCGAAATCGGTGTAAGCACGGGCTGGTCCGCGCCGGCGCGCATGTCGTCCATACGCGGTCGGGCCATGGTCTTGCCCAGGCCGAAGCGCAGAAGGAGATCCTCTTGCAGATCGAACACCAGGTTGAGACTCGGCAGCACGTCAGAATAGGTGGTACCCCCGCTCACGGGAATCACGGCACCACCGGCTGGTGTGCCCGCACCATCGTTCCACGCGAAGCCATCGGAGTTCTGCTCCGAATCGACGTACTGAACGCCCAGATTGCCGCGAACCGGCACGCTGCCCAGCTTCGAATCAATGACGAACCTCAGGAAACCGGTCTGGATTTTCTCATGCACCTGGAATTTATTCGTCTGGGCCAGCCACGGGTCCTTCGCGACTTGGGCGTACATGCCCATGATGCTCGGCACATCCCAGGTCACCACGCCCTGCTCGGATGCCGCCGATGTTGATCATCACTGGATCCCGCAACGCGTCCGTCGGGATCACTTGCAGGGGGAGTCCCGTTACGGGATCCACTGACGGCCCGGTCAGCTCAAGGTAGAAGGCGTCGGACGATACGTCCTTGTCGCGCTGGTTGTAGGCGTAGCCCACATCGAGACCGCTGAACCAGCCCCACTCCAGGCTGCGATTGACCGCGAGCTGCGCCGACTTGATTTCGTCCTTGAACTTCGGGGTGCGCATCTCGGCCCAATTCGGATCATTCGTCAGCTGCACGACGGCCGGGTCGGTCAGGTCCTGCGGGGTGGACCAGGCCAACTGGCTATCGCTGGTGGTGAAAGCGAACGAGCTGAATGCATTCGCCCGCGCGACGGACTGGATGTAGGTCTCGTCACGGTCGGCGCGCGAATAGCCGAGGTCCAACGTACCTTTCCACTGGTCGGTGAAGTTCAGCTCGTTTCGCCAGCCGATCGAGCGGATCTCGTCGGTACGGTCCCAGTTCTTGTCGTAAACCAGGCTGTGAGAACCGTCGATCGTGGCACTGTCGATGATGGTATTGCCGTCGACCTCGCCGGTCTCGACATTGGTGAAGTTCGCCGGCGGGGGCTGGTTCGGCCCGCCGTTCCACAGGCCGATGTCGCCTGTCCAGTGGTGCCCTGTGCGGTCCTGCTCGAACTTCGAGTAGTAGAGATCGACAGCGCTGGAGAACCTGTCGCTCGGCTTGAACTGCAAGACTGCCATCGCGCCGTCTCGCACCTGTTTGCTGGAGGTGACGCTGGACTCGAAGCCCTGCGGGAACAGCGCGCAAGGTTGCCCCTGCACCCGCCACGCAGTCTCCGCTGCCATCCACGGCCGGTACGCCGGTAGCGCCCGCGCCCCACTGGCCAACGTAATCGCCGTAACCCCAGGAGCCGAATTTTTTGGCCTGGCCCGGCGAATCGAGGTGTGCGAAGCCGATCGCCACACCGAACGTGTCGTCGGCAAACTGATCCACGTACGAGGCACTGAATCGGTTGCCGTACTCGCCCTTGCCCGTGGACGACAGACCACCGTTGGTATTTTTCTCGGCGCGGGCAGAAAGAGCTATTTGCCGGCGATTCGAGGCTGAGCGGCATCAACGGCCGGATGTCGATGGTGCCCGACAAGCCCTGGCCGACCACCCCGGCGTCCACGGTCTTGTACACCAGCACCTGGCTCACCAACTCCGATGGGAACTGATCGTATTCGGCGGAGCGCCCTTCGCTGGAGCTCACCACCTGGCGCCCGTTGAGCAACGCGCCGGCGTAGTCTTCACCCAGACCGCGGATTGAGATCGCGGCCGGGCGGCCTTCGATGCGCTGTGCCGTCACACCCGGCAACCGCGCGATGGAGTCCGCGATGCTGGTGTCGGGCAGCCTGCCGATGTCTTCGGCGCTGACGGCCTCGACGATGGAAGTCGATTCTCTCTTGGTGGCAATCGACGTCTCGATCGAGTGCCGGATGCCAGTGACGACGACTTCTTCGACGACTTCATCGTTGGCTTTCGCATCTTGCGCGCGAGCGACACCGCTGCTGCCAGCGAGCACCGCGGCAACTGCGGCGGCTACGGAATTCACGGCTACGCTACCGCTGTTCGATGTGCCACGGCGGAATGCATGACCTGTACGGATCTTCATCGTTAGCCCCCCAACGTCAGATCGGCGGTGATTCGCAGCCCTCGAATCACTTGTCGTGTGAAACCTACGAGGGCCGAATGGGTGTGTCAATTACCAAACGCCTCTACATAGTGGAGCCGATCACCGCCGCGCATCGATGTGGCGCGCAACGCACAGAACAGTGGGCCGATTGCCTGCAGGGCCTCCGGGAGCGGTACCGCTCACACGGCGCAGCGCTCGATGAGGAGAAAATCGCGGACACTACAGGCGCCGGCGAGGGACAGGAGCTTTACTGACATGGCAAGACGCGACACCGTTGGAATCGGGCTGGTTGGTTCGCAGTTCATCACGACGATCCATGCAGAGGCGTTGCGATCCGTGCCGCAGGCCAAGGTGCTCGCCGTGATGTCGCCGACGACCGGGCACGCGCGAGATTTCGCGTCGAAGCATGGCATCGCGCATCACTTCGAGGACCTGGACGCGATGCTCGCCATGGACGAGATCGACATGGTCGTGGTCGGCGCACCCAACTTCACTCACTGCGAGATCACGGTAAAGGCCGCGAAGGCTGGCAAGCACGTGGTCGTCGAGAAACCGCTGTGCCTGAACCTGGCGGACGCGGATCGCATGATCGCGGCGTGCGATCAGGCCGGCGTCAAGCTGATGTACGCGGAAGAGCTGTGCTTCACGCCCAAGTACGTCCGGCTGAAGCAGCTGCTCGATGACGGCGTGCTTGGCCGCCCCGTGCTGTTCAAACAATCCGAGAAGCACGACGGCCCGCATGCCGCGCATTTCTGGGACGTCGACCGCTCCGGCGGCGGCGTCACCATGGACATGGGCTGCCACGCCATCCAGTTCTTCCGCTGGCTGAATGCCAACAACCCCGTGAAGAGCGTGTACGCGCAGATGAACACCAGCGTGCACGTCGCCAAGACGCGCGGCGAGGACAACGCGATCATCATCCTCGAGTTCGACAATGGCGTCGTCGCCCTGGCCGAGGAAAGCTGGACCAAGCTCGGTGGCATGGACGATCGCGCCGAAATCCACGGCTCGGAAGGAGTGGCCTACGCCGACGTGCTGCACGGGAATTCAATTCCGACCTACAGCGCGAAGGGCGTGGGCTACGCCGTGGAGAAAGCCGGAAACACGGTCGGGTGGAGCTACGTGATGTACGAGGAGATCTGGAACTATGGCTTTCCGCAGGAGTTCCAGCATTTCGTCGATTGCGTGCTGCACGACCGCCAACCGTTGGTGACGGGAGCCGACGGCAAAGCGGTCCTCGAGATCCTGTTCGCTGCCTACGAGTCCGCGGGCGCAGGCCGCAAGATCCTGCTGCCGTCGCCGACGAGAGCGGACAAGCCCTGCGATCTGTGGCTGAATAGATAGGCGCTGCGGAGCCCACGAACACGCCATGGCCACAGTCCATCACTACCCCGACTATGCGGAGATGAGCCGGCAAGCCGCCGCGCGCGTCATTGCCGCGGCGACAGCGAAAAGTGACTTCTTGCTGTGTGCTCCGACCGGCAACTCACCTGCCGGCCTGTATGAAGCGCTGATTCGAGAACGCGGGAAGAACCCGGACCTCCTGCGGAGCCTCAGGGTCGTCAAGCTGGACGAGTGGCTGGGAGTGCCGCCGGGCGATCCTGCGAGCTGCGAACATTATCTCCAGAGCCGGCTCGTCGGGCCCCTGGCGATCGCTGCGGAGCGCTACCTCTCCTTCGATTCGGAGACGAAGGATCCGGTGCGGGAATGCGCCAGGATCAGCGCGGAGCTCGAGCGCCAGGGCCCGATCGATGTGTGCATTCTTGGCCTTGGGCGTAACGGCCACGTGGCTCTGAACGAGCCGGCACCCAGCCTGCAGCCCAATTGCCACGTCGCGAAGCTGTCCGCGGAAACGCTTGGGCACGGGATGATGAGTGGCAGGGATACCAAGCCTGCATTTGGATTAACGCTTGGCATGGGCGACATACTTGCGTCCCGGAAGATCGTGCTGCTCGTGACCGGACAGGGGAAAGAGCGGGCCATCGCGAGATTTCTCGAAGCCACGATCACCACGGACCTGCCCGCCACCTTCTTGTGGCTGCATCCCGACGTGGAAGTCTTGCTGGA